>NZ_JBFRDH010000001.1:0-958567 GCF_052113485.1 Lysobacter sp. TAF61
CCCAAGGGTCTCGATCTGTCCACGATCACGCAGGCCAAGCTTGACGCCGTGGCCAGAGAGTTGAACGGACGGCCCCGGAAGACGCTAGGCTACGAAACACCGGCCGAACGATTTCAACAATCTGTTGCATCCACCGGTTGAAACCGCAGTCGGAAGCGGTCATTGTGCCCTGCCCTAAGGCAGTCCCGTCGATATGCATTATGCGCAGTGGCGTGAGGCGAGCAATACGCATGTTCGCCCCCTAACCCCCGCCCAGTACCGTCCGCCACTCCTGCCGCTCGGCCAGACGCCGCTGCTGGGTCGCATCGTCCAGGCGGTTCCGGTCCCCCTGCACGTTTGCCCCGGTCGGACGTCCGCCTCCGCAGTCTCCGCCATGTCGTCTGCAACGCGTTCGCTGTCCTGGCCCCATCACCGGCTCCGTTCGAACAGACGCGGCAGCAGCCGCGGTGTCCGGGCGGCATAGGTCCAGTAGGCCTCGCCGAACTGATTGATCATCATCGCTTCCTCGGCCTTGCGCCGATGCGCGTACATCATGCCGAAGGCGAGCAAGGCCGGCGGCCCGGCGATCCAGTTCTGGACCAGCAACGCCTGCGCAAGCGCCCACAGCCAGATTGCCGCATACATCGGATGGCGAACATGGGCGTAGATTCCGGAGGTGATCAGTTCATGGCCTTCACGGACCTGGAGCGAAGGAGACCAGTTTGCACTCAGGTCACGGTGCGACCGCCAGAACAACCATGCAGTCATTGCAGACATTGCCACGCCGGTCTGTCCTGCCCAGGACAGCAGCCGGTAGTCAACGAACGACAGCCACGGCGTGAGCACCGCGATGAATGGCAGCACCATCATCGTCAGGAAGACCGCCCCAAGTAGCGTGCGCTCCAGCCGATCCTGAACATCGCCGGCAGCGCCCTGATTCTGCTCAACAGCCTGTACTACCAGGCGCTTCCTTCCGCAGCCACGAACGTGTTCTGGATCATGGTCGGACTGTCGGTGGCGCTAAGGGCCCGAAGGCGCCCGGGTGAGTGTCCGATACATCGCACGTAGTGCACGTACCATGCGATCAAGCTGCCGGGCGAGGCTTCAAGTAGATGGCGTTCAAGGCGGTAGCCGATCGACCCGAACATCGGGCCCGCTCGACCATGTGTACTCCGTGGCCCTGTCTGGCATATACAAGCGCTGGGATATAATCGGCGCCATGCTGCTCCGCCACCTGAAAACGTTCCTGGTCGTCGCCGAGTCGTTGAGCATCACCCGGGCCGCCCAGCACGTGCACCTGGCGCAATCGAGTGTCTCCGAGCAGATCCAGGCGCTCGAAGCGGACCTCGGCGTAGCCTTGTTCGATCGCTCGCAGCGCCGCCTTCGCCTTACCGACGCCGGCCATCGTCTGTGCCCGCACGCACGCGAGTTGCTGGCATCCGCAGAGGAAGTTCGCGCTGCATTCCGCGGGCGGGCAACGGCGATGTCGGGGACGCTCAGGGTCGGGGCGCTTGAGACGCTATGTTCGACGAAGCTTCCGACCTTGCTGGCGACCTTCGGCAAGTCACACCCGTCGATCCGGTTCCAGCTGAGTTCCGCAAACAGCGCTGCTTTGCGTGAGGCCGTTGCATCGGGTGAGCTCGATGTCGCCTTCGCGTTCGGGGAGCCGCCGGCTTCCGCCGAGCTGCAGGGGGAGATCGTCGGCCACGAGGACCTCATCGCTATCGCGCCAGCTTCCCATCCCTTGCGACGTCGCGCGTCGGTCACGACAGAAGAGTTGGCCTGCGAGCCCTTCCTGGTGACAGGGCCTGGCTGTGTGTACCAGTCGATGTTCGAGCAGGCGTTCCGCCGATCGATCCCGCGCGTGGTCGGCGAATTCGGCAGCCTGGCTGCCATTCAATCGCTGGTGGTCAGCGGTGTGGGCTGCGCGGTCCTGCCCCGTGCGGCATTGGGTCGCGTCGAACTGGAAACGCTGCGCTTGCCATGGGTTGAAGGCGCTGGTGCGGTGCCGATTTCAATGTTGTGGCGCGGGCGGCGAGATCCGTCCCCGCCGCTGGCGGAATTCCTGGACGCGGCCAGGAATGGACTGGGCGATACCCACGCCAGCACCGCGCAGGGCGAAGGCTCCCGATTGCAGGGTTGACGATTCTGCCGGGAGCGCCCTCCCCCGCTCGACCCTTACGCCAATCGATGGCCACCGTCGACATGCAGAACGCTGCCGGTCGCGAATGCGTTGTGCATCAGGAATCGAATCGCGTCAGCGATATCCTCCGGCGTCCCAATGCGCCCCAGGGGCAAGCGTTCTGCCATGGCTTCCAGTGTTTCCTTCTTCTTGTCGCCGGCAACGAAGTCCCACAGCGGTGAGTCCACCCAGCCCGGCGAGACGGCATTCACGCGAATGGGGCCCAGTTCGACGGCCAGCGCGTAGGTGAGCGACTCGAGTGCGCCATTGATCGCCGCTACCACCGACCCGCGCGCCGCGGGACGATAGGCCGCGATGCCGGAGGTGAACGTGATCGACCCCCGCGGTGACAGTTTCGGCGCGCCATATTTCGCCAGCAACAGGGGCCCGATGAACTTGGAATCGACGACCCTGCGCGCGGCCTGCATCTCCATGTCAGGCAGCAGCCGATAGGCCCCTTCGATATCGGCGGCCGTGGTTACGATGTGGTCCACCGGTCCGATCCGATCGAAGAGGCGGGCCACCTGCTCTTCCTGCGTGATGTCTGCCGCAAGTGTCGTCAGGCGATCGGCATGGCCCAGCGATACGCGCGCGGCGGCGAGCCTGGTCTCGGTCCGGCCGACGATTACGACCTCGTCGCCGTCAGCCAAGAGCGCCCGCGCAAGCGCCAGACCCATGCCCGAGCTGCCGCCGACGATGATGGTGCGTTCTGATTCCGATTGGTTGCTCAAGCGCTGGTCCCGGTCAATGTCCGTTTCGATGACGGCAAGACTCTGCGACCTGGGGCGAAATCTGAAAAGCAGGAATTTCCGATCCGATTGATCGACATTGCCGATCAGTGGCATCAACGGAGGATTGCCGGTTCGTCTGGGTCAATGATCGAACAGGGAAACAACCGTTTCGCGGATCCAGCGCTGCGCGGGGTGGTTGTGGGCGCGCTCATGCCAGACCATTGCCACGGTGAAGCCATCAACGGGCAGTGGACAGTCGATCAGTTGCAGCGTGTCCTTCTGGTCCAGCACCAGCCGCTCGGGGACGAGCGCGACAAAATCCGATTGCGACACGATCTGCGGAACGAACAGGAACGAGGCCGCCGAAAGAACGACGTTGCGGCGGCGCCCCAGTGCATCCAGGGCGGAATCGACGGGCGTGACGAATCCGTTTCCCCTCGGAGAAACGATCACGTGCTCCAGCTCGCAGAACGCTTCGACCGTCATTTGGTCCCGCAGGTGGGGGTGCATCTTTCGACCGATGAGCACGTAACGCTCGTCGAACAAGCGTCTGGCGCGAAGGTCCGGCGGCGCTGTCTGCGTTGTCATGAATGCCAGATCGACCTCCCCTCTTTCCATCTGCGCCTCCAGTTGCGAGGCGTCCAGATTCCGGATCGCCAACCGTGCGGACGGCGCTCGCTCCCTGAGTGTCCTGACCAGTGGCTTCACCACCGCCGCCTGCAGATAGTCGGTACAGGCAATCGAGACGACCACGTTGGCGCTGGAGGGGTCGAAGCCCTGGTTTGCGTGCACCGTTGCCCGCACCTGGTCCAACGCCTGCCGCAATGGTTCGAGAAGGTCGATGGCCTTGGCAGTGGGTGTCATCCCCCGCTGCGCTGGAATCAGTAGCGGATCATCGAAGAGGTCTCTCAGCCGGCTCAGCTGCGCACTCACTGCCGGCTGGCTCAGATGCAGGCGGGCGGCGGCCTTGGTGACGTTCTGCTCGATCAGCAGTGCCTCAAGCGTTACCAGCAGATTCAGATCCAAGCGCCTGCTATCCATGGTGTGGATGGTAGCCAAAAAGTTTCGCAGTTTCACCGACGGTCCGCGGTGTCGGACAGTGCCGGGTAGTTGCTTCGCTCCCGGCAAGGTTGAACACATGAAGAAGAAGGTACTGATCGTGCTCGCGCACCCCGAGCCCGCTTCGCTGAACCGCCAGCTGGTCGCAGACGCGATACAGGTGCTTGAGGCGCAGGGGCACGAAGTGCTGCTGTCGGACCTCTACGCGATGGGCTGGAAAGCCATCTATGACGAATGGGACTTTCCCAGCCGGGCCGATCCGGAGCGCCTGGACTTCGTGAAAGAGTCCGGACACTCCTACTCCAGTGGGCAGCAGGTCGCCGACATCGCCGGCGAACAACACAAGGTGCTCGCCGCCGACGCCGTGATCCTTCAGTTTCCGCTGTGGTGGTTCAGCGTGCCTGCCATCCTCAAGGGCTGGATCGACCGTGTTTGGGCCTACGGTCTGGCGTATGGGTACCGGGATGCCGGGAACCGATACCGCTACGGCGATGGGGCTTTCAAGGGAAAGCGAGCGCTGCTCTCAGTGACGGTCGGCGGTCCGGCCCTGGACTACTCGGAGCGAGGCATCAACGGCCCGCTCGACCAGTTGCTGTTCCCCATTACACACGGCACGTTGTTCTTCCCGGGCATGGACGTATTGCCCACGCATGCCATCTATGGAACCGGCCGCATGACCACAGAAAGCGTGGACGCAGCGAAAGCTGCGTGGCGGCTGCGCCTTGCCCGGCTCTTCGACGAGGCGCCCATTCCCTTCCGGGCGCAGAACAATGGGGACTACCCCGACGGTCACGTTCTGGCCAGCGACGTCGCGGTTGGACGCGACGGGTTGCTGGCACATGTGGGAGACGTGTTCACTTCCGCAACAGGTGAACCTTCGTGGCGCGCTCCCGTGCCGATCTCGCAACCACTCCCCACTCAGGAAGCATTCGATCCGTAAGCAGGATGCCATCGAGGTGATCCATCTCATGCTGGATCAGTTCGGAAAGGTCCTCGGCGACGTGATCGAGCTGCGCGTGCCGCATTTCGGAATCAAGGTACGAAATGCTCAGCGAGCGGCTGCGTCGGACACGGACTGCGATCTCGGGAAGGCACATGCAGTCATCCCAGACCTCGAACTCCGCCCGGCTGATCCAGCTTATTGTCGGATTGACCATGAAGAAGGGCCCATCGCCCAGGTCAAAGGCAATGACGCGTTTGGGAACGCCCAGTTGGGGCAGAGCCACTGCCCTGCCCCAGCCATGCGACGCCCGAAAATCCGACAGGGCGGCGGCCAGGTCGGTGAAGTGGCGGGAAAGGGTTCGATCGCCCATCCCAACGGCAGCACTCAGCTGCCGCAGCCGCGGATCACCCAGCGGAAGGATTTCAGGCACAGCAAGTTCCTCGTTTGTCGATGATTGTGTCCTCAAGATGCTTGAGGTCGGCAACAGCGCCTCTTCGATGACGAAGACCAGTGCGCGAGAGACCTGGCCAAGCTGCAGCGCCGATCATGATCTTCTCAAGATACCGGTGTCGCTTTCGTGCAGTTTTTCGTGTGTTATTGCGGCCAATCCGCGAGTGCGTGGGATCTTCTGCAGAGGTGGAAACATGAGTACCGGCGCTGTGACCGCGAACCCTGCCCTTCAACTGTTCTTGCGGGCCTTCGCGAGACTTCGATGCGCCTCTTCGATGCGGCTTGCAAAGGACTTCTTGTCCAGGGTGGCGATGGCATCCCTGAGTACGGCGGACAGCGGCATTGACATGTCCTTCTCGAGGGACCTGGCCGCTTTCTCGGTGGCAGACCAATGCTGCTCAAGCTGCGGAATCATCCGCTTCGCCGCTGCGGTGAACTCCACGATCCGCTCGCGCCCGTCATCACCGCTCCGCAGGCGCAAGAGACCCTGCTTCGCCATTTGCGAGACCGTCTGGCTGGTCGCCGAGTGCGTCATGCCCGCGTGCTCTGAGATTGATCGGATGGATGACGGACCCAGTTCCAACAATGCCCGCATGACCGGCGTGTAGCGAGGCCGATAGTCCAGCCCGACCTTTGAATAGGCTTCTTCGACAGCCCCGTCGAGATGCTCGATAAGGTTGCGGAGCAGAGTTCCGAGGGTTGAAGACTTGATGCTCATGACAGTCTGTCCGGTCAGCCCAGGCGGAAGATGGTGAACACCGAATATATAAGCGCTATTGGATTTCCGCAACGCAACGAGTGATCCGAGGATTACACCCATGTATGGCATCCAGCACTTCGGCCCTTTTCCTGGCCGCCTGCATCGCGCTGAGCCTGACGCCGGGGCTACGCGGTCAGCCTTTAGCGCAGTTCATTCCATCTGGACACGCAAGCCACGGTGCGAAAGCTCATTGAGGAATTCTTCCGGATCGAACGCCTGGCCGGGGCTCAACACGCCGACCCGGGCGAAATCGGGACCCATGCGCTCTATGGCGGCGGCCATCATGGTTGCGGTGAAACCGTAGATGTCCGTGCCGCGCGCCTGCATCCTCTTCTCGCCGCGGGCATGACGAAGTGCCACCACGACCAGATAGCCGGTCTGCTTGCGTAACGCCGCCGGCGACTGCGCAGCCACTTCCGGGTCGTGGGCACGGAACTCCTGCACGGTCGACAGCGCCATCTGCACCGTCACTTGCTGCGCTGCCACGTGCATTGGAATCGTGGCTACTTCCACGCCAGGATAGCGGGCGACAACCTCGCGCACGCCGTTCGGAGGGCCGAAGTCGAAAGTGCCGACGCTCGGTGGCTCGGCCACGGTCGAGAACTGACCCGCGCTGAACTTCAGCCGCGGCGTGCCCTGCGATTTGCGCGCCGTGGCCTGCGACCCCCGCGTCGGGATCCAACCGGTCACCAGGTATCCCACGGAAACCTCGTCGACCGAACCGAGGTCCCGCGCGGCCCGCCCCGCCAGCAGGTCGGCCAGACCACCGAACGTCGCCATTCCGGGAATGATGGCAACGCGGGCCATGCGCGCTTCGCCGTGCAACTCGTCGAACAGGCGTTTGGCTGTCAACTGCTCCACGGCGTTGGTGTCGAGGTAGTGGGCACCGTGGTTGATCGCAGCGAGCGCCAGCGGATAGGCGGTGTCGCTCTGGGGGCCTGCGCAGTTGATGAGCACATCCACCCCGGCCAGCGCGACGTTGAGTGCGGCCGGATCGTCGACGGCGGCAACGGCTGTGCGTGCGTTGCCGCCCAGGCGGTCGGCGACCCGCTGGAGCCCCTGCATCTCGCGCCCCACGAGGAGCGGCACATGGCCGGCACGTGAAAGCTCCGTTGCAACCAGCTGACCGGTATGGCCGCTGGCACCGTACACGGCGATGTTTGCGCGATTGCCCATGTTCCTTCTCGAATCAATTCTTGAGCTGGGACGGAATGAACTCGTTGCGTACTGCCTCGGCGATCAGGTCCGGCGGCAGCATGCCCTGCGCCACCAGGAAGTCGTTGAAGGACTGGCGGTCGAACTTGTCGCCCAGGGTCAGCTCGGTGCTCTGGCGCAACTGCATGATTCGCGAATAGCCGTAGAAGTACGCCGCCGCCTGGCCAGGGGTCTGGAAGGTGTAGCGGTCGATCTCCTGCTTGGCCAGGCCATCGGAGAAGCCTGCCTCGTTCACCAGCACGTCGTGTGCGCGCTGCGGCGTGATCAGGCCCAGATTCAGCATCGGGTCCAGGAAAGCGCGGGCCGCGCGCAGGAGGCGAAACTGCAATGCGACGAACTGCCCTGCCGGCGGCTCGTACGGCAGCATCTCCATCTCCGAGTACAGCGCCCAACCTTCGGCGTTGACGCTGTTGAATGCGAACAGGCCGCGCGTCAAGGACACGCCGCGCTCGATCATGCCCGCGTACTGCAGCTCATGACCGGGCCGGCCTTCATGGGCGGTCAGGGTCCATGACGCGGCTTCGTAGGTGAAGTCGTCGTAGGCTTCACCCGCTTTACCACCCGTACCCGGGTGACTGGTAGTCAGCACGAAGGTGCCGCGCTCGCCCTGGTTGTCGATGAAGGCCGGCGGGTCCATGTGCGGCGACGAGATCGCGGCATTCTCGGCATCGGAGGCAATGCGGATGACGATGCTGCGCTGTGGCAATGCGACGATGCGCTCCTTCCTGATCGCCGCCTCGATACCGGAGATGGCCCGGCGGTAGGTCGGCAGTACCGAATCCTTGTCCAGTTGCCTGGCCTTCAGGCCCTTCAGGACCCCCAGGTAGTCGGTCGCCCCGATGCCCTCGGCCTGGGCCACGATCGGCGCCATCATCTGCATCGCTGCACGCGTCTCGGCGAACTCGAGCATCGCCTGCTTGATCAGCAGGTCCGGATCCACCACCAGCCCGAACTGCTTCATCCGGTGCGTGTACAGCGCCTCCGGCAACCGGAAGTCGTCACGGGCGCGTGGCAATACGGTCTCGCGGGTCCAGGCGTCATACGCCTTCATCTGCGCTTCGAGCTTGTCCAAGGGGGCCTTGGCACCGGTGATCTGATACTTGGCAAAAAGCTCGCGCAGCCCGCCGATGTACTTGTCGGTCTTTCCCAGCTTCTGCTCGACCTCGCCCCGGTAAGGCGCCAGCAGGGATTTGTCGTCGAGCCGCTCCATCGTGCGCGCCCTGGCCAGTTCGGCAATTGGCTCACAACCCGGGGTCAAGCCCGCGTAGCAATTCAGGCGTTCGAGTGCCGCAGGCCGGCGCTTGGGATCGGCTTCGTCCTTGAGCAGCACGAATATGCCGTAGAACATCACCTGGCCAACGTCGGTATAGGGCAGCAGGTACTTCGAGCTGAGGTCCACGTCTTCGACCTGCAGGTCGATCTGGTCGATCAGGATCGACAAGTCCTGGCGGACATTGGGGTCCTTCTCTGCCTTCAGGCGCAACTGCAGCTTGCCGCGCGCCGCCAGTAATGCTTCGCGCATGCGTGCGCTGGCCTGCGGCTTGAGGTCGATCACCTTTGCGTCGTACTGGGCCGCACCGAAATCGGACGCATCCTCGGGGCTGAACCGTGCGGTGACGTCGAGCAGGATCTGCGCATCAGCGTTGCTTCTGGCGATCCAGGCGGGAGCGTTGGAGGTCGCCTCGGGCGATGCGGAAGGCGTGGCCCGAACCTGCGCAGGAGTCGAAGCGAGCGCGAGCGATATCGCGGCAACGAGGGAAAAGCTTTTCAACATGGGGGTCCCCTGATGGATGGTTGTCGCGACGCTCAGACAGGTTGTCTGGCGCATCGCCACGGTCATTGGCAAGCGCTAGTGGATCTGCTCCGCCCGGCCGTACGCTGGCTTGATGTCCTGCTTGATCCAGTCGCCGAGCAGGCGGAAGTAGCCGTCGGCGACGCGGGTGAAGTGACGTTTCCCGTCGGCGTCCTCGGTGAATTCGTTGATGCCGTGGTCGGTTCGCGGGAACACGTACAGATCGATCGGCTTGCCCGCATGGACCAGGTCGATCAGACGTTCTCTCGTCACCGTACCGGGTGCTTCACGATCCTCGCCAGCGAGCACCCACAGTTGCGGGATGTCCAGTGCCCGGATGGCCGCAAGCGCGTCGTACTCCCAGATGATGTTGAGATTGTCCATGCGCGCCGCACCGGTGCGGCGCAGGTCGGCCTCGTCATCCCGCAGGATTCGTCCGGTGAACTCCCCGTTGATTTCGTTGAACCATGCTTGGGAACCGAATCGCTTCTTGACCCGCGTCAGCTGGTCGTAGCCGCTCGTGAAGTGCGAGGCCATGACCGCGCCGGTAGCGTTGGTGACTTCACGCGCATCGGCGATGGTTTGCGGCGGGGCGTGCTTCTCCCGCAGCTCCTTGAACACCTGCTCCCGGTCCTCCTCCAGTGGCGTCATGACCAGCCCGAAGCCGACCGCGACAAAGTCGGCGTGAGCCCGCCTGGCGGCGAGTGGCGCGACCCAGCCGCCCTGGCTTCCGCCGAAGTAGCCCGCGCGCGAATAGCGTCCCGCCGCTACCCGTCGCGCCTCGTCCAGGGCGGCGACGGCATCGTCGGCAAGCAGTTCGAAGTTCTGGGTGTACTCGCCTTCCGAACTGCCGGTGCCTCGCTTGTCGTATACGAGCACGGACAGACCCTGCGCGGCGAGCACGTAGGGGTAGTAGAAGCCGATCGCGGGCCAGCGCTCGGAGCCATGGACGAAGACCACCAGTGGCGGCCTGCCCTGCGGATGGCTGGGTTCCATCAGAACGCCGGACAGCTTCGTCCCATGGCTGGTGAAGTGCACCGCCGTCTCGCTGATCTCGACCCGTTTCCATGCAGCGAACTTTCCATCCATGCCCTTCACGGCAACCTGGTCGTTCTCGCAGCGGACCAATGTGTCGTCGCCGTTGACGTCGCCCTTGCGGCCGTCCAGGAAGGTATACCGGGTCTTCGAGTTCGTCCCGACAGGGTTGGTGATAACCACGCGATCTCCAGCGTCGTTGCCGTGAACGCCAGTGGCGCAGCCCGCATGGGCGGCCCCCGCGGTCATCGCCAACAGCCCCGCACAGCACAGTCCTTGCCACGTTCTCACGTTGATCTCCCGGTCAGATTTGAACTTGGTCGGGTGCCGTAAAGACGGCGTCCACGACGTTTCCGGTATTGCGGGTTGCGGCGGGCTCGAATATCACGACCTCTGCCTCTTCGTCGGCAGCGGTGCGATGCTCGACACCATGCGGAACGACGAGCATCTCGCCCTCGCGCAGTTCGATAACGGCGTCGTGGAACTCGACGCGGAAGACTCCGCGCCAGACCAGGAACATCTCGTCCTCAACCTCATGGGTGTGCCAAGGGAACGTGCCCTTGACCTTGACGAGTTTCATCTCCTGCCCATTCAGCCGCGCCACCGTCTTCGGGCGCCAGTGTTCGTTGAAACGACTGAACTTTTCATCCAACCCGACTTTCTCGATCTTCCTGGTCATGGCAATCCTCTGCTGCAACCACGTTGGGGGAGCCCTTCGCGTCCACGCCTGCATGGCGACGCTCCGATAGTGTATAAGTGCTGTTATATATCCGCGGGGGTGCTTCGGCCATATGCCATTGGTCCCGTCAGTGGCTGAACGCGGCCACGGATCCCTACTGCCGAGGCCACAATGGATAACAGCAAACGTATCCCCCGCCGCATCGCACTGATCGCATGCGGTGGCACCATCTCGGGTGTTCGCGAACGCGATGGCGGATTCAGCCCCGGCAGGCATGCCGCGGAGCTTCTGTCGGAGGTGCTCGTTCCTCCGGGTGTCGAGATTCGCGCACTGGACGCATCGACGGTGCCCAGCCGGGCGATGAGCACCAATGACGTCCTTGGCCTGATCCAGCAGGTTGATGCACTCGAACAATGGGACGAGATCGACGCGGTGGTGATCAGCCAGGGAACGGACAGTCTCGAGGAAACCGCTTACCTGTTCGAACTCATCTCGTCGGCGCGGATGCCTGTTGTGCTGACGGGCGCCATGCGAGCGGGTGCAATGCCTGGCGCGGATGGTCCCGCCAACATCTCCGCTGCCATCGCGGTGGCAGCCCACGAGGACGCTGCGCGGCATGGACCGCTGGTGGTGCTGGGCGACGAAGTGCATTGCGCCCGCTGGGTGACCAAGGCGCATTCCAGCAGGCCGGCTGCGTTCGCCAGCCCGGGTTGCGGGCCCGTCGGCATCGTTGGCGAAGGGCGTGTGCGGCTATGGGGTGGCGACCGCGCAGGACCGCCGCTTGGGCGGCCCGATTGCCTGGAGCAGCGGGTCGAGCTGCTGTACATCGGCCTCGGCGATGATGGGCGGCTGGCCGAAGCCGCTGGCGAGTACGCCGATGGTCTGGTCGTCGCGGGGATGGGGGGCGGTCATGTTCCGCCCCGCGCTGCCGAAGTTCTGGTGAAGCTCGCTCGACGGCTTCCCGTTGTCCTTGCGACCCGCTGTGGCGCCGGTCCGGTGCTTACTTCGACCTATCGCGGATCGGGTTCCGAGACTCATCTCCTCGAACGGGGCCTGCTGCCGGTGGGGCATTTGTCTCCTTTGAAGGCGCGCCTGCGCCTCATGGTTGGACTGGCCCTGGGCCTGCCTCCTGGCGAACTGTTTCCAACCTGGTGAGCCCGGCCGACGCGACGCTCGCACGCCTACTTCAGGATCTGACTGGTTGTGACTGACGGCACACTGCGCGGGCCGTATTGCGCACCACAATTCACTTTCGTGACGCGCCGTGCTGTGCGCGGGCTTGCATTCCGCAGCCCGTCGGTCTGGAGGAAATGGTGAGCAGGATCCTGTATTCAGGCACGCGCAATGCCTCAAGTTGGGCGTTTCGCGCCTGGCTCGCACTCAAGGAAGCGCATATCGATTTCGAGGAGCGCATCGTCGACATTCGCGTCCCTCAGCGTTTCGACAACCTCGCGCGCATCCAGGCGTTCTCGCCGCCCGGCGCTGTCCCGGTTCTGGTCGAAGGCGACCACGTGATCTACGACTCGTTGGCGATCATGGAATATGCCAATGATCTTTCGGGGGGCCGTCTGCTTCCACTCGACCCCGCGGTCCGCGCCACTGCACGCTCATTGCTGGCCTGGCAACACGCCGGGCTGTCGGGCCTTTGTGCGCGGCTGTCGTTCGAAAGCGCGTTTTATCCGGATCGCCGCGCGATTACCGCGAACGAGCAAGCCGAATCTGAGCGCGTCGCCACGACGTGGGAGTCCACCCTCGAACTTTGTGGTGGACCGTATCTGGTCGGTCAGCTGTCTCTGGCCGATCTGGCATTCGTGCCCACGGTCATCCGGTTGCTGGCGCATGCGCCGGACTTGCGCGCCTATCCCTTGAGCGTGGAGTGGGCTTCGCGCCTGTTGAGCCGCCCGGCCGTGGAGGAGTGGATGCAGCAAGCCAGGGAGCTGCCACCGGTCTATCTGGACGGTTACCGGTAGTCCCGATGACTGCTTTGCGAAGGTTCAATCCAGCCAGAGCCGCAGCAGCAATCTGCTCTGCCCCAGCGAGCCCGCGTCAAAGGCGCGGGTGACCGCTGCGGCAGTGACGAGCCCTCCAATACCGCAGCAGGCGCATCTGAGTGCCTCGTGGAATAGTGCCTGCATTCGTGGTCGCCCCCTTGCGATCGAACCGGCCCAATACTAATCGGACAAAGGGGGCAAATCGAAGTGCCCCCGCCGGGGGGCTCCCCCCTGCCCTGCGTGGCCGCTAGGCCGCCGGCAGCGCGCTGAGCATGACGTAGTACCCGTCGGGGTCGCGCAATGCGATTTCCCGGGTGCCCGTGCTGGGATTCACGTTGGGCTCCTCCTCCAGGGCTTCGACGAGGCCGCGCGCGCGATCCAGGGCCTCGTCGAAGTCATCGACGCGGAAGAACAGCAGCAGGCCGTTGCCAGGCTCGGCGCGGTCGGGGCTGGAAAGCGTCGGGTGCTCATGGGCGCCCCATTGGTGAAGACAGAGCAGGACGGTCCCGTCTGTGTCGAGGATCTGCCCGAAGAAGTCGTGGGCAGGCCTGCTGGTGGGCAGCCCAAGGAGCGTCTGGTACCACGCGAAGCTGCGGGCAACATCCGCCACGCCGATGATCGTCCAGGTGCGTTTCATGGTCCTGCCCTCTATGCCGGTTCGACCCGCGCGCAGTACGCCTCGATTGCCCGCTTCCACGCGGGCCTGGCCAGGCAACGGTCCCGATACGAGGCGACGCCCGGATACGGCGCGATCAGTCGCTCGTCCTTGATGCCCGACAGGACGTGCACCAGCAGGATGTCGGCGACGGTGAAATCCTTTGTCGCCACGAACTCGCGGTCGGCAAGCCAGCGCTGCAGGTTGTTCAGCATTCGATCCGACCAGCCGACCAAGAACTCGCGGTGTTTGCCGCAACCGCCGTCGGCGCTCCAGTCGAGGACGAGCAGGCTGAGCAGCGGCGGCTCGACCGTGTTCATCGCGGCGAAGCACCAGCGCATGACCTGCGCCTCGCCGGCGCGGTCGGAAGGGATCAGGCGGCCGGACTTCTTCGCCAGGTAGAAGACGATCGCGGCCGACTCGGACATCGCCAGTCCATCGTCGTAGATCGACGGGATCTGTTCGAAGGGGCTGAGGCGGCGATATTCCTCGGTGTTCAGGTCGTGCGCGGGGTGGTCCATCCCGGCCAGCTCGAACGGAAGCTGCATCTCTTCGAGCGCCCACAGAACGCGCAGATCGCGTGTGAACCCGCGCGCGCCGGCATTGACCTTCGAAAAGCCGTAGACCTTGAGCATGGTGACGTCCCTTCGTTGAGCTGTCCCGCTGCGAAGGGTACCGCCGCTCCAGAGCCGGTGCACCACCCTGCCCCTCCGCGCCGGCGCACGAAAACGCTACCCTGTCGCGATGAAGCAACCCTACGACGCGCTCAGCGGGATTCCTGTCGATCCCGTGACCCTGCTTTACCGGCTTGGCGCCGGTGGGCCGAGCCTGCCCAAGGAGCTGGCCGCGGCGCGTGCGACCAAGCGCCAGCTGGCGTTGCTGCACGTCGATGTGGACATGTTCCGCTCGGTCAACTCGAACATGGGCGAGGCGGTCGGCGACCAGGCCCTGGCGGCGATCGCCCAGCGCCTGCGCAAGGCCATGCCGGACGAGAGCTGGCTGTGGCGGCTCAACAGCGACGAGTTCATCGCCGGCATCCGCTACCTGCCCGGCGAGACCGACGGCGAGGCCCTGGCCGAGATGCTGCGCGACGCCTTCGAGACGCCGCTGTGGATCCCGCCGTACTCGCTGCCGGTGACGCTGTCGATCGGCATCGCGGTGTTCCCCGATCACGCCAACGATGCGCCGTCGCTGCTGGCCAGTGCCGAGCGCGCGCTTCTGGACGTCAAGCGGCAAGGCCTCAACAGCGTCGGCCTGTATTCCGCCAACGCCGACAAGAAGGCGCCCAACGACGGTTTCGCCGAGCGCTTTGTCGAGGCGATGGACAACCGCGAGCTGCACCTGTTCTACCAGCCGCTGATCGACGCACAGGACGGCGGCATGATCGGGTTCGGCGGACTGTTGCGCTGGGACACGCCGGGCAATGGCCTGCTGCGCGCGAGCCGCTTCCTGGAGATCGTTGAGCGCGTTGGCCTGTCGGCGCAGTTGGGTTCCTGGGTCGCCGAGGCGGCGGCGCGGCAGCTCGCGCAGTGGCGCGACCAGGGGCTGGATTACCTGACGTTGTCGGTGCACCTGGCCAGCCCGCTGCTGGCACAGCCGCGTTGCCTCGATGAGATCGGCGAACTGCTGCACCGCTTCAACCTGCCCGGCAAATCGCTGGAGTTCGAGATCTCGGAAAGTGCGCTCGCCCTCGATGCGCACCGCATCCATGAAACGCTGGTCGGCCTGCGCGCACTCGGCGCAACGCTGACGGTGCAGGACTTCGGCCTGGGCGGTCTGAGCTTCGCCTCGCTCGCGCAGTACCCGCTGGACCGGCTGAAGATCGACCGCAGCTTCTTCCGCAATGTCGCCAGCGATCCGCGCAGCGCGGCCGTCGTGCGCGGCATCATCGCGATGGGCCATCGCCTGGGCATGAAGGTCACCGCCAAGGGCGTGGAGACCGAAGCCGAGCTGGGCTTCCTGCGCCGCAACCATTGCGACTTCTTCGTCGGCCATCTGTTCAGCCCGCCGCTGCCGGCGGAAGAGCTCGACGACCTGATCCGGCGCCGTTTCCTGCTGCCGGGTGCGTTCGCCGCGACCCGTCCCGAGCGCACGGTGCTGCTGCTCGACGACGAGGAGAACGTGCTGCGTTCACTGGCGCGGTTGTTCCGTCGCGACGGCTACAACATCCTCACCGCCAGCAGCGTGCGCGAGGCCTTCGACCTGCTGGCGAGCAACGCGGTCCAGGTGATCGTGTCCGACCAGCGCATGCCCGACATGACCGGCACCGAGTTCCTGGCGCGCGTGCGCGACCTCTACCCCGACACGATCCGCATGGTGCTGTCGGGCTACACGGACCTGGCGACGATCACCGAAGCAATCAATCTGGGCGCGATCTATCGTTTCCTGACCAAGCCCTGGAACGACGACGAACTGCGCGAACACATCCAGGCTGCATTCCGCGCGCACGAGCGGCGCGCCGCAGGCGAAGAAGGGTTCTGACGGCGGGGTTCCCCGCGCTTCAGGTCAGGCGCCTTCGGCGTCGCGCGGCTGGACCACCGGCAATACCACCCGGAACGCGCTGCCGGCGCCTGGCGTGCTGGTGACCTCGATGCGGCCGTGGTGCTTGGCGACGATGCTGTAGGCGATCGCCAGGCCCAGGCCGGTGCCGCGGCCGATGGGCTTGGTGGTGTAGAACGGCTCGAAGATGCGCTGCAATGCATCGGGTGAGATGCCGCAGCCGCTGTCGGCGATGCTGATCCACGCTTCGCCACTCTCGGCGCCGGTGGCGATGACTATACTGCCGCGCTCGGTGATCGCCTGGCCGGCGTTGATCAGCAGGTTCATCAGCACCTGGTTGATCTCCGACTGATGGCATTCGACCAGCGGCAGCTCGCCGTAGTGCTTCTCCAGACGGACCTTGTACTTGAGGTCGTTCCATACGATGTTGAGGGTGGACTCCAGGCCGCGGTGCAGGTCCGACGGGCGCATCGCCTCGTCGCGGCCGGTGTGCGAGAAGTCCTTGAGATCGTGCACGATCTTGGTGACGCGCTCGATGCCTTCGCGCGATTCGGCCAGCAGCTTGGGCAGGTCGCCGATGATGAAGTCGATGTCGAGGCGGTCACGCTTGCCCCGCACTTCTTCACGGCATGCGGCGGGATCGGCCGACTGCAGTGCGGCCTCGTGCGCCTCGACCAGCGCGAACAGCGCGCCGATGTACTCCTGCAGCGTGCCCAGGTTGGAATGCACGTAGCCGATCGGGTTGTTGATCTCGTGGGCGACGCCGGCGGCCAGCTGGCCAATCGATGCCATCTTCTCCGATTGCAGCAGTTGTTCCTGCGTGCCGGCGAGGCGGCGGTAGGTGTTCTGCAACTCGTCGTGTCGCAGCTGCAGTTCGCGCTCGCGGCCGTTGCGTGCCGACAGGTCGTCGAAGGTCACGAAGCTGCGAACCATGCCGGCGTGACCGGCGGGCCCAGCCTGCTCGTCGTGGTGCAGCGCGATTGCAAGCAGGACGCCGGAAGGTGTGGTGATGTCGCCATGCCAGCTGCCGGACTGGCAGGCCAGCGTCCAGGCGTCCTTGGGCAGCAGGTTGAGCAGGTACTCGGGTGCTGCGCCGGACTCGACGCGCTCGGCCAACGCGCGGGTCGCGGCATTGGCCAGCGTGACCCTGCCCGCACAGTCCACCAGCATCACCGCGTTATCGGTGACGCTGAGCGCCCAGAGCATGTCGTCGCTCCAGGTCGAAGTCGGTTTTGTCGTGCCGGGTTGGTTCATCCCACTCCAAGACAGCGCGCCTGCGGGCGGGCGCCGGGCTGTCCGGTGGAATCGTACACGCTCGTCGACTCGATGCGGCCGAGGTGGCGCAAGGCCCAGTTCACTTCGCGGCGTCGGCGCGCGAGCAGCACGCTGTTGGCCTGGTTGAGCGCGCGCAACTCGGTCAGGCGACCGGCAGCGGCAGCGTCGGGTGCCAGTGATTCGGCATGGCGCAGGGCAATCAGCTTGGCAGCGGTTGAGGCAAGCAAGGCATCGACGTCATGGGCGAGCAGCGCCTGGCGCTCGGCGACCAGCGCCTGCTCCAGTGCTTCAAGCGATGCGTCGATGGCGGTGCCCATCGTTACTTGCTCAGCTCGCGGTCGAGGTCGAGCATGCGCGTGGCGATGGCCTGCGAATCTACGCGGTAGCTGCCGTCGGCAATCGCGCTGCGAACGGCGTTGACGCGGGCGATGTCGATGCTGGCCGGGCCGTTGCCGAGCTGGCGCTCGAGCGCCTGCAGGCCTTCGGCTTCGCCGGTCAGGCGCACGCTGTCGGTGGCGGTGGTCGCGCCGACCGGCGCGTTGCGCTCGGTGCCGGCACGCGCGGTGGCCGACGTCACGGCGGCTTCCGGCGGTCTGGCGGCGGGCAATCCGCCGTCGATCTTGTGGGTCATGGCACGCTCCTGGGTGGCTCGGTCGAACACTGTAACGGCACGGCATGGGGGAACTTGAGGGATCCCCGTTCATCTGTCTGGGGGCGGCACTTCAAGGCGCGCCTCTTCATGGAATGACCTCGACCTCACCCTGGGCCGTGACCCGGCCGCGCAGGACGCGGCGCGAGGTGGCGTTCTCCACCGTCACCATGCCGCCGGCGCGGTCCGGGCCGAGCGCGCGGCCCTGCATCCGGACCTCTACCCCGTCGGTGCGCGACACCAGCACGACGGGGTCGCCGCGGCGAAGGGGGCTGCCGGTCGAAAGATCTGCCTCGGTGGGAACCGCGCCGGTTGCGAGTGCGCGGTTGGGCGTGCGCCCGACCAGTGCGGCCGGGTCGCTGAAGGTGGCGCCACCGGCGCGGCCGATATCGCGGCGTTGCACGGACAGCTGGTTGGCGGCGATGGCGACGCCGGCCGCGGCCGGGGCCGTCAGTACGACCACGTCGGCCTCGCGGCGGACTCGCACGGGTACATACAGTTGCCAGCCCGGGGCGTCGTCGCAACGCACCTGTGCGGTTCGCGGCCCGGAGGCGACGGCCTTGAGGGGTTGGCGGCACTGCGGAAGGTGCAGCGCCGGGTCGAGCGTGGCCTCGGCCTGGGCATCGCCTGCCCCGACCGCGGCGATGGCAGCCGAGCGGATCGACGCCAGCGGCTGCGGCGTGGCTGCCTGTGCAGCGGCGATCGCCATCAGCGCGACCGCAAGCAGCGCCATCGCGACGGCACGGGCACCGGCGGTCCGGCGCACTGATGGCGATCGCGTTGGAAGGTGTGGCATGACCGGGGCTGCCTCGACGGGCGGATGCATCCCCCGGTGCCTGCAAGCGCTGTGCCACGACGAAGCGTGTACGTCGACTCAAGGAACGCCCGCGCAGGCCGACAAAACGGGGCATGAGCCAGGACCTGCTCGACCGCATCGACCAACGTACCCGCCTGGCCGGCCACAACCGGCTGGCCCTGCTGCTGTTCCGCCTGGGCTCGCGTCAGCTTTTTGGCGTCAACGTGTTCAAGGTGCAGGAGGTGTTGCCGCGGCCGCCGCTGTTCACCCTGCCGCAGCTGCCACCGGCCTTCTCCGGCGCTGCCGACGTGCGCGGCCGCACCGTGCCGGTGCTGGATCTGGCCCGCGTCATCGGCCATGCCGGCGAGGACGGCGGCGAACCCAGATACCTGGTGGTGACCGAGTTCAACCGTTCGGTGCAGGGATTCCTGGTCGCCGGTGTGGACCGCATCGTCAACATCGCCGTCGAACAGATCCAGCCGCCGCCCGAACTGGGCGGCGACAGCCACTACCTCACCGGCGTCACCCGCCACCAGGGCGAACTGATCCAGCTGATCGACGTGGAAAGCGTCCTCGCCGAATCGGTGCCGCGGGCGAGCGATGCCGGCAACCTGTCCGCCCTCCCCGTCCACGGCGGCTCGCGCGAGGTGCTGGTGGTCGACGACTCGCGCGTGGCCCGCAACCAGATCCGGGCGGTGCTGCAGCAACTGGGGCTGGAATCGACCCTGCTGTCGGACGGACGCCAGGCGCTGGACCACCTGCAAGCGCTGGTCCAGGCCGGCCAGTCGCCGTGCGAGCGCTACGCGATGGTGATCTCCGATATCGAGATGCCGGCGATGGACGGCTATACCCTGACGACGGAAATCCGTCGCGACCCGGCCCTGCGCGGATTGTTCGTGCTGCTGCACACCTCGCTGTCGGGCGTGTTCAACCAGGCCATGGTCGAACGCGTGGGCGCCGACGATTTCGTGCCCAAGTACTCGGAAAGCGAGCTGGCACAACGGGTGGCGGCGCGGATCGGCGCGCTGCGCTGAGCCCAGCTGGCCGCCTGCGCGCGGCGTCTGGCACGTGGCTTGCCTGATCCGGGGGGAGAACCCGCCCCCGGAGGGCCCATGTCCGACTTCCTAGGCATCCACGGCACTGCGCTCGCCCTGCGCGAACAGCGCCTGCAGGTGCTGGCCGCCAACATCGCCAACGCCGACACGCCCAACTACCAGGCGCAGGACCTCGACTTCAATGGCGCGCTGCAGGCCGCGCTGCAGCCGGGCACGGGCGGCGATGCGATCGGCAGCGCCGCCGCCGCGGCACGCTACACGCGCGCGTCCAGCCAGCCCAGCCTCGACGGCAACACCGTGGATGGCGATCGCGAGAACGCCGCCTTCGCGCAGGCGACGCTGGAGTACCGCGCGTCGATGTCGTTCGTCGAATCCAAGGTCCGCTCGATGCTGACCGCGATCACCGGCCAATGAGCAACCTGCCGATCTTCGACGTCGCCGGTTCGGCGATGAACGCGCAGTCGGTGCGCCTGAGCACGGTCGCCTCGAACCTGGCCAACGCCGACTCGATCTCCGGTTCGCCCGATGCGGTCTTCCGCGCCAGGCAGCCGGTGTTCTCCGCCGATCCGGTCGCAGGCAGCCCGGAGCTGGCCGGCGTGCAGGTCAAGGAAATCACCCAGAGCAATGCGCCCGCACTCAAGCGTTACGAACCGGGCCATCCGCTCGCCGACGCGCAGGGCTACGTGTACGCACCCGACATCGATCCGGTCGCGCAGATGGTCGACCTGATCTCGGCCTCGCGCAGTTACCAGGCCAACGTCGAGGTCTTCAACAGCGCCAAGGAACTCGCGCTGGCCACCTTGAACATGGGCCGCTGACGCGACCCGCCAGCAAGCAAGGATCCCGATGAGCAACACGATTGGCAGCACCGACAACAGTTACGCCTCGCTGGGGTTGCAGACCCCGCAGGCGACGCGCAACAGCTCACTGGGCCAGACCGATTTCCTGCGCCTGATGACCGAGCAGTTCAAGAACCAGGATCCGCTCAAGCCGCTCGACAACGCCCAGTTCCTCGGCCAGCTGGCGCAGTTCTCCACCGTGCAGGGCATCGACAAGATGCAGGGCGCGATGGACGCGGTGGCCAGCGTGATGGAGTCCGACCAGGCCTTGCGTGCGGCCTCGCTGGTGGGTCACGACGCGCTGGTGGAGGTCGACACGGTCGAGCTCGCCGCGGGCGCCGGAGTCGAAGGCGAAGTCACCGCGGCCAAGGCGGGGACGATCACGTTCGAAGTCGTCGACGCTGCCGGCGTGCGCGTGCGGCAGATGGCTGTGGAGGCCGGCGCCGCCGGCGACACGAAATTCCGCTGGGACGGTCTCAACGACAACGGCCAGCCGATGCCGGCCGGCCGCTACACGATCCGCGCCACCACCGGCAGCACCACCGACAGCGAATCGCTGGCCGTGCGCGTGGCGGCCCGCGTCGACAGCGTCTCGGTCGAACCGACCGGGCTCGTGCTCAACCTAGCGGGCGTGGGCAGCCACCCGCTCTCGTCCATCCGTCGCATCGGCTGACCCTCTTCCAGGAGCACACCATGAGTTTCCGCATCTCGCTCAGCGGCATGAACGCGGCCTCGGCCGATCTCAACGTCACCGCCAACAACATCGCCAACGCCAACACCACCGGCTTCAAGCAGTCACGCGCGGAGTTCGGCGACGTGTTCGCGCTGTCACCGTACGGCCTGTCGCGCAACGCGATCGGCGCCGGCGTGCGGCTGGAGAAAGTGGCCCAGCAGTTCGGCCAGGGCAACACCGACTTCACCGGCAAGGCGCTGGACATGGCGATCTCCGGCCAGGGCTTTTTCACCCTGTCGGCGAACGGCGCCACGGTCTACTCGCGCGCCGGCAACTTCGGCCCCGACCAGGACGGCTACGTGGTCAATCCGGCCGGCCAGCGCCTGCAGGTGTTCCTGCCCAATGCCGGCGGCAATGGCTTCGACACCGGCCGCATGGGCGACCTGCGCCTGAGCAAGGGCGACTCGCCGCCGCTGGCGACGACCGAGGTCGAAGTCGGCACCAACCTGCCCGGCAACGCCACTGCGCCGACGCTGACGCCGTTCGATCCCAATGAACCGCTGAGCTACAACCACACCACCTCGCTGACGGTCTACGACTCGCTCGGCGCACCGCACACGCAGTCGCTGTACTTCATCAAGACCGCCAACCCGAACGAATGGCAGCTGCAGACCCAGATCGACGGCACCACCGTCGGCACGGCGCAGACGCTGCAGTATTCGTCGAACGGCGACCTGGTCACGCCCGCCGTGCCGGGCCGCATCACCCTGCCTGCCCACACCCCGCCGGGCGGCGCGGCGCCGATGGCGCTGACGCTCGATATCGGCGCGTCGACGCAGTACGGCAAGGCGTTCGGTGTGTCCGAGCTGGTGCAGGACGGCTACACGACCGGCCGCCTGACCGGCATCGAAGTGTCGCCGGAAGGCGTCGTCAACGCGCGCTACACCAATGGCGTGTCGACGCCGCTGGGCCAGGTCGCGATGACCACCTTCGACAACCCGCAGGGCCTGCAACCGCTTGGCGACAACGGCTGGGCGGAAACGTTCGAATCGGGCCAGGCGCGCCGCGGTGGCGCCGGCACGTCCGAGTTCGGCCTGGTCCAGGGCGGCGCGCTGGAAGCGTCCAACGTCGACCTCACCGAACAACTGGTCAACATGATCACCGCGCAGCGCAACTTCCAGGCCAACTCGCAGATGATCTCGACCCAGGACCAGATCACCCAGACCGTGATCAACATCCGCTGACGTAGAAGGCACCCGCCGCCATGGACAAGAGCCTCTACATCGCGATGACCGGCGCCAGCGCCACGCTGCGCGCGCAGGCGCAGGTCTCGCACAACCTCGCCAACACCGACACCGTCGGTTTCCAGGCAACGTTGAACGGCACCGTCGCCGCGCCGGTGGCAGGCGCCGGGCTGGCCTCGCGCGTGGCGACCATGGCGCGCGACATGGGTGTCAGCAGTGCGCCCGGCTCGATCACCAACACCGGCAACGCGCTCGATGTCGCGCTGCATGGCGACCGCTGGCTTGCGGTGCAGGACAGCAGCGGCGGCGTGGCCTATACCCGCGCCGGCAACCTCAAGCTCAACCAGAACGGCCTGCTGACCACCGCCAGCGGCCTGCCGGTGCTGGACCAGAGCGGCGCGCCGATGTCGATCCCGCCCAACGATGCCCTGGACATCGCCGGCGACGGCACGGTGTCGATCGTGCCGCAGGGCCAGCCCGCCTCGACCATGGCCAGCGTCGGCCGGCTCCAGGTCGTCGCGGCGAACACGCGCGACCTGGTGCGTGGCGAAGACGGACTGATGCATGCCGCTCCCGGCGCCACCGCCCCGCCGCCCGCCGCGGGCACCGTCCTGACCTCGGGCGTACTGGAAGGCAGCAACGTCGATGGCACCGGGATGCTGGTGTCGATGATCCAGCTCGCGCGCCAGTTCGAGATGCAGGTACGGGTCTTGCATAGCGGTGACGAGAGCGCGCGCTCGGCCAACACCCTGCTGTCGTCGCGCTGACCACCCCACCACCCAACTCTTCGTAACGGGAACCCGCCATGACCCAGGCTCTGTGGATCGCCAAGACCGGCCTCGACGCGCAGCAGACGCGCATGGCGGTGATTTCCAACAATCTCGCCAACACCAACACCACTGGCTTCAAGCGCGACCGCGCCAGCTTCGAGGACCTGCTGTACCAGACCGTGCGCCAACCCGGCGGCGCCTCGTCCGAACAGACCCAGCTGCCGACCGGCCTGTCCACCGGCACCGGCGTGCGCGTTGCCGCGACCGCCAAGGAATTCGCCCAGGGCAACATGGTCCACACCGACGGCGCACTGGACGTGGCGATCGATGGCCGCGGCTTCTTCGAAGTGCTGATGCCCGATGGCAGCACCGCCTACACCCGCGACGGCAGCTTCAAGCCCAATGCGCAGGGCGAACTGGTGACCAACTCCGGCTACCCGGTGCAACCGGGCATCCAGATTCCCGAAGGCGCCGAGTCCGTGACCATCGGCGCCGACGGCACGGTCAGCGTCAAGCTGGTCGGCCAGGCCGGCAGCGTGCAAGTCGGTTCCTTGACGCTGGCCGACTTCGTCAATCCGGCCGGGCTGCAGGCCCGCGGCGAGAACCTCTATGTCGAGACCAGCGCAAGCGGCCCGGCGCAGAGCGGCGCGCCAGGCCAGGGCGGCGCCGGCACCCTGGTGCAGGGCTCGCTGGAAGGTTCCAACGTCAACGTCGTCGAGGAGCTGGTGTCGATGATCGAGACCCAGCGCGCCTACGAAACCAACGCCAAGGCGATCTCGACGACCGACTCGATGCTCGGCTACCTCAACAACAACCTGTGAGCACGTCGATGAGCGCATCGATGACGTCCACCGCGTTCGCGTCCGTGCTGCTGCTGACCCTGTCGGGCTGTGCAAGCCTGGTCGGCAATGTGCGTCCGTTCGACGAAGTGGCGCCGTCTCCGGCAACGGCCATGGCCGCCGTCAGTCCGGCGCCCGGCAACGGCGGCGGCTCGATCTTCGCCGGCAATGGCCCGGGCAATCGCGGCATGCGCCTGTTCGAGGACAACAAGGCGCGCGAGGTCGGTGACCTGCTCACCATCGTGCTGGTCGAGAACACGCGCGCCAAGACCAACGCCAAGACCGCGGTGACCAAGGACTCCAACCTGGCCATGGCGGCACCGACGATCTTCGGCCAGGACATCACCTACAACGGCAATCCGCTGCTGCAGGCCGAGGTCGAGGGCAAGCGCAAGTTCGGCGGCGCCGGCGACAGCGCGCAGAGCAACCAGCTCGATGGCGACATCACCGTGACCGTGGTCGAGCAGCTGGGCAACGGCAACCTGCGCGTGGCCGGCCAGAAGCAGGTCCGCCTGAACCAGGGCGACGAGCTCGTACAGGTTCAAGGAATCGTGCGCGTCGCCGATATCAGTCCCGACAACCGGGTCACCTCCGACCGGGTCGGCGAGGCACGCATCGTCTATGGCGGTCGTGGCGCGCTGGCGCAGTCGAACGCGATGGGCTGGCTGGGTCGTTTCTTCAACTCCGCCGCCTTCCCCTACTGAGGTCCGCGACCATGCGCCCGTCCATCCCGATGTGCTTCGCCCTCGCCGTTGCCGGCCTGCTGCTGTCGGCTGCGCCTGCGCGTGCCGAGCGCATCAAGGACCTGGCCCAGGTCGCCGGCGTTCGCGGCAACCCGCTGGTCGGCTACGGCCTCGTCGTCGGCCTGGACGGCAGCGGCGACCGCACCAGCCAGACCCCTTTCACCGTGCAGAGTCTCAAGACGATGCTCGACCAGCTCGGCGTGACGATTCCGCCGGGCGTCAATCCGCAGCTCAAGAACGTGGCGGCGGTGGCGATCCAGGCCGAGTTGCCTGCGTTCGCCAAGCCCGGCCAGCCCATCGATGTCACCGTGTCGTCGATCGGCAACGCCGGTTCGCTGCGCGGCGGCAGCCTGCTGATGGCGCCGCTGCGTGGCGCCGACGGACAGATCTACGCGATCGCGCAGGGCACGCTGGTGGTCAGCGGCCTGGGCGCGGCCGGACGCGATGGTTCGCGTATCTCGGTCAATGCGCCCAACGGCGGCAGCATTCCCAACGGCGCAATCGTCGAACGCGCGGTCGCCAACGCCGCGTCCAATGGCCTGGTCACGCTCAACCTGCACGAGTCCGACTTCACCACCGCCGCGCGCATCGTCAGTGCGATCGATGACGCGTTCGGCAACGGTCGCGCTCATGCCGTCGATGGCGTCACCATCGAAGTCACACCGCCCGCGGGCGACCGCATCGCGTTCCTGGCGCAGCTGGAAACGCTCGACGTGAACCCCGGCGCAGCCGCGGCCAAGGTCATCGTCAACGCACGCACCGGCACGGTGGTCATGGGCGGCCAGGTCACGGTGCTGCCGGCGGCCGTGTCTCACGGCTCGCTGACGGTGTCGATCACCGAGAACGCGCAGGTCAGCCAGCCCAATGAATTCGGCCGCGGAAACACCGTGGTCACGCCGCAGTCGACGGTGGAAACCCACCAGGATGGCGGCCGCATGTTCCTGTTCGCGGGCGGTACTTCGCTGGAGGCGATCGTGCGTGCGGTCAATGCCGTCGGCGCCGCACCGGGCGACATCGTCGCGATCCTCGAAGCGCTCAAGCGCGCCGGCGCACTGCGTGCCGAGCTCGAGGTGATCTGAGCCAGCGCTCGGAAGCTGCCATGCGCCTGCCCGCCGCCACCGCCATCGCGCTCGAACCGACGTCGGCCACGCCGCACGCGCGGATCGAGAAGGCCGCGCACGAGCTGGAGGCGCAGTTCGCGCAGATGCTGATCAAGTCGATGCGCAGCGCCAGCCCCGGCGATCCGCTGATGGGTGGCGACAACACCTACCGCGACATGTACGACCAGCAGCTCTCGCGCGAGCTGACCAAGGGACGCGGCCTCGGCCTGGCGCCGATGATCATGCGCCAGCTCGAACGCAGTTCCGGCACCGCGGCGAAACCGGCCGCAACCTCGTATGCCTTGCCACCGAACAGCCTGCCGCTGGGCGCTCCGGGAGTAGCGGCGCCGATGCCTCTTGCGCCGTCCAGCTCGGGCGTGTCGATGCCGGCGCTGACGCCGGCCGAAGCACCCGCGGCGCCGGCCGTCGATGCGATGTCCGATTGCGCGCCCGATGGCCCGGTCGACTGCAGCAGCCCCGAGGCCTTCGTGCGCTCGATCTGGCCGCACGCGCAAAAGACTGCCGCCGAACTCGGCGTGCCGGCCAAGGCGCTGGTGGCCCAGGCCGCGCTCGAAACCGGCTGGGGGCGTCGCCTCGCGGGCCAGGACGGTGCGTCCTCGCACAACCTGTTCGGCATCAAGGCCGGTGGCCGCTGGAATGGGCAGCGCATGAGCGCCAACACTCACGAGTACGTAGACGGCACCCGTCGCAGCGAGCGCGCCGATTTCCGCGCCTACACCTCCCCGGCCGACAGTTTCGCCGACTACGCGCGCGTGCTCGGAAACCCGCGTTACGCCTCGGCGCGCGGCGCCGGCGACGACGTGCATCGCTTCGCCAGCGCGTTGCAACAGGCCGGCTACGCGACCGATCCATCCTATGCCGCGAAGATCAGCGCGATTGCTGATGGCGCTACGCTCAACCGCGCACTGGCGACGATGCCAGGCGCGGATTCCATGAACCGTTACGCGGCCGCCACGGTCGACATGCCTTCCGGCAGTACGCTTTCGAGCAAGGGATAAACGATGTCTGGAGTGCTCTCCACCGGAACCTCCGCGCTGCTCGCCTTCCAACGCGCGCTCGGCACCGTCGGTCACAACGTCGCCAACGCCGCCACGCCGGGCTACAGCCGCCAGCGCGTCGAGTTCGCCGCACGTCCGGGCCAGGCCAACGGCCCTGGCTATATCGGCCAGGGCGTGGACGTGGCCCGGTTGCAGCGCCTGGCCGACGGCCTGGTGTTCGCGCGCCAGGTCGACAGCAGCGGTGAACTTGGTCGCCTCAGCCAGCTGTCTTCGATGAGCGACCGCATCGACAAGCTCGTGTCCGATTCGGCGACGGGTCTGTCGACGCCGTGGTCGGCATTCTTCAATGCCGCCAAGGGTGTCAGCGCCGATCCGACGTCGCAGGTTGCCCGCAGCCAGCTGCTCGCTTCCGGCGAACAGCTCGCGAGCCGCTGGCGTGCGCTGGACGGGCAGTTGTCCTCGCTGGAGGGTGAATCCGAGCAGCGCCTGAAGGACAAGGTCGGCGACGCCAACCGCCTCGCCAGCGAGATCGCCGCGCTCAACCAGGACATCGCCAGCGCCGGCAGCAATGCCGCGCCCGACCTGCTCGACGCGCGCGCCCTGCGCATCGACCAGCTGGCCTCGCTGGTCGGCGCGGAGACCGTCGCCCAGGACGATGGCTCGATCAACGTGTTCACTCCGGGTGGTCAGCCGCTGGTGCTTGCCGATCGCGCGATGAAGCTGACCACGATCGCGGACCCCTACCGTCCCGATCACCTGCAGGTCGCGCTCGAAGGCGGCGGTGGTGCGGTGCGGCTGCCGCAGTCGGCAGTGTCGGGCGAGCTGGGCGGCCTGCTCGAGTACCGCGACCGCGTGCTCGATCCTGCGCGCGCCGAACTCGGCCGCCTCGCCACTGCCTTCGCCGAGAGCTTCAACGCGGCCCATCGCGCCGGTGTGGACTACAACGGCGCGGCCGGCAAGGACTTCTTCACCATCGCCCCGCCGCGGGTCGATGCGCACGCCGGCAACACCGGCAGTGCGACGATCAACGCCAATGTCAGCGATGTCGCCGCACTCAAGGGCAACGACCTGGTACTGCGCTTCGATGGCACCTGGAAGGCGACGCGCGCCGACACCGGCGAAGCGGTACCGATGACCGGCACCGGCACCGCTGCCGATCCCTTTAAGGTGGCCGGCGTTTCGCTGGTGGTCGGCGGCGCGCCTGCCGTCGGCGACAGCTTCGCGCTGCGGCCGACGGCCGACGCCGCCGGCAGCCTGCGGGTGGCGATCAGCGACCCGTTGCAGATCGCGGCGGCCTCGCCGTTGCAGGTCAAGGGCGACACGACCAACCTGGGCGATGCACGCGCGTCGGCAGCCAAGGTCACTGACCCGGCGGCATTTGCTTCCTTCGCCGGGGCCACGGTCGAGTTCATCGACGCCACGCAGTACACCATCAACGGCGCCGGCCCCTACCCTTACACCGCCGGCACGCCCATCGGCGATCCGGCGACGGGCTGGTCGATGACGCTGACCGGTACCCCGGCCGCGGGCGACAGCTTCTTGCTTGCACGCACGCCGCCGCGCTCGAGCGACAACGGCAACGCGCTGGCGCTCGCCGGGCTCGACCAGAAAACCGTGCTCGATGGCGGCACACAGTCGCTCACCTCCGGCCTCAGCGGCCTCACCGCGCGCGTGGGCGGCGAAGCCCGCCATGCCAAGTTGAGCCTGGAAGCGCAGACCGCCATCAACGACCAGGTCATCGCCGAGCGCGAATCGCTCAGCGGCGTCAATCTCGATGAGGAGGCCGCCGACATGATGCGATTCCAGCAGGCCTACCAGGCCGCGGCGCAGGTGATCACCACCGCCGACAACATGTTCCAGACGCTGCTGTCGGCCGTGCGCCGCTGAGGACCAGACGATGACCCTACGAATCTCCACCGCCGGGTTGCATGCGCAGGGCCTGCAGAGCCTGCTGATGCGCCAGCAGCAGGTCGCGCGAACGCAGCAGCAGCTGGTCACCGGCAACAAGCTCGAGAGCGCCGCGGACGATCCGTCCGGCATGGCGCAGGCACAGCGCCTGGATCATGCGCTGGCCACGCTGGAACAGCACGGCAAGAGCGCCGGCCTGCTCGAACACCGCCTGCGTTCGCAGGAACAGGCACTGAGCGATGTCGGCAGCCATCTGACGCGGGCGCGCGAACTGGCGATCCAGGCCAACAGCCCGGTGCTGTCGGACCCGGACCGCAAGGCGATCGCCGACGAACTGCGTTCGATCCGCAGCGAGATCATCAGCATCGCCAACCGCGAAGACGGCGCTGGCCGACGGCTGTTCGCCGGTGCGCGCGATGGCGTGATCCCGTTTGCCGATGACAACGGCAACGTCACCTACGCCGGCGACGACGGCCGCAACCTGGTCGAGGTCGCACCCGACCTGACCGTCGCCGACACCGATGCGGGCAGCGACGTGTTCATGCGCGTGCGCACCGGCGACGGCATCGCGCGCGGCATTGCCGGCGCGGCCAATACCGGCACCGGCGTGCTCCAGGCCAGCGCGATCACCGACCACGCGGCGTGGGCCGGCCGTTCGCTGCAGGTGCAGTTCACCGCGCCCGATGCCTACCAGGTCGTCGATGCCGCCGGCACCGTGCTCGCCAGCGGCGCCTACACGGCCAACAGCACGATCAGCGCCGGTGTCGTGCAGGTCACGTTGACCGGTGCGCCCGCGGCCGGCGATACCTTCACGGTCGAACGCGCGCCGGTGCGCGACGTGTTCGCCACCCTCGAGAACCTGGCCGACACCCTCGATACCCCGGCGACCAGCCCGGCCGAACGCGCCCGCCGCAGCAATGCCCTGGGCGCTGCACTGGGCGACATCGAGACGGCGCAGGACCACATGCTGTCTGTGCGTGCCGGCACCGGCACGCGCCTGGCCTCGCTCGACAATGCCGCCGACGTGCGCGGCGCCGATGACCTGACGTTCTCCGAGACGCTGTCGCAGCTGCGCGATGTCGACTACGCCGAAGCCGCCAGCCAGCTGACCCTGCAACTGACCGCCCTGGAAGCCGCGCAGAAGACCATGCTTCGCGTCCAGTCGTTGTCCCTGTTCGACAAGATGTAAGGAAGCGAAGGACTTTTTTCGTGATCGGGTGGTCTGGCCCTAAAGCTTGACAGGACAGCGCCGATATTGATCACAGCAGCGGCGCTAGGCCCACCGGCCAACACCCTGCGAAAGCCGGACAGGCTATCGCCGCCGGATCCAACCTTCCAGGAGATCGCACCCATGCAAGTCATCAACTCCAACATCATGTCGTTGAACGCGCAGCGGAACCTGTCGACGTCCGGCTCGCAGCTCGCCACCAGCCTGCAGCGCCTGTCCTCGGGCCTGCGCATCAACAGCGCCAAGGACGACGCCGCCGGCCTCGCCATCTCCGAGCGCTTCACCACCCAGGTCCGCGGCATGGACCAGGCTGCACGCAACGCCAACGACGGCATCTCGCTGTCGCAGACCGCCGAAGGCGCGATGGGCGAAATCGGCAACAACCTGCAGCGTATCCGTGAGCTGGCCGTGCAGTCGCGCAACGCCACCAACTCCTCGACCGACCGCGCCGCGCTGAACGCCGAAGCCCAGCAGCTGAAGTCGGAAATCGACCGCGTCGCCGAGCAGACCTCCTTCAACGGCACCAAGCTGCTCGACGGTTCGTTCACCGACCAGGCGTTCCAGGTCGGCGCCAACCAGGGTGAGACGATCACCGTGTCGGGCATCACCAACGCTTCCTCGTCGGCCCTGGGTACCTGGACGTCTGCCCCGACCACCACCTACAGCCAGACCACCTCGGCGGCCACGGCCACCGCGTTCGCCACCGGCATGTCGATCGACGTAAACGGCGTGACCATCTCCACGGCCGCAGGCGCCGCCGATGCCGCCGCTGCCGCGACCGCCTTCAAGGCTGCCTTCGACACCGCCAAGGCCAACCCGGCCAACACCGCCCTGGCCAACGTCACGATGAGTGCCGCCGGTGCGATCACCTCGACCGACAAGACCCTGACGCTGGCCAATGCAGCCAACGTCAGCGGCGTGACCGCCGGCGCCACCAACGGCACCGCGACGACCGTCGCCGGTACCGCGCAGACCGGTTTTGGCGCCCTGGACATCTCCACCGTCGACGGCGCCGATGCCGCGATGCTGGCAATGGACGGCGCGCTGACGGCGATCAACACCGCCCGCGCCAACATGGGTGCCGTGCAGAACCGCTTCAGCTCGGTCGTCGCCAACCTGGGTTCGACCTCGGAGAACCTGTCGGCCGCACGCAGCCGAATCCAGGACGCCGACTTCGCTGCTGAAACGGCCAAGCTGACCCGCAACCAGATCCTGCAGCAGGCCGGTACGGCGATGCTGGCCCAGGCCAACCAGGCGCCGCAGGGCGTGCTGAGCCTCCTGCGCTGATGATCCACCCACGTGGCGCGGCTTCGGCCGCGCCACGTGCCGTTTCAAGAGCTTCAACAGTTTCACCTTCTTCAATCTGACCCGCGGAGATCGCAATGGCTGGGGTAAGCAGCGCCGGTATCGGCAGTGGCCTCGACGTCCCGACCCTGGTTGCCCAGCTGGTCGCCAACGAGCGCGCGCCGACTGCGGCCCTGATCGACCGCAGCGAGCGCCAGACCAAGGCGCAGATCTCCGCGCTGGCGACGCTGCGCAGTGCCTTCGACGGCCTGCGCACCGCCCTCACCAAGCTCACCTCCGACGATTCGACGCTCGCGCGCAAGGTCACCGTCCAGGCCGAGGCCGGCTTCAGCGCCAGCGCCAGCGCCGGTGCGGCGACCGGCAACTACCAGGTCGAAGTCCTCGCGCTCGCGACGACCCACAAGCTGTCGTCGACCGCGTATGCCAAGAGCGACACCGCGGTCGGCACCGGCCAGCTCACCATCGTCAGCGGCGAGACGACGATCAACGTCGACATCGGCGATGACAACAACACCCTGGCCGGCATCCGCGACGCCATCAATCGCGCCGCCGACGGCAAGGGCGTCACCGCCACGATAGTGAACGCCGACGACGGCGCGCACCTGGTGCTCAGCGCCACCCAGAGTGGCGCGGCCAATGCGCTGCGCATCACCACCAGCGGCGGCGACGGCGGCCTGGCCGGACTGCGCCACGACCCGCCCAACGCCACCACGATGACCCAGCTCAGCGCCGCCGGCGATGCGCGCGTCAAGATCGACGGCCTGGTCCGTTCCAGCGCCAGCAACGCCATCACCGACATGCTGCAGGGCGTGACCCTGACCTTGACCAAGGCCGCGGTCGGCACGGTCAAGGAACTCAACGTCTCCAGCGACCCGGCGGCGCTGCGCAACGCGGCCAAGGGCTTCGTGACTTCGTACAACGCCTCGCTCGGCGCGATTGCGAGCACGTCCAAGTACGACCCCGCCACCAAGATCGCCGCGGCATTCAACGGCGACGCCATGGTGCGCGGCACCGGCCAGGATCTGCGCAACCAGCTCAGCGGCTCGGTCACCGACCTCAAGGCGCTGGGCATCACGATCGCCGCCGATGGCACGTTGAAGATGGACGATGCGGTGTTCGACGCCGCCATCGCCAAGGACCCGACGCCCGCCACGCGACTGTTCGGGGCCGACAACAGCCTTGCCGCCGGCTTGCAGAAATCCCTGGCCGGCCTGCTCGACAAGGACGGCCTGATCGACAGCCGCAGCAACAACCTCGCCGGTCGCACCAGCTCGATCGAGGACCAGCGCAATGCGCTCGACCGCCGCATGACCCAGGTCGAGGCCCGTTACCGGGCGCAGTTCGTCGCCCTGGACGGGCTGATGTCGAAGATGCAGTCGACCAGCAGCTTCCTTTCCCAGCAACTTGGCCTGCTTTGACCACCACCGACACGAGCCGCGCCATGCACAGTGCCCGCACCTACGCCAACCAGTACCGCCAGACCGGCGTGTCCAGCGCCGTGCTCGATGCGAACCCGCACCAGCTGATCGCGTTGATGCTGGCCGGGGCGCGCGAGCGTGCACGCCTGGCGATCGCCTGCCTGGATCGCGGCGACCTGCCGCGCAAGGCCCAGGCGATCACCGACGCCAGCACGATTATTGGCGGCCTCAACGGCGCTCTGAACCTGGAGGCTGGCGGCGAGATCGCCGATGGCCTGCAGGCGCTGTACGACTACGCGCAACGACGCCTGCTGGCAGCCAACCTCGACAACGACGCCGCGCCGCTGCACGAAGTGGACTCGCTGCTCGGCGACATCGAATCGGCCTGGCGCGCGATTTCGCCGGAGACGGTGTGATGGCGGGCGTCGTGCCTACCCTGCCGGTCGTCGAGGTGCGCGCTGCGATCGCCGCCGAGGACTGGTCGCTGGCCGACGCGCTGCTGGAGCAGTACCACCTTGACCTCGTCGCGTCCCTGCGCAAGGCCGGCTCACCGCTGCCGGCCGACGGCCCGTGGCTGGACCTGCTGCGCCAGCAGGACGAGCTGATCGCCGAACTGCGCAGCGCCTGCGATGCCACCGAATTGGCGATCGCGCGCCTGGGCGCCGACCGCCGCGGCGCCCGCGCCTGGTTGCGGGAGCTGGCATGAACCTGCCCATTGCCTCAGACCCGGTATTCGGCGAAACGCTGGTCTGCGACGAGATCCGGCCGGCCGCGTTCCTGCCAGGCGGATTCGACCAGGCGCAGCTGCAGGCGATGTGGGCCCGCGGCGAGATGCTCCTGCGCGCCCTGGCCGTGGTCGAGGACGGCAGCGGCGGCGAAGAGCCCGAGCAGCCCTCCGACCACGCCGTCCTTCGCATCGAGGCCAAGCTCGACCTGCTGACCGCCCTGGTCGCCAGCCTTGCCACCGCCCACGACGCCGACCCGCTGCGCCCGTTGCGCTGGTCGTCGCAGGGTGCCTGCCTGACTGCGGACGCCAACATTCCCACCGGTACGGTCGGACGCTTCCGCGTCCAGCCCGCCGATTGGCTGCCCTCGCCCCTGGTGCTGCCGGCCACGTTGCACGCACGCGACATCGATCAGGCCGGCAGGCCGCGCCTGTGGCTGCGCTTTGGCCCGCTTTCGCCGGTGCTGGCGGCCGCGCTGGAGCGGCACCTGTTCCGGGTCCACCGCCGGGCCGTGGCCGAGAGCCGCCGCGGCCGCTGACCCGGCCGCTTATTTATCAAACGACGGTCACAGTACTGTTGAGCGGCGCTGCCCTGTTGTGCGCACTGCGGCTATCTTGGCCGGGTGGTGCAATGGGGATCTGGCGTTGGTGCGAGTATTGATTTGCGATGATCACACCCTCGTCCGCGCGGGTGTGCGGCGATTGCTGGAGTCGTTCGCCGATATAGAAGTCGTCGCCGAAGCGAGCAATGCCGACGAGGTCATGATGCGCACGCAGCAGACCTTGCCCGACATCGTCCTGCTGGATCTCTCCCTGCCCGGCCGCAGCGGCTTCGACGCGCTGGCCGAACTTCGCCGCACCTGCCCGGACACCGCGGTCGTGATCATGTCGATGCACGACGATGCCCTGCACGTGCGCGAGGCGTTGCTGCGTGGCGCCAGCGGCTTCGTCGTCAAGGAAGCGGCACCCGCCGAGCTCGAGATCGCCGTGCGCGCGGCCGCATCGGGTCGCACCTTCCTCAGCCCGCAGGTGTCGGCGCCGCAGTTGCAGGGTTACCAGGCCCGCAAGGGCAACAACGGCAATGGCAACGGCGACAGCAAGGGCAGCGAGGACATCGACAGCCTGCCGCGCCGCCAGCGAGAGATCCTGCTGGCACTGGGAACCGGCCGCACCACCAAGCAGATCGCGGCGGACCTGGGCATCAGCGTCAAGACCGTGGAAACCCATCGCGCGCGGATGATGGAAGCGCTGGGTGTGCGCAATGCCGTTGAACTGTTGCGCATCGCCATGCGCCACCACGACCGTCGCTGAGACATCCGTCGCAACGGGATACTGACGCTCCGCGTCAATGTTCGGCGCCGTCCGGACCGATCGCGTCGGAACCACGACGCAATGTCAGGGAACCCCCTACATCGATACAGGTATACCCCTAGTTGCGTGTAGGTTTGCCCCTATCGGATAGCCGTCACAGAACGAGCACGATGGATTCCGGGGATCGGCTGGACGCTGATCAGGGGAACCGAAGTGAAAGCCGCAATACGTGCCAACCTCGTGCAGGGCGTCAACCTGACGCCGCAACTGCTGCAATCGATCCGGTTGCTGCAGCTGAACTCCCTGCAGCTGGAACAGGAACTTCGCCAGACGCTCGAGCGCAACCCGCTGCTGGAGCAGGAAGAGCCTGGCGACGACGCCAAAGCGTCGGGCGATGCAGACAGCGCGACCCTCGAAGCGGCGGCATGGGACGAACTGCCCGAACCCTCCTTCCTGTCCGGTGGCGGCATTGCCGGCGGTGACGGCGACGATGCAACCCTGCGCATTGCCGGACAGGCCTCCAGCGACCCGCGCGTGCGTCTGCTGGAACAGCTCGCCCTGCAGTGGAACCAGCGCGACCTGGAAATGGCGGCCTGGTGGCTGGACCACTGCGACGATCGCGGCTATCTCGAACACTCCGTTGCCGAACTGCTGGCGCTGGGTGCGCAGGCCTTCCCGCAATGGGTCGATGACCTGGAGGTCGTCCGCCAACGCCTGCTGCATGGCGACTGCCCCGGGGTCGCCGCGGTCGACGCCGGCGAATGCCTGCGCGCGCAACTGGCCCTGCACACCGACTGCGGCCTGCGCACCCTGGCCATGCGCATCCTTGGCGAACAGCTACCCCTGCTGGCCGCCCACGACGACGCGGCGCTGGCCGCCGCGCTCGACGAGGACATCGAGCACGTACGCGCCGCGGTGGCGCTGATCCTCACCCTGCGCGCCCATCCGATTGAAATCCTGCCCGAACCTGACACGGCGGTCGTCCCGGACGTGGTTGCCTGGCACGCCGGCGGCGCCTGGCGCGTGGCGCTGAACCAGCGCACGGCGCCGCGCGTGCGCATCGCCGCGCACTGCGAGCGCGCCCTGGCCGGCAACGCGGGCAGCCACGGCGGCAACGCCAGCAGTCATGCGGTGCTGCGCGGCCTGCTCGACGAAGCCCGCTGGCTGGTGCGCGGCCTGGCCATGCGCAACGACACCCTGCTGCGCACCGCGCAGGTGCTTATCGAGCGCCAGCGCGCATTCCTTGATCGCGGCGAGGAAGCGATCGTGCCGCTGACGCTGAACGAGGTTGCCGAGGCGATCGGCATGCACGAGTCCACCGTCTCGCGCATCGTCAACGGCAAGTACATCCAGACCCCGCGCGGCACGTTCGAACTCAAGCGCCTGTTCGCGGTGCGGTTGGAAGGCGCCGAAGTCGCCGGCAGCGCGGTACGCGCCATGGTCAAGCGCCTGATCGAGTCCGAACCGGCCGCCGCGCCGCTCGCCGATGACGTCATCGCCGGCCTGCTCGCGCGCCAGGGCGTGCGCGTTGCGCGCCGCACCGTCGCCAAGTATCGCGACCAGCTCTCGATCGGTCCGGCCCGGGCGCGCCAGCGCCTTCCCGGCCGCGCGATGGCCGGCTGAAAGGAGTGCATGACATGCGTGAACTGAACGTACTGCTGGTAGACGACCATGCCGGCTTCATCGCCGCGGCGATGCGCAGCCTGCGCCGGCTGCCGTGGATGCACGTGATCGGCACCGCCAGCAACGGCATCGAGGCGATTGCCCAGTGCGAGACGCTGCGGCCCGACGCGGTGCTGATGGACCTGGCCATGCCCGAGATGGGCGGCCTGCAGGCCACGCGCCTGATCAAGGCCCAGGACAATCCGCCCTACATCGTGATCGCCAGCCACTTCGACGACGGCGAGCATCGCGAACACGCCCTGCGTGCCGGCGCCGACGCATTCGTGAGCAAGTTGGCCTACCTGCACGACGTGGTGCCGCTGCTCGAGAAGCTCGTCGCCGACTCGGGAGACGTGGCATGAGCGAGTCGCGCATCCTGATCCTCGATCACGACATCGAGCGCGCCGAGCGCGTCTCCACATTGCTGGAGTTCATGGACTTCAGCCCGCGCATCGTCGCCGATGCCGGCGACATCGATACTACCCGCGCCCGCGCCAGCGACTGGGTCGCCGTGTTGATCGGCGAGGTCGGCGATGGCGCCAGCTGGCAGGCGTTCGCCGCCTGGCTGGCGCGGCAGTCGCTGCATCCGCCGGTGCTGGAACTGCCCGGCCATGCCGCCGACGCCGCCTGGCGCGCCGCACTGCATCCGCAGACCGTGTGGCCGCTGCACTACCCGATCCGCCGCACCGAACTGCAGGAGTCGTTGCGCCGGGCCAGCCTCAAGCGCCTGGATGAAGATGCGCGCCTGGAGATTCCGAAGGTCGGCCCGACCGGCCGCAGCGCAGGCGTGCTGCAGCTCAACCGCATGATCGACCAGGTCGCCCCGCACGACACCACGGTATTGGTGCTGGGCGAATCGGGCACCGGCAAGGAAGTCGCGGCGCGTGCGATCCATGCGCGGTCGGCCCGCCGCGACAAGCCCTTCGTGGCCATCAACTGCGGCGCGATCCCGCCGGACCTGCTCGAGAGCGAACTGTTCGGCCACGAGAAAGGCGCCTTCACCGGTGCGCTCACCCAGCGCAAAGGCCGCTTTGAGATGGCCGAGGGCGGCACGCTGCTGCTCGACGAGATCGGCGACATGAGCCTGCCGATGCAGGTCAAGCTGCTGCGCGTGCTGCAGGAACGCTGCTTCGAGCGCGTCGGCGGCAACGAGACCCGCAAGTGCGACGTGCGCGTGGTTGCCGCGACCCATCGCAATCTGGAAGACCAGATTGCCAAGGGCAACTTCCGCGAAGATCTCTTTTACCGCCTCAACGTGTTCCCGATCGAGATGCCAGCGCTGCGCGAGCGCAGCGAAGACCTGCCCGACCTGATCGCCGCGATCACCCGCCAGCTGGCCGAAAGCCGCCGCGGCCGCGTGGCGTTGGCAGACGACGCGGTCAATGCGCTGCGCCACTACGCCTGGCCCGGCAATGTCCGCGAGCTCAGCAACCTGCTCGAGCGCCTGGCCGTGCTGCATCCGGGCGGCAACGTCCGCGCCGCCGACCTGCCCGCGCGCTATCGCGCGGCGCTGCCGCCGGGCGAGATGTTCGAGGCATCGCCGACGCCTACCCAGATCGCGCCGCCGCAGGCCGCCAACCTTGGCCACGCGATGGCGATCGACCCGACCCTGCTCGCCCCGACCGCGACGCTACCGCCGCAGGGCATCGACCTGCGCGGGCACATCGCCGGCATCGAGCTGGAGTTGATCCGCGCCGCCCTGAACCAGTCCGGTGGCGTGGTCGCCCATGCCGCGCCATTGCTCGGGCTGCGCCGGACCACACTGGTGGAGAAGCTGCGCAAGTACGGCATCGATCGCGACGACCGCGACGGTGCGGACGTGCCGGGGGACCAGGCGGCGGGATTCTGAGGCGACGGGTCTGTGACGGCAGAAATCTGACGCCGCTCTGGCACGCGCCTTGCCTAGTCACTGCAAGCACGATTGGCAGCGACTGACCCGATGACCGACGCCATTTCATCGATCCTTTCCCAGATCCGCGCGCACGAGATGCGCTCGCGCGGAACCCTGGCCGACGCGCCGCTGGGCAATGCGATCGCGATCGACGGCAACCGCGCCAGCGGCGGCGTGGGCGGCACCGCTCCCGCCCCCGGTTTCCAGCAGACGCTGTCGAATGTGATCGACAAGGTCAGCCAGACCCAGGCCAATGCCAGCAGCCTGCAGACGGCCTTCGAACTGGGCGATCCGCGCGCCGACCTGGCGCGGGTGATGGTGGCGATGCAGCAGTCGCAGGTCGCCTTCCGCGCCACCGTCGAAGTGCGCAACCGCCTGGTGCAGGCGTACCAGGACGTCATGAACATGCCCATCTGAGGCACGCAGTAACCAGCCGAACCCGCCGCTCCCGCCACCACTCTCCGCAGCAGACCCGCACCGATGAGCGTGATCGCACTTCCCCAAGGCACTGCCGGCAGCTTGCGCGACCTGCGTCGCCTGCAGGACATTCCTGCCGTTCGCCAGCTCGGCCTGTTCGCGCTGGTGGCTGCCGCCATCGCGCTGGGTCTGTGGTTGTTCTTCTGGACGCAGAAACCCGATTACGTGCCGGTGTTCGCCGGTCTCGACGCCAAGGCGACCGGTGAAGCCTCCGATCTGTTGCGCACCGCGCAGATCCCGTTCCGCATCGATCCCGGCAGCGGCGCACTGGCCGTGCCGACCGAACAGATCGGCGCGGCCAAGATGGCGCTTGCCTCGGCCGGCCTTCCTGCCGACAACAGCGCCGGCTTCGAATCGATCCAGGGCGACCAGGGGTTCGGCACCAGCCAGTTCATCGAGAGCGCGCGCTACCAGCACGTGCTGGAGATCGAGCTGGCACGCACCATCGGCAACCTGCGCCCGGTACGCGAAGCACGCGTCCACCTGGCCCTGCCCAAGCCGAGTGCGTTCACCCGCCAGAACGAACCGGCCAGCGCGTCGGTCGTGCTGCAACTGCAGACCGGCAGCACGCTCGAGCGCGGCCAGGTCGATGCGATCGTGCACCTGGTCGCATCGAGCATTGCCGAGTTGCCGCCCGAGCGCGTGACCGTGGTCGACCAGTTCGGCCGCATGCTTTCCAATGCCGATCCCGACAGCGACGACGCCATCGGCGCCAAGCAGTTCGAGCAGCAGCGCCGCCAGGAATCGGTGTACGTGCAGCGCATCCAGGAACTGCTCGAGCCGATGACCGGCCCCGGCCGCATCAGCGCGCAGGTCAGCGTCGACATGGACTTCGCCCAGACCGAACAGGCCAGCGAGCGCTATGGCCCGCAGACGGCGATGGTGCGCAGCGAACAGCTTTCCGAATCCGGCAACCTCGGCGCCGCGGCCGTGTCGCCGCAAGGGATTCCCGGCAGTGTCAGCAACACGCCGACCGCGGCCAATACCGTCGCCCCGGCTGGCAGCCCTGCCGCTCCCGGCGCGCAGCCTGCCGCGCCCCCTGCCCCGGCCGCTGCGGTAGCGCAGTCCGGCCCCGGCAGCCGCAGCTCGGTGCGCAACTACGAGCTCGACCGCACCCTCACCCACACCCGCCAGGCCCCGGGACGGATCCGCCGCGTCACCGCCGCCGTGCTGGTCGACAATGTCGCCCAGGGCGCAGGCGAAACCGGCAAGCCGGCCAAGCCGCGCGCACTGAGCGCAGCCGAGCTGCAGCGCATCCAAACCCTGGTGCAGCAGGCCATCGGCTTCGATGCGCAACGCGGCGACGTGGTCTCGGTGGTCAACGCGCCGTTCGCACGCGACATCGGCGAGGTCGACAAGGACGGCCCGCCGGTGTGGCAGAACCCGCGCGCCCGCGACCTGCTGCGCACCGTGCTGGGCGGCCTCGCGGTGCTGCTGCTGATCTTCACCGTGTTGCGCCCGGCGCTGCGCCAGCTGATCGCCCCCAAGTCCCGCACCACCGCCACCACTGCGGTGGTGCTGGAGCATGACGAAGACGTGCCGGTGGCGTTGTCGGCGCCGCAATCGGCCAGGGCCGGCGGGCCGGCGCAGCTGAACTTCGACGAGAAGCTCGAAGTGGCGCGCACCGCCGTCAACACCGACGCCAAACGCGTGGCGCAGGTCGTGCGCGACTGGGTCGAATCCGATGGCTGAGTCGATGCCCCTGTCCGGCGTCCAGCGTGCCGCGATCGTGCTGCTGTCGCTCGGCGAGCAGCAGGCGGCCGAGGTGCTCAAGCACATGGGCGCCAAGGAAGTGCAGAAGCTCGGCGTGGCGATGACCTCGGTCGGCGGCGTCTCGCGCGATGATGTCCTGCGCGTGTTCGACGATTTCGTCGACGTGCTGGCACAACCGAGCGCGCTTGGCTCGGGCGCCGACGAATACGTGCGCGCGGTGCTGACCCAGGCGCTGGGCGAGGAACGCGCCAGCAGCCTGATCGACCGCATCCTGCTCGGCCGCAACACCTCCGGGCTCGACACCCTCAAGTGGATGGAACCGCGCGCCATCGCCGACCTGGTGCGGCTGGAACACCCGCAGATCATTGCCATCGTGATGTCGCACCTGGACGCGGACCAGGCCGCCGAAGTCCTCAAGTGCCTGCCCGACCGCGTCCGCGCCGACGTGCTGGTGCGCATCGCCACCCTCGACGGCATTCCGCCGCACGCGCTGAACGAACTCAACGACGTCATGGCGCGCCAGTTTGCCGGCAGCCAGAACCTCAAGTCGTCCTCGGTCGGCGGCATCAAGGTGGCGGCCAACATCCTCAACTTCATGGACTCGGGCCAGGACGAAATCATCCTGGGGGCGATCGGCCAGGTCGACGGCGACCTGGGTGGACGCATCCGCGACCTGATGTTCGTGTTCGACAACCTTTCCGATCTCGACGACCGCTCGATGCAGGCCGTGCTGCGCGACGTTCCCAGCGACCGTCTCGCGCTGGCGCTGCGCGGCGCCGAAGCCAAGGTGCGCGAGAAGATCACCGGCAACATGTCGCAGCGCGCCGCCGAGATCCTCATCGAGGACATGGAGGCCCGCGGCCCGGTGCGCCTGGCCGAAGTCGAAGCCGCGCAGAAGGAGATCCTGTCGATCGTGCGCCGGATGGCCGACAGCGGTGAGATCCAGCTGGCGGCCAAGACCGAGGCATTCGTATGAGTGCCCAGGCCGTGTCGTTCGACGTGGTGCGCTGGAATGCTCCTGGCCTGGCGACGGGCCTGGCGCCGCTGGTCGAAGATCAGCCGGTACTGCCCGCGCCACCCAGCGTGGAGGAGTTGCAGGCGCTCGAACGCGCGGCCCAGGCCGAAGGCTATGCGCGTGGCCACGCCGAAGGCCTTGCCGCGGCGCAGGACGAAGTGCGCCGCACGATGGCGCAGATCGAGGGCATCCTCGACGGCTTCACCCGGCCGCTGGCCCGGCTCGACGGCGAAGTGGCCGATGCCCTGGCCGACCTTGCCGTGCGCATCGCCGGCACCCTGCTCGGCCGCGCCTATATCGCCGATGCCACCCTGCTTGCCGACCTCGTGCGCGAAGCGCTGGATGCGGTCGGCAGCGGCAGCCGCGAGATTGAACTTCGCCTGCACCCCGACGATTTCGGCGTGCTCGCCCCGCACCTGGCCGGACTCGACGGCGTGCGATTGACCATCGACGGCACGCTCGGCCGCGGCGAACTGCGCCTCAACAGCGAGAGCGTGCGCATCGACGGCACCCTGGCCGCGCGCCTGCAGTCGGTGCTCGATGCCGCAGTGCTCGATGCCGCGCTGGTATCCAACCCGGAGGCCGCGCCATGAGTCAGGTCGCCGCTGCCCATTGGCAGGAAGCACGCGGCCTGCGCCTGGCCTCGCGCCTGGCCGCGGCCAATCCGCAACCGGCCTCGCTGGGGCTGGCGCGCGAAGGCGTGCTGCGCCGCGCCGTGGGTCTCACCCTCGAGGCCTCCGGCTGCAGTGCGCCCCTGGGCTCGCGCTGCCGCGTCGAGACCGCCGGTGGCCGCTGGGTCGAAACCGAAGTCGTCGGCTTCGCCGGCGACCGCACCTTCCTCATGCCCACCGCCAACCTCGAAGGCCTGCTGCCGAACGCGCGCGTGGTGCCGACGCGGCGCCGCGGCGAAGTCGCGGTCGGCGAAGGCCTGCTCGGTCGTGTGATCGACAGCGATGGCGTGCCGTTCGACGGTCGCGGGCCGCTGCGCGCCGAGCACTGGGTCGGCCTGGGCGGTGTCGCGATCAATCCGCTCATGCGCGAGCCGATCACGCGTTCGCTCGACGTCGGCGTGCGTGCGATCAACGCCCTGCTGCCGATCGGACGTGGCCAGCGCATCGGCCTGTTCGCCGGTTCCGGCGTCGGCAAGTCGACACTGCTGGGGATGATGACCCGCTACACCGCCGCCGACGTCATCGTCGTCGGCCTGATCGGCGAGCGCGGCCGCGAAGTACGCGACTTCGTCGAGAGCACCCTGGGCGAGGAAGGCCTGCGCCGATCGGTGGTGGTCGCCGCGCCGGCCGATCGCCCGCCGCTGGCGCGCCTGCACGGTGCGCTGCGTGCCACCGCCATTGCCGAGTGGTACCGCGACCAGGGCCTGCACGTGCTGCTGCTGATGGATTCACTGACCCGCTTCGCCCATGCCCAGCGCGAGATCGGCCTGTCGGTGGGCGAGCCGCCCACCACCCGCGGCTACCCACCATCGGTTTTCGCCAAGCTGCCGCAGCTGGTGGAACGGGCCGGCAACGGCGCCGAGGGCAGCGGCTCGATCACCGCGTTCTATACCGTGCTCACCGAAGGCGACGACCAGCAGGAACCCATCGCCGATGCCGCGCGCGCGATCCTGGATGGCCACATCGTGCTGACCCGTCGCATCGCCGATGCCGGCCAGTACCCGGCAATCGATGTCGAGGTCTCGGTCAGTCGCGTCATGCAGGACATCACCGACCCGGCCTGGCGTGAGCGCATCCGCAAGCTCAAGCGCCTGATGGCGGCCTACTCGGCGCAGCGCGACCTGATCGCCATCGGCGCCTACCAGCGCGGCAGCGATCCGTCCGTCGACGAGGCCATGGCCCGCTGGCCGGCGATCCAGGCCTTCCTCGGCCAGGACGTCGCCGAAGCTTCCGACGTCGACGCCAGCCGCGCCGCTCTCGCGCGCCTGCTCGACGGCACCGACACCTCCTCCCTGCCGATGATCCTGGAGACCTGATCCACATGCGCTCGCAACGGCTCGACCCGCTCATCAAGGTGGTACAGCAACGCCAGGACAAGGCCGCACGCGAGGTCGCCGAGCGTGAGCGCGAGCTCGCCGCGCAGCAGGAGCGGCTGGATGCCCTGCGGCGCTACGCCGAGGAATACGCGGCCGCGCCGACATCGACCACCATCGTGCCGGCGCTGCTGGTCAACCGGCTCGCATTCCGCGAACGGCTCAATGCCGCGGTCGTGCAGCAGGCCGGTGTCGTCGACAACAGTCGCCGCGTCAGCGATGTCGAACGCGCACGCCTGATGCTGGCCAGCCGCGAGACCAAGGTGCTCGAACAGCTGGCCGACAGCTACCGCGCGCAGGAGTCGAAGGACGCCGAACAGCGCGTGCAGCGCGAGCTCGACGACATCGGCGGTCGCGCCGCCCGCGCCGCGGCGGTTGCCGCCGAAACCGCCGACGCCGCGGAAGCCAAGAAGTGATCGGAGCGGCCGCCAGCGTTCCGTCCGCGCCTGCGCCGCCGCCGGCCACCGCGGGCAATCCTGCCCGCCCGGGTCCTGCCGATGCGACAAGTGCGGGCGCTGTGGCCGAGGGCTCGAATGCGCCCGTGAAGAACGGTGCGAAGACGGACGGCGGCAAGGACGCAAGCGCAGTCAACGCGTCGGCGAAGCGCGACGCAGCCGCGGACGGTGCGACCGGCGATGCCGAACCGGAGAGCGACTTTGCCGGGATGCTGGCCGCCAAGACCGAAGCGCCTGCCGCAACCGTCGCCGCACCTGCACCGCGCGATGCGGCCGTCGCCGGCCCCGAGGACGCCAATAGTTCCCTGCCTGATCAATTACTTGCACTGCTTTCCGGAAGTCTTGTCGCACCCGTTGTGACGAATGCGCCGGCGACTGCCGCGCCGGCGCCTCCCACCGACGCCGGCACATCCAGGTCAATGCCGGCGACGCCTGCGGCCGCGATGCCCTTCGCCTTCGCCTCCACGCCCACCACGACCGCCTCCACCGACGCCAGCATCGCGCTGCCCGTCGTGACCGAACTCGCCGCCGCGGCGCTCAACGGCGACGGCGATGTTGCCGCCATCGCCGTCGATGCCTCACCGTTCGACAACACCCTTTTCGCCGCCATGGCTCCGTCCGCATCGCCACTGCGCGCCGACGCGGCCGCGACCGTGCCGGGCCCGCCGCTGGCGTTGCCCGACAACCCCGATGCCGGCTTCGGTGACGGCATCGGCGCACGCATCGCGTGGATGGCCGAGCAACGCGTGGGGCATGCCGAGATCCGTCTCAATCCCGAGCATGTCGGTCCGATCGAGGTGCGCGTGCAACTGGACGGCACGCGCGTCAACGCCGAATTCCACAGCGCCCACGCCGATGTGCGACAAGCGATCGAAGCCAGCGTGCCGCGCCTGCGCGAGATGCTCGGCCAGCAGGGTCTGCAGCTGGGTCATGCCGACGTCGGCCAGCGCAACGCCGGCCAAGGCCAGCGCCCGATGCCCGCCGGCCGCGACAGCGATGTGGAAACGGCGGGCGCGCGACCGTCAGTACTCGCTGCACCGGTCGTGCGCAGTCGCGGGCTGCTCGACGAGTACGCCTGATCGGCGCACGTACCACGTCAACACACCGGCGCGACCGGGTTCAGTTTCCCGTCAAAACCCCGACACCACCCCGGCAACGCCGCGCCATCGTCGCGGCACACCGCTTGCACGGACTCTGGCATAGCCCCCAGGAGCGCCGTTCGTGCCAGCCCCCAGTTCCCAATCCCCAGTGTCGAGCCAGCGCCCGCGCGAAGAAGGCGGCAAGCGCAACTGGCTGATGATTGCCATCGTCCTGCTTGCCGCGGCCGGCGGCGGTGGCTGGTGGTGGCAGCAACAGCAGGCCCAGGCCGCCACGCCGGCAGCACCGCAGGCCGAGTCCCCCGTGCGCGCGGCGGCGCAGTACTTCGCCATCGAGCCGGCGTTCGTGGTGAACCTGGCCGACGAGAACGAAGTGCGTTACCTGCAGGCCGACGTGCAGCTGGTCACGCGTGATCCAGCCACCCTGGCCGCGTTCGAAACCCACGCCCCGGCAATCCGCAACCGGCTGCTGCTGCTGTTCGGCCAACAGTCCTCGGTGCGGCTGGCGCAGCGCAGCGGCAAGGAACGCCTGCAGGAAGCGGCGCTGTCGGAAGTGCGCCAGCTGCTGAAGGCCGAAGGCGCACCCGACAAGGTCGAAGCGGCCATCTTCACCAGCATGGTCACCCAGTGATGAGCGCGGACCTGCTCTCCCAGGACGAGATCGACGCGCTGTTGCATGGCGTCGACAGCGGCGTGGTCGAGACCGAGCCGCCGCCGGCGCCGGGCGAGGCGCGCAGCTACGACTTCGCCAGCCAGGACCGCATCGTCCGCGGCAAGCTGCCAACGCTGGAGATGATCAACGAACGCTTCGCCCGCACCTGGCGCATCGGCCTGTTCAACCTGCTGCGGCGCTCGGCCGACCTGTCGGTTCGCGGCATCGACCTGGTCCGTTTCGGCGAGTACATGCACTCGCTGCAGGTACCGACCAACCTCAACCTGGTCAAGATGAAGCCGTTGCGCGGCACCGCGATCGTGATGTTCGAGCCGCGCCTGGTCTTCACCGTGGTCGACAACTTCTTCGGCGGCATGGGCAAGTACCCGGCCAAGATCGAAGGCCGCGAGTTCACCCCGACCGAGATGCGGGTGATCCAGCTGCTGCTCAAGCAGACCTTCGCCGACCTGGTCGATGCGTGGGCGCCGGTGATGCCGGTGGAGTTCGAGTACCTCAATTCGGAGGTCAACCCGCACTTCGCCAACATCATCAGCCCACGCGACTACATCGTCGTCAGCCGCTTCCATGTCGAGCTCGAGGGCGGCGGCGGCGAACTGCACGTCGCCCTGCCCTACGCGATGCTCGAACCGATCCGCGAACAGCTCGATGCCGGCGTGCAGAGCGATCGCGTCGAGAAGGACGAAAGCTGGACGCGCGCCATGCGCCTGCAGTTGCAGGACGCTGAAGTCGAGCTGAGCTCGGCGATCGCGCGCCGCCAGATCAGCCTGCGCGAACTGTCGCGCCTGCGCGTGGGCGACATCATCCCGATCGAGCTGGCCACCAGCGTGCAACTGCAGGTGGAGCAGATGCCGCTGTTCTCCGGCGAGTTCGGCATCCACAACGGCCGCAATGCCATCAAGGTCACGCAGGTGCACGCCGCGCGGACCATTCCCACCCTCGACTCACTCACGGCGACGCCATGAACTCCGATCTTTCCGCAGCACGAGCCGCATTCGATCCGCTGACCGCCGATTCCGGCTTCGGCAATGGCACCGACCTGAACCTCGACGTGATCCTCGACGTCCCGGTGTCGCTGTCGTTGGAAGTCGGTCGCGCCCGCATCCCGATCCGCAACCTGCTGCAGCTCAACCAGGGTTCGGTGGTCGAACTCGAGCGCGGCGCCGGCGAACCGCTCGACGTCTACGTCAACGGCACGCTGATCGCGCAGGGCGAGGTGGTCGTGGTCAACGACCGCTTCGGCGTGCGCCTGACCGATGTGGTCAGCCCGGCCGAGCGGATCAAGAGGCTGCGATGAGCGCCGCGCACGCAGCCCAGGCCGCCCACGCCGCCGTGGCGGCGACGCCGGTGGCATCGCCGGCCAGCGCCGGCAGCATCGGCGGCGCGGTGTTGGCGCTGATGCTGGTCATCGGTCTGATCTTCGCCCTGGCCTGGCTGGCCAGGCGCATGCCTGGCATGGGCGGCGCCAGCAATCCGGCGCTGCGCATCGTCGGCTCGCTTGCGCTGGGCCCGCGTGAGCGCCTGGTCGTGGTCGCCGTCGGCGAGACCCAGTTGCTGCTCGGTGTCGGCGCCGGTGGCACGCGCACGCTGCACACCCTCGACGCGCCGCTTCCGCTCGCCACGCCCGCCACGCCGGCCTTCGCGCAGTTGCTTGCGCAGCATTTCGGAAAGAAAGCATGAGTCGCGACAAGATCCTCCGCTGGTCACTGCGCGCGATCGCGAGCCTGCTGGTTGCAGCGGTGCTGACGATCACCACGGGCACCGGCACTGCCAATGCGCAGTCGCTGCCGTCCACGCCTGCATCGGTCGGCGCTCCGACGGCGGCCGCGCCGGTGGCTGCAGCGCCGTCGCGTTCCCTGCCGTCGGTCACGGTGGGCAAGATCGGCGGCGAGCCGGTGAGCATGCCGCTGCAGGTGCTGGCGCTGATGACCGGCATCACGCTGCTTCCGGCGGCGCTGATGGGCATCACCGCCTTCACCCGGATCATCATCGTGCTGAGCCTGCTGCGCCAGGCACTGGGCACCGGCCAGACACCGGGCAACCAGGTGCTGCTGGCGCTGGCCCTGTTCCTGACCGCGATGGTGATGATGCCGGTGTTCGACCAGGCCTGGGCCGCGGGCATCGCGCCGTACCTGGACAACACCCTCGACTTCAAGAGTGCCTGGGCCGCCGCATCGGAGCCGTTCCGTGGCTTCATGTTCGCGCAGGTGCGGCAGAACGATCTGATCACCTTCGCAGGCCTGTCGCACACTGGTCCCTATGCCACGCCGCAGGACGTGCCGTTCAGCGTGCTCGCCGCGTCGTTCCTGACCAGCGAGCTCAAGACCGCGTTCGAGATCGCATTCCTGGTCTACATCCCGTTCGTGATCATCGATCTGGTGGTGGCGAGCGTGCTGATGTCGATGGGCATGATGATGCTGTCGCCGATGCTGATCTCGGCGCCGTTCAAGATCCTGCTGTTCGTCCTGGTCGACGGCTGGGTGCTGGTCGTCGGCTCGCTCGCCGCCAGCTTCAACCCGGTCTGACGGGGCGACGACGATGAGTCCTGAAGTCGCCCTCGGCGAGATCGCCCGCGGCCTGCAGATGGCGATGCTGCTTGGCGCCCCGCCGCTGCTGGCGGTGCTCACCATCGGCGTTGTGGTCGGCGTGCTGCAGGCCGCCACGCAGATCAACGAACCGACGATTGCCTTCGTGGTCAAGGCGATCACGCTGATCGCGACGCTGGCGCTGACCGGGCACTTCCTGCTCGGCCGCATGGTCGCATTCACCATCGACCTGTTCCACCGCATCCCGCAACTGATCGGTTGATCGCAGGCATGGACGCCGACACCGTCACCCTGGCCTCGGCCACCGGCCTTGACCTGTTCGCGATGCTCGGCACGGTGCTGTGGTACGCGATCAGGATTGGCGCGGCGGTCCAGGTGCTGCCGATGGTCGGCGGTCACGGGCTGCCGGCGCGGGCGCGGCTGATGATCACGCTGGCGCTGGCGGCGGCCATCTCGACCGTGCTGCCAACGCCGCCGGTCATGGCCGTCGACGCGGCCACCGTGCTCGGCGTGATGCGCGAGTTCGCCGTCGGCATTGCCATCGGCCTGATGCTGCGCCTGGCCTTCGAGGCCGGGCAGTTCGCCGGCGAGCTCGTCTCCCAGGGCATGGGCCTGTCGTTCGCGACCATGGCCGATCCGCTCAGCGGCGCGTCCTCGCCGGTGCTGTCGCAATGGTTCTACCTGGTGTTCGGCTTGTTGTTCTTCAGCTTCGATGCCCACCTGGCGCTGGTGCGACTGCTCGCTGACAGCTATGCCAGCCTGCCGATCGGCGCCGCGCTGCCGGACACCCAGGCCTTCCTGGCCGCCGTGCCCACCTTCTTCACCACCTGCCTGCGCGCCGGCGTGTTGCTGGCGCTGCCGGTGGTGATGGCGCTGCTGGCGGTGAACATCGCCTTTGGCGTGCTCGCCCGCGCGGCGTCGCAGTTGAACCCGATGGCGATCGGCCTTCCGGTGTCGCTGCTGGTCGGCCTGTTGCTGCTGATGATGCTGTCGCGCGAGCTGCAGGCGCCGGTGCAGCACCTGTTCGACGACGCCTTCAACGCCGCCCGCGGCCTCACCCGATGAGCTGTGGCGGGCCGCGATGAGCAGCGAAGACCAGGAAGACCGCACCGAACAACCATCACAGAAGCGCCTGCGCGAGGCGCGCGAACGCGGCGACGTGCCGCGATCGCGCGAGCTGGCCAATGTCGCGGTGCTGGGCTGCGCGGTGATCGCGCTCAAGGCAACCGGCGGCCATATCGGCGCGGCATCGCGCGACTGGCTGCGCGCCGCGTTGAGCTTCGACCGTGCACTGATCGATGCGCCGGACCGGCTCGTGCCGCACGCCGCCAGCCTCGTCGCGGGCCTCGCCCTGCCAATGCTGCCGCTGGTGCTGGCGGCGCTGGCCGCGTGCGTGATCGCGCCGATGGTGATGGGCGGCCTGCGCTTCGCCGGTCAGTCGCTGCAACCGGATTTCAACCGCCTCAACCCGATGACGGGCCTGGGCCGCATGTACGGCCGCGAAAGCCTGGCCGAGGTGCTGCGCTCGTTGCTGCGCGTACTGCTGATTGGCGGCATTGGCACGTGGGTGGTGCACCGCGCCTTCAACTCGCTGCTGGCGATGCCGCACGCGTCGCTGGAAGCGGCTGTGGCCCAGGGCGTCGACCTGGCGTCGACCGCGCTGCTGGCGATGGTCGCCGCGCTGGGCGCGCTGGCCGCCATCGACGTGCCGTGGCAGCACTTCCAGTACCGCAGCAAGCTGAAGATGACCAAGCAGGAGCTGCGCGACGAGGCCAAGGAGTCCGAAGGCAACCCCGAGGTCAAGGCACGCGTGCGCCAGGTCGCCCGCGAGATGTCGCGCCGCCGGATGATGGAGGCGGTGCCGGGCGCCGATGTGGTGGTGATGAACCCGACCCACTACGCGGTCGCACTGAAGTACGCCGCCGGCCGCATGCGCGCGCCCACGGTCGTGGCCAAGGGCGTCGACGAAATGGCCCTGGCCATCCGCGCCGTGGCCGAGAAGAACCGGGTCGCCGTGGTCGAGGCGCCGCCGCTGGCACGCGCCTTGTATCGGCAGGCGCAGGTCGACCAGGAAATCCCGGTGAAACTCTACGCCGCTGTCGCGCAAGTGCTGTCCTACGTGTACCAGCTCAAGGCCTGGGTGCCTGGCCGCGGCCCGATGCCGTCGCTGGCGACGGTCGATGTCGGCGCCGACGGCGCCGTCGACGAAGCCGACAAGGGCGACGCCCGATGAACGAGCAGGCCCGCCCTTCTGCCGCCGGCTGGATGAACGCCATCCGCGACGGCGCCGCCGCGCCGCTGGTGGTGATGGCGATGCTGGCGATGGTGGTGGTACCGCTGCCGCCGCTGCTGCTGGACGCACTGTTCACCATCAACATCGCGCTGTCGCTGGTGGTGATGCTGGCGGTGGTCTACGTCAAGCGGCCGCTGGAGTTCTCGATCTTCCCCAGCGTCCTGCTGATGGTCACCCTGCTGCGGCTGGCGCTGAACGTGGCCTCCACGCGCGTGGTGCTGCTGCACGGCCATGAAGGCGCGGGCGCCGCCGGCCATGTGATCGAATCGTTCGGCCAGTTCGTCATCGGTGGCAGCTATGCGGTCGGCCTGGTGGTGTTCGCGATCCTGACCATCGTCAACTTCGTCGTCGTCACCAAGGGCGCCGGTCGCATCTCGGAAGTGTCGGCGCGCTTCATCCTCGATGCCCTGCCCGGCAAGCAGATGGCGATCGACGCCGATCTCAACGCCGGCCTGCTGACGCGCGAGGACGCCAAGGCGCGCCGCCAGGAAGTCCGCGAGGAAGCCGACTTCTACGGTTCGATGGACGGCGCCAGCAAGTTCGTCCGCGGCGACGCCATTGCCGGCATCCTTATCCTGGCGATCAACCTGGTCGGCGGCATGCTCATCGGCGTGCTCCAGCACGACATGGCCTTCGGCGAGGCGGTCAGGACCTACACCCTGCTCGCGATCGGCGACGGCCTGGTCGCGCAGCTGCCGGCGCTGCTGGTCGCCACCGCGGTGGCGATGCTGGTCACCCGCTCCACCGGCGAACAGGAGATGGGCGCGGCGGTGTCCAAGCAGGTCTTCGGCCAGCAGCGCGCCCTCACCGTCGCGGCGCTGCTGATGGCGCTGGTCGGCATCGTGCCCGGCATGCCGAACGTGCCGTTCCTGTTGCTGGCGGGCATCCTCGGATTCGCCGCCTGGAAGCTGCGGCAACGCGCGCAGGCCGAGGCGCAGGCGCCCGCGCCGAGCGCCGCCGCAACGCCTTCTCCGAATGCCGAGCTGAGCTGGGACGAGATCCGCCCGGTCGAGCCGCTGGCACTGGAAGTGGGTTACCGCCTGATCGCGCTGGTCGACAAGGCCCAGGGCGGCGAACTTCTGGCGCGGCTCAAGGGCGTGCGCCGCAAGCTGACCCAGGACCTGGGCTTCCTGGTTCCGGCCGTGCACGTGCGCGACAACCTGGAACTGGCCCCCGGCCAGTACCGCCTGCTGGTGCACGGCGTGCCGATCGCCAGCGGCGAGCTGCATCCCGACCGCGAGCTCGCGCTCGATCCGGGCCGTGTGTTCGGACCGCTCGAGGGCATCCCCGGCAAGGACCCGGCCTTCGGCCTGGATGCGGTGTGGATTCCGCCGGGCCAGCGTGCCCATGCCGAATCGCTCGGCTACACCGTGGTCGACGCCGCCACCGTGGTCGCCACCCACCTGTCGCACCTGGTGCGCGAACGCGCCGCTGAACTGCTCGGTCACGAGGAAGTGCAACACCTGCTGACGGGTCTTGGACGCAGCGTCCCCAAGCTCGTCGAAGATTTGACGCCAAAACTGCTGCCGCTGTCGGTGGTGGTGAAGGTGCTGCAGTCGCTGCTGGCCGAGCGCGTGCCGGTCAGGCAGATGCGGCAGATCGTGGAAGCGCTGCTGGACCACGGCGCGCACACCCAGGACCCGGCCCTGCTCACCGCCGCGGTACGCACCGCGCTGGGGCGCTTCATCGTCCAGGAACTCAATGGCATGGCCGCCGAGCTGCCGGTCTACACGCTGGCGCCGGCTCTGGAACGGGTATTGCAGGACTCCGTCAGCGGCCAGGGCGCCGCGCTGGAACCCGGACTCGCCGAGCGGCTGCATCAGAACCTCAGCGAGTGCGTGACCCGCCAGGAAGGCCGCGGCGAACCCGCGGTGCTGCTGGTACCGGGCGGGGTCCGCGCGACGCTGGCGCGGCTGGTGCGGCACAGCGTTCCCTCGCTGTCGGTGCTGGCCTACGGCGAGGTCCCCGAGGACAAGCGCCTGCGCCTGGTTGGTGCGATTGGTTAGTTCGACAGATGTGCCCTGAGACAGACGTGGCGTCGGCGTTCCGGCGCGGCAGGAGGAAGCAGTGAGAATCAAGCGTTTCATCGCCCCCGACATGCGCACCGCGTTGCGCTTGGTCCGCGAAGAACAGGGCCCCGATGCGGTGATCCTGTCCAACCGCGCCACCGAGGGCGGCATCGAGATAGTCGCCGCCACCGATTACGACGAATCGCTGGTGACGCAGGCCCTGCGCGCCGCACTGCCGACGCTGGAGACTGCGCCTGTCGCGACGCCTGCAGTTGCGCCAGTCGCTGCGCCGGTCATTGCCAGCACTCCTGAACCTGCAATGGCAACCGCAATGGCAATGGCTGCGGCAGTGACGACCTTTGCCAGGCCGCAACCGTCGCTGGTCTCCCGCGCACGCGCGGTGTTCAAGGTGGGCGACGGTCCGAAGGTCATCGAGGGCCCGACGCTCGCCGAGCTGACTGCAGCGCCGACCTCCAAGGTACCGGCCGCGGCGATTGCACCGAGGGCCGAAGTTGCCACCGCCACAGTTGCGCCGATGCCCGCCACGCCCTTTGACGCAATGATGGCCGCGCTCGATCCGGCCGAGGCCACCATGCCCGTGGCCGTTCCGGTGCCGGTGCTTTCCAGCGTCGTCGCAAGCGTCGTCGCAAGCGATACCGATTACCTCACCATTCCCGAAGCCGTTGCCGCCATCGCGCCGACGGTCGCGATTGAAAGCCCGGTGACGCCCGTCGCGACGGAACAGACCGAAGCGACCGCCGCGGCGGAGAGCGTGCTCACGGAAAGCACCCCACCGCAGATCCCGGCCCTTCGCCCCGTCGCAACCACCAGCGAACAACCCGACCCGGCCCTGGTGTCCATGCGTTCCGAGCTGTCGAGCATGCGCCAGCTGATCGAAAAGCAGATGGAGCAGCTCTCGCTCGAACGCCTGCGCGGATCGCCGGCACGCGCGGCGGCCTACGAGGCGCTGCTCGAATACGGCTGCGACGACATGCTCGCCCAGGCCGTCGCGGCAAAGATCGACCCGCGCCTGGAGCCGGCCCGGATCCTCGAACCGATGCTGGCCGAGCTCGCCCGCATGCTCACCATCGCCCGCAGCGAAACCATCGACGATGGCGGCGTGATCGCCCTGGTCGGTCCGACCGGTTCGGGCAAGACCACCACGGCCGCCAAGCTGGCTGCACGCTTCGCCGCGCGCCACCGCGCCCGCGACGTCGCCCTGGTGACCATCGATGGCGAGCGCGCCGGTGCGCGCGAACAACTGCATGCGCACGGGCGCCGCCTGGGCATCACCGTGTGCGAAGCCGCTGGCCCCGATGGCCTGCAGACCGCCCTCGCCCAGCTCACCGATTACCCGCTGGTGATCGTCGATACCCCCGGGTATGCCCCGCGCGACCGCGGCCTGTTCGGCCAGATCCTCTGGCTGCACCAGAGCCGCAACGTGCGCAGCCTGCTGGTGCTGCCGGCCAACGCCCACCCGCACGACCTGGGCGAAGTCGTCCGTCGTTACGGGCCGGCCGCGCCGGAAGGCGTGGTGCTGACCAAGGTCGACGAGGCCGGACGCATGGGCTCGGCGCTGTCGGTCACCGTCCGCCACGGCCTGACGCTGGCCTACACCACCCACGGCCAGAACGTGCCGGACGACATCGATACCGCCGACGCAACCCGACTGGCCCGGACACTGGAGAAAGTGTGCCGTGCTGCCGATAACACCCTCGCCGCCGAGGATCGCCATGCAGTTGCCTGACCCCCATCCGCACTCCGCCCACCTGTCCGTCCAGTTGCCCAACCCCGGTGGCAACGCGGCGCCGTGCGTGATCGCCGTCGCCAGCGGCAAGGGCGGCGTCGGCAAGACCTCGGTATCGGTCAACCTCGCCACCGCCCTGGTCAATGCCGGCCAGCGCACGCTCCTGCTCGACACCGACCTGGGCCTGGCCAACGTCGACGTGATGCTCGGCCTGTCGCCGCGCTTCACCCTCGCCGACGTCTTCGCAGGCCGCTGCGAACTGCGCGATACGGTCATCGAAGGCCCGAACGGGCTGATGGTGGTGCCTGCCTCGTCCGGCAAGCGCCACATGACCGAACTGCAACCGCAGCAGCATGTCGGCCTGGTGCACGCGTTCTCGCAGCTCGACCTGCCGATCGACGCGATGGTGATCGACAACGCCGCCGGCATCGCCGACGGCGTGCTGACCTTCTGCCAGGCCGCGCAGGATGTCGTGGTCGTGGTCTGCGACGAACCGGCCTCGGTCACCGATGCCTACGCACTGATCAAGGTGCTCAACCGCGAGCGCGGCCTGACCCGCATCCAGGTGCTGGCCAACCAGGTCCAGCACGCCGCCGAGGGCCGCCAGCTGTTCGAGAAGCTGCAGCGCGTCAGCAACCGTTTCCTCGATGTCACCCTCAATTACCTCGGCGCGATTCCGCGCGACGAATGGCTGCGTCGCGCAATCCAGCGCCAGGAAGCCGTGGTCGATGCATTTCCTTCGTCGCCGTCGGCGCTTGCCTTCCGCGACATCGCCCGGCACTCGCGCCAGTGGCAGTCGCCGCCGGGGCCGCGCGGGCACGTCGAGTTCTTCATTGAGCGGCTGATTTCACAAGCGCCCTCGCAGGCTCCGGCCAATTCGCCCGTGCGGAGCTCTGCCGCATGAACGCCGTCGCCGCCGCCCACTACCGCGCCGCCCAGAACGGCAGCGCCGCCGACATCGTCGTCCGCCACGGCGAGCTGGTCCGCCGCATCGCCCATCACCTCGCCGCGCGCCTGCCGGCCAGTGTCGAGATCGACGACCTGATCCAGGCCGGTATGCTCGGCCTGATCGACGCAGCACGCAATTTCCAGGCTGACCAGGGCGCCGCGTTCGAGACCTACGCATCGATCCGCATCCGCGGCGCGATGATCGACGAGATCCGCCGCGGCGACTGGGTGCCACGCTCGGTCCATCGCCGCTACCGCGACATGATCGCCGCCACCCGCGACATCGAGCAGCGCACCGGCCGTGCCGCCACCGCGCAGCAGGTCGCCGACGCGCTCGGCATCGGCCTGGACGAGTACCACCGGATGGTCGAGGACGCCGCCCGCGGCCAGCTGGTCAGCCTCGATGCCCACATGGAAGAACACGACGGCGAACCGCGCCTGGCGACGAGCAGCAACGCCACGCCGGCGCGGATGTTCGAGAACGGCGCATTCCGCGACGCACTCGGCGCGGCCATCGGCGACCTGCCGGAGCGCGAGCAGCTGGTGCTGTCCCTCTACTACGAGCAGGAACTGAACCTTCGCGAGATCGGCGCGGTGCTGTCGGTCAGCGAATCGCGCGTCTGCCAGATCCACGGCCAGGCGATGGTGCGACTGCGCGCGCGCCTGGGCGAATGGCGCGGCGAGCGCGAAGAAGACGACGACTACCTGCCCTGACCGGCCACCACTCCTTTTTCCACGAAATCCAGAACTGCCCAAGAGACCCGCATGGACAAGAACATACGCATCCTCATCGTCGACGACTTCTCGACCATGCGCCGCATCGTCAAGAACCTGCTCAACGATCTGGGGTTCTTCAACACCGCGGAAGCCGACGACGGCAACAGCGCACTGATCGAACTGCGCAAGGGCCCATTCGACCTGGTCATCACCGACTGGAACATGCCCGGCATGCCCGGCATCGACCTGCTCAAGGCGATCCGCGCCGACGCCGCGCTGGCAAAGATCCCGGTGCTGCTGGTCACCGCCGAGGCCAAGCGCGAGCAGATCCTCGAAGCGGCGCAGGCCGGCGTGAACGGCTATGTGATCAAGCCCTTCACCGCGGCCACGCTCGGCGACAAGCTCGGCAAGATCTTCGAGCGCCTCGGGGCCGCAGCGTGAATGCCGTGCCGGTGGTCCAGGCGCCCCCCGGGCGCGCCGCGCCGGAGCGTGAGGACCGCCAGACCGTGATCGAATGCCTGCACGCCGCGCTCGACGCGCTCGAGGCCGACGACCACGCCGCCTGGCGCGCCCATGTCGATGAACTGATCCAGTGGCGCACGCAGCCGCTGGTGATGGGACTGGCCAAACTCGCGCGCGAACTCGATCAGGCGCTGGGCGATGGCCCGGGCAGCGGCGGCGGTTCGCTGCCGGAAGCCTGCGCGCGCCTGGAGCACGTAGTGCGCATGAGCGAGGAAGCCAGCCATCACACGCTCGACCTGATCCAGGAATGCGGCGCGCTGCTCGGCACGCTGCCGGTCACCGAAGCCGGGGGCCAGGCCGTGACGGTCCAGGCGATCCGCAATCGCCTCTCGGAGATGACCGCCGCGCAGGGCTACCAGGACCTCACCGGTCAGATCATCCGTCGGGTGGTCGACCTGGTGCAGGCGGTGCATGCCGGGCTGGGCGATTACGCCGATGCAGGCGACCGGCCGTTGCAGCTGTCCGGTCACGGACACGGTCCGTCGCTCGCCGGTGTGGATCCGCCCGCGGCCACGCAGGACGACGCCAACCAGCTGCTGTCGTCGCTGGGTCTGTAGCCGCCGTGTCCGCGATCGCCTCCGACATCTGCGCCGACTTCCTGGTAGAGGTCGGCGAAATCCTCGACCAGCTCGGTGAGCAGATGGTCGCGCTGGAGCATGCGCCGACCGACCGCGAATGCCTCAACGCGGTGTTTCGCGGCTTCCATACCATCAAGGGCGGCGCGGGCTTCCTCGATTTCACGCCGATGGTGGCGATCTGCCACGCCGTGGAGGATCGCCTCAACGCCGCGCGCACCGGCGCGGCGCCTCTGGACGCGCAGGCGTTCGACGGCGCCCAGCAATCGCTGGACCTGCTGGTGGACATGTTGCGCAGCGTTTCCGCCGGCCTGGAACCCTCGCCCGCGCCGGAGCCTTTGCTCGCCGCGTTGCGCGCAGGTTCGTCGGCGCCTGCGCCAATGGCGACGCCCGCTGCCTCTGCGATCGCCGCGTTCGCTGCGGGTGGCGACGGCATCGACGACCTCGATTTCGAAGCGCTGCTGGACAGCCTGCACGGTGCCGGCGGCGTTCCCGGCGAGGTGCCCGCGGCGACCGCGCCTGCGCCGGCTCCCTCGCCCGCAGCCACGCCTGCTCCTTCGACCGCCGTGGCGAAAGGCGGCAACGCCGCACCGGCGGAGAACGCGGAAGTCACCGTCCGCGTCGATGTGCGCCGCCTCGATGCGATGGTCAACCTGGTGGGCGAGCTGGTGCTCGCGCGCAACCGCCTCAAGACGATCCGTCCGCGCCTGCGCGACGATGATCTCGACCGCGCCGTCGGTTCGCTCGATGCCGCGACGTCGAGGTTGCAGTCGGCGGTCATGACCGCGCGCATGCAACCGGTCGGGCGTGTGTTCGCCCGTTTCCCCAAGCTCGCCCGCGACGTCGCCCGCCAGCTTTCGAAGAACGTGGACCTGGAAGTGATCGGGGCCGAAACCGAGCTCGACCGCAACCTGGTGGAGGCCCTCGCCGACCCGCTCGTGCATCTGGTCCGCAACGCCATCGACCACGGCATCGAGATGCCCGATGCACGCCGCCGCGCCGGCAAGCCGGAGCTGGGGCGCGTGCGTCTGAGCGCGCAGCAGGAAGGCGACCACGTCGCCATCGAGGTGCGCGACGACGGCAACGGCATCGACCCCGAACGGGTCCGGCGCAAGGCCATCGACAAGGGCCTGATCGATGCCGAGGCCGCCGCGCGGTTGTCGGCCGAGGAATGCCTGCAGCTGATCTTCCTGCCGGGATTCTCCACGCGCGACCAGGTCAGCGACCTGTCCGGCCGCGGCGTTGGCATGGACGTCGTGCAATCGCGCATCAGGGAGCTGTCGGGCTTCGTGCAGATCCATTCAGAGCCGGGCGTCGGCAGCCGCTTCGCGATCCGCGTGCCGCTGACGCTGGCGATCCTGCCGACGCTGCTCGTCGAGATCGGCGACGACGTCTACGCACTGCCGCTGGTGCGCGTGGTCGAAGTGCTCGCCTACCAGCCCGGCAACACCTTGTGGATCGATGGCCAGCAGGTGCTCGACCTGCGCCAGGAACCGCTGCCACTGCTCGATCTGCGCGAATGGCTCGGCCTGGAAGCCGGTTCGATGGCGGAGACGACGTGCGTGGTGCTGCAGTCGGGCGAGCAGCGCTTCTGTCTGATCGTCGATCGCGTGCGCGGCCGCGAGGAAGTGGTCATCAAGGCCTTGCCGCCCACCTTGCGTGGACTGCCCGGCTACGCCGGCGCAAGTCTGGTCGGTGACGGTCGCATGACACTGATTCTCGACGTCGATGCATTGCTGCGTACCGGATTGCGAGAGAGCTCACAGAACAGCCGGTCGCAACTCAAGTAATCCCCATGGCAACCGATAAATCCCCCATGGACCGACTCAGTATCATTGGCGCAGTTCTCGCCATCTCCGCGCTGCTCGGCGGCAGCGTGCTCAAGGGCGCGGGGCTGTCCAGCCTGTGGTCGCCGGCGGCGTTCGTGATCGTGATCGTCGGCACGCTGGCATCGATCCTGCTGCAGACACCGATGGCGACGTTCATGCGCGCGATGCGCATGTTCCGCTGGGTGTTCCAGCCGCCTGCGCACGATCGCGTCGCGGTGATCGCGCAGATCGTCGAGTGGTCCACCACTGCACGCAAGCAGGGCCTGCTCGGCCTGGAAGCACAGGTGCAGCAGCAGGAGGATCCGTTCCTGCGCAAGGGGCTGCAGATGGTGGTCGACGGTGTGGAGCCGGAGTCGATCCGGCAGATGCTCGAGATCGACCTGCACGGCCAAAGCACGCGCGATCTCGCCGCTGCGAAGGTATTCGAAGGCATGGGCATCTACGCGCCCACCCTTGGCATCATCGGCGCGGTACTGGGCCTGATGGCGGTGATGAAGAACCTCGCCGATCCGAGCAAGCTCGGCCACGGCATTGCCGCGGCCTTCACTGCCACCATCTACGGAATCGGCTCGGCCAACCTTGCGCTGCTGCCCATGGCCAGCAAGCTCAAGGGACTGGTGCACTCGCAGACCGAAGAGCGCGAGATGATCATCGAGGGCCTGATCGCGATCGCCCAGGGCGAGAACCCGCGCAACATCGAAGCACGCCTCAACGGCTACGTGCATTGAGGTCGGCATGGCTCGCAGGCGCCCCCACGAGGACCACATCAACCACGAAGCCTGGGCGATCCCCTATGGCGACCTGATGACGTTGCTGCTGGCCTTCTTCGTGGTGATGTATGCGATCTCCTCGCTCAACGAGGGCAAGTACCGGGTCGTGTCCGATGCGCTGTCGTCGGCGTTCGGCGGGCCGCCGCGCACCATCGTGCCGATCCAGCTGGGCAAGTCGCAGCTGCGTGGCTCGTCATTCGACCGCCCGTCGCTGCAGACCGCCGCGGCCAAGACCGGCCCGGCGTCGACGACCGCGGTGACCAGTGTGCGGGTGCGCCAGATGCTGGACATGCCGACCTTCGGCCGCCACCACGTCAACGACAAGACGGTCGAGTCGGAGCAGCAACTGCTGCGCGAGCGCGATACCCAGCTAAACTCCCTCGGCGCGCAGATCCAGGATGCGCTGACCGAGCTGGTGCGGCAGAAGCTGGTCACCGTACGACGCGGCCGCACCTACCTCGAAGTCGAGATCCAGAGCGACATCCTCTTCGCCAGCGGCGTCGCCGAACCGAGCACGATTGCAACGGCCACCGTGCGCAAGCTCGCCGCCGTACTGCGCGCCGCGCCTAACGCATTGCGCGTGGAGGGCTACACCGACGATGTTCCGATCAGCACCGCGCTGTTCCGCTCGAACTGGGAGTTGTCTGCTGCGCGCGCGGCCAGCGTGGTCCATGTCCTGGTCGGCGAAGGCATCGGCCCAGAGCGATTGGCCGTGGTCGGCTACGGCCAGCACCAGCCGATCGCGGACAACAACACCGTCGAGGGGCGCAATGCCAACCGTCGCGTGCTGCTGGTGATCCTGGCCGCACCGCAGGGACCGGACGCGGTGCCGGACAAGACGCCGGCGATCGCCATGCAGGACGTGGCGCCCGCTGCAGCCGGTGCGCCAATCGCCGCGGCGCCGGCAGCATTGCCGCGGTCCTTGCCCCATCGCTTGCCGCCCTCGGTGCCCATGCCCGCACCTTCCACCTCGCCTGCCAGCTCGCCGGCAAGACGCGCAGCGACCGCGCATGACATCGCCGCACCTTCCCTCCACCCGGCGACCACGGTACCGGCCACGGTGTACGTGCAACGCGCCACCGACTCGGAGGCTGGCTGACATGCAGGCCTGGGCCATCGCAAACCAGAAGGGCGGCGTCGGCAAGACCACGACCACCCTGTGTCTCGCCCGTGGACTGGCGCTGGCCGGCAACCGCGTACTGCTGATCGATCTCGATCCGCATGCGTCGCTGACCCGGGCCTTCGGCGTCCCGGCCAGTCCGCCGCCCGCCGGCACGCACGACCTTTTCAGCATCGACGGTGCATCACTGGCATCGCTCGCGCGCACCACCGACATCGAAGGCCTCAAGCTGGTCGCCGCACAACCGGCCTTGGCGACGCTTGAACGTCGCGGCGCAACCCAGCCCGGGCTCGGGCTCGCGCTGGGGCGGGCGCTGCATGCCGCCAGGTCGATGTACGACTACGCCCTGCTCGACTGCCCGCCCACGCTCGGCCTGCTGATGGTCAACGCACTGGCTGCGGCAGACCGCCTGGTCGTGCCGACCCAGACCGACCCGCTCGCCCTGCACGGTCTGGCCGACATGCTGCGCACCGCCGAGATGGTGGAGCGCTCGCGCCGCCGGCCCATGCCGCGCTATGTGCTGCCAACCCTTTTCGACCGGCGCACGCGCACCGGTGTGCACAGCCTGGAACTGCTGCACGATCGCTACGAAGACCGCGTCTGGCCGGGCGCGGTGCCGATGGATACGCGCCTGCGTGACGCGCACGCGCTGACCACCGCAGTCATGCCCACCGGGCGCGGCGCCGATGCCTACCGGCGCGCCTTGAAGTGGCTGTTGGCCCAGGACGGCGCCGCGCAACAGCAGGCCGCATGAACACCGGGGGCGACATGATCATCGACGATTACCTCGACGCCCTGCTCGATGGCGCTGACAGTTCGCCGACGACCGTGGTCGCGATCGATGCGGTTGCTACCGCCCCGGCACCAGCGCCCGCACCGATTGAAACGCCAGCACCCGGCCCCGCAGCGGTCGCCGCGGGCCCTGTTGCGCCTGCCGCAATCCTGCCGCCGCCTGCCCGGCCCCTGCCCTCGCCGCCACACAAGGCCGTAACCGCCTCTTCGCAGCGCTGGCTGCGGACCAATGTCGGCCACGACAGCTACGCACTGGAACTGCTGCGCGTCCAGGAAGTGCTGAGGCCGGCCCCGATCGTGGCTATGCGCGGTGCCGCGCCGTCCGTGCTGGGCGTGATGAATCTGCGCGGCCGCGTCGTGCCGGTGTTCGACCTCGGCATCTGGCTCGGCACCGACCGCGTGCAGCCCGACGAGCGCAGCCGGATAGTCGTGGTCGAGCGCAACGACGAGCTGATCGGCGCCCTGGTCAGCGCAGTCGAGGATGTGGTCACCCTCGGCCGCGACCGCGTCGAGCCGCCGCTGCCCGGCAGCGATCCCGGCGCCATCGTCGGCATCGCCCGCGTCGGCGCCGTGCCGACGGTGCTGCTCGACGCCAATGCCCTGTTCGGCTGACGCGGCCCTCAACTCGCGGCCCTCAAGTCGTGACGCAGTTCGCCGTTAATGCCTTCGAGTACCCGCCAGTGGCTGACCTATGAACCAGCTATCCCTGCAAACCGACCTGGGCATTGAATGCGTCGCCGAGCTGCAATCGGCGCTGCAGCAACACCTCGACCACGACGGTCCGCTGGCCTTGGCCGGCGATCGCGTCGAGCGCGTGCATGCCGCCGGACTGCAGTTGCTCCACGCCTTCGTCCGCGACCGCGCCGCACGCGGCCACCACACCTTCGTCACCCTTGCCTCGCCGACCCTCGCCGCGGCTGCGCGCCAGCTCGACATGGCCGCCAGTCTCGGGGTCGACACTGAAACCGGAGAGACCGCTTGAGCGCGCAACTTCTGATCGTCGACGATTCCACCTCCATGCGGCAGATGGTTGCCTTCGCCCTGACTTCCGGTGGCTACACCGTGCGCGAGGCCGAGGACGGCCGTGCCGCGCTCGAGATCGCCCGCACCCAGCGCTTCGACGCGGTGGTCACCGATGTCAACATGCCGGTCATGGACGGCATCACCCTGATCCGCGAGCTGCGCCAGCTGCCGGCCTACAAGTTCACGCCGCTGCTGATGCTCACCACCGAATCCGGTGGCGACAAGAAGATGGAAGGCAAGGCCGCCGGCGCCACCGGCTGGCTGGTCAAGCCGTTCGATCCCGAGCAGCTGGTCGCAACCATCCGCAAGGTGCTTGGCTGAGCCATGGACATCACCCGCTTCCACGCTGCGTTCTTCGAGGAAAGCCGTGAAGGGCTGGACGCAATGGAGAGCGGCCTGCTGGCAATGGAAGGCGGCAACGGCGATGCGGAAACCATCAACGTCATCTTTCGCGCCGCGCATTCGATCAAGGGCGGTGCGGCGACGTTCGGCTTCACCGCCGTCACCGACCTGACCCACCTGCTGGAAACGCTGCTCGACGAGGCCCGCGGCGGTCGCCGCGCGCTCGATTCCGATGCGATCGGCGCGTTGCTGACGGCGGTGGATGTGCTGCGTTCGCTGCTGGCAGCGTGCGAGCACGGCAGTCCGGTAAACCAGGCGGCGTTGACACAGGCGCGTGCCGGCCTGGATCGCCTGTTGGCGATGCCGGGCGCAAGTGCAGCAACCGGACCCGCAAGCGGCAGCGCCAGCGTCGCCAAGGCCGAACCCGCAGGCGACTGGCGCATCGGCTTCAAGCCGGCGCCGTCGATGTTCATGGGCGGCAACGATCCGCTGCGCATCCTTCGCGAACTGGCCAGCCACGGCGAACTGGGCGTCACCTGCCTGGACTCGGCCTTGCCGCCGTTCGAGCAGATGGATCCGTTCGAGGCCTACCTGGCCTGGGACCTCACCCTGCCCGGCCACGTTTCGCGCGCCGCCATCGACGAGGCGTTCGCCTGGGTCGAGGGCGAGTGCGAGCTCGACATCACCTCGGTCGCAGCAGCGCCGCTGGCGCCGGTGGTCGAGTCCGCTCCGGCGCTTGCCACCGACACGGCCGTGTCCCGCGGCGGCGACACCGCCGACAGCTCGATCCGCGTCGCCGTCGCCAAGGTCGATGCGCTGATCAACCTGGTGGGCGAGCTGGTGATCACCCAGGCCATGCTGCGCCAGCGGTCCGAGCAGCTCGACCCGGTCGCCAACGAGCTGCTGCTGTCGGGGCTGGTGCAACTGGAGCGCAACACCCGCGACCTGCAGGAATCGGTCATGGGCGTGCGCATGCTGCCGGTCGAGTTCGCCTTCAGCCGCTTCCCGCGCATGGTCCGAGATCTCGCCACGCGCCTGGACAAGAAGGTCCAGCTGCGCACGTTCGGCGAGGCCACCGAGCTCGACAAGGGCGTGATCGAGAAGATCGTCGACCCGCTGGTGCACCTGGTCCGCAATGCCATCGACCATGGCCTGGAAATGCCCGCCGACCGTCGCGCCGCGGGCAAGGACGAATCCGGCACGCTGACGTTGTCGGCCGCGCACCAGGGCGGCTACATCGTGATCGAGGTCGGCGACGACGGTCGCGGCCTGAACCGCGAACGCATCCTGCGCAAGGCCGCCGAACGCAGCCTCGCCGTGCCCGAGAACCCCAGCGACGCACAGGTCTGGGACCTGGTGTTCGCGCCGGGCTTCTCCACCGCCGAAGCGCTGACCGACCTGTCCGGTCGCGGCGTCGGCATGGACGTGGTCAAGAAGAACATCGCCGCCCTCGGTGGCCAGGTCGAGATCCGCAGCCAGTTCGGCCAGGGCACCACCGTGTCGATCCGCTTGCCGCTGACGCTTGCCATTGTCGACGGCATGTCGGTGGCGGTCGGCGACGAAGTGTTCATCGTCCCGCTCAACATGGTGGTCGAGTCGCTGCAGCCGGCCGCGGCCGACGTGCGCACCATAGGCGGCGATACCCGCGTGCTGCGCGTGCGCGACGACTACCTGCCGCTGCTCAACCTGGCCCAGCAGTACGGCCTGCCCGCGGCAACGCGCGCCGCCGACGCCGAACCGGCCACGCCGATCGCGGTGGTGGTGGAAAGCGACGGCCGCCGCCTGGCGCTGGAAGTCGACGAACTGCTCGGCCAGCAGCAGGTAGTGGTCAAGAACCTGGAAAGCAATTACCGCCGCGTGCCGGGCGTCTCCGGCGCGACCATCCTGGGTGATGGTCGCGTGGCTCTGATTGTCGACACCGATGGCCTGGTCCAGGCCGCGCGTCCGCCGCTTGCCGCCTGATCACCCACCCACTCCAACGCGCAGACCTTCCTTCGAGGCAGCACCATGACCGCCACATCCGCACATTCCCCGCGCAACGATCACCGCGCCAGGACGCAGTCGGTGGAAGCCGCCGACGAGTACCTGACCTTCGCCCTTGGCGAGGAGGAATACGGCGTCGAGATCCTCAAGGTGCAGGAGATCCGCGGCTACGACACCGTGACCCGCCTGCCCGACGCACCGGACTACATCAAGGGCGTGATCAACCTGCGCGGCACCATCGTGCCCGTGATCGACATGCGCCTGAAGTTCCGCCTGGCGCGCGCCGAGTACAACGCGCTGACGGTGATGATCGTGCTCAACGTCGCCGACCGCGTCGTCGGCATGGTCGTCGACAGCGTCTCCGACGTGATCCAGCTCGAAGCCGAACAGATCCGCCCGGTGCCCGACATCGGCTCGGCGATCGACCGCCAGTTCATCACCGGCATCGGCACGCAGGGCGAACGCATGCTGATCCTGCTGGAAATCGAGCGCCTGATGACCAGCGCCGAAATGGGCCTGGTGGCCGAGGCCGCGGCGGCCTGAGGGCCGCCGGACAAGCGCCATTGACAGGGCTAGCCATTGACAGGTCTAGGTGATCTTCTTCGCCACCGTCATGCCGAGGATCAGCAGCACCAGGGCAATGCCCAGGCCGACCCAGAACAGCAGCTTGGCGATACCCATGGCCGCGCCTGCGGCTCCGGTAAAGCCCAGCGCGCCGGCGACCAGGCCGATGATGGCGAATATGATGGCCCACTTGATCATCTTGCGCTCCACTGGGGATCTGGCGCGACGCTAGCCCGCGCCATGTAGTGGTCACGTGAGTGTCTTAACCGCGCCCGGCGGCTGAAGCCGCGGGCGCGCACGGCTCGACACCCCATTCACTCCTGCGACGCCACCATGCCCGCAAGGGCCATCCGGCTCCGAATGGAGTGGACGCGATCACGTGTCGGACCTGTTCGATTGCATCGTCATCGGTGGCGGTCCGGCCGGATTGACCGCCGCGACCTATCTGGCGCGCTACCGTCGGTCCATCGTGGTCTTCGACCACGGCCTGTCGCGTGCGGTCTGGATTCCCACCAGCCACAACTGCCCGGGCTTTCCCGATGGTGTCGGTGGACGCGAACTGCTCGCGCGGATGCGCCAGCAAGCCACTTCGTTCGGCGTGCACACCATGGACGAGGAAGTCGCCTCACTGGTGCACGAGCAGGACCACTTCGTGCTCACGCACGGCAACGCCCACGCGCGGGCGCGCAATGTGATTCTCGCCACGGGATGCGAGGACGTCATGCCCGCGATGGACGGACTTGAGGCGGCAGTTGCCAGCGGCGCCATGCGCCTGTGTGCGATCTGCGATGCCTTCGAAGCGATCGACCTGGACATTGCAGTCTACGGGCCGCTCGAGCACGCCGCTTCGCATGCGCGCTTCCTGCGCACGTATTCGCGCAAGCTCGTCATGGTTCCGTCGCGGGAACCGCAGGGTGCAGACGAACGCGGGCAGCTCGAACGCGACGGTATCGAAGTCACCCGGCCGGCGAGCGCGCCACGCTTCGATGGCGAGCGCTGCCAGTTCGACATCGACGGCGCGACACGAAGCTTCGACGTCGTCTATCCATCGATGGGCATGATCTCGCGCTCGAGCCTGGCCACTGACGCCGGCGCGAAATGCGATGAGGAAGGCGCGCTGATCACCGACCGCCACCAGATGACGTCAATCGAGGGGCTCTACGCCATCGGCGATGTCGTCAGCGGCCTGAACCAGATCTCGGTCGCCACCGGGCATGCAGCCATCGCGGCTACGGCGGTGCACAACCGTCTCGCGCCGAATGCCTGTTGACGGACATGACCGACCCCACGTCACCGCGCCCCCTCCCCGAGCAGCAAGGCAAGTCGCTGCGCCGACCGGCGGTCGAGGCATTCGTCCGCCGCGCCCGCGGCAGCCTGCCGGTGGCGCTGGCGCAGCGCTTCGTCGACACCGACCTGATGTCGCAGGCCGCTGCCCTTGCCCTGTATGCCGTGCTGTCGCTGGCGCCACTGCTGCTGATCCTGGTGTGGCTGACCAGCGCCCTGCTCCCGGGCGCGCAGGAAGCCCTGATGGACCAGATCGGCACCCTCGCCGGCCACGAGGCCGAGCAGATCGCGCGCACGATCATCGACAACGCCCAGGCCCGGCCCGACACCGGATCGATCGCCGGCTGGTGGAGCGCAGCCTTGCTGCTGGTCGGCGCCACGGCAGTCTTCGCCCAGCTCCAGGACGTGCTGAACCGGATCTTCCGCACCGATGCCACGCGCCTGTCGAGCATGCTCGCCTGGTTGCGCAAGCGCGTCTTCTCGCTCGGGCTGGTCTTCGCCATGGGCTTCCTGCTGCTGGTGTCGATGACCGTCAGCACCGCGCTGCAGTTGGCGTTCTCGCGCTACGAGTGGGCGCTGCCGGCGCTGCTCAACGCTGCCACCTGGCTCATCTACACGCTGTCGTTCGCGCTGATGTACCACTACCTGCCCGACCGCCGCGTGGGCTGGAAGCGGGCCCTCGGCGGCGGCGCAGCGACCGCGGTGCTGTTCGTGCTGGGGCGCAACGCCATCGCCTGGTACCTGGAGCGATCCGACCCCGGCTCGGCCTATGGATCCATGGGCGCGCTGCTGCTGGCGCTGGTCTGGATCTACTACGCCTCGCTGATCGTCTTCGTCGGCGCGTTGTTCACCGCCGTGATCGATGAGCGGGCGCTGGCGCGGCAGAAGCCGGCCTGACGCCCGGGGCCGGTTATCAAAACCCGCGCCAGGAAGCAAAAAAAAACGCGCCTGAAAAGGCGCGTTTTTCTTTGCCGGTCAACGCTCGATCAGAGCGCGAAGTCCAGCCGCACCTTGCCGCGACCGCCGCCCGGGGCGAACTGCCACTGCTTGACCGCCTTCACCGCGGCCGCTTCGAACGTACGCGCCGGCTTGGCGTTGACCACCGAGACACTGGCAACGTTGCCGGCGTCATCGACGACGAACTCGACTTCGACATAGCCCTGGGTGCCCGAACGCGCCGCATCGGCAGGGTATTGCGGTTCAACGCGCTTGATCGGCTTGAGATCAGCCATCGCCGGCGCAGCGAACGACAGCATCAGGGCCGCCAGGCCGGCAGCTATGAAGGTGGGAAGACGCATGGGGCACTCCTTGGGGTTGGATTCGTGACGACATCCCCGGCATCGGCCGGCCCGGGAAATTCTTTAGCGCCACGGTGGAACTCGTCGCAACGCGACCGCAGCGCGCCCGAAGCGTGACGCGCACCTAAAGTTTCCGCCCGCCGCGCCGATGCCGGGAGAGTCGACCCGCAACGGGTCCGTCCTGACCCCGAGGCCCTTTATGTCCGTCCGCCCCACTACCCCCTATCTGGATGGTTTCCTGACGCCGGCCACCCGGCTGATGGCGCGTTTGCGCTTCAGCCAGAAGGCGATGGTGATCGGTACGGCATTCATGCTGACCTGCGGCGTCCTCGCCGGCATCCTCATCACCCGCTCCAACGCCGAGATTGCCGCGGCCCGCATGCAGCACGAGGCCAGCGCCGGCCTGGGCCACCTGCAGCGCGCCATGCTGGCGATGCAGGACCACTCCCAGCTTGAGGCGCGCCGCTTCGCCAAGGACACGGTCGCCGACCAGGCGCTGGCCAAGGCCGCCGACACGGTCGACGCGGAGCTGGAGGCACTGTCCGCCTGGCAACAGGACAAGCTCACCGACGCGCCGTTGCAGGCACCGATCCAGGCCGCCCGCAGCGCCTGGGCCAAGGCCGTCGACACCCACAAGGATGCGGCCGAAGCCGTGGTCGCGCACAACGCCGCGATCCGCCGGGTCGGCGAACTCATGGGCCAGCTGTCCGACCACACTGGTCTGGCGCAGGCGCAGAACGCCGCGGTCCTGTACATGGGCCACGCCGGCACCGATTGGATCCCGACCCTGGCCGAATACACCGCGCAGCAGTCGCTGGTCGGCGTGCGCGTGCTCGGCGAAGGCGCGATCTGGGTCGACGACCGCACCAACCTGGCGGTGTCGCGCAACATGCAGGAGTACGTGCGCAGCCGCGTCGAGCTGGAGTACAAGGACGCCACCGAAGAGCTGCCGCGCCTGGCCGTCACTGCCGGCAAGCCGCTGACCGGCGCGCTCGCCGCGATCGCCAAGCAGAACGAGCTGATCCAGGCCAACATCCTCGATGCCGAGACGCCGGTGCTGCCGGTGAAGGTGATGGCCGCCCGCGCCGATGCGACGCGCCTGGCCCTGGGCGCCGCGATGGCCGCCGCCAACCGCTCGCTGGCCCTGGCCGCCGATACGGAGATCTCGCGACTGCAGCGCCGCACCGGCCTGACGCTGGGCGCGTGCGTGCTGATCCTGCTGCTCTCGGGCTATCTCTTCCTGGGCTTCAGCCGCGGCACCCGCTCGTCGCTGCAGAGCGTCATCGGCGTGTCGCGCAAGATCGCCGACGGCCACCTCGACAACAGCATCCGCATCGACGGCCGCGACGAAGTCGCCGAGCTGATGACGGCGATGTCGCAGATGCAGTCGCAGCTCAAGGCCAACATCGAGGAGGAGCGCCGCGTCGCCGACGAGAACCTGCGCATCCGCAACGCGCTCGATGACGTCGGCACCAACGTGATGATCGCCGACAACGAGCGCCGCATCATCTACATGAACCAGTCGGTCTCGGCGATGCTGATCCATGCCGAATCGGACATCCGCAAGGACCTGCCGCACTTCGAGGCCCGCCGCCTTCTCGGCGCGAGCATGGACGTGTTCGACCGCGAGCCGGGCTACCAGAAGCGCGTGCTCGACGGCCTGCGCGAGCGTTACGCCTCCCGCATCGTCATTGGCGGCCGCACGTTCTCGATGGCGGCCTCCCCGATCATCAACGCCGCCGGCGAGCGCCTGGGTTCGGTCGTGGAATGGGGCGACCTCACCGCCGAAGTGGCAGTGGAAGCCGAGATCGCCAGCATCGTCCAGGCCGCCGTCGAAGGCGACTTCTCGCACCGCATCGCCCTCAACGGCAAGGACGGATTCGTCAAGCTGCTGGCCGAAGGGATCAACCAGTTGCTGGAAACCAACGCCGCCGCACTCGACGACGTGGTCCGCGTGCTCTCGGCGCTGGCCCAGGGCGACCTCACCCAGACCATCGACGGCGACTACCGCGGCACGCTGGGCCGCATGAAGGACGACGCCAACAGCACCGTCGCCCAGCTCAGCCGCATCGTCGGCGAGATCCGCCAGGGCAGCGACGCGATCAGCGCCGCCGCCGGCGAAATCGCCGCGGGCAACAACGATCTGTCGCAGCGCACCGAGCAGCAGGCCGCCTCGCTGGAGGAAACCGCCTCGTCGATGGAGGAGCTCACCTCGACCGTGCGCCAGAACGCCGACAACGCCCGCCAGGCCAACCAGCTGGCACTGGGCGCGGCCGATGTCGCATCGCAGGGCGGCCAGGTGGTCGGCCGCGTGGTCGACACCATGAGCGCGATCAACACCGCCTCCAAGAAGATCGTCGACATCATCGGTGTCATCGACGGCATCGCCTTCCAGACCAACATCCTGGCGCTGAACGCCGCGGTCGAGGCGGCACGAGCCGGTGAGCAGGGCCGCGGCTTCGCCGTGGTCGCCGCCGAGGTCCGCTCGCTGGCGCAGCGCTCGGCCGGCGCCGCCAAGGAGATCAAGCAGCTCATCACCGATTCGGTCAACAAGGTCGAGGAAGGTTCGACCCTGGTCGACCAGGCCGGCCGGACCATGGGCGAGATCGTCACCAGCGTGAAGCGGGTCACCGACATCATCGCCGACATCACTGCCGCTTCGCTGGAACAATCCACCGGCATCGAGCAGGTCAACCAGGCCGTCACGCAGATGGACGAAGGCACCCAGCAGAACGCGGCGCTGGTCGAGGAAGCCTCGGCCGCCGCACGCAGCCTGGAGCAGCAGTCCGAGCAGCTGGTGCAGACGGTGGCGGTATTCCGCCTGACCTCCGGCGGCAGCGCTGCGACGAGCGTGTCGCGTGCACCGGCGGTGGTCGCGGTGGCTGCTCCGGCGCCGGCGCACAGGTCCGCTCCGGTCGCCGTTGCCGCGCGCGCCAAGCCGGCGGCGCGCAAGCCGCGCGGCAATGGCGCGGTGGTCAATGGCAGCGACGCGCACTGGCAGGAGTTCTGATCCGCGCACGCCTGATCACCACATGCGGCGGCGCGGCCCAGCCCGCGTCGCCCCATGACAGCCCACGCAAGAGTCCCTGCACATGATCAGCACGCGCCCCCGCGAACGCCGCAGCCACGAAACCGGGAGCCTCGACGAGCGCGCCTTCGTCTTCGATGACCGCGACTTCCGCCGCGTCTGCCGCCTGATCCGCGATCGCGCCGGCATCAACCTCGGCCCGCACAAGCGCGACATGGTCTACAGCCGGCTGGCGCGGCGCGTGCGCTCGCTGGGCCTGGAACGCTTCAGCGACTATCTCGACCTGCTCGAACGAAGCCCGGAGACGGAATCGCAGGCCTTCGTCAACGCGCTCACGACCAACCTCACCTCGTTCTTCCGCGAGGCCTACCATTTCGACGCATTGAGCGAGCACCTGCGCGCGGCAGCGGCCACCGGAGTGGCCGAGCAGACGATCTGGTGTTGCGCCGCGTCCACCGGCGAGGAGCCCTACTCCATCGCCATCACCGCCTGCGAGGCGTTCGGCACGATGACGCCGCCGGTGCGCATTCTTGCCACCGACATCGACACCAGCGTGCTGCAGACCGCCGCTACCGGGGTCTATCCGATCGAGCGCATCGGCGACCTTTCGCCGCAACGCTGGCGGCGCTTCTTCCAGCGCGGCAGCGGCCCCAATGCCGAACTGTGCCGGGTCAAGCCGGAGTTGCAGGCGCTGGTCGAGTTCCGCCCGCTCAACCTGCTCGCGGCCAATTACGGCCTTCGCGGCGGCTTCAGTGCGGTGTTCTGCCGCAACGTGATGATCTACTTCGACAAGGCCACGCAGTATCAGGTCCTGCATCGGATCTCGCCGCTGCTGGGCAGCGGCGGCCTGCTCTTCGCCGGCCATTCCGAAAGCTTCTCCCACGCCCAGGACCTGGTCGTGCCTTGCGGGCGCACCATCTACCGCGCAGCCGCGCAGGCAGGTCGCCGGTGAGCGCCGCCGCGGCCGCAGACCTGGCGCCGGGCAGTTACTACGATCCGGTCCTGCAGACCGAGGCGATCAAGCTGTTGCCCGCCGACTACGTCGTCACCGATCGTCCGGTCGCGCTGGTCACCCTGCTTGGTTCGTGCGTGGCCGCGTGCCTGTTCGACACCACGCTGGCGGTGGGCGGCATGAACCACTTCATGCTTCCCGGCGGCGACAGCGATTCGGTGTGCTCGCGCTACGGCGTGCACGCAATGGAACTGCTGATCAACGACCTGCTCAAGCGCGGCGCCCGGCGCTCGCGCCTGCAGGCCAAGGTGTTCGGTGGCGGCAACGTGCTCAGCGGCTTCTACAGCGATCCGGTTGGCACGCGCAATGCGCGCTTCGTGCTCGAATACCTCGCTGCCGAGCGCATCCCGGTGCTGGCGCAGGATCTGGGCGACATCCATCCGCGCAAGGTCTGCTTCTTCGCCCAGACCGGTCGCACCCTGGTCAAGCGCCTCCCGGCCACGCGCGACGATGGCATCGCCGATGTCGAGCGCGCCTACTACGGTCGCCTCACCGGCACCAAGGTCCGCAGCGGCGGCGTGGAACTGTTCTGATGCCTGCCCGTCCGACACGCGTGCTGGTGGTAGACGATTCGGCGCTGGTACGGCAGCTGATGACGCAACTGCTCGGCGAGGCCGCCGGCATCGAGGTCGTCGGCACCGCGGCCGACCCGTACATCGCCCGCGAGAAGATCAAGCAGCTAGCTCCGGACGTGTTGACGCTGGATATCGAAATGCCGCGCATGGATGGCCTGACCTTCCTGCGCAACCTGATGCGGCTGCGGCCGATGCCGGTGGTGATGGTGTCGACCCTGACCGAACGCGGCGCCCAGGTCACGCTCGACGCGCTGGCCCTGGGTGCGGTCGATTTCATCGCCAAACCCAGGCTCGATGTCGTGCAGGGTTTCCACGAATACGCCTCGGTGCTGGTCGAGAAAGTCAGGCAGGCGGCGCGTGCGCGCGTCGTACCGGCGGTCGCGGCGCGTCCGCTGCCGCCGGAGGCGCAACTGGCTTCTCAACCGCTCGGCTACCGCACCACCGACCGCCTGCTCGCCATCGGCGCATCCACCGGCGGCACCGAAGCCATCCGCGAGGTGTTGGCGCGCATGCCCGCCGATGCGCCGGCGATTGTCATTGCCCAGCACATCCCGGGCGCCTTCAGCGGCGCCTTCGCCGAACGGCTCAACCGCCACAGCAAGATGACCGTCGTGCACGTGGAGCACGACCAGCCACTGCTGGCCGGCCATGCCTACGTTGCTCCCGGTGGGCGCCACCTGCGCGTGCAGCGCAGCGGTGCGCGCTGGCACTGCCGTCTCGGCGACGACGAAGCGGTCAGGCGCCATCGCCCCAGCGTCGACGTCCTGTTCGAGTCCGTCGCCGAGCACGCCGGCGCCAATGCCAGCGCCGCATTGCTGACCGGCATGGGCGACGACGGCGCGCGCGGCATGCTTGCCTTGCGCAAGGCCGGCGCAACGACCTTCGCCCAGGACGAAGCCAGCAGCGTGGTGTGGGGCATGCCGGGCGCGGCTGTCGCGCGCGACGCCGTCGACCACGTCCTGCCGCTCGAACACATCGCACATCACCTGCTCTGCGCCGCGTCGATCGACTCAAGCGCGCTGCCGAGCGGCCGTTATCTAACGTAGACCGCCCCCGACGAGACCGATGATGGATTCGCGCGTACTGATTCGCATCGCAGCGCCGCTGGCGCTCACCTTCACCCTCATCTGCACCGAGGCCTTCGGACTGCCAGCACCGGTGCGCTGGGGCGCGCTGGTGGCGATGACCCTGGCCTGGCTCGGCTTCGGCTGGAGCATCCTCAGGCCCGGCAGCCGCGATGGCGCACTGCTGGGCGAACAGATCCGCCTGCTCGATGAGCTGCGCAACTTCGTCGGCGCCGAAGTCCAGGGCTCGCGCACCGAGATCGAGCGCACCCGCGAACTGATCCGCGAATCGGTCGCCAGGCTCGGCGGCAGCTTCGAGGCGGTCAACCGCAAGTCGCGGCAGCAGGGCGATGTGGTGTCCCGCCTCATCGACCGTACCGGCGATGGCGAGAACAGCGGCGGCGTCGACGTCTCGCGCTTTGCCCTCCAGGCCAGCCAGCAGATGGAGCAACTGGTCGAAGCGCTGGAAGCGGTCAGCGGCCAGAGCAGCACCACCGTGACCCACATCGATGCGATGGCCGGTCACCTCGATGGCATCTTCGCGCTGCTCGAGGACGTCAAGTCGATCGCCGACCAGACCAACCTGCTGGCGCTCAATGCGGCCATCGAGGCCGCACGTGCCGGCGAAGCCGGACGCGGCTTCGCCGTGGTCGCCGACGAGGTCCGCAACCTGTCCGAGCGCTCGACCGCCTTTAACGAGCAGATCCGCAAGCTCGCCCACAGCTCCAAGGATTCGATCGCACGGGTCCGCGACACCGTCAGCCAGATGGCCTCGCGCGACCTCGACCGCAGCCGCGGTGCACGCGCCGAAGCCGCTGCGATGCTCGAGCGCGTCGACGGCATCAACCGCGGCCTCGGCAACGGCATGCGCGAGATCGCCGAGTGCGGTCGCGCCATCGACGGCTCGGTAGCCGACGCCGTGCGCTCGCTGCAGTTCGAGGACATCGCCACCCAGGCCCTGACCGCCGCCAACGTGCACCTGGAACGCCTGGGCGCGATCAACCGCGAGGCCACCGCCCTGCAGGAGCTGCTGCATCGCAGCAGCGGCGCCGGTGGCGCGGAGATCCGCCAGGCCCTGGGCCAGCTCGGCCAGCGCATCACGCAGATGCGCGGCGAGTGGGAGCGCCCGCCGCACAAGCCGGTGATGCAGCAGTCTATGGACGCGGGCAGCGTCGAGCTGTTCTGAGTCAACACTAGCCAACCCGTCTCGGCCAACCCGGCCGATCCGGCATTGCGGTGCGGCCGGCTGGGCAGGTAGCTTTGACGCATGCCCAACGCCTCACTGCCAGCAACGCCCCCGCCAGGCCGGGGCTTGCTGCGCGAGTTCGCCCGACTGCTGCTGATCGCGGTCGTGGTGCCGGTGCTGGTGCTGACTGCGCTGATCCTGTGGCAGCGTTCCACCGCGACCCGCGAGCAGTTCGGCACCAGCCTTGAAGCCGTCGCCGAAACCACCGGCCACGACGTCGACAGTTTCCTGCAGTTGCACCTGGTGCCCGTCCAGCTGCTCGCCGACCGCCGCAGTGCCGTCGGCAATCTCGACGATGACGCGGCATGGGCCGATGACCTGCTGCGCCTGCATCGCCACTACTCCGACTTCACTTCGCTGGTGGTCGCCGACGGCGCCGGCACGGTGCGGGTGATCCAGCCGGAACTGCCCGGCCGCGGCGTCGTCTCGGTCGCCGACCGGCCGTACTTCAAGGAACCGGCGAGCAACGGCCGCGCCTACGTCTCCAACGCATTCCGCGGCCGTTACCTGGGCAAGGCGCCGCTGGTGGCGGTCTCCGCGCCGATGTTCGCCAATGGCCGTTTTGCCGGCATCGTCCAGGGCGCCATCAGGATCGAGGCGTTCGCGGCACTGCGCAGCCAATGGCTGCGCGCGCGCGGCTTCGAGGTGCTGTTGCTGGACCGCGACCAGACCGTGGTGCATGCCAGCGAAGGGCTGCCCTACCGCTCGCTGGACGTGCTCGGCGACAGCCCGCGCGATCGGGAGATCCGCGCACTGCAGCGCTCCAGCGACCGCTCGAAGATGCAGCGCCTGCACGGCGTCCTGCGCGATGGCGGCGACGCCTACGCCCGCGCCGTCCCGCTGCAGATGGGATGGCGCCTGCTGCTGCTGGTGCCCGATCGCGTCGTCGCCGCCGAGCTGCGCCGCAACACCATGGTCATCCTGGGCCTGCTCGCACTGGTGCTGGTCGGCGTGCTGACCATCGTCAACATGCAGATGAAGCGCCTTGGCGGCAGCGTCCACGAACTGCTGGACCGGATGCAGCGTTTCGCCCTGGAGCGCGCCTCGGCGCCGATCGAACCCGGAAGCGTGCCGCGCGAACTGGCGCCACTGGCCGAAGCCATGAACCAGCTCGCCGCGCGCACCCACGAGGCCTATGGCGAGGTCAACCTCAGCCTGCAACAGCAGCGCAACCTGCGCGAGGAGCTGCAGGCGGTCACGCGACGCCTGCTGACGGTGCAGGAGGATGAGCGACGAACGCTCTCGCGCGAACTGCACGACGACATCGGCCAGGCGATCACCGCAATCAAGCTCGGCGCGATGGCCATCCAGCACGACGACGACCCGGCCCGCCGCGACGAGATCCTTGCCGAGATCATCGCCACGACCGACCAGACGGTCACCAAGCTGCGCAACCTGTCGCTGCTGCTGCGTCCGCCACAGCTCGACACGCTGGGCCTGGAGACAGCGCTGCGCTGGCAGGCCGACAAGTTGTTCCGCCAGGGCCAGCCGCAACTGGAGCTGGCATTGGCGCCACTGCCACGGCGGCCCGATCCCGAAGTCGAACAGGCCTGCTTCCGCATCGCCCAGGAAGCGCTGACCAATGTCCTGCGGCATGCCGCCGCGACCCGGGTCACGCTGACCCTGGCGATCGATGAAGACGAGCGCACGCTGAGACTGGCCATCGCCGACGACGGCCGTGGCTTCAATGGCGACGGCGTCCACGGCCTGGGCCTGGTGACCATGCGCGAACGGGCGCAGCAGCTGGGCGGGACGCTGGAAATCGAGAGCTGCCCCGGTGGCGGCACGTGCGTGCGGGCCACCTTGCCGATGCACATCGCCCGCTAGCCGGCACGGAGCCCCCCAGCGAGCCCGCCCGAACTGTGCGCGAGTTGGCAGTTCGCGAACCACGCACTTCAGGACGGCCCCGCGCTGCCGTTAGTCGATGCAACAGCAACGACCTACGGAAGAGCGCCCGGTGTTTATTCTCGTGGTGAGCGACGACGGCGGCCATGCCGCGCAGATCGAAGAGGAACTCAAGGACCAGGGACTGGACTGGCGCATCGCCTGGACCGACCGCGCCGAAGTCGCCCTGACCGGCGACTGGAATCCGGACGTGATCGTCTGCGCCGCCCGCGTCGGCTCCAGCCATGGCCGCAGCCTGCTCGGACAACTGCGCAAGCGCCATCCCGATGCAGTCAGCATCCTGCTGATGGACAACGGCAGCGACGAGGACGCGATGGAAGCGCTGGAAGTCAGCCACCGCGTGCTGCCCGAACCGCTCGAGGCGCTGGCGCTGATCGAAGCGGTCGAAAGTGTCATGGAGCTGCGCACGCTGCTGTCGGACCAGTCGCTCAAGACCGCGATCGGCCGAATGGGTTCGCTGCCCGCCGCACCGCGCCAGTACCTGGCGCTGACGCGGCTGCTGCGCGATCCGGAGACCAGCTCGGCGCGCGTGGTCGAAGCGGTGTCGAAGGACCCCGCCGTCGCCGCCAAGGTGCTGCGCCTGACCAACTCCGCGTACTACTCCGGTGGCCGCGAGATCAGCGACCTGCGCACCGCCGTCACCCGCCTGGGCCAGAACGCGCTGCTGCAGCTGGTGCTCGCCAACGAAGTGTTCTCCGCCGGCGCGAGTTCGGCGCATGCCGATGCGATGCGCGACCGCGCCCTGCGCATCTCGCAACTGGCCGGCCGGCTGCTCGCGGGACCGAGCGCGGAACTGGCGTCCACCGCCGGCCTGCTGGCCGAGGTCGGCCTGTTGCTGCCGCCGATGACCAGCAGCGACGGCGACGGCAGCATCACCCCGCACGGCGTCGCCGGTGCCTACCTGCTCGGTCTGTGGGGCCTGCCCTCGCCGATCGTCGAGGCCGTGGCATTCCACCAGAATCCGGCGCGGCTGCGCGGCGGCTTCTGGGTCGCAGGCGCGGTGCACGTGGCCGCGGCCATCGTCAACGGCAGTGAAGTCGACGAGGCCTACCTGCGCACGGTCGGACAGCTCGACCGGCTTCCGCGCTGGCGCTCGCTGGCCGACGAGATGGCCGAAGCAGCCTGAGTCGCTGCGATACCCGAAACGCTCGCGGGCGATCTGCGCCCGCGAGCCTCACACTTCGTGCATGCGTGCGCTGCTGCGCGCGATGCAGCGATCAGACGTCCTCGACCTGGTCGATCCAGGCACCGTAACCGGCCGCTTCCATCTCCTCGCGCGAAACGAAGCGCAGCGACGCCGAGTTGATGCAGTAGCGCAGCCCGCCGCGATCGCGCGGACCGTCGTCGAACACATGCCCCAGATGGCTGTCGCCCTGCGCCGAGCGCACCTCGGTGCGGATCATCCCGTGCGAGATGTCGCGCAGCTCGGTGATCGGTCCGATCGGCTTGGTGAAACTGGGCCAGCCACAACCCGAATCGAACTTGGCCGACGAGGCAAACAACGGCTCGCCGGAGACGATGTCGACATAAATGCCTGCCCGGTCGTTGTGCAGGTACTCACCGGTGCCGGGACGCTCGGTCGCGCCCTCCTGGGTGACCCGGTACTGCTCGGGGGTCAGCCTGGCGACGGCTTCGGGGGTCTTGCGGTACTCGCTCATGCAGATTCTCCGGGGAGGAAGGGAACGCCCCACCGAAATGGGGGCGCCTGGCCGGACCCCAATACCCTGCCGCGGCAGCCAGCGATCCTCAGGACTGTTCACGTCCGGACCACGCGATCTGGTGCCTGATCTGCGCTGATCGCAACCCCCAAGGTGTTCCCATGAAAGCGCTTGCCCTGTCCCTGGCACTGGTCTCGTTCGTCGCAGTTGCGGCCACGCCCAAGGTCACCACCGACTCCGACCCGGCGGCCAACTTCGCCGCATACAAGACCTACTACTGGGCGATGAAACCCGAGGGCGGCTCGCCGCTGATGCAGCAGCGCATCGTCGCAGGCATCGATGCGCGCCTGCAGGCCAAGGGCTGGACGCTCGCCGAAGGCGGCGATGTCGCCGTCGCGGCCAACATCTCGAGGTCGCAGAAGCAGTCGCTCGATACCTTCTACACCGGCACCGGCATGGGTGGCTGGGGATGGCGCGGCGGTTGGGGCGGCGGCATGGGGATGGGCAACGCCTCGACCACGGTTCGCACCTACGACGTTGGCACGCTGGTGGTCGACATGTTCGACGCCAAGTCCAAGCAGGCGATCTGGCGCGGCACTGCCAGCGGCACCGTACCGAGCAACCCCGACAAGGCCGCGGCCGGTCTCGACAAGGGCCTGGACAAGATGTTCGCCAGCTTCCCGCCGACGCCGAAGACGAAGTAGTCAGTCACCCTGCCCGGCCAGGCGCTGCGCGAACTCGCGCGCCGCCCAGTCCAGGAACACGCGCACGCGCGGCGACAGCTGGCGCGTGCGCGAATAAAGCAGTGATACCGGCGCCGATGGTGGCGGTGTCTCGGCGAGCAACTGCACCAGTGCGCCGCTGCGCAGCTCCGCCTCGATATGGAAGCGCGGCACCTGCGCCATCCCCAGGCCCAGGCGGATTCCTGCCAGATAGCTCTCGGTGCCGGTGACCGACAATCGGCACGGCAGCGACACGGTTCGCCCGCCGTCGCCCTGGCCGAACGTCAACGGCGTGACATGACCGGTGGAAATCGAACGCAGTCCCACGACGAGGTGGCCATCGAGCTCGTCGATGGTTCGCGGTGTGCCATGGCGCGCGAGGTACTCCGGGGTGGCGACGGTGATGCGCTCGAGCACCCCGACCTGCCTGGCCACCAGTTCGCTGTCGCGCAGCTGGCCATAGCGCAGTGCGCAGTCCACGCCCTCCTGCACCAGATCGACCCAGCGGTCGCTTTCGCTCATCGACAGTTCGATGTCCGGATAACGCTCCAAGAATGCCGGCAATGCGGGCACCAGGAAATGACGCGCGATGGTGCCCTGCACCTCCACCCGCAACACGCCTTTCGGCGCCGCGTTGCGGAACACGCCGTCGGCGTCCTCGATGTCGTCGAGGATGCCCAGGCAACGCCGGTAGTAGGCCTCGCCATCCAGCGTCGGCCGCACCACGCGGGTCGTGCGCTGCAGCAGCCGCGCGCCGAGCCGCGCTTCGAGGTCGTGGATGACCTTGGTGCAGGTCGAGCGCGGCACGTCCATGTCGTGCGCGGCCTGGGTGAAGCTGCGTCGTTCGACGATCCTGGCGAACAGCCGCATGACATCGAACCGGTCCATGCTATCGGCGCCCTATTGTTCGCTCTGCGGAAACAGTAATACCACTCCTGAGGGGATTATCTCCAGATCGGGCCTCGGCAGACTACTTCCACGCCGCCAATCCCGGTGGCCGTCGCCCCAAGGAGTCCTCCCATGAACGCGTCCTCCACCCCCAGAACCGCCCTCGTCACCGGTGCTTCCCGTGGCATCGGCGCCGCCATTGCCGAGCGCCTCGCCGCCGACGGCTTCACCGTCGTCGTCAACTACGCCGGGTCCCCGGACGAAGCCGAAGCCCTGGTCGCGAAGATCGAGCAGGCCGGTGGCCGGGCCATCAGCGCCCAGGCCGATGTCGCCGATGCCGGCGCGGTCGCGCGCATGTTCGAAGCCGCGCAGGCCGCCTTCGGTGGCGTCGATGTGCTGGTCAACAACGCCGGCATCATGCGCCTGGCCGCGCTGGCCGACAGCGACGACGCACTGTTCGACAGCCAGGTCGCCGTCAACCTCAAGGGCACCTTCAACACCCTGCGCGAAGCCGCCCGGCGCCTGCGTTACGGCGGCCGCATCATCAACCTGTCGAGCAGCGTGGTCGGCCTGACGCCAGCCACCTACGGTGTCTACGCCGCTACCAAGGCTGCGGTCGAAGCGATGAGCCAGGTGCTGACCAAGGAACTGCGCGGCCGCAGCATCACCGTCAACTCGGTGGCGCCCGGCCCGACCGCCACCCGCCTCTTCCTCGAAGGCAAGCCGCAGGAAGTCATCGATCGCTTGGCCAAGCAAGCGCCGCTGGAACGCCTTGGCGAGCCGGCCGACATCGCCGCCGCGGTGGCCTTCCTCGCCGGCCCGGACGGTGCATGGATCAATGGCCAGGTCCTGCGCGCCAACGGCGGAATCATCTGATCGCCACACACCCCACACACCCCGCGTCCCACACCCCACTTCAACGGCGCATCGCGGCCCACGCCCGATGCCCGTGCCAGGAGAACCCCATGAACAACGTCATCGTCATCACTGGCGCCTCCAGCGGTTTCGGCCGCCTCAGCGCCGAGGCGCTCGCGCGCGCCGGCCACACGGTCTATGCCTCGATGCGCAACACCACCGGCCGCAACGCCGCGATCGTCGAACAGATGAAGGCTTTCTCGCAGCAGCACGGCGTAGACCTGCGCACCGTCGACATGGACGTGCAATCGCAGGATTCGGTCGACCAGGCGATCGCGCAGGTCATCGCCGAAGCCGGTCGCATCGACGTGCTGATCCACAACGCCGGCCACATGGCGTTCGGCCCGGCCGAAGCCTTCACCGCCGAACAGTACGCGCAGCTCTACGACGTCAACGTGCTGAGCACGCAGCGCGTCAACCGTGCCGCGCTGCCGCACCTGCGCCAGCAACGCAAGGGCCTGGTGGTCTGGGTATCGAGCAGCAGCGTTGCCGGTGGCACGCCACCGTACCTTGCGCCTTATTTCGGCGCCAAGGCGGCCATGGACGCGATCGCGGTGCAGTACGCACGCGAGCTCTCGCGCTGGGGCATCGAAACCTCGATCATCGTCCCGGGTGCGTTCACCAGCGGCACCAACCACTTCGCCCACAGCGGACAGCCGGCCGACGCGGCGCGCCTGGCCGAGTACGACGCCGGCCCCTACGCCGGTTTCGGTGGCCAGGTGCAGCAAGCGTTTGCCGAGATCGTGCCGGCCGATGCGGATGCCTCGCTGGTCGCCGATGCGATCGTGGCCACCGTTGCGGCGCCGTTCGGCAAGCGGCCATTCCGCGTGCACGTCGACCCGGCCGCCGATGGCGCCGATGTCGGGTTCAGCGTGACCGACCGGCTGCGCGCCGAAATGTTGAACCGCGTTGGCTTGTCGGACCTGCTGAAGCCGCACGCGCAGGGCTGATGCGACCCGACCCGGGGGCCGTCGCTGACGGCTCCCGGGCAATCGCCGCCTACTCCGCTTCCTCGTCCAGCAGCGGCAGGCTCAGGCGCAGCATCGGCGTGTCCGATGCGTCTTCCAGCAGCACCAGTTCGCCGCCATGCCCCTGTGCGATCGCCAGCGCGATGACGGCACGCAGCCCCAGGCCGTCGCCCATGGACGCAGGTTGTGGCTCGGCGAACAGGTTGGCGATCGATCCGCGGATGCCGGAAGCACGCAGCAGCGGCCCTTCGAACAGAATCGATCCGGCCTCGCGATCGAGGGACACGACCGCGCGTGCGGGTGCGACCCCGGCTTTGGCGTCCACGCCGGGTGACGGCGACGACATCAGCCACAGCATGGTCGAGAACAGACTGGCCAGCCTCGATGCATCGCCGTTGATGCGCGCGCGATCGGCGCCGTCGCGGTACTCGACCCCGATGTCCACGGCAGACGCGCCGGCCGCGCTCAGGCAGCCTTCGATCAGCAGTTGCAGTTCCACCGGGCCGCGGATATGCAGCAATCGCCCCTGGTCGGCACGGACCCAGTCATTGACCTCGTCGATCATCGACACCAGGCGGCGGATCTGGCGATCGATCAGATCGAACAGCTCGTCGCGCTCGGCGCCTTCGCTTTCGCCGTACCGCAGCAGGTACAGCGCCGACTGCATCGGCGAGAGCGGTTCGCGCAGGTCGTGGGCCCATTTGCCCATCCATGCAGGTGTGGTCCCACTCATCGCGTGTCACCCGTCATTGGCCGGCCCCGTTGCTGGCAGATCTGCCGGATGGCGCCGATATCCGGCGGCTTGACCAGGTGATGGTCGAAGCCCGCATTCGAGGTGCGCTGCCGGTCTTCGGGCTGTCCCCAGCCGGTCACTGCAACGATGACGATCTGGTCCTGGCCGCTGTCGCGAATCGAACGGGCAATGTCGTAACCACTGCGACCGGGCATGCCCACATCCAGGAAAACGACTTCCGGGGCGAACTCGCGCAGCTCTTCGTCGACCAGATGCGGATCGTAGATCGCCCTGGCTTCCTGGCCCAGCAGCCGGAGCATCGCCGCCATGGTGTCGGCCGAATCGCGGTTGTCGTCGACCACCAGCATGCGCCGGGAGCCTGCCGGCTCAGGCGCCGGTGCCGCCACTGCGTCCGGCACGAACGCCTGTGTCGCGACGGGCAGGCGCACCGTGAACGTGCAGCCTCGACCCAGGCCGGCGCTGCTGACCTCGACGCGACCTTCGTGCATCTCGGCCAGGCGCTGCACCAGCGTCAGCCCGATCCCAAGACCGCCATGGCTGCGCTCCACGGTCGAGTCGACCTGGTGGAAGCTCTCGAACACCACTTCCAGCTGGTCCGGCGCCAGTCCGATGCCATCGTCGCGCACCCACACGCGGATCTCATTGCCATCGATGTCGGCGCCCAGTTCGATCCGGCCACCCGGGTCGGAGTACTTGGCGGCGTTGTTCAACAAGTTGGCGAAGACCTGCGAAAGCCGCGCCTGGTCGGCATGCAGGCGGATCGGTTCATCGGGCAGCACCAGGCTGAAGGAGTGGCCGCCGTGCTCCATCCATGGCCGTGCACTGTCGATGGCCACGCTGATCGCATCCTGCAGCACGACCGGGCCGCGCTTGAGGTTGAGCTTGCCGCGCGAGATGCGGGCAATGTCGAACAGGTCGTCGATCAGCCGCACCAGCAGGGCGACCTGGCGTTCCATCATGTCCAGCAGCGGATGGTCTTCGCCGGGCGCACCCATCCGTCGCAATGCCAGCGCGTTCTGCAACGGCGCCAGCGGGTTGCGCAGTTCGTGCGCCAGGGTGGCGAGGAATTCGTTCTTGCGCTGGTCGGCCTCGCGCAGGCGCGCTTCGGCCTTCATCCGCTCGGCGTTCTCGGCCAGCAGCTGGAAGTTGCGCGCCGCCAATGCCTCGTTGGCGTCGCGCAGCGAGGCGTTGAGGTGCTCCAGCTCCAATGCCTTTTCCATCTGCAGCGTCTGGTTCGCTGCCGAGAGACTGTCGTTGAGGACCTGCAACTCGCGCCGCTTGCGGTAAAGCTCGACCAGCACCGAGACCTTGCTGCGCATGATCTCCGGAATCACCGGCACCATGATGTAGTCCACCGCTCCCAGCTTGTAGCCGCGCAGGCGGTCGAGGTCGCTGACATTGACGGCCGTGACGAAGATGATCGGCGTGTTCTCGAAACGCGGGTGCTGATGGATCAGGCTCGCGGTTTCGAAGCCGTCCATGCCCGGCATGTTCACGTCGAGCAGGATCACCGCGTACTCGTCCTGCATCAGCAGCTTCAGGGCATCGAGGCCGGAATGGGCGTCCACCAGCTCCTCTTCCAGCGGGTCGAGGATGGCGTGGTAGGTCATCAGGCGCCCGGGCTGGTCGTCGACCAGCAGGATCTTCGCCCGCGCCTGCGCGGCGACGGTCAGCGCTGAAGCCATTGCCGCAGCACTCCCAGCAACTGGTCGGTCACCACCGGCTTGGCCAGGTAGTCCGATGCGCCCGCCTCAAGGCATTTCTCGCGGTCGCCCTTCATCGCCTTGGCGGTCAGGGCGATGATCGGCAGTGTGCGGCGATCAGGCTGCGCACGGATGGCGCGCATGGTGTCGTAGCCGTCCAGCCCAGGCATCATGATGTCCATCAGCACCAGGTCCAGCTGCGAGCCGTCGCCGACACGGGCGATCGCGTCGCGACCGTTGCTGGCCGTCGCCACCGCCATGCCATGCCGCTCCAGCACGCTCGACAGGGCGAAGATGTTGCGGATGTCGTCGTCGACGACGAGGACGTTCTTGCCGCGCAGCGCCTCGCCGGATTCGTGCAGGCTGCGGACCATGCGCTGTTTGGCCGGCGGCAGGTTGTCGATGACGCGGTGCAGGAACAGCGCGGTCTCGTCGAGCAGTCGCTCGGGCGACTCCACACCCTTGAGCACCACGCTCTTGGCGACGCGACGCAGGCGTTCGTCCTCCTCGGCGCTGAGGTCCTTGCCGGTGAAGACCACGATCGGCAATTGCTTCAACCGCTCGTCACTGTGGATGCGCTCGAGCAGGTCGAAGCCGCTCATGTCCGGCAATCTCAGATCCAGCACGGCGCAGTCGTACTGACCATTGGCGAGTGCGGACAGGGCATCTTCGCCGGTGCCGACCGTGTCGATCTCGACGTCGTCGTGGCGCAGCAGCTCGACGATGCTCAGCTGCTCGGCAGCGTCGTCCTCGACCACGAGCAGCCGCTTGACCCGCGGCACGGTGTAGTCCTTGATCCGCTGCAGCGCGTCGCCGATCGATTCGGTCGAGGACGGCTTGGGCAGGTAGGAGAACGCGCCGCGCTCGATGCTGTGATGGCGTCCCTCCTCCACCGTGACGATCTGCACCGGGATGTGGCGCGTCGAAGCGTCCTGCTTGAGGCGGGCCAGGACGGTCCAGCCGAGCATGTCGGGCAGGTAGATGTCCAGGGTGATGGCGCTCGGGCGGTACTCGCGGACCAGGCGCAGCGCGTCGGCGCCACGGCTGGCCACCAGCACCTGGAAGCCGCGCGAACGGGCAAGGTCGCGCAGTACGGTTGCGTAGTTGGCGTCGTCCTCCACGACCAGCAGGGTCGGGGTCTGGGCATTGAGCGTGTGGCGGTCGTCCTCGACGGCCTCGGCGTTCGCCGCGGCAGTGTCGCTCGACACGGCAGCGGCCAGCTCTCCGCGCAGGTGGCCCGGCCTGCTGCTTGCGGGAGTTTCGCGGGTACCCGAATAGCGCAGCGGCAGGTACAGCGTGAACGTGCTGCCCTGGCCTTCGACGCTGTGCAGTCTCAGTTCGCCTCCGAGCAGTCCGGCGATCTCGCGGCTGATCGCCAGGCCAAGGCCGGTGCCGCCGTACTTGCGCGAGGTGCCGGCGTCGGCCTGCTGGAACGCCTCGAAGACGATGCGCTGCTTTTCCGGGGAAATGCCGATGCCGGTATCGCTGACCTCGATGGCCAGCACGACCGGGCTGGTCGACAGCACCGGATGGTCCTCGCTCCAGCCTCGCGTGACGGCCTGTGCGCGCAACCAGACGCTGCCCTGCTCGGTGAACTTGAAGGCATTCGACAGCAGGTTCTTGAGAATCTGCTGCAGGCGCTTGGGATCCGAGCGCAGCTTCGGCCCGAGTTCGGGCGAGATGCCGATGCCGAACTCCAGCCCGCGGCGCTCGGCCTCGTGGCGGAAACCGCGGTCGAGGTTCTCGCGCAGGTGGGTGAAGCTGATGTCCTCGATGTCGATGGTGACCGTGCCCGATTCGATCTTCGACAGGTCGAGGATGTCGCTGATCAGGTGCAGCAGGTCCGTGCCGGCGGCGTGGATGGTCTTGCCGAACTCGACCTGGCGCGGCGTGAGGTTCTCGTCCGGGTTCTCCGCCAGCTGCTGTCCCAGGATCAGGATGCTGTTGAGCGGCGTGCGCAGCTCGTGCGACATGTTGGCGAGGAACTCGGACTTGTAGCGCGAGGTCTGCGCCAGCTCCGCGGCCTTTTCTTCCAGCGCCCGGCGGGCCTGTTCGATCTGCTGGTTCTTCTGCTCGACCTCGGCCTTCTGCGCGGCCAGCAGCGAGGCCTTCAGCGCGATCTCCTCGTTGGTCTGCTGCAGCTCGTCCTGCTGCGACTGCAGCTCGCTGGCCAGCTCCTGCGACTGCGACAGCAGGCGCTCGGTACGCATCGTCGCCTCGATGGTGTTGAGGACGATGCCGATGCTGCCCGAGAGCTGCTCGAGGAAGGCGCGCTGCGATGGCGTGAACTCGCCCAGCGTGGCCAGTTCGATGACGGCCTTGATCTGGTCTTCGAACGAGACCGGCAACACGATCACGCTGCGCGGAACGGCCTGCAGCAGGCCGGACTGGATCTGCACCACGTCGGTGCCGACGTTCTGGATCAGGATCAGGCGCGCCTGCTTGGCGCACTGCCCGACCAGGCCTTCGCCGAACTCCAGCGTGCGCTTGCTGGCAGGCGTCGTATCGGCGTAGCCAGCGAGCTGGCGCAGGCGCGGCGCCTCGCCCTCGGCGCCTTCCTCGACGATGTACATCACGCCCTGCTGGGCATCGACCAGCCCCGCCAGTTCCGACAGCAGCATCTGTCCGAGCGTGATCAGGTCGCGCTGGCCCTGCATCATGCTGGAGAACTTGGCCAGGTTGGTCTTCAGCCAGTCCTGCTCGCGGTTGCTCTCGGTGGTGGCACGCAGGGTGCCGATCATCGCGTTGATGTTGTCCTTCAGGTCGGCGACTTCGCCGCGCACGTCGACCTGGATCGAGCGGGTCAGGTCGCCCTGGGTCACCGCGGTGGCGACCTCGGCGATCGCGCGCACCTGCGTGGTGAGGTTGGCCGCGAGCTGGTTGACGTTGGCCGTCAGGTCCTCCCAGATGCCCGCGGTGCCGGGCACGTTGGCCTGGCCGCCCAGGCGCCCTTCCACGCCCACTTCGCGCGCCACCGTGGTGACCTGGTCGCCGAAGATGGCCAGGGTCTGGGTCATGCCGTTGATGGTTTCGGCCAGTTCGGCGATCTCGCCCTTGGCTTCCACCGTCAGCTTCTTGTCGAGGTCGCCCTTGGCCACCGCGGTCACCACCGCGGCGATGCCGCGCACCTGCGTGGTCAGGTTCGACGCCATCGAGTTGACGTTGTCGGTGAGATCCTTCCACGTGCCGGCCACGCCGGGCACCGTGGCCTGGCCGCCGAGCTTGCCTTCGGTTCCCACTTCGCGCGCCACGCGCGTGACTTCCGCGGCGAAGCCGTTGAGCTGGTCCACCATCGTGTTGAGGGTGTCCTTGAGCTGCGCGATCTCGCCCTGCGCGTCCACCGCGATCTTGCGCGACAAGTCACCGCGCGCCACCGAGGTCGCCACCTCGGCGATGTTTCGCACCTGCGTGGTCAGGTTGGACGCCATCGAGTTGACGTTGTCGGTGAGCTCCTTCCAGGTACCGGCCACGCCGGGCACCTGCGCCTGGCCGCCGAGCTTGCCTTCGGTGCCCACTTCGCGCGCCACGCGCGTCACTTCCGCGGCGAAGCCATTGAGCTGGTCCACCATGGTGTTGATGGTGTCCTTCAGCTCGAGGATCTCGCCCTTCACGTCCACGCCGATCTTGCGCGACAGATCGCCCTTCGCAACCGCGGTGGTCACGTCGGCGATGTTGCGCACCTGCAGCGTCAGGTTCGACGCCATCTGGTTGACCGAGTCGGTCAGGTCCTTCCACGTACCAGCCACGCCGGGTACCTGCGCCTGGCCACCGAGCTTGCCCTCGGTGCCGACCTCGCGGGCCACGCGCGTGACTTCCGCGGCGAAGCCGTTGAGCTGGTCCACCATCGTGTTGATGGTGTCCTTGAGTTCGCGGATCTCGCCGCGCACGTCCACCGTGATCTTGCGCGACAGGTCGCCGCGCGCCACCGCCGTGGTCACCTCGGCAATGTTGCGCACCTGCGAGGTCAGGTTGGAGCCCATCGCGTTGACCGAGTCGGTCAGGTCCTTCCAGGTGCCGTCGACACCCGGCACCAGCGCCTGGCCGCCGAGCTTGCCTTCGGTACCCACTTCGCGCGCCACGCGCGTCACTTCCGCGGCGAAGCCATTGAGCTGGTCGACCATCGTGTTGATGGTGTTCTTCAGCTCGAGGATCTCGCCGCGCACGTCCACGGTGATCTTGCGCGACAGGTCGCCCTTCGCCACCGCCGTGGTCACGTCGGCGATGTTGCGCACCTGCAGGGTCAGGTTGGACGCCATCGAGTTGACGTGATCGGTCAGGTCCTTCCAGGTGCCGGCGACGTCGGGCACCTCGGCCTGGCCGCCGAGCTTGCCGTCGGTACCCACCTCGCGGGCCACGCGCGTCACTTCCGCAGCAAAGCCGTTGAGCTGGTCCACCATCGTGTTGATGGTGTCCTTGAGTTCGCGAATCTCGCCGCGCACGTCCACCGTGATCTTGCGCGACAGGTCGCCGCGCGCCACCGCCGTGGTCACCTCGGCGATGTTGCGCACCTGCGACGTCAGGTTCGACGCCATCGCGTTGACCGAGTCGGTCAGGTCCTTCCAGGTGCCGGCCACGCCGGGCACGATCGCCTGGCCGCCGAGCTTGCCCTCGGTGCCGACCTCGCGCGCCACGCGCGTGACTTCCGCGGCGAAGCCGTTGAGCTGGTCGACCATCGTGTTGATGGCCTCCTTCAACTGCAGGATCTCGCCGCGCACGTCCACGGTGATCTTGCGCGACAGGTCGCCGTTGGCCACGGCGATGGTCACGTCGGCGATGTTGCGCACCTGCGCGGTCAGGTTGCTCGCCATCTGGTTGACCGAGTCGGTCAGGTCCTTCCAGACGCCGGACACGCCCTTGACCTTGGCCTGTCCGCCCAGGCGACCGGCAGTGCCCACTTCGAGCGCCACGCGCGTGACCTCGGAGCTGAACTCGCCCATCTGCTCGATCATGCGGTTGACGATGTTCGCCGAGCGCAGGAACTCGCCCTTCAGCGGGCGTCCGTCCGCCTCCAGCGGCACGGTCCGGGTCAGGTCGCCCTTGGCCACGCCGGCCATCGCCTCGGTCATGGTCTCGACCGGGCGGACCAGGTCGTCGATCAGGTGGTTGACCGACAACTCCATGCCGGCCCACTCACCCTGGCGGTCGGCCGGGGCGATGCGCTGGCGTGTCTGGCCTTCGCGGCCGACCGCATCGCCGACCCGGGACAACTCTGCCGCCAGGCGCCGGTTGTGGCTGATGATGCCGTTGAGAATATGCGCCAGGCGTCCTTCCGGGCCCTCCCAATGCAGCGGCAGGCGCACCGAGAAATCGCCTTCGAGCACCGCATTCATGCTTTCGATCAGCAGTTCGAGCGGCTCGCGGCCAGGCGCCTCGCGCGTTGGCTGCACCTTGTCCTGGACCTTTACAGAAGCCTTCTTCTTGCCGCTTGCCGCCGCCTTCTTCGTGCCGGCAGTGGCCGCGGTCTTCTTGCTTGTCGTTGCCAACAGACACCCCCTGATGTCCCTGGATCGTCGCGCACCCTAGCCCATCTGTGGGGAGACTGCATTCACAGTGCGTGAACGGACTCAACCGGTCACGGTCGAGCCGATCCACAGCGCCAGTACGTCGAGCAGCTCCGCCATCACCTGAGCATCCTTCCGCCCCGTCCGGGCCGGCACGTGGAAGGAATGGTCGGCGTCGGCAAACAGCTGCAATGTCGTGGGCGCCGCCAGCCCCGCCACCGCGGACTGGAGCAGTTCCAGGCTGGCCAGTTCGTCGCGCGTGCCCTGCAGGAAGAGCATGGGCACGTCGATCAAGGACAGGTGCGCGGCCCGCTCGACCGACGGCTTCCCCGCCGGGTGCAGCGGGAAGCCGATGAAGGCCAGGCCACGCACGCCATCCAGGGGCGCGGCCGACTGCGCCTGCGACGTCATGCGCCCGCCGAAGGATTTGCCGCCGGCGATCAGGGGCATCCCCGCCAGCCGCCTCGCAGCCTCGGCCACCGCCGCCCGTACCATCGACTGTGCCAGTTTTGGCGTATCGGGACGCCTGGAGCCGCGCTCCATGTACGGGAACTGGTAGCGCAATGTCGCCACCGAGCGTGCGGCCAGGCCGTCCGCGACCGCCGCCATGAACGCATGGGTCATGCCCGCACCGGCACCGTGCGCCAGCACGTAACAGGCGATGGCATCCTCCGGCACCTGCAACAGGCCGGAGACGTGCTCGCCGGATTCGATGTCGATGCCGACCGCCTGGGCGGTCATGACGCGGCCCCTTCCTGCACCGCCGCCAGTTCCATCAGCGTGCGCGCGTACTCCGGCGCGGTCGGCTCGTGCATGAAATAGACATGGACCTCGTCCCATCCGGTCTGCATGAAGCGCTCCACCCAACGCGCGAGGTCGTGCCCCGAATAGTGTTCCAGGCGCAGTCGCACGTACCCCCAGCTCGAGGTCTCGTGCAACGGCGGCGGTGTGGCGTCCTCGCGCTCGGACAGGCACAGGGCCGCACCGGCGCCGCGCAGTGCGTCGTAGACATCGTCGTCGAACCAGCTGTCGTTGCGGAATTCGAACACGGCCCGATGGTCTTGCGGCAGCAACGCCAGGAAGTCGACCAGGCGCGGCAGGTCCTTCTTCAGGAACGGTGGCAGCTGGAACAGCACCGGCCCACGCTTGTCGCCGAGCGCCTCCAGATGCCGGTAAAGGTAGGCAAGCGGCTCGCTCGATCCGTCGGCCTTGAGCCGCGCCTCGTGGGTGATGTGGCGCGAGGCCTTGATCGCGAACCGGAAGTGCGAGGGGGTGGCCGCCGCCCATTGCTCCAGCATCGACACCCTGGGCATCCGGTAGAAGGTATTGTTGATCTCGACCGTGGGCAGGCGCTGTGCGTACCACGCCAGCATGGCATCGGGCTTGATGGTTTCGGGATAGAAGCTGCCCTTCCATTCCTTGTAGGAATAGCCACTGGCACCCACCTGCAGTCGTGCAGTCATGGTCCGAACCCTCCGGTCACCCGACATGGCAAAGCTCAGCGAATATTCCGCCAAGCGCCGCTTCGATGCCACCCCGGAACCGCCGCCGGTGGCCGTCGAAGCCGGCAGCGGGCCGCTGCTGTTCGTTGTCCAGCAGCACAAGGCACGGGCGCTGCATTACGACTTCCGCCTGGAGTGCGATGGCGTGCTGAAGTCATGGGCTGTGCCGAAGGGACCTTCACTGGACCCGGCCGAGAAGCGTCTGGCGGTGTTCGTCGAGGACCACCCCTACGACTACGCCTCGTTCGAGGGCGTGATTCCGCCCGGGCAGTATGGCTCTGGCGAGGTCATCGTCTGGGACTGCGGCGTTTACAGTCCCGATGAGGGCGGGACCTCGTTTCACGATCGCATCGAGGCCGAACGCCGCGTGCGCGACGGCATCGCCGCCGGCAAGCTCAGCATCCAGCTGCGCGGCGAGAAGCTCAAAGGGTCCTTTGCGCTGGTGCGCACCAAGGACCCGAAGACCTGGCTGCTGATCAAACACAAGGATCGCTTCGTCACCACCGCCGACGTCACCGCGCAGCAGCGGTCGGTGCTGTCGGGCTACTCGGTGACCGATCTCAAGGTCGCCCCGGTGCATCGCATGCCGGCGGCGCGCCTGGCCCCCAACGGTGAACTCAGCGCCATGCCGTCGAATCTGCAGCCGATGCTCGCCGAGATCGGCGATTCGCCGATGCAGCATCCGGACTGGATGTGGGAACCCAAGCTCGACGGCTACCGTGCCCTCGCCTTCGTAGACGGCAACGGCGTGCGCATCCGCTCGCGCCGTGGCCTGGAACTGGCCGGCACATTCCCGCGACTGGCCGCCGAACTGCGCGAACAGGCCGAGGCCGGGCTCATCCTCGACGGCGAACTGGTGGCGTTCGACGCCGCCGGCAAGCCGTCCTTCAACGCCTTGCAGAACCGCTTCCAGCTCAAGGGCGAGCGCGAGATCGCTGCGGCCGACCGCGCCAGCCCCACCCTGTTCTACGCCTTCGACCTGCTGCACTTCGAGGGCATCGACTTGCGCACGACGCCCTGGCGCGACCGCCGCCGCTACCTTGCGCAGTGCCTGTTGCCCTCGCCGCTCATCCATCTGGTGCATGCCGATGGCGATGGCGTGGCGTTGCAGGCCGCCGCGCTCGCCAGCGGCTTCGAGGGCGTGGTCGGCAAGCACAAGGACAGCGTCTATGAAGCCGGTCGGCGCTCTCCCGCGTGGCTGAAGATCAAGCCGACCCACAGCGCCGAGTTCGTGATCGGCGGCTACACGCGCGGCAAGGGCGCGCGGGCGAAACTGGGCTCGCTGCTGATCGGCTATTGGGACAAGGGCAAGCTGCGCCACGCGTCCCACGTCGGTTCCGGCTTCGACGAGCGCTCGCTCAAGCAGGTGCTGGCGCGGCTGGAGCCGCTGCACAGCGATCAGTGCCCTTTCGTGGAAACGCCGCTGGTGAACGGACCGGTCACCTGGGTGAAACCCGAGCTGGTGGCCGAGGTCAACTACCAGCAGTGGACCGAAGACGGATCGCTGCGCGCACCGACCTTCGTGCGCCTGCGCGACGACATCGACCCTCGCACCGTCAAGCGGGTCGAGCCGGACCTGGCCGCCCGGGCCGACAAGCCACGCGCGCGCGGAAAGACCGCGCCAGCGCAACCGGCCAACGCCGGCGACGAGATCCTCGCCGCGCTCGACAGCCCGAAGAATGCCTTCGAACTGGGCGTCGGCGACCAGCGAGTCCGGCTGACCCACCTCGACCGCGTCTACTGGCCGGCAGTCGAGGCCCTGCAGCAACCGGCACAGACCAAGCGCGACCTGTTGCGCTACCTGGCCCAGGTGGCGCCGCTGATGCTGCCGCACCTGGCCGACCGGCCGTTGACGATGATCCGCATGCCCGACGGCATCGGTGGCCAGCGATTCTTCCAGAAGCACTGGACGCAGGAGCGGCCGGATTTCGTCGAGACGGTGAACGTCTATTCGGCGCACAAGGACGAGAACCACGAATACCTGCTGTGCAACAACCTGCCGACGCTGTTGTGGCTGGCGCAGCAGGGAACGCTGGAGTTCCATGTCTGGCATTCGCGTGCACGCCCGGGGCCCGACGCGGTGTCGTCATCGACCGACTACGACGGCTCGCTGCAGTCGCTGGAAGCCTCGGTGCTCAACTACCCCGACTACGTCGTGTTCGACATCGATCCCTACATCTACTCCGGCAAGGAAGCACCGGGCGCGGAGCCGGAGCTGAACACCATCGCGTTCGAGAAGGGCAAGCAGGTCGCGTTCTGGCTGCGTGAACTGCTGCAGGGCATGGCGCTGGAGCCGATCGTGAAGACCTCGGGCAAGACCGGCCTGCACGTGTTCGTGCCGATCCGGCGCACGCTCGATTTCGACGCCGCCCGGCACGTGTCCGAGCTGGTCAGCCGCCACCTCATGCGCCAGCACCCCAAGGACATCACCATGGAATGGAGCGTGCCCAAGCGCACCGGCAGGATCTTCATGGACCACAACATGAACGTGCGCGGCAAGACCTTGAACGTGGCCTACTCCCCGCGCGGCGAGCCCGGCGCGCCGGTATCGATGCCGCTGACCTGGGACGAACTGGCCAGCGCGCACCCGCTCGACTTCCGGATCCCGGATGTGGTAAAGCGTTTGTCCCGCACGGGCGATCGCTGGAGCGATGCCCTGGAACGCAAGCAGGACCTGGCGAGCGCCCTGGCGGGTGGCCCCGCCTGACGACCCGCCCGGAGGCTGTCATGGCTGCACGTTCGATTGCGTCGCTGACCGTTTCATTCGGTCTTGTGTCCATACCGGTCAAGCTCTATTCGGCCACCGAGGCCAGCCGGCAGATCTCCTTCAACCTGCTGCACAAGGGCTGCGGATCGCGCCTGAAGCAGCAGTACGTGTGCGCAAGGGAAGAAATCCCGGTGGCGCGCAACGACATCGTGAAAGGCTACGAGTTCGCCAAGGACCAGTACGTCATGTTCACGCCCGAGGAGCTCAAGGCGCTCGAAGAGGCCGGCACCCACAGCGCCGACATCACCGAGTTCGTGCCGATCTCCTCGATCGACCCGGTCTACTTCGACAAGGCCTACTACCTGGCGCCCGACAAGGGCGGCGCCAAGCCCTATGCGCTGTTCGCCAAGGCGCTGCGCGAATCCAAGCGATGCGCGGTCGGCACCTGGGCCTCGCATGGCAAGCAGCACATCGTGATGATCCGCCCGGTCGACGACGGCCTGGTCATGCAGCAGCTGCTGTACGCCAACGAGGTCCGCTCCATCGGCGACCTCGACATTCCCAAGACCGACGTGCGCGACGCCGAGCTCAAGCTCGCCCAGCAGCTGATCGACCAGCAGGCGTCCAGCCGCTTCGATCCGAGCGCCTACAAGGACGAGGTCAGCGAGCGCGTCGAGGCGGCGATCCAGCGCAAGGTCGAAGGCGAGCAGATCACCGTCGCCGAGGAACCAGGCGGTGGCGCGCAGATCATCGACCTCATGGAAGCGCTTCGCGCCAGCCTCGAGAAGAAGGGCGCCGCCCCTGCCAAGGGCAAGGCCGCGGCGCCGGCAGCGACACGCGGGCGCAAACCGCCCAAGCAGGCCGCCGAGGCCGAAGCGGCGCCGGCCAAGCGCAAGGTTGCCAAGAGGGCGAAGTAACCGCACATGCATCACTACGGCATGCGCGATGTCGAAAAACTGCTCCGCCTGCCCCGCAGTGCCATCCGCTCGCTGGTCGCGGCCGGGTTCGTGGCGCCCACGCGCGGGCCGCGCAATGCCTGGCTGTTCTCGTTCCAGGACCTGATCGTGCTGCGTACCGCGCAGGCGTTGGCTGCGGCCAACGTGCCGCAGCGGCGGATACTGCGTTCGCTGAAGGAACTGCGCAGCCGCCTGCCCGAGGAGATGCCGCTGTCGGGGCTGAGCATTGGTGCGGTCGCCGACCACGTGGTCGTACGCGAAGGCGGCAGCCGCTGGCATGCCGAATCGGGGCAATACGTGTTGGCATTCGAAGGCGATCCCGCGCAGGGGTCGTTGCGGGTGATCGAGCCGGCGGCCATTTCGTCGGCGCAGGTCGCAGCGATGGGCGCGGTCGATACGGTCGATACGGCCGACTCGACCGAACGGGCGATGCCCGCCGAGGTATCCGCCAGTGAGGCGGCCATCAACGCTTATCGACGCGCCATCGCCGCCGAGCCGGCACGCCAGGATGCACGCATCAACCTGGGTCGCCTGCTGCACGAGCTCGGCCGTTTCGGGGAAGCCGAACAGGTCTATCGCGAGGCAGTCGCCCACGGCGGCGAAGACCCGCTGCTGTTCTACAACCTGGGCGTGCTGCTGGACGACATGGACCGCAAGCTCGAAGCGATCCAGGCCTACGAGGCCGCACTGCGCGAGGACCCCGCCCTCGCCGACTGCCACTACAACCTGGCGCTCCTGCACGAAGCGCTGGACCAGCCGCGGCAGGCGATCCGGCATATGTCGCAGTACCGGCGACTGACGTCGTCGCGGCAATGAGGCGGCGCGATCCCCGCGCCGATTCCCTCACTCCTCCTCTTCCTCTTCTTCCTCCTCGTCGCCACCGACCCCGCCCTTGTGCAGGGCCTGCGCGGCGATGAGCACGAATCCGCCGACCAGCCCGGCGTGCTCGAGGAACGAATTGAGCGTGTACAGGCGCTGCATCCCCGACATCGTCCAGTAGGCATGGCCGATCACCGTGGCCAGCACGGTGAAGGCGGCCAGCACGATCGCACCACCGGCGCGCCAGCGGCCGCGGCAGAACAGCACCAGCAGGCAACCGCCCAGCTGCACCACGATCACGCACGCGGCAAAGAGCTCCGGCGGAATCATGCCGAAGTGCGCCTGCTCGGCAACGGCGCCGGGAAAGTCCAGCAGCTTGGTCACGCCGCTCCAGGCATACGGCAGGCACAGGCCTGCGCGCCCCAGCCACCACCAACCCTTGGCAACGTGCATGAGGAACTCCTCAGCGCAGTGACCGGCATCGTCACCGGCTCCGTGCCGGACGACGATGCTTCCTGCCTGCTCCAACGCCGAAGGCCGGCAATACCGGGCTTGGACTTTGGTCGGATAGCGTTCCTCACGTCGCCTTCACGAAACCAGCACGCGACTCACTCGCTGCAGTCGGCCCACGGCGCCTTTTCGAATTTGCGTACGAGGTGGTCAATCAGCGCCTGCACGCGTGCGGGACGCATCCGCCCCGGTGGTGTCACCACGTGCAGCGCGATCGGCGGTGGTGACCAGTCCGGCATCACCACTTCGAGCTTGCCGGACTTGATCTCGCGCCAGACCAGGAACTCCGGCTGCAGCGCCAGCCCCTGCCCGGCAAGCAGGGCCGGATTGATCGCCTCGGCATTGTTGACGCGCAGCGGCGCCTGCACGCTGATGGAGAAATCGCCGTGCCTGCGATGCTGGAACCGCCAGGCATTGCCGAAGCGCGACAGCGTGTAGAACAGCGCGGCGTGGTCGGCCAGGTCGCGCGGATGGCGCGGGCGGCCGTGTGCATCCAGGTACTCGGGCGTGGCCACCAGCAGCACGCGCACGCCGCACAACCTGCGCGCAAGCAGGCTGGAATCGGCCAGGGCCGAGATCCGCAGCGCCAGGTCGAAGCCCCCGCCGACGAGGTCGGCGAAACCGTCGTCGAAGTCGACTTCCAGGGCGATGTCGGGATAGCGCCGCATGAACTCCGGCAACACCGGCGCCAGGTGCGCCACGCCGAACGACATCGGCACCGCGAGCCGCACCAGGCCACGCGGACTGGCGGCCTGGGCGGTGACCTCCGCCTCCACCGCTTCGCCTTCGGCGAGAATGCGGGTGGCGCGTTCGAGCGCGCCGCGGCCGCTTTCAGTCAGCGACATCCGCCGCGAGGTGCGATGGAACAGCACCGTCTTCAGGCGCGTCTCCAGCCGGGTGATGGCCTTCGACACCGTGGCCTGCGACAGGCCGAGGTCGGCCGCGGTGCGGGCAAACGATCCGGTTTCGGCGACCTTGGCGAAGATCGCCCAGGCCTCCAGGTCGGGCAGTTTCTGCATGTCGATTCTGGAAACGATCCTTTTCTATTGGTTCCATTCTAATCCTGTTCGCGGGCGCCTATCTTGTCGGTCAAGCGGATCCCCCGTGATTGCCACGGGGTCCCCCACAGGAGTTTCACCATGATCGAGCGTCGGCCCTTCAACAGCCTGGGTGGAGCCAACCACGGTTGGCTCGACGCCAAGCACCATTTCTCCTTTGCCAGCTACCACGATGCCGGGCGCATGGGCTGGGGCGCGCTGCGTGTCTGGAACGACGACACCATCGCCGCCAACACCGGCTTCCCGCCGCACCCGCACTCGGACATGGAAATCATCACCTACGTCCGCGAAGGCGCGATAACGCACCAGGACAACCTGGGCAACCGTGGCCGCACCGAAGCCGGCGACGTGCAGGTGATGAGCGCGGGCACCGGCATCCAGCATGCCGAGTACAACCTCGAGCCGGGCACCACCCGGATCTTCCAGATCTGGATCATCCCCGACCAGCGCGGCGGTGCTCCGACCTGGGGCGCCAAGCCTTTCCCCAAGGGCGACCGCGCAGGCCGCTTCGTGGTCCTGGCCAGTGGTGCCGAGGGCGACGATGACGCGCTGCCGATCCGTGCCGATGCCCGGGTGCTGGGCCTGACCCTTGCCGCCGGCGAGACCGTGCAGTACGAGCTGGGCGAGGAGCGTTTCGGCTATCTGGTCCCGGCCAAGGGCACGGCGGAGGTCAACGGCGTGCGCCTGGAAGCGCGCGACGGCGCCGCGGTCCGCAACGAGCGCACGCTCACGGTGACCGCGCTGGAAGACGTCGAGCTGGTCCTGGTGGACACCGCCGCCTGATGCGGCAGTGATGCTAGGGGCGATGGCGGCAGTACGCCGCCCTCGCGCCAACTGAATCGCAGCCAGGCCCTTTCACCGATCGCCAACATGCGGCATCGGAAAGTCCCCGCATGACAGCACGAAGGCTGACCAGTCCCGATCGGGTCGTCTACGAGGATGCCGGAATCAGCAAGGGCGATGTTGCCGCCTATTACGGCGTCGTCGCACGCTGGCTGCTGCCGGAGATCATCGGACGACCCCTGTCGCTGCTGCGCTGCCCGGACGGCGCCGATGCCGCGTGCTTCTTCCAGAAGCACCAAGCCGATTCGCTCGGCGCCAATGTCCATTCGATCACCCTGAGCGAAACGTCGGGCACCGGCGACTACATCTACATCGAGGATCTGGACGGTCTGCTCGACCTGGTGCAGATGAATGCCCTGGAGTTCCATCCGTGGGGCGCGAGAACCAACGACGTCGAGCACCCCGATCGCCTCGTCTTCGATCTCGATCCCGCCGAAGGCATCACCTGGGCACAGGTCAAGGCAGCCGCGCGCGATGTCCGCGACCGGCTGGCCGAGGCCGGCCTGCGCAGCTGGGTGCGCCTGTCCGGCGGCAAGGGACTGCACGTCGTCGTGCCGGTGCGCGCGAAGGCCGACTGGGCACAGGCCAAGGCGTTCTGCGAGGCCTTCGCCGACGCCATGGTCGCCGCGTCGCCGCAGCGCTATATCGCCCACGCCTCGAAGGCCGCGCGCGAGGGCCGCATCTTCATCGACTGGTTGCGCAACACGCGCGGCGCCACCAGCGTCGCCAGCTGGTCGCTGCGCGCCAGGGCCGGCGCACCGGTGTGCATGCCGGTCACCTGGGAGGAACTCGCCCGCATCCGCCAGGCGGGCGCGTTCGACCTGCGCAAGGCGGCACGGCGTGCCGATTCGCTCAAGGCCGATCCGTGGGAGGGATTCACCCGCGTGCGCCAGACCGTGCCGCCGGCCTAGCGACCGCGCTCGCCGGCAACGCGCATGCCTGATCGCATGATCCTGATCGTATGCAAGGGCAACATCTGCCGCAGTCCGATGGCGGCGGCGATGTTTCGTCATCGCCTCGCCGACGCCGAGATCGACTCGGCCGGCCTTGCGGCAATGACGGGATCCCCGGTCGACGCCGCCGCCGAACGCACGCTGCTTGCCCATGGGCTCAGCGCCAGCAATCACATCGCACGCCAGATCACCATCGCCGACATCGACCGCGCGGAACTGGTGCTGGCGATGGAGAAGCGCCAGGTGGCCGCATTGCTGGCGCTTTCGCCCACGCTTCGCGGCCGGGTTCACCTGTTCTCGCGATGGACCGATGGCCGCGACATCGCCGATCCGCATCGTCGCGCACAGGAAAAATTCGATCGCGCGTACGAGCTCATCGATGCCGCTATCGAGCAATGGCGATCGCGTCTGTGACCTGTTCGAACAAACACGCTTCATCGTTGTAGAGATGAAGTGAACCATTCATCGAACTGAACCTTCGCAAAGCACGGCGGCGAATTCGTTCAAATAAATCGGCGTGCTTTCATCTGTCCGTCAACAACGCGCACCTAGATTCGTGCCGGTACCTGGCGCGGCGGAACGGCATTGACGCCCACACGCACGAAGAATTTCCCGCGCCAGGAGCGATGTGGTTGTTGTGGGTGCGCATGCACACGGAATCAACACCCAAGGCTCATTCCGAGGTGCGTGCATGAAGGATCCAAAGTTAGTCGCAGCCAGTGCCATTGCCTTGGCCGTCACCCTCTTCGCGATCTTCTCCATGCGCCCGTGGGCGCGCCGGATGGGACTGGTCGACAAGCCCAATGGCAGAAAGCACCACCGCGGCCATATCCCGCTGATCGGCGGCCTGTGCTTCTTCATCGGCACGGTGGTGGGACTGAGCTATCTGGGATACTTCGACGGGTTCGTCACCAGCCTGATGGCCGCCTCGGCGCTGATCGTCGTGGCCGGCGCACTCGATGACGCAAGCGACCTGAGCGTGCGTGCGCGACTGCTGGTGGAAGCCGGCGCAACCGGGCTGGTGATCGCCATGTCCGGTTACTACGTGCACGACCTGGGGCAGTTGTTTGGAGCCGATCGCCTGGGCCTGGGCGTGCTCGGGATTCCGTTCACGATCGTTGCCGTGATCGGCCTCATCAACGCCTTCAACATGCTCGACGGCATCGATGGCCTCGCCGCCACCGTGGCGATGGTCAGCATCGGCGCGATCATGCTGTTCGATGACAGTCCGTGGTCGATGCCGGGCGTGGTGTTCCTGCTGCAGGTGCTGTTCTTCGCGCTGATCCCCTACCTGTTCGTCAACCTGGGCTGGCCGGACGGCCGCAAGATCTTCATGGGCGACGCCGGCAGCACCCTGATCGGGTTCCTGCTGGCCTGGAGCCTGATCTACATGAGCCACGAGCGCATCGAGCGCCTGGCGCCGGTCGATGTGCTGTGGTGCGTCGCCCTGCCGGTGATCGACACCGCGGCGGTGATGTACCGGCGCATGCGCGCGGGCCGGTCGCCGTTCCGCGCCGATCGCCAGCACCTGCATCACCTGCTGCTCGACACCGGCCTGCAGCCGCGGATGGCCTTGCTGGCGATGCTCGGCGTCAGCGGCGTACTGGTGTTCATCGGCTATGCCCTGCGCAATGCGCCGGAGATGGTGAGCCTGGTGGCGTTCTTCGCCGTCCTCGCCGCGCATGTCTGGGGCACGCCGCAACTGCTCGCCAGGGTGCGCACGGTGTGGCCCTCGCCGCTGCCCGGCAACGGCGTGGGCCTGGTCATGGCCTTCAGCGGCAACGAGCACGAAGCCACCTTCATCACCGAACTGGCGCGCTTCGAGGACGATCTGTTCGATCCCGTCCCGGTCCATGCCAGCCGCACCAATCCCGAGGCCGGCCAGGAGCAGACCACGGCCGCGGTGGCGCCGATGAGGACCCTGTGCGTCCTTGCCGACTCGCCCGATGCCGTCCACATCGCGCCCATCGCGCAGCAACTGGCACGCGATGGCCGCTTCGAATCGACCGTCTGCGTGACTGCGGTTCCCGAGCGCAGCGCAACGCAGGTACTGAGCCTGTTCGACCTCGTCGCCGACGTCGAACTCGACGTGCCCCACGGCGAAGACCCCGCCGAGACCACCTCCAACGCGCTGGGGAGCCTTCAGCGCGTGATGAGCAACGTCCAGCCCGACCTGGTGCTGGTGCCGGGCGACACGCCCGCCACGCTTGCCGCCACGCTGGCGGCGCACTATCGGCACGTACCGGTGGTATGCATCGACAGCGGCCTGACCGACGTTGCCGCCAGTCCCGGCGACGATCCCGGCCGACGCATCGCCCGCGCACTGGCGGCGTTGCACGTCGCGCCGAGCACGACCACGGGACGGCAGCTGGTCGCCGAAGGCGTCGCCGCCGATCGCGTGCTCGTCGCCGGCAACACGGCGATCGACACATTGCGCGCGGCGCTGGACCACCTGCGCTGGGACGCCGATTGCCGCACCGACCTGCGCCTGCGCTACGGGTTCCTGCGTCGTGGCCATCCATTGCTGCTGATGCTTGCCGGCGGATTCGCCGACGACCACGCCGATCTCGTGGTCGGCTCGCTCCTCGAGGTTGCGATGGAGCGCCCCGACATCGACGTGGTCTGCGTCGACCTGGACGTGCACGGCCTCGATCCGGCGCAGCTGCCGCCCAACATGCATTCGATCGGGCAGCCCGACTACCTCGCGTCGGTCTACCTGCTCGAACGCGCACACCTTGCCTTCGCCCATCGCGACATCGAGGTCGAGGCGATGGCCATGGCGGTTCCGCTGCTGGCGTTGCAGCCGCACCGTGACGTGCAGGGCAATGGCCGCATCCATCTGCTGGGCACCGATCCGGACTCCATCTGCAACAACCTGCTGCATCTGCTCAGCCGCGATCCGCCGCTGACGCCCCCGGAAATCGCCGCCGGCGACCTCGACGAAGGCGATGCGTGCCAGCGCATCGCCGATGCCTTGGCGGTCCTGCGTCCTGTAGCCCACCTCCCAGGAACCCTGTCACAGGACGCAGGTTCGCCAAACCACCACGGCATCGGTAGCGCGTGGGAGGCCTCATGACGCCTCGCCGCCCCGCCCTCTCACCTCCCCCTTTCGCTCGCAATGGTGACGAATCATGGCTACCCATCTGATGACCAAGGCCGATTCCGCCTATTCGGTCCCCGCCACCACGATCCGGGAAGACGACATCGACATCCCGACCCTCGTGACCACGCTCAGCGAGCACAAGTGGTCGATCCTGTTCGGCACGATGCTGTTCTTCGCCGTCAGCGCCGTCTACGTGCTGCTGGCCACGCCGCAGTACGAAGCCAACGCCGTGGTGCAGGTTGAAAGCCGGCCACCGACGGTACCGGGCCTGAGCGCCGGCAATGCACCGCAGGCGCCGCCGTCGATCGATGCCCCGGCGGCCACCGAATCGCAGCTGCTCACCTCACGCCGCGTGCTCGGCGAAGCGATGACGAAGCTCGACCTGGACATCTCCGCCAAGCCGGTGCGCGTACCGGTCATCGGCGATCTGCTGGCGCGTGGCCAGCAGCTCGTACAACCCGATGCGCTGGCTGCGCCGATGTTCGGCCTCAACCAGTACGGCTGGGGCGGCGAGAAGATCCAGCTGGGCCGACTCGATCTCCCCGATACGCTGGTTGACGTGCCGCTGCAGCTGGTCGCCGGAGAGCGCGGCCGCTTCACGCTGTTCGACCCCGACGGCAAGGCAATGCTGCAGGGGCGCGCCGGACAGGGTCCGGTCAGCGGCGGCGGCGCCAGCATCGAGGTCAAGACGCTGGCCGCCAATCCGGGCACGCGCTTCGAGGTCAAGCGCCTGAACCCGATGGCGATCATGGCCGACCTCAAGAGCAAGATCACCGTCACCGAGCAGGGCCGCAACTCCGGCGTGATCGCCCTGACCTACTCCAACTCCGATCCGGTGCGGGCCAAGCAGGTGCTCGAGGAGATCACCCAGGCCTACTCCCGCCAGAACGTCGCGCGCAATTCCGCCGAGGCCGCCAAGCGCCTGCAGTTCGTGACCGAGCAGCTGCCCAATGTACGTCGCGAACTGGCCGACGCGCAGGCCGCGCTCAACAACTTCCAGAGCCGCACCGGCACGCTCGACGTCGCCGTCCAGAACAAGGCCCTGCTCGACCAGAGCATCGCCCTGGACGCGAGCATCCAGCAGTTGCTGGTGCAGCGCGCCGACATCGCCAGCCGCTTCACCACCGCCCATCCGGTGTATGAGTCGCTGCAGCGCCAGATCGGCCAGTTCCAGGCAGAGAAGGCCAAGCTGATGTCGCGCCTGAGCCAGTTGCCCGACACCCAGCAGGGCCTGTTCCGCCTCAACCGCGACGTCGAAGTCACCAACGCGACCTATGCCAACCTGCTCGACCAGGCGCAGCAGCTCAACATCGCCCGCGCCAGCGCGATCGGCAATGCCCGCGTGATCGACCCGGCCGACGTCAACATGGACAGCCCGGCATGGCCGAAACCGCTGCTGGTCGTGGCCGGCGGCACCCTGATCGGCGCCATGTTCATGGTCGCCTTCGTGCTGCTGCGGCAGATGTTCAAGCGCGGCGTCGAAGATCCGGTCGACATCGAACTGCTCGGCCTGCCGGTCTACGCCTCGATCCCCTTCAGCGCCAAGGGCCACCAGATCGCCACGCGTCCGCGCCGTTTCCGCCGCGACGGCCAGCGCCTGCTGGCATTGCGCTCGCCGACCGACCTGGCGATGGAGGCGCTGCGCAGCCTGCGCACCAGCCTGCACTTCGCGCGACTGGAGATGAAGAACAACATGCTGATGATCGCCGCGCCCAGTCCCGGCGTCGGCAAGACCTTCGTCTGCGCCAACCTCGCCGTGACCATCGCCCAGGCGGGCCAGACCGTACTGCTGATCGATGCCGACATGCGTCGCGGCACCCTGCACCACGCCATCGGCGTGCGCTCGGAAGGCGGCCTGTCGGAACTGATCTCCGGCCAGATCGACCTGGAGCAGGCGCTGCGCCGGGTCCCGGGCACCGACAACATGACCTTCATTTCGCGCGGCGCGATCCCGCCCAATCCCTCCGAACTGCTGATGCACCCGCGCTTCGGTTCCCTGCTCGAAGAGCTGGCCGAGATCTACGACGTCGTCGTGATCGATACCCCGCCGGTGCTGGCAGTGACCGATGCGGCGGTGATCGGCCACCACGTCGGCACCTGCCTGATGGTCGTGCGCTGGGGCCTGAACCAGCAACGCGAGATCGCCATGGCGAAGCAGCGCCTTGAGCAGAACGGTGTCGATGTGCGCGGCGCGATCTTCAACGCGGTGCAGAAGCACGGCTCGGGCCAATACACCTACTCGTACTACGACTATCAGCCGCTTCGTAACCCGACGGCGGCGAGGTGAGGCCGATGCGAACCCAGATCACGATGTCGCCGTACTACGGGATTCCCGACTTTTCGCCGCTCGCTTCGCCCGCATCGCCGCCGGTCGACCTGGTCTCCGTCGCCGACCTGCTGCGAAATGCTTTTGTCTATCCGCCCTTCTCGATCCTGCAGGGCGTGCGCCTGGTGACGTTCGGATTCTGCCCGCGTGACGACATGCATGAATCGCCGCAGTTCCGCTTCAAGTTCCGCAATGCCGGCGAAGTGCCCGAGGAGCCCCGCTTCGACCAGGACTGGGTCGGCGGCTACCACCGCCTGCTGTGCGATTCGATCCGTCGCAGTTGCGCGGGCATGCGCGCGCCCTGGCTGCTGCAGAGCGGCGGCAAGGACTCCACCACGTTGGCCATAGCCATTGCCGAGGCCCGGCCGGACACGACCTGCATCACCTACCTGGGCGGACGCGAAGAGAACGAGGTCGAATCGGCGTCGCATGTCGCGCGCACGCTCGGCCTGCGCCACGAAGTGCTCGTCTGCGACCCCGCCCGCGCCTATGACCGTTATCTGGCGGCGGTCGACCGGATGCCCTTGCTGACCGCCGATTTCGCCCTGCTCTCCTGCGTCGACCTGGGCACCGAGGTCGCGGCCCGCGGCGGTGACGGCATCATCGACGGGCTCGGCGCCGACAGCTACTTCGGCACGCCGATGAACCGTCGCCAGCACTTGCTGGCGCGCCTGGCACGCGACATCAACCTGTCGCCGCGGGTGGCGGAACTGCCGCTGGTCGATCGCAGCTTCCGCCTGTGCTACCTGCTCAGCACGCTGCAGATGAATCCGATCGAGCGGGTCTTCCCCGGTTCGCGCTTCAGCGATGACGAGGTCGATGAACTGTTCGGCCGCGACATCGCGCGGCAATCGCGTCAGCGCCTGGACCTGTTCCTGGACGAGATCGGATCGGCCACCACGCCGGCGGAATGGCGCGACATGTCGACATCGATCGCCGGTTCGGCCGGCGCCTTCGCCAAGGGCCTGTACACCGCGAGCGCGCTGTCGCTGCAGGCGGCGTACCCGTTCTGCGATCTCACCTTGCGCGAATGGATCCATCGCGAAGTGCCCCGCTACGAAAAGGTCGACCCGAAGACCCAGCTCAACAAACTGCTCATTCGCCAGCACATCGCCACCCGTTTCGGCGAGCTTCCCTACGTGCAGGGCAAGGGCAGCTTTCGCTTCGACCTGCGCGGTCTGGCGCAGCAACGCTTCGACCAGGTACTGGAGTTCGCCCGCCAGTCTCGCGACCTGCTGCCGGGCGCCGGCGGCTGGCTCGAGCGCAATCGAAAGCGCCTGGACAACAAGTACCACGCGTCCAAGTTCTACCTGCTGGCGATCGTGCTGCCGTGGCTGGAATCGCGCAGGCAGGCCGCACTGCATGGCGCCGATGGCACTGCACAGGCGCAGACGGATGCCGCCAGCCATTGACCACGGCCGCCGCGTGCTGCTGCGCGGCTGCGCATTGCTTCCGCTGGCGTTCGCCATCCCGGGTGGTGCGGCTGCAGGTGCTTCCGGCAACGTGCCCGCGCGCGGTCGCGGGGCGACGCGGATCGACGTGCGCCAGCACGGAGCACAGGGCGACGGCGGGCACGACGACACGCTCGCATTTCAAAGTGCGGTCGATGCGTTGCCTGCCACTGGCGGCACCGTCCAGGTACCCGCTGGCGACTATCTGATCGATCCGGTGCGGAGCATCCGCCTGCGCAGTCGCATGCACCTGGAGCTGGCGCCGGGCGCGCGGCTGCTGGCCAAGGCCAACGCGGCCGAACGCGCGCATGTGCTGACCGCCGAGGCCATCAGCGACGTCGAGATCTCCGGCGGCCGCATCATCGGCGAGCGCGACGCGCACCACGGATCCACCGGCGAATGGGGCCACGGGATCATGATCCGCGGCGCATCGGCCGTCACCGTCCGCGACGTGCATGTCTCGCATTGCTGGGGCGATGGCATCTCCATTGGTGGGGCCAGGACGGGGAACGGTGCCATCGTGCCGAGCCGCGACGTGGTGATCGCGCGCGTCCAGTGCGTCGGCAACCGTCGCCAGGGCCTGACCATCGGCCGCTCAAGGCGTGTCCGCGTCTACGATTCGACCTTCAGCGACACCGGCGGCACCCTGCCCGGCTGCGGCATCGATGTCGAACCGGATGCGGGCGACGTCGCCGACGATGTGATCATCGGCAACTGCGTGGTGGCGAGGAACCAGGGCGCCGGCATCCAGTTGTTCAAGCGGGTATCGGACGTGACCATCCGCGACTGCACGATCGAAGCCAATCGCGGCCATGGCGTGCTGGCGATTGCCGCCAGTGCCTGCGTGATCCGAGACAACCTGATCCGCGACAACGCCCTGGGTGGCGTCAGCCTGCGTCCTGGGGCGCGCGAGATATCGGTCAGTCGCAACGAGTTCGCCGATAACGGGCCGGCCTACAGCGCGAAGTCGAGGAAGTCGCTGCCGCGCAACAGGCATGTATCGATTGCCGAGGAAGCGCAGGCGATCCACGTCACCGACGACAACAGCTATCGCAACTAGTCGATGCCCGCCGTGCCCGGGCGGTTCCGCGCAATCGCCTCTACAGGTTCATGAATGAATGCACAGTCATGAACTTGAATGCGGCTCAAGCTGAACAAGCATGCTTTCGTTTCTTGCGCACGCGCACAGATATGGCAATCGGAGCCTGCAGTTAAGCATCGCTGCGCTAGATTCGCGCAAGTCACGAAAATGAGTGTGAAGTGACGAACGAAGCGGCGCACGTTCAAACGCGCGGCTGCGAACTTTCGAAGCACGGCCGGACAGGGGCTGGCCCAGGAACCCCATACGTGAAAGACAGAAGACTCAAGCGCGTCACGCGCACCACCAGCGAGCATGCCCACAACGGCCGCCGCGACTTCCTCCGCCGCTCCCTCTTTGCGGCGGTTCCGGGCGTACTCACCGCCACCGGCATCTCGCGTGCGCTCGCCGGCACTGGCAGCAGTGTCGAAGCGGCCTATGCGCCACCCACACGCGCACGCGGCGCGGCCGTGCTCAACGTCCGCAACCGCGGCGCGTACGGAGATGGCATTCACGACGACACCACCGCCATCCAGGCGGCCATCGACGCATTGCCCTCCGACGGCGGCACGATCCTGATCCCCGCCGGCACCTACGTCATCGACCCGACCCGCAACCTGCGCCTGCGCAGCCGCATGCACCTGCAACTGGCCGACGGCGCCAAGCTGGCCGCCAAGCGCAACAGCGCCGAGCGCGCCTACGTGGTCATGGTCTACAAGGTCAGCGACGTCGAGATCTCCGGCGGTCAGATCGTCGGCGACCGCGACAACCACCTCGGCACCACCGGCGAATGGGGCCACGCCATCATGGTCCGCGGTTCCTCGCGCGTGACCATCCGCGACATCCACCTCTCCAAGTGCTGGGGCGACGGCATCTCCATCGGCGGCGCCATGGTCACCAACCAGCCCACCGTTCCTTCGCAGGGCATCGTCATCGCCAACGTGGTCTCCACCGGCAACCGCCGCCAGGGTCTGTCGATCGGACGTTCCAGCGAGGTCAAGGTCTACGATTCGGAGTTCAGCAACAACACCGGCATCGACCCGGGTTGTGGCATCGACATCGAGCCCGACGCCGACGACCTGGGCACGTGCACGACGGTGCACATCGAGAACTGCCTGATCCGCAAGAACCAGGGCAACGGCATCCAGGTCTACAAGCGCGTCAACGGCGTCACCATCAAGAGTTGCACGGTCGAATACAACGGCGGCTACGGAATCCTGACGATCGCGCCGGTCAGTGGATACATCGCCCAGAACAAGTTCCAGCACAACTACCTGATGGGCGTGATGCTGCGCTCGGCGACGAAGTCCTACCAGGTCAGTGGCAACACGTTCCGCAACAATCACACGCGCATGCACGGGGTGAGCACCGCCACCAACCCGCTGGTGTCCATGACTGGACTGGTGGACGGAAACAACGGCAACGGCGCCCATATCCAGGCCACCACCGACTGCGTCGACCTGCGTGTGACGACCAACCAGTACGCCAAGTAACGATCCTGAAATCTGCATGACGCACGCGGCCGGCTTTTGCCGGCCGCATGCGTTATGGCGTGCTCTCCCGTGCGCCTTGCCGGATTCGTTCATGCGCGGATGTGGAAAGTGATCGTGTCGTTTACAGCCTGGCAAGGTTGCATCGATACAATCCTTATCCCTCCATCGAACAGTGCCACTGCATCGCGAACCGAAGCAGCACGGCGATGCACGGCACTCCGCTTGCCGATGCGTATTGTTTTTTTTGCGAATACCGACTGGTACCTCTACAACTTCCGATTGTCGACTGCCCTGCAGCTGAGGGCACACGGCGCCGAAGTGGTGATGGTCTCGCCACCCGGCGATTTTGGCGAACGATTCCAGGAGCACGGAATCGGCTGGCGGCAGCTTGCCATGGACCGGGCGAGCCTGAACCCGCTGCGCGAGCTGCATACGCTACGCGAACTGGTGGGATTGCTGAGAAGCGAGCGACCAGACCTTCTGCACAACTTCACCGTCAAATGCGCGGTGTACGGCGCGATGGCGGCACGGATGGCGCGAATACCTGCGGTCATCAACGCCGTCGCCGGCATGGGCTACGTGTTCGCCAGCGACAGCTTCAAGGCAAGAATGCTGCGGCCGATTGTCAGCACCCTGATGCGGACCACGCTGGGTCACGGTCACTCGCGCGTGATTCTGCAGAACCCCGACGACGCGCAGGCGCTGGTGGATGCCCGCCTCGTCCCGGGCGACAAGATCCGCCTGATCCGCAGCTCCGGCGTCGATACCCAGCGCTTCCAGCCAACGCCACGCGACGACGGTCGACGAACGCTGCGCGTTCTACTTGCAGCGCGACTGCTGCGCGAAAAGGGCGTCGCCGAGTTTGCCGAGGCCTCGCGCCTGCTGCGCCAGGGCGGGCGCGATATCGAGTTCCTGCTCGCAGGAACGCCAGACCCGGGCAATCCCCACTCCATCACCGCCGAGGAAGCCCAGGCCTGGCAGGACGAGGGACTGCTGCGGTGGCTCGGTCACGTCGAGGACATGCCCGCCCTGTTGGCCACCGTCGACGTGATGGCGTTGCCGAGCTATTACCGCGAGGGCGTGCCGCGATGCCTGATCGAGGGCGCCGCCGCTGGACTGGCGTTGATCACCACCGACCTGCCCGGTTGCCGCGAGGTCGTGACCGACCACGGCAGCGACGGCTTGCGGGTGCCTGCGCGCGATGCGCAGTCGCTGGCCGACCTGCTCGCGCAACTCGATGACGACCGCGAGCTGCTCGCCACGTTGGGCGCCAACGCCCGCGAACGGGCCCTGCGCCAGTTCGATGAGCGCATCGTCATCCGTCGCACCCTCGATGTCTACGAAGAGTTGTTGACCGTGCCGCTGCAGGCACGCGCGCCCGTGGCCGGATGAGACCGATGGTCGCGCAACGCTGGCGCCCGGCCGCGATGGCCATCTCCCTGCTCTGGCTGGCGACCGCGGCCGGCGCGGCGATGGTGTTCCTCGCCCAGGTCGTGCTTGCGCGGCGACTCGGGCCGGCGCAGTACGGCCTGTTCGCCTCATCGCTGGCAACGGTCACCATGCTCGCGCCACTGGCCGGGTTCGGGCTGTCGCAATTCCGTCTGAAGGCGTACGGGAGCGAGGGCTGGGGTGCGGATCGCTGGTTGCGCCCGGCCTTCCGCTTCTGCCTGGTCACCACCGTGCTGGCGATTGTCTCAGTCGTGGCATGGGCCTGGTGGGGCGGCCCCGTCGACAACGACACGCGGGCGACACTGATGCTGCTGACGCCGGTCATTGTCGGTGCCTTCGCCGTTGACCTGGTGGGCAGCAAGCTGCGCCTGGAGGAACGGCACCGCGCCCTCGCCGGCTGGCAGTTGCTGATGCCATCGGGGCGGCTGGCGGTGGCGCTGCTGGCGGTGGGAATTGCCAGCATCGACGCGCGCCAGGTCGCGCTCGGCTACGGTCTGATCTCGTTGCTGATCGCGGCGATGGCGCTGCCACAGCTGCGTGCGATGAAGCGCGGTGGCATGCAGCTGATCGGACATGGGCCGCGCCCGGCGCAGCAGGTGATGGCCGACCCGCCCGGTGCGTGGCAGCTGTGGTCGCAGGCGTGGGCCTATGGCGTCGCCGCAGCGCTCTATCCGGTGTTCTTCCAGGTCAGCACCGTCCTGCTCAAGTATCTGGGCGGCAACGCCGAGGCCGGACACTACGGCGTGGCCCTGGCGGTGATGACGGCGCTGTATCTGTTTCCGGCCACCGTCTACCAGAAGTTCCTGCTGTCGCGCCTGCATCGCTGGGCCGTGCACGACAAGCCACGCTTCTGGCAGGTCTACCGCCTTGGCAACGTGGCGATGCTCGGCATCGGCGTGGCCACGGGACTTGCGTTGTGGCTGCTGTCGCCGTGGCTCGTGCCATTGGCGTTCGGCCCGGCGTATGGCGACGTGGTGGTGCTGCTGGGCATTCTCGCGATCTGCGCGCCTATCCGCTTCCTCTCGACCTCGGTCGGGTCGGCGCTGCTGACCGAAAGCCACATGCGCTATCGCGTGCTGGCAATGCTTGCGGCCACCGTGGTCGCGATCGCCATGACCTGCCTGCTGATTCCGCGCTTTGGCAGCATCGGTGCGGCATGGGCAACGGTGGTCGCCGAGGCGACGCTCCTGCTGCTGATGGTCCTGGGCGTTCGCCGGATCGTCAGACAGCCTGCCACGCCTTCCGCCACCGCCACCGCCGCACCCGATCCGGAGACAACACCGCCATGACAGACCAGCTGCGGGTCGGGTTCACCGGCTACTACGGCATGCGCAACTTCGGCGACGATCTGTTCGGGCTGCTGTGCACGGCGGCATCGCGCCTGTACTGGAACGCTGAGCCGACCCTGGTTGGCCCGGCGCTCACCGACCTCGATGGCGCCAGCACCTGGCCGCGACAGTTGCCTCTGGACCTCTATGGCAGCGCCGGCGCCGCCGGCAAGGTGAGCCGCCTGCTGAGCTTCGTTCGCGGCCTGCAAGGCAACGATGTGCTGGTGATGGGCGGCGGCTCGGTCATTACCGCGCGCGAGTCGTTCCGCAAGCCGCTGATGCTGCGGGCACATCGCCGGCGCGGCCTGCAGCTGGCCGCGGTGGGCGTTTCGATGGGTCCGTTCGCAAACGATTCCGATGAAGCTGTGGTCGCCGACTACGCGCGACAATTCTCGTACCTGTCCGTGCGTGATCAACGCTCCTACGACCTGGCGCTGCGCCTGGGACTTGAGCGGGTCACCCACCACGGACGCGACCTCGCCGGGCTGTTGTCCTTGCTGATGCCGGTCGGACCTGCACGCGCGAGCATGCGCGCCGGACGCGGAGGCCCACTGCATATTGGCATCGCCCCTTGCCGCTACACACCGCGCGACGATCATCCCGCACCGACGATGAGCGCCTGGCAGGACGCCACGACGGAGGCGCTGGCGCGGATCGCCCTGCGTTGCCCGCTGCAGGTCGAAGTGTTCAGTCTCAACGGACACCCGCAACATGGCGACCAGGCGCTGGCCGAGGCCATGCAGTCGCGGCTGCGCGCCCGCGGCATCAATGCCCAGCTCAATCTCTATCGCGGCCAGGACCCGCTGGCGACGGTGCGCGACATCTGCCGATGCGATGCGTTCATCAGCGCACGTCTTCACGGTGCGATCGTCGCCTATCTGTGCGCCGTGCCATTCACGATCGTCGACTACCACCCAAAATGCACCGATTTCGCCGATGACATCGGCCTTCCGCAGGCCTTGCGGGTGACCGGTACCGCGCACGGCAGCGAGGATCTCGTCACCGCGATCACCACGATGCTGAACGATCCCGATGCGCGACCACGCGTTTCACCGTCCGTATACGCGCAACAGGCCCAGGACGTATTCCAATGCGCACCATGGTCAACGATTCCCCGGCCCGATCGACCACGGCCGAACCAACGCCCGGCACAACCGGCGCGCCACCCTCCATCGCACGCCGGAACGATGCCATGAACCGCGAAGTCTCCTCGCCTTCGGTCGCCCCGGTTTGCGTGATCATTCCGTGCTATCGCTGCCGCGACACCATCGCAGAAGCGGTTGCCTCGGTAGCAGAGCAGACCATGGCGCCGGCGCAGGTGCTGCTGGTCGACGACTTCAGCAATGACGGCACGCTCGAGATGCTCCACTTCGTCTCCGCCAGCTATCCACGCGGCTGGATCGAGATCGTCGCCCTGCCCGACAACGGCGGTCCGTCGCGCGCGCGAAATGCCGGCTGGCATCGCGCCCGCCAGGAATACCTGGCGTTCCTGGATGCGGACGACACCTGGTGCCCCACCAAGATCGAGTTGCAGATGAAGGCGCTGCGCGATGATCCGGAAATTGCCCTGCTAGCGCACCGCATGCAAGTACGTGATCGCCAACTGCCCGCCCCGCCGTCACCGGTATCGGCGCAGACCACGATCGTTCCGCGCCGGCGCCTGCTGTTGAGCAATCCGTTCCCGACGGCGTCGGTCGTGCTTCGCCGCGACCTGCCGTTCCGCTTCAACGAGCGCTTCCGCCGCGTCGAGGACTTCCTGCTGTGGGGCCAGATCGGCTTCTCCGGGTTCCGCTGCGCCAAGCTCGATCAGACCCTGGCGTACTGGCACAAAGCCAACTACGGCGCCGGTGGACTGAGTCAGGATCTGGCGGCCATGCACAAGGCCGGTCGCGAAGTCCGCCTTGAGCTGCTGAGGCAGGGACTGGTCACGCTGCCGGAGCACTTGTTCGCGCGCACGTTCGGGCTCGCGCGCAAGGCGCGGCAGCGCCTGATTGCAGCCATGCGTCGATGGCGAGCGGACGGCGCCACGTCATGAGTGCTGTCGGCGGCATGGGCCACCTGCACCTGCGACCACGGCGCGCAGCCGAAACCGTGGGCGCGAACGTGCTGAGCATGCTGCTGCTGGCTGCAGTGGCCGTCTTCGCCTGCTGGCTGGTCGGTACCCGGGCTGCGGATATCGGCACCGACACCATGACCTATGCCGGCTTCTTCGAGGCGCTGGGCCGCGAGTCGATGGAGACGCGCCTGGAGCCTGGATTCGTCTATCTCAGCCTGGCGCTGTGGAAGCTGGGCATGGGCGTGATCGGCTACCAGACCGCGCTGTTCGCCCTGCTGCTCGGCACCGTCGTCGTCTCCACGCACCAGTACTTCCGCTCGCTCGGCGGTGAGCGCGGCTACCTGACGTTCCTTGTCGTGGCGCTGACCCTGCTCTTCATCTCGCCGATGTTCGTCAACGCCTCCATCAACACCGTCCGCCAGGGCCTCGCAGCCTTGCTGGTCTTCACCGCGCTGCTGTCGTTCCAGCAGCGTCGCTGGGGCGCCTTTGTGCTGTTCGGACTGCTTGCCAGCAGCCTGCACATGTCGTCGTTCCTTTATCTGCTGTTCGCGCCGGTGCTCCTGCTCGGTGCGAGGACGCAGCGGCTGGTCGCGCTGGTCGCATTCGTCCTCTATGTCAGCGGCCTGTCGATGGCGATCGTCAGGGCCGGCGTGCCTGCCCTCTACGAACTGGTCATGACCTACACCGAGAACAGCCATTCCCGTTCCGGCGTCCGCATCGATTTCGCGGTGTTCTCGATCTTCTGGTATGTCCTGCCGTTTGTGCTGTCGCCACTGGTCAAGCCCGAATTCCGCGAGAAGATCCGCAACAGCACGGCGATCTACCTGGTGATGATGCTGCCGTTCTTCGCAGTGGGCTGGGGCTTCTTCTCCAACCGCTACCTGCTGCCGGCCTGGCTGTCGGCATCGTTGATCGTGGCCGCCGTGATCTGCCACAGCCGCCTGCCCGCGTTGCGTCACCCGTTGCTGCTGCGGTTCGGCCTGATCCTGTCGTGCGCGGTGTTCTACTACTACGTCAACAACGAGATCGTGATCTGACCCATGTCGCAAGCCTTGCAGAAGCTCATCGTTGGCCTGACCTACCCGCCGGCCTTGAGCCTGTGCCTGCTCGTGCTCGCGGTGGGCCTGCTGCTCCTTCGCTACCGGCGCTCGGCCGCGGCCGTATTCGCTGCAGCGGTCGCATGGTCGGCGTTGTTGTCGGTGCCCACCGCGTCGGACTGGCTGCGCGGACGCCTGGAACAACAGTACCCGCTGGTCGACGAAGCAGCGCTGCCGTACGCCGACGCGATCGTGGTGCTGGGCGGCGGCGTTCGCTATGGATGGCTCGACCGTCCTGACGTCCGCCCCGAGGACCTGCAGAACAGTCGCCTCGCGGCAGGCGCCCGCGCATGGCTGGCCGGACGCGCGCCTGTCGTGATCCTGTCCGGTGGTGGCGAGAACGCCGGCGAGGGCAGCGACGACAGCGAGGCACGGATGATGGCGACCGCCATCGAGCGGCTCGGCGTGCCGCCATCGGCATTGCTGCTGGAAGAGCGCAGCCGCAACACGCGCGACAACGCGCGATATACCGCCGCGATTGCGCGCACACGCCAGGCGCACCGGATCCTGCTGGTCACATCCGCGATCCACATGCCGCGCGCGATAGAGCAGTTCCAGGGTGAAGGCATCGACGTTGTCGCCGTGCCTGTTCCAGAGCGCGCGCGGCGCGTCAGCTGGAAAGACCGCTGGTTCCCGTCGCGAAGCGCGCTGTGGCGCAGTGGTCGCGCGATCAAGGAGTTCGGCGGCTTGTTGATGATTCGCATACAGAACTGAACACGCTTGAATTCACACTTTCTGCGTGACTTCGTTCGGCTGCGGTTGAAGTCACTGAATGTTCTCGCACCGTGCGCCGCAACAATCACGCGACATGCGCCATCGCGACACTAGGATCAAGCCATCGACCGATGCTTGCCAATGACGTGAGGGCCAGTCCTTGAAAATCATCCACAAAGTCACGTTGGCCGCTTCCATCGCCACCGCCGTTGTCGCCACCAGTGGCTGCGTACCGGGCCAGCAGATGAGCCGGCAATCGTCCGGCGACATGCAGGTGGCCGGGGGCAGTGATGTGCGCATGGTGGCCATCACCGCCGACACGGTCAGCCAGCCGCGCACACAGGCGCAGATCCCGCAGGAACTGCTTGGCTATCGCACCGAGTCCTACAAGATCCACCCGGGCGACACCATCCTGGTCACGGTCTGGGACCACCCCGAGTTGACCAGCCCCGCAGGCAACCAGCAGCAGGCTGTGACCAATGGCCGCCTCGTGCAACCCGATGGCACGTTCTTCTATCCCTATGCGGGCAAGATCAACGTCACCGGCATGACCATGGAGGATCTGCGCAGCACGCTCACCAGCCGCCTTGCCCAGTACCTTCGCAATCCGCAGCTCGACATCAACGTGGTCGGCTACGGCAGTCGCGTCGCGGTGCAGGGTGCATTCGAGGACACCGCGCCGCAGGAAGTCACCACGGTGCCGTTGACCTTGTCGCAGGCGGTCGGCCGTGCCCGCGTCAACGTCGAGCAGGCCGATCTCGCCGGCTTCATCCTCACCCGCGACGGCCGCGACTACCCGCTCGATCTCGATGCGCTCAACCGCGACGGAAAAACCGCGCCCGACATCTTCCTCAAGCCGGGCGATCGCCTGTTCCTGCCGTTCAACGATCGCAAGCAGGTGTATGTGGTCGGCGAGGTGCTGCGTCCGCAGGCGCTGACCTTCAAGACCACCGACATGTCGCTGACCCAGGCGCTGGGCCGCACTGGCGGCCTGAACCCGGTGACGTCGAAGGGTGAAGCGGTGTACGTGATTCGCGGTATCGAGGAAATGTCGCAGACGCCGGCAACGGTCTACCACCTCGACGCCCAGTCGCCGGCCGCGTTCGCGCTGGGCGACCGTTTTTCGCTTCGCCCCGGTGATGTGGTCTGGGTGGGTCCGGCTGGCGTGACGCGCTGGAACCGCTTCCTGTCACAGCTGCTGCCGCTGTCGGGCATCATCGCCAACGCCGCCGCGGCCGGAAACGATATCGGCAACTGACGGCTGCGGTTGCCGCCCGTCACCGGATCATGGTGACGGGCTGGCATCGCACGCGTGCGTTCGCTGCCCGGTTGCGGTATGACTTTGCGGGTTGGTTGACCCCTTCCCCGCACCGGAACCGGAACCGGACATGAGCCCTGCCACCACCGGCGCCGCATGGCGAGTTTCGTGGCTTCTGGGCTTGAGCCTGGCACTGAGCCTGGTCGCCTGCCGCAGCGTTGCCGATCACGATGCCACGTCCGGCGCTGGCGACTGCAGGTACGCGTCCGCGTGCACGGCCGGCGACCGCAGCGACGCCCGCCAATCCCTCGAGTTGGCGCGCATGTGGTCTCACCGCGCCGCCATGGAGGACGAGGCCCACGACAACGTGGAGGAATGGAGCTGGTGCGCAGTCGCCGCCTGGCCGGCCATGGCCGCGAAGGAGACCGCGACCGACGCGGCGACCCTGGCCACGCAATGCACCGACGCCCTGCTCGCCCGCATCCTTTCGCAACACAACGACGGCTGGAAGTCGGGGACGCAGCACATCGGCGGCGGCGAGTTCGACGTCGAGTTCCGGCAACTGTCGCCCTACCTCGAAGGCCCGCTGCGACTGACCCGCGCCAGCCAGGTACCGATGACGCTCTACGGCGGCACGCGCATGCACCGCCCCGGTTTCGGCGTCCCGTTGGCCGTGTTGTCACCCCGCTGCAGTGACCGGCCGTTGTGCAAGCTGTTGCCACCGGAGGGTGTGTTCCGCAACGCGACGGCCTGGATCGAACCCGGCGAGCCGGCCGGTTCAGACGGACGCAGGAGGCCGCGGCTCGTCATCGCCGACGCGGTGGCGCTCGATACCCTGGTGGTTGGCACTCAACGATTCGCGCTCGCCTACGACACCTCGGCAGGTTTCGCCGAGGGCGCCGGCACGTCGAAGCTCGGCCGGCTCGCGATCTGGGGACTGCTCGGCGGCGACGAGGTCGGGCGACGCGCCGGCCTCTACCTGCTCGAGGATTACGACCCCAACAAACGCCCGCTGATCATGATCCACGGACTGGGCAGCAGCCCGCTGACCTTTGCGCGGATGTCCGATGCGGTCTGGGGTGCGCCCGACCTGCGCTCACGCTTCCAGGTGTGGCACGTGGTCTACCAGACCGACGCGCCGCTGCTGGTCACGCGCAGGCGCGTCCAGCGTTACCTCGACGAAGCCTGGAACATCCTCGATCCGGAAGGCGACGATCCCGCACGCACCGGGATGGTGCTGGTCGGCCACAGCATGGGCGGCGTCGTGGCCAGGCTGCTCTGCATCGACAGCGGCGAGGTGTTGTGGAATGCCGCATTCCTGCAGCCGGCATCTTCGCTCAAGGGCGATCGCGCCGACATTGACGGCCTGGACGCCACCTTCCACTTCCGCCCCTACCCCGGCATCAAGCGCGCCGTCTTCATCTCCGCACCGCACGCCGGCAGCCCCAGCGCGACGCGCTGGTTCGGACGACTGGCGCGTGTGCTCATCGGCAAGCGCACGCCGGAGCTGCAATCGCTCAAGCGCATTGCCGATGAAAATCCGAAGGCGGTGCAGCCGGAACTGCTGATGTACTTCCAGCAGGCGCGCCTCAACAGCATCACCACGCTGCAGACGAAGCAGCCGGTGCGCGAGGCTGGCCAGGTGCTGATGCCGGTCCCCGGCATTGCCTACCACACGATCGCAGGCGCGTTGCCGGGGCGCGTTCCACCGTCTGACGGCGTGGTGCCGCTCGGGAGCGCCATCATTCCCGGCGCCGAATCCACGCTCGTGCTCCCCGTCGGCCACGACGCCCACGAGACCGACGCGGGAATTGCCGAGGTCCTGCGCATCCTGCGCGTGTCTGTGGTGAAAGACTGAACCGCGCGACGTGTCTGGCCCAAAAGAACACAAGGCCGGCGAGTCACCCCGCCGGCCCCGCGCCACCCTGGATGTTGCCGATGTCTACTTGGCCGGAGCGCTTCCGGGCGGGAACGTCGCGAACATCTTGTCGATGCCCGACTGCACCAGCGCGTTGCCCTTTTCCACTGAACTTGGAACCGTAGCCGATGCGCTGCCACGCCAGACCGCCTGCTTGGTCTTCGTATCGAACATGTCGACCACCAGGGTGCCGACATCGTAGGTGCGCACCGTAGTGGAGGCGCTGCCCATGCCCATGCCGCCCCAGCCCCAGCCACCCCATGCCGGTCCGTTGTAGAACGTGTCGATGCTCTGCTTCTGCGTCGTGGCGACGTTGGCCACCAGCGCCACGTCGGCCGATGCCTCGTCGGTCTGGCGCCAGCCCTTGGCCTGCAACTTCGCATCGACCGCCGACACGATCCGTTGCTGGATCAATGGCGAACTGGCCTCGGGCTTCTTCAGCCAGGCGTAGCTGTGGTAGTTGCCGAACTGCGCGGCCGGATCGTGATCGGTGGTCACCGTCGGCGTGGTTGCGCAGCCCGCCAGCGCGGCCGCAAGCAGCATGCCCATTGCAACGTGTTTCATGGTCTTCTCCCGTGTGAAGTAGCGGCTGCTCGCCAACCTACAGCGACGAACCCGGGCGGACATGGCCCGCGATGGCTGCGCGCTTTGCGTGGAACGGGAAATAGCCCCCACGCACGTGAAACGGACGTGAAAGCCCGCCATTGCACGCGACTGCGGGCCGACAGGGCCTGCAATCGCGCGGTGAACGGGACGGCTCAGAACGAGATCGGAACCCGGGCCGTGAAGGTCACATCCGGCGTGTCGCGGGTAACGCCGACGCCCAGTGCAACGTTGAGCGAGACCTTGTCGTTGAAGCGATAGGTGCCGCCAAGCAGCATCGTTCCCAGCGTGACACGCACCGAACCCGGCGAGTCCTTGCCGTTCTGTTCGGTCTTGCCGACCAGGCTGGTGTCGTAGCCCAGGCTGATCGAGGCCTTCTCGTTCAGCGCCAGGCCCATGCCGAGGTTGAAGCCCCAGATATCGCCGGCCTTGACGTCGCCCAGCGGCTCGGTGCCACCCAGCAGAACAGTGCGCGAGACATCCTTGCGCTCGAAGTTGTACAGGTAGCTGATGCTGCCGAAGAACACCACCGGATCGGACGGGAACAGCCAGGTCACGCCGGGCTGGACGGCCTGGAAGCCGGTACCGGTCGGCAGTTCCAGCGGCAGGCCGGTGCCGGTCGCATTGGATACGCAACGCGTCACGCAGTCGGTGACGACGTCGAAGATGTCCTTGCCGGTGCGACTCTTGTAGCGAAGCCAGCCAATGTAGAACGCCTTGTCGGGACCACCGCGGTTGAGCTGGTAGCGGGCGGTCGCCTCGATGTCGCCCATGCCGCGGCCGCTGGCATTGAAGACGTTGTCGACCGCGGTGCCGGTGAAGATTTCGCGGCTGACGGTGTCGGCGTTGAGATAGACGTAGGGAACCTTTGCTTCGAGCTCGAAGCGCCCGCCGAAGCCATAGCGGCCAGTGACCGTCGCCACGCCCGAGGTGGTCTTGACCTGGCGCACATCGATCAGGCCGATCAGGATCGCCGGAATGACGGTGAAGCCGACCAGCGCGACACGATCGTTGGCGGAGTAGCCATGTTGCAACGACGGCTCGAGCACAAACTTGCCGGCCGGCGTGAGCACACCGGGCTGGTCGAAGATCTGCGCGACTTCAGGTGGACGCGACGCCTGCTCGGGCGCCTGCCCGACCGGTTTCTGGCCGGACTCCTGCGCCACCGGTTGCTGCTGCTGTTGTTGCTGCGGCTGGGCCTGCTGTTGTTGCGGCGCAGGCTGCTGCGACGGTTGCTGCTGCTGGGCCTGGGCCACCTGCGGCGAGCCTTCCGGCACCACCACTGGCACGAACGTCTGTTGCGACAGCGATGGCACCATCCGGCTGGGTGTCACGCCGGCGCCGCGCTCGCCTTCCAGGCGCTCCTCGTCGATGGCGCGCTGGAGCTGCGCGACATTCTGTTCCTGCTGGGCAAGCGATTGGCGCAGCATGCCCAGGCGTTGCGTCTGTTCGTTGATCTCGCGCTGCAGGGCGTCAAGACGTGATTCGGCGGCGGCGATGGCTTCCGGTGTCGCCGGAACGAGGGCCGCGGTGGACGCTGCAGCAACCGCTGGCGCGGGAGCCGAAGCAGGCGGCGCCACGTGCTGCACGGCTGCTGAGGCTGCAGGTACTGCAATCGGCGCGGGCGCTGCAACCGCTACGGCTACCGGTTTGGCTACAGCAACCGGCTCAGCCGCGACTGCCGGCTTGGCCGCGGCCGCCGCCGCCGAAGCCGCCAGGGCAGCCGTCGCCGACGAGTCCGACCTGGCCTCGGCAGCACTGCGCGGAGCGGGCGAAGGCGTCGCAGGCGCCGCGGCAGTGGCCGCTACGGGCGCCGCGTCGTCACCGAGGGAATGGTGCGAGTGCCACCAGTCCTGGGCATTGGCGATGCCGGCCACCCCCAGCCAGAGGCAGGTGGCGAGCATCAGTCGATTTCGCGTCAGTGGCGTCCTTTTCATGCGGCCTCCTGTGGGGGTCCTCGGATAGAACGCAGTCGGAGCGACTTTCAGGGCGTCGGCATCGGGACGTGACGCTCAGGCCATGGATGTCACGGCGATGTCGCGGCGACCATGGCGTTCTGCAGGGCCTGGTTCATGTTCAGGTCCTGGAAGGCACTGAGCGTGTCGACGCCGACATTGACCGTGGTCAGGGCACGGATGTCCTGGTCGTTGCGCGTGTTCTGGATCAGCAGGCCGTTGAAGGTGGTCGACGGCTCGAACGTATTGCCCCCGCCCACCTGGATCACCTGGCCCTGGTTGAAGCGCGCCAGTTCCTGGGCCTGGTCGCTGGTCATGCGGCCGACATCCGGGATCTGCACCCGGGTCGAGGCGATCATTTCGCCATTGACGAAGACCGCACGCTCGATGCCGAACGACAACGACATGCCGTTGGCAGTCTGGAATCCGCCACGCATATCCTCCAGCAGCGCCGGGTCGACCGCGACCCACTCCACACCCAGCCGGTCATTACCCGGCAAGGCCGGTCCGGCCGCTGCGGCCGTGTTCGCGGCCAGACTGGCGACCGTGGCGAACGCGACCAGGCAGGTCCTGAAATGCATTGAAGGCGAGCGCATATCCCACCCCCTCAGATGTCGCCCGGCCGCTTGCGCGGCGTGACGATGTTGTAAAGGCTGTCGCGTGCAATGCCGGCATCCAGTGGCGCGGGCGGCGCAGTGCGCCAATCGCGGGCGAGATTGAAGCCGGCCAGTTCGCGCCGGTTGTGGACCACGAAAAGAATCTTGTTGTCCCACAGTTCCTCGAATCGCGAACGTGGCATCGCCCGCGTGCCGCGGGCGGGATCGCCTAGCAGCACACGGCCATTGCGTATGCCCTTGATCACGACGAAGTGTTTGTAACCGCGATCATTGAGCAGCACGATCGCCGGCAGGCCTTCCTTGAACAGCTTGTCCAGCGGCTGCTCGAAACCATCGGCCTCGAATCCGCGCGACTGCAGGTAACGGCGCATGTCGAGCAGGGAGAATCCGCGCTGGCGGATCTTTTCCTGATCCCCGCGCTGGTACATCTGCATGAAGACTTCCGACTCGGTGACCGCAATCCCGTACTGATACGTCAGCAGCGTGGCAGTCGCGGCCGAACCGCAACTGAAGTCGTACTGCTGCGGCACCGTGGTCTGGAACCGTGCCTCTTTCAGGCTGACCACGTGCAGGCGGTAGGGAGCGCCGTTGACGCGCACGTCCACGTTGCCGGCCTGGGCCAGGCCGGCCAACAGCAAACAGGCCGATGCCGCCAGAACCGCGCGGCCCCGGATAGTGCGCAGGCTCATGGAGACGGATCCGCGAACTGCACGTTCACCACCATCCCGTTCTGGATCAGCACGTTCGCGCCGGTGTTCTGGATGACGGTGTTGATGCCGTTGGAATTGGCAAACGATCCGCCCGCAAGGGCGTTGTTGCCGGTGACGACACGGTTGGCGGCGTTGTCCTCTACGCGGCCATCCAGCAGCACGTCGTTCTCGACGATATCGGCGCCACCGCGCATGTCGGCGAGCGTTTCGAGGTTGATGGACTGACCCATCGCCTGGTCCTGTACGGGTGTCTGGACAGGATCAGCCGCGGGTGCGAATGCCAGAGGATCGATGCTCTGGTCGTACTGAGTGACTTGCGGGGTGACTTGCTGGATCTGGGTGATGTCCTGGGCAGCCACCGTGCCCAACGGAAGCAGGCAGATCACGCCCGCAACGCTTGCATGAACAATGGAACGAGTCGGTCGCACGGTCATTCTCCTTTGCCATGCCCAAGCTCCCTGCCGACGCGAACGCCGGCAGGAAGTCCACTACGCGCAACACGACGCACCGGAGGCCATGGGTCTCCGGTACGTCGGGGTCAAGCGCTTATGGGCCTACGGACAGATTGGCCTGGACGGTCACACCCTGCTGGATGAGCGAGGAGAAACCGCTGTTCTGCGCAACCGTCATGATGCCGGCCGCCGACTGTCCAACACTGGTCATGTTGCTGGACATGTTGAACGAACCTGCGTCATTGGCGACTGAGCCACCAGCACCGCCGGCACCGCCGGTTGCACCGTTGCCAACGCCACCGTTGCCGACGCCACCGTTGCCGGCACCGCCGCCGCCGCCTGCGCCACCTTCGGCACCTGCTGCGCCAACCGCACCGTCACCGGCCGTTGCCGAGCCATTGCTTGCGCTGGCATCAGCATTGCCATTGGTGGCTGCACCGCCTGCCGCGCCCGCACCAGCCGATGCCGTAACCGCACCGCTCGCGCCGCCGTCACCGGCCGTTGCACCCGAGGTGCCCGTGCCTGCGCCGGAGGTAGCCGTGGAGGTTGAGGTCGAGCTCGAGGTCGAGCTCGGTGCGCCGCCAGCACCGCCCGCGCCGCCAGTGCCAGTACCGCCTGCACCGCCTGCGCCGCCAGTGTCGTCGCCGCGACCACGCGCGCCGCCGCCATTGCCACCGTCGTTGCCGCCAGCATTGCCGCCGCTGCCGCCATCACTGCCACCGGCCAGCGAGCCGGAGCCCGCGCCGGAACCGGAACCTGCCAGGCTTGCGCCGCCAGCGTCGCCGCTGTCGTTGCTGGCATTGCCGCCACGACCACTGGTGTTATCCCAGGTGTCGCCGCCGCGGCCGCCACGTCCGGCCGTTGCATCACCGATGGAGGCATCACCGGAGCTCGCGCTGCCGTTGTCGGCATTGCCACCGCTGCCGCCGTCGCCACCGTCGCCGCCGTTACCGCCGTCGCCGCCGTTGCCACCGTAGCCGTCGCCACCGTAGCCTCTGCCACCGTAGCCATCACCACCGGCTCCGCCCTTGCCACCATTGGCGCTGCCATAGTTCTTGGCGGCGTTGCCGATGTCATGGTTGTAGGTGTCATAGACCGAGCCTTCCAGCTTGGTCAGGGCGACGATGTGGCTGGAGGTCTTGGAGAAGGTGCTCGAATCGGTATAGGTGTTGGTTGCGGTACCGCTGCTTGCCGCTGAGGCCGATCCCGAGTCTGCCTTGGACCTGCCGTTGTTTGCGGTGCTGCTGTCTGCGTCGTTGTCCTGACTGTTATCAGTGGCGGTGATGTTGGCGAGGATATCGTCGCCGTCATTACCATTGCCATTGGTCTGTTGTGCCCATGCCTGGCTGGTTAGACCAAGGCCGAGGAGCACTGCCGTTGCCATCAAGCTGCTACGAATGCGCATTTTGTTCTCCTTTACGGTACGTCGATTGGCACCCGGGGGAGGCACCGGTATACGACGCATGGAACTACACGCACAGCCGGTGCCAATCTTCGTTCAGGCACGCCAAGTCATTGATCGCGCGACCAATTGCAGATGAACAAAAGTGGGTTGGCTCGTCGGCGCGCTGCACGGGCGCCGATATGGCCTCATGTCGTTGCAAATATGAAACCGGCTTTCGCCCGGTGCGCGCTGCTGGTCGGCATTGGCATGGCGCAAGCCATTGATCCGTGGTGCGCCTGCGGCGTCAGGTGCGAATTCAGCAAGTCATTGCAAAAGTGAAACGTCAGGCTTTACAGGCATCTTTCAGTAGCGCCATTTGCCATTGCGCTCAATGGGTTGCCTCGCGAATTTGCCGTATTGCAGGCGTTTCGGTGAGGCAACACACGGATAAATCTGCGTATCAGTCGTCGCCCTTGCTCACACCGCGCTCACGACGCGAGGCGTCGCGGGCGCTGCGAAGACGGTCGAGTTTTTCCTTGAGTTTCAGCTCCAGACCGCGCTCGACCGGCTCGTAATAGACACGCTCGCCCATCGCATCGGGGAAGCCGGTCTGGTCGAGCGCGATGCCACCTTGCGCATCATGGTCGTACTGATATCCCTTCGAGTACCCCAGCTGCTTCATCAGTTTCGTCGGCGCGTTGCGCAGATGCAGCGGCACCTCCTGGGTACCGTACTCACTGACGTCGCGCTTGGCCGCATTGAATGCGGCGTAGCCTGCATTCGACTTGGCCGTGCTGGCCAGGTAGAGCGTGAGCTGCGCGAAGGCCAACTCGCCTTCCGGGCTGCCCAGGCGTTCGAACGTGTCCCAGGCATCGAGCGCCATCTGCAGTGCGCGCGGATCGGCCAGTCCGATGTCCTCGATCGCCATGCGCGTCAGCCGCCGCGCCAGATAGGACGGATCGCAGCCGCCATCGAGCATGCGCGTGAGCCAATACAGCGCGGCGTCCGGGTTGGAACTGCGCACCGACTTGTGCAACGCCGAAATCTGGTCGTAGAACTGTTCGCCGCCCTTGTCGAAGCGGCGCGTGCGATCGGCCAGCACCTGCGCCAGCGTGGTCGCGGTGATTTCGCCGCCCTCGCCTTCGGCAAGTTCGGCGGCGATCTCAAGCAGTGTCAGGCCGCGACGAACGTCGCCATCGGCGGCGCGCGCGATCTGCTCCAGCGCCTCGTCATTGACCTTCAGACCGCGGCCGCCCAGTCCACGCGTGTCGTCGGCGAGCGCCTGCTGCAGTGCCAGCCGGATGTCGTCCACCGATACCGCTTCCATCACATGCACGCGGCACCGCGACAACAACGCCGAATTCAGTTCGAACGACGGGTTCTCGGTGGTGGCGCCGATGAACAGGATCGTTCCGCGCTCGATATGCGGCAGGAAAGCATCCTGCTGCGCCTTGTTGAAACGGTGCACCTCGTCCACGAACAGCACGGTGCGATGGCCTTCGCCAAAGCGAACTGCCGCTTCGGCCAGTACCTGCCGCACTTCCGGCAGCCCCGACAACACGGCCGATATCGCCCGGAACTCGGCGTCGGCGTACTTGGCCAGCAGCAGTGCCAGGGTGGTCTTGCCGCAGCCCGGCGGCCCCCACAGGATCATCGAATGCACGCGCCCGGACTCGATCGCGCGGCGCAGCGCCGAACGCGGTGCAAGCAGGCGCTTCTGCCCGACCATCTCATCGAGCGTGCGCGGTCGCATGCGCTCGGCAAGCGGACGCATCGCGTCGCGATCGACCTGCAGCAGGTCGTCGGACGCTGCCAGGTCGGAAGCGGAATTTCGGGGGGAACGGGGCACGTGCGGGCAACCTTGCCAGGGACACGCACACAATACCAAGGCGGGCGTCAGCGGCCGATGCCGCCGCTGGCCGATGCCATGGCCGACCGATTCAGCGCCCGGCCACCGGCGGCATGGCAGGCGCCGGCGGCGCGTCCACGTCGTAGTGCAGTTGCAGCCACTGGCCGCTGCGGCGGTCGTAGAACGCGGCAATGCGGATGTTGCTGCTGCCGTCGCGGCCGAAGTCGGCCAGGCCCCAGGCGTCGATCAGCAGGTAATTCTGGCCGGTCTCGACCGACTCGATCCGATCGAGCTGCAGCCGGATCGAAGACAGGCCCAGGTCCAGCCGCAGGGCGTCGACCAGGCGGTCATCCAGCTGCCGCACGATGGCGGTGTCGTTCGGCACGGGCCGGGCATCGCCGCCCGCGCCTATCGCCAGCTCGGGAACCCCGGCCTGCCCGAGCAGCACGTCGTATGAGGTGCGGAACTTGAACCCGATCCACGCCAGATCACCGGCGAATCGCATCTGCCCTTCCCCGCTGATCGAGCGCCGGCCGTCGTCGCCAGGCTGGTCGTCGAAGGCGTCAAAACGTGCTTCGACGTCGCGGCCATCGAACTGAGCGGCCAGGGCCCCGACGACCACGCCGGCCACGGCCTTCTCGATGCCCGCACGGTCCAGGGCGCGCGTGGCGACGGCGTGCGCGGGCGCAGATGGCGGGCCGGCCAGCGCCGCCGTTGCAGGCCACAGCAGCAGCACCAGCGTCCAGGCAAGGCAGTCACGCATGGGAGCAACGGTTCCAGCGGCCGCGCAAAGGGCCGCCTGCCTACCCTGAAACGAAAAGGCCTGCCGAAGCAGGCCTTGCGCTCATCCGCCGCCGATCACATCCACGCCCTTGGGCGGCGTGAAGCGGAAGGTACCGGCAGCGAAGGCCGGATTGCGCTTCCAGCCACTGAAGCTGATCTCGGTGCGCTGGCCGAGTGCATCGACCACCTGCATCTTCACCAGGCCAGTGGGGCCGAAGCCCAGCCGCGCCGAGCGGAAGCTCGACTCGCCGTCACCCTTGGGGGTGAGCGACAGCCATTCCAAGCCGTCGACCGCGCCCAGTTCCTTGACGTTGAACTGCGCGTCGAGCTTGCTCGGGTCGATCAGCGCCGACAGCGGATTGTTCTGTTCTTCCTCACCCTGCGGCCGCACGGTGACCTGGTCCAGGTCCGGATCGTGGACCCAGACCTTCTTGCCGTCGGCGACAATCAGCTGCGCATAGGGTTTGACGTATTCCCAGCGGAACAGGCGCGGTGCCGACAACGCGACCTCGCCACTGGATTTCTCCTTGGACTTGCCGCTGGGGTCGAAGACCTCCTGGGTGAACTGCCCGCTCAGGCCCTTCAGGCCCTTGGTGAACGCATTGAGGTTGTCGCGCGCACCGGCGAAGGCGCTCGAGACGGCCAGCGCGGCGACAAGGCCGGTCAGTTGGATGAGGCGCATGGGGATCCTGGGTGAATTGCGGCGCGATTGGCGATGGGCGAAGTGTGCCGCCGAAAAGATGAATGGAGGCATGAACGCATCGATCCGCCCCGCCCTGGCTACTTGGGCGGTGGCGGGGCCAGCACGCTTCGATCGCCGTTGTGCTCGGGCGGCGTGACCACACCGGCCATTTCCATGGCCTCGATCAGGCGCGCGGCGCGGTTGTAGCCGATCTTCAGGCGCCGTTGCACGCCCGAGATCGAGGCGCGGCGGGTCTCGGTGACGATGCGCACGGCCTCGTCGTAGAGCGGATCGGATTCGTCGCCGCCACCGCCGCCGCTTTCCGGCAGGCCGGTCGCGCCAACCACGATGCCGTCGCCCATGGTCTGCACTTCGTCGAGCACGCCCGGGATGTAGGCGGGGCCGCCGCCGACCTGCTTGAGATGCTCGACCACCCGATGCACTTCCTCGTCGGAGACGAAAGCGCCGTGCACGCGCTCGGGCATCGCCGTGCCCGGCGGCAGGTACAGCATGTCGCCGTGGCCGAGCAGCGTTTCCGCGCCGGACTGGTCGAGGATGGTGCGCGAGTCGATCTTGCTCGACACCTGGAAGGCGATGCGGGTCGGGATGTTGGCCTTGATCAGGCCGGTGATCACGTCGACCGACGGACGCTGCGTGGCCAGGATCAGATGGATGCCGGCGGCGCGCGCCTTCTGCGCGAGGCGGGCGATGAGCTCCTCGACCTTCTTGCCGACGATCATCATCATGTCGGCGAATTCGTCGATGAAGATGACGATGAAGGGCAAGGTGTCCAGCGGCTGCGGCGCTTCGCCCAGTTCCGCGTTGGGCTTGAACAGCGGATCCATCATCGGCTGTCCGGCTTCGATGGCGTCCTTGACCTTCTTGTTGAAGCCGGCCAGGTTGCGCACGCCCACTGCCGACATCAGCTTGTAGCGGCGCTCCATCTCCGCCACGCACCAGCGCAGGCCGTTGGCGGCCTCCTTCATGTCGGTGACGACAGGCGCCAGCAGGTGCGGGATGCCCTGGTAGACCGACAGCTCGAGCATCTTCGGGTCGATCATCAGCATCCGCAGGTCTTTCTCGGACGCCTTGTACAGCAGCGACAGCACCATCGCGTTGACCGCGACCGACTTGCCCGAACCGGTGGTGCCTGCGACCAGAAGGTGCGGCATGCGCGCCAGGTCGGCCACGGTCGGGCGACCGGCGATGTCCTTGCCCAGCGCCAGCGTCAGCGGGCTGGTCGACTTGTCGTATTCCTTCGAGCGCAGCAGCTCGGACAGGAAGATCATCTCGCGCGAGGTGTTCGGCGTTTCCAGGCCGACCACCGACTTGCCCGGGATCACGTCGACCACGCGCACGGACTTCACCGACAGGCCGCGGGCGATGTCCTTGTCGAGCGAACTGATCTGGCTGACCTTCACGCCCGGCGCAGGCTCCAGCTCGAAGCGGGTGATCACCGGGCCCGGATAGGCGCCGACCACCTGCGCATCGATGCGGAAATCCTTGAGCTTGAATTCGATCTGGCGCGACAGCGTTTCCAGCGTCTCCTCGCTGTAGCCCTTGGGCTGCGGCTTGGGATCATCGAGCAGCGCCAGCGGCGGGATGCCGGTGCCGTCGCCGACGTGGAACAGCGGAATCTGCTGCTCGCGCTTGGCGCGTTCGCTCTTTTCCACCACTGGCGCCGCCGGCGGTTCGATCTTCACCGGAGCGCGTTTGGCGCGCAGCTCGGTATCGACCTTGCGCGCTTCCTCGCGCTCCTCGCGGAAGGCGCGCGTCTGCTGCCATTCGGTCGCCTGCTGGCTGCCCTGGCGGAACAGTTTGCTCAATGTCGGGCCCAGCGCGAGCACGCCCTGGCCGATGCGGTCCATCACCGCGAACCACGACAAACCGGTCGCCAGCGTCACCGACACCAGCAACAGCGCCAGCAGGAACAGGTTGCCGCCCACCGGGCCGAAACCGTTGTAGAGCGACTTGCCGACCAGACGGCCCAGGATGCCGCCGCTGCCTGCGGAGAACGCCTCGGCGGGAGCAACGCGCAGATGCAACAGGCCCGTCGCCGCAACCAGGAATCCGACGATGCCGACCAGGCGCAACGCCGGCCCGAGGTCGGCGTCGCCGTCACCGTCGGCGTCCATTCCGAACAATGCGATCCAGGCGACCGCCCCGAGCATCAGCGGCAGCAGGAAGGCCACATAGCCACACAGGTAGAGCAGCACATCCGCGGTCCAAGCGCCGACGCGGCCGCCCACGTTGTGCAGCGGCGCGGTGATGCTGCCCGAATGCGACCAGCCCGGATCCTGCGGCGAGAACGTCACCAGGCTGGCAAGCAGGTACAGCAGCAGTGGCGCGATCATGATCAGCGCGATATCGCGCATGAGACGTTGCCGCCGCGGCGAAGGCGGCAGCTTTTCGGCCGTGACTTTCTTGCGGCTGGCTGTTGACGCTTGCGCCACCGTGATGTTCTGCCTTAGCTAGCTACTGTTAGTCGTTGAATATACGCCAGAAGCGGCAAAAACGGGGAGACCTGGCGCGCAAACCGGTCGTCCGGGTACGGTCGGACCGGGAACCGGCCGGGGCACCGGGCCTGCACCGCCACGACCAGGCCGCCAAAACAGGAACGGGGAGCGCCGGCTTCCCGACCCTCCCCGTCCTGGACTCCATCTGCAGACGCTTTAGAGCTTCATGCCCTGCAGCGCCGGGTGCACCAGCTTGCCACCCTCGACGTTGATGCCGCGCACCAGCGCCTGGTTCTGGCGCCAGGCGTCACCCGAGGCCAGCTTGTTGACCCACGGCAGGATCGCCGCGCAGATCGCCTGCGAGCTGGTCTGCGGCACGGCGCCAGGCATGTTGGTCACGCAGAAGTGGGTCACGCCCTCTTCGACGTAGGTCGGCTCCTTCCAGGTGGTCGGACGCGAGGTCTCGAAGCAGCCGCCCTGGTCGATCGAGATGTCGACCACGACGCTGCCGTCCTGCATGCCCTTGAGCATCTCGCGGGTCAGCACGTGCGGGGCGCGGGCACCGGTGACCAGCACCGCGCCGACGACCAGGTCGGCCGAGGCCACTTCGCGCGCGACCACGTCGGCGTACGGATACAGCGTGGTGACGTTGTTGCCCAGGCGCATCATCTGCTCCATGCGGTCCTGGCGCATTTCGAACACGACCACATTGGAGCCACCGGCCGCAGCCAGCGCCGCCGAGGCACTGCCGGCCTGGCCTGCGCCGAACACCACGACCTTGCCACGCTCGGTCGACGGCAGGCCGCCCAGGAGCTTGCCCTTGCCACCTTCGGGCTGGTGCAGCAGATGGGTACCGACCTGCACGGCGATCTTGCCGGCGATGACCGACATCGGCGCCAGCAGCGGCAGGTCGCCGTTGGGCAGCTCGACGGTCTCGAAGGCGATGCCGGTCAGGCCGATGTCGAGCAGTTGCTTGGTCAGCTCCGGCTCTGCGGCCAGGTGCAGGTAGCAGAACAGCAGGTGATCCTTGCGCAACAGCTTGAGGTCGCCGGCGATCGGCTCCTTCACCTTGACGATGAGCTGGCCCTTTTCGTAGAGCTGCGCGGCATCGGCGGCGATCTTCACGCCCAGCTGGGTGTACTGCTCGTCCTTGAAGCCCGACTTGATGCCGGCATCCTTTTCCAGCCAGACCTCATGACCGCGCTTGACCAGGTCGCCGGCAGCAGCCGGAACGAGCGCTACGCGCCCTTCGAGGGTCTTGGTTTCCTTGGGAACGCCGATCCGCATGTCTCTACCTTCTTCGAATTGTTGAATGCCCACGCGGGCATGCGCGGGCGATTGCGAGGGGAATGACGCAAAAAAGCGCCGCATCCGCGGCGCATACCGCTATTGTCCTTCACAAGCCAGACAGGGCTCACGGCGCAGTGCAACATTGCGTCCATGCCGCTCGCCTTGTTTTGCCGGGATGCCGCCTCCAAGCTATGGCTTCGACGACCCGACACACGCCTGCGTATGGCCTTAACCGCGCCAGACGCCTTCTATCCATACAGCCCGCGATTATACCAATGACCCCATCGAAGCACTCCCACGTCATCATTCTCGGCTCCGGCCCGGCCGGCTGGACCGCGGCTGTCTACGCTGCGCGCGCCAACCTCAAGCCGCTGGTGATCACCGGCCTGCAGATGGGCGGCCAGCTGATGACGACGACCGAAGTCGACAACTGGCCGGGCGACGCCCACGGCCTGATGGGTCCGGACCTGATGGCGCGCATGCAGGCGCATGCCGAGCGTTTCGATACCGAAGTGGTGTTCGACCACGTCCATACCGCCGACCTCTCCTCGCGCCCGTTCAGGCTCGTCGGCGACAGCGGCGAGTACACCTGCGACGCACTGATCATCGCCACCGGCGCGACCGCCAAGTACCTGGGCCTGCCGTCGGAAGAACTGTTCAAGGGCCGTGGCGTGTCGGCCTGTGCCACCTGCGACGGTTTCTTCTACAAGGAGCAGGACGTGGCGGTGATCGGCGGCGGCAACACCGCGGTCGAGGAAGCGCTGTACCTGTCCAACATCGCCCGCAAGGTCTACCTGGTGCATCGCCGCGACACGCTGCGCGCAGAGAAGATCATGCAGGACAAGCTGTTCGCCAAGATCCAGTCCGGCAAGATCGAACCGATCTGGCACCACGAGGTCGATGAAGTGCTCGGCAACGATGCAGGGGTGACTGGCCTGCGCGTGAAGTCGGTGCAGGACGGCTCGACCCGCGAAGTGCTGATCCACGGCCTGTTCGTTGCCATCGGCCACACCCCGAACACGTCGCTGTTCGAAGGCCAGCTGGAAATGAAGAACGGCTACATCACCATCCGCACCGGCCTGGACGGCAATGCCACGCAGACCTCGGTGCCCGGCGTGTTCGCTGCCGGCGACGTCGCCGACCAGGTCTATCGCCAGGCGATCACCTCCGCGGGTTTCGGCTGCATGGCCGCGCTGGACGCGGAGAAGTTCCTGGACAAGGAAGGCTGATACCGGTGAGTGGGGTCGTGGTTGCATCTGCAATGGACACCGACCTCGTCCTTTCCTGCAAACGCGCGGCCGGCAGCTGAAATGGCTTCCCCGCGCATCATCGCCTCTCTGTCGGACGTCCCCGCCGCGCAGTGGGATGCGTTGCACGATGGCCGCAATCCGTTCGTCGCGCACGCCTTCCTCAGCGGCCTGGAACAGCACGGCTGCCTGCGCGCGCAATGGGGCTGGACGCCGCAGCACCTGACACTGTGGGACGGCGATGACCTCGTCGCGGCCGCACCTGCCTACCTGAAGGACAATTCGCACGGCGAGTTCGTCTTCGACCATGCATGGGCGCATGCATATGCGCAGCACGGACTCGACTACTTCCCGAAGTGGCTGTGCGCGGTCCCGTACTCGCCGGTAACCGGCCCGCGACTTCTCGCCCGCGCCCGCGATGCAGACCGCCAGTCCGCACTGACCGCGACGTTGGCGGCACTGTGCGCGGGCAACGGGCTGTCGTCGGTGCACGTCAACTTCCATCGCGACGATGAGGATGCCGTGTTCGACCGCGACTGGCTGTCGCGGGTAGACGTGCAGTACCACTGGCGCAACGACCGCGCCTGGCAGACGTTCGACGACTACCTGGCCGCGTTCGATCACAAGCACCGCAAGAACATCCGCCAGGAACGCGGCAAGGTCGCCCGTGCCGGCGTGACGTTCCGCACCATCGAAGGCCGCGACGCCAGCGACGATGACCTCGCGGCGATGCATGGCTTCTACCTGCAGACCTTCGCCGACTACGGCAACCGGCCCGCGCTGACGCTCGCCTTCCTGCGTCATCTGGCCGACACGATGCCCTCCTCGCTGGTGATCTTCCTGGCCTGCCGAGATGGCCACCCGATCGCCGGCGCGCTCTGCCTGCGCGGAGGCGACACGCTGTATGGACGCTATTGGGGCGCCAGCGAAATGGCGCCGGGCCTGCACTTCGAAACCTGCTACTACCAGGGCATCGACTACTGCCTGCGCAACGGCCTGACCCGGTTCGAACCTGGCGCGCAGGGCGAGCACAAACTCGCGCGCGGCTTCCTGCCCACGATCGTCCGCAGCCGCCACTGGATCGCCGACGAACAATTCGGTTCCGCCTTGCGCGACTGGTGCGCGCAGGAGTCGAGCGCGGTTCGCCGCTACGCGGCCACGCTGACCGCGCACACGCCGTTCAAGGACGCATAAGCAGCGGAAGCCGTCCGCTCTGGGCGCCGCGTGGCGCCGGTGCCATCATCACCCGCATGACCGCCCTGCCCGCCTTGCTGCCCGACGATCCCGAGGCGCCGTTCCCTCCCGTCGAACAGGCATTGCGGCAACCCGATGGCCTGCTCGCCGTCGGCGGCGACCTGTCACCGGCACGCCTGCTCAACGCCTACCGGCACGGCATCTTTCCCTGGTACTCGCAGGGCCAGCCGATCCTGTGGTGGAGCCCGGATCCACGCACCGTGTTCGCCACCGACGGCGTGCGCCTGCCCTCGAAATTCCGCCGCAGCCTGCGCCGGTGCGACTGGACGGTGCGTGCTGACACCGCCTTCGACGAAGTGGTCGAGGTCTGCGCCCGCATCCGCCGGCCCGGGCAACGCGGCACCTGGATCACCCGCGACATGCAGGTCGCCTATCGCCGCCTGCACGCCCTCGGCCATGCCCACTCGTTCGAGGTCTTCGCCGGCGACCGCCTGGTCGGCGGCATCTACGGCGTGGCAGTGGGCCGGATGTTCTACGGCGAGAGCATGTTCAGTGGCGAGTCCGGCGGCTCCAAGGTCGCCCTGGCCGCCCTCGCCCACCACCTGCACGAGTGGGGCTGGCCATTGATCGACGCCCAGGTCGAGAACCCGCACCTGCTCAGCCTTGGCGCAACCTCGTGGCCGCGGCCCGCCTTCGTCGCGCGAGTCGCCGAGATGGCGGCACTGGAAGGCCTCCCCGGCCCCTGGAGCGCCCGCGTCGGCGCCTGGCCGGCGCGTCTGATGGCCGGTCCGCTGCCCGATTAACCGTTTTTTTGCAACGGCGGCGTGCGCATGGCAAAATACGGGGCTTCGTTCCGTCCCTCATCCTGAGGCACGGGCGCTCCACGCATTTCAGGAACCACATGGCAAAAGACGACGTGATCGAATTCGAGGGCACGGTGGCGGAAACCCTTCCGAACACCATGTTCCGGGTGCGCCTCGAAAACGGGCACGAGATCATTGCCCACATCTCCGGCCGCATGCGCAAGAACTACATCCGCATCCTGACCGGCGACAAGGTGAAGGTCGAAATGACCCCGTACGACCTGACCAAGGGCCGTATCACTTACCGCATGAAGTAACAGCGGTAAGCCATTGAATTAAAAAAGGCGGCCATTGGCCGCCTTTTTTGTTGAAGACAGGCGCCTCAACGACATCCAGACCGCCTACACCGTAGCCGGCAACAGCTTCTCCGGCTCCGCCTGCGCCTCGACCACCAGCTCGTCGTCCTTGACGTCGATCATGACGCGACCGCCATTGACCAGCTTGCCGAACAGCAGTTCGTCGGCGAGCGGGCGCTTGATCTTGTCCTGGATCACACGCGCCATCGGACGCGCACCCATCAGCGGATCGAAGCCATGCTGGGCCAGCCAGTCGCGCGCGGTCGGCGTCGCCGACAGCGTCACCTCCTTGTCGTGCAACTGAGCCTCCAGCTCGATCAGGAACTTGTCGACCACCCGCAGGATGTGCTCGAAGCCCAGCGCCTGGAACTGCACGACCGCGTCGAGACGATTGCGGAATTCCGGCGTGAAGCTGCGGCGGATCACCTCCATCGCATCGGTCGAATGATCCTGCTGGGTGAAACCAATGGTCCGCCGCGACGCCTGCGCCGCACCGGCATTGGTGGTCATCACCAGGATCACGTTCTTGAAGTTTGCCTCGCGACCGTTGGTGTCGGTCAACACGCCGCGGTCCATCACCTGCAACAGGATGTTGAAGATGTCCGGATGCGCCTTCTCGACCTCGTCCAGCAACAGCACGCAGTGTGGCGTCTTGACGATCTTCTCGGTCAACAGACCGCCCTGGTCGAAACCGACATAACCCGGAGGCGCGCCAATCAGGCGGCTCACAGAATGCGGCTCCATGTACTCGGACATGTCGAAACGGACCAGCTCGATGCCCAGTTGCAGCGCGAGCTGCTTGGTCACCTCGGTCTTGCCGACACCGGTGGGACCGGCGAACAGGAAGTTGCCGATCGGCTTGTCCGGATTGGCCAGGCCCGAGCGTGCCAGCTTGATCGCGGAGGTCAGCGTATCGATCGCCGGATCCTGGCCGAAGATCACCATCTTCAGGTTGCGCTCGAGGTTGCGCAGCACGTCCTTGTCGGAAGCGCTTACCTGCTTGGTGGGGATCCGCGCCATCTTGGCGACGATGGTCTCGATTTCCTCGACATCGATCAGGCTCTTGCGGATGTCGATCGCCAGCAGCCGCTGGCGCGCACCGGCTTCGTCGATCACATCGATGGCCTTGTCCGGCAGCAGGCGGTCGCCGATGTGCTTCACCGACAGGTCCACCGCCGCCTGCAGCGCATCGTCGGCGTAGGTCACGCCGTGGTGCGCCTCGTACTTGGGCTTGAGGCCCTGCAGGATCTCGTAGGCCTCGCCAACGGTCGGCTCGACGATGTCGATCTTCTGGAAGCGCCGCGCCAGCGCACGGTCCTTCTCGAAGATGCCGCGGTACTCCTGGAACGTGGTCGAACCGATGCAGCGCAGGTCGCCCGACGCCAGCGCCGGCTTGATCAGGTTGCTGGCATCCATGGTCCCGCCGCTGGCACTGCCGGCGCCGATGATGGTGTGGATCTCATCGATGAAGAGCACCGCTTCGGGCAGCTTCTTGAGCTGCGTCAGCACGGCCTTGAGGCGCTTCTCGAAGTCGCCGCGGTACTTGGTGCCGGCCACCAGCGCGCCCAGGTCGAGCGCGTAGATGGTGGCGTCGGCCAGCACGTCCGGGACGTCGCCGTCGACGATGCGCTTGGCCAGGCCTTCGGCAATGGCGGTCTTGCCAACGCCCGCCTCGCCCACGTACAGCGGATTGTTCTTGCGGCGGCGGCACAGCACCTGGATGGTGCGCTCGACCTCGTCGGCGCGGCCGACCAGGGGGTCGATCTTGCCGTCGCGGGCGAGCTGGTTGAGGTTGACCGCGAATTCGGCCAGGGCGTCGCCCTTGCTCTCGCCCTCGCCTTCGCCCGACGGCGATTCGCCCTCATCCTGCGAGCGCGAGGACTCCTCGCCACCCTGCTTGGCGATGCCGTGGGAAATGTAGTTGACGACGTCCAGGCGGGCGACGTCCTGCTGGTTGAGGAAATAGACCGCGTGCGAATCCTTCTCGCCGAAGATGGCCACCAGGACGTTGGCGCCGGTGACCTCCTTCTTGCCGGAGGACTGGACGTGGTAGACCGCGCGCTGCAGCACGCGCTGGAACCCCAGCGTCGGCTGGGTGTCACGGTCGACGTCCTCGGGCAGCACCGACACCGAGGTGGCGATGGCCTGTTCCAGGTCGTTGCGAAGGCGCGGGAAGTCGACACCGCAGGCCTTCAGTACGGCCTCGGCGGAGGGGTTGTCGAGCAGCGCCAGCAACAGGTGTTCGACCGTCATGTACTCGTGGCGCGCCTCGCGGGCGCGCTTGTAGCACTGGCCGATGCTGTATTCGAGATCCTTGCTGAACATGGGGCGAGAGCCTCCGGAAACTACTGCCGTCCTAGATGGGGGTGGGACTGGCGAATTCCATGCCGCCTGTTTTCCATGACCGCATTGCCTGCCGCAAGTCCCTATCCTTCCCAGGCTTGACCTCCGCTGCGAGTTCCGGTCCGGCCGCAGGCGCGGCCGGCACCACCCTCTTACTGGTCAGGACGTGCTAAGCAGAACTTTTAGGCCTTTTCCATCGTGCACAGCAAGGGGTGTTGGTTGAGCCTTGAAAATTCGTTCACCTGCGCCACCTTGGATTCTGCTACCTCGCGGGTGAAAACCCCGCACACGCCGCGGCCGCGGGTATGCACGTGCAGCATGATCTGGGTGGCTTTTTCGGCGTTCATGGCGAAAAACCGCATGAGCACCTCGACCACGAAATCCATCGGGGTGTAGTCATCGTTCAGCAGCAGGACGGAATACAGGGGCGGGCGGGCGACCTCCGGCTTGCCGGTTTCCACCAGCACGCCGTGGTGTTGTTCGTGTTCGGTCTGTTTGGCCATGGCTGAATTATAGGGCCCGGGCCGTTGCCGGTCGTGGACGCCCATGCCCGGGCGCCGGCACAATGCCGTCCATCCCCCGCTTCCCAACCCTTCGAGGAGCGATACTTGATGCGTGTGCTTGCCGTGATGCTGTTTGCGTTGTCATCGATGCCGGCTATTGCCGGCGACACGACTGTGGCCACCGCTGAAACGCAGCATCCTGTTGCCGACCCGCTCGTGGCCCGGCACCTGGACAGCCTGAAGTACCGTTACGAAGTGGACGAGGACGGCGACTACAAGCTGACCTTCGACATGGACGACAAGCGCAGCCAGCTGGTCTACGTGCTGTCGGGAACCGAGAAGTTCGGCAATCTGGAGGTCCGCGAGCTGTGGTCGCCTGCGTACCGCGCCAGCGACGGGCAGTTCCCGGTCGATGTGGCCAACCGCCTGCTCGAGAGCAGCCAGTCGAGCAAGCTGGGCGCCTGGGTCAAGCAGGGCGACATGGCGCTGTTCGTGGTCAAGATTCCCGCCAACGCCGGGGCCGACGAGCTCGATGACGCGCTCGACTTCGCCTTGCGCTCGGCCGACGAAATGGAAGCCACGCTGACCCAGGGCAAGGACGAATTCTGAGATGAGTTACCGCGAAGGCCGGTTCTGGCAGCCTGACGTGACCGTGGCCACGATCGTGGTCGATGGCGGCCGCCTGCTGGTGGTCGAGGAATCGGTTGGCGGGCGCCTGGTGCTGAACCAGCCCGCAGGCCACCTGGAGCCCGACGAGAGCCTGCTGGAGGCGGCGCTGCGGGAAACGCTGGAAGAGACCGGCTGGCACGTGCGGCTCACCGCCTTCGTCGGGGCTTACCAGTGGAAGGCCCCGGACAACGGCGACGGCAGTGGCGGTCGCCATTACCTGCGCTTCGCCTTCGCCGCCGAACCGGTCAGGCACGATCCGGCCCGGCCGCTGGACGACGGCATCGTGCGCGCGGTCTGGATGACGCCCAGCCAATTGCAGGCCGCCCGGGACCGCCATCGCAGCCCGCTGGTATGGCGTGCCGCGGCCGATTTCCTGGCCGGCCACCGCCACCCGCTGGAACTGGTCCAGCACCTGGCATGAGCAGCACGCTGTCATGAGCGCCGCGAAGGCGCGAACCATCGTCGGCATGTCCGGTGGCGTGGACTCGTCGGTGGCGGCGCTGCGCCTGCGTGATGGCGGCGAACCGATCGCCGGTTTGTTCATGCAGAACTGGGCCGATGACGGCAGCGGCGACTGCCGCGCCGAGGACGACCGCCGCGACGCGGTGGCAGTCAGCGGCCGGCTCGGCATCCAGATCCATTTCCGCGATTTCTCCGGCGAATACTGGGACGGCGTGTTCGAGCACTTCCTGGCCGAATACGCGGCCGGGCGCACGCCCAACCCGGACGTGCTGTGCAACCGCGAGATCAAGTTCAAGCACTTCCTCGACGCCGCCCGCGAGCTGGGGGCGGAGTTCATCGCCACCGGCCACTACGCTCGCGTCGAGGCGTCCGGTGGCGGTCATCGGCTGTTGCGCGCGGTCGACCGCAGCAAGGACCAGAGTTACTTCCTGCACCAGCTAGGCCAGGCCCAGCTGGCGGCGACGCGGTTCCCGCTGGGCGACCTGCTCAAGCGCGACGTGCGGCAGATGGCCCTCGACGCCGGCCTGCCGACCGCGGCGAAGAAGGATTCCACCGGCATCTGTTTCATTGGCGAACGCGATTTCCGCCAGTTCCTCGGCCGCTACCTGCCGGCGCGGGAAGGCGAGATGCGAACGCCCGACGGCCAGGTCATCGGCCGTCATCCGGGCGTGTTCTATTTCACCCTTGGCCAGCGCGAAGGGCTCAACATCGGTGGCGTCCGCGGTTTCGAGGCGGCGCCCTGGTACGTGGTCGGCAAGGATGTCGCCGGCAACGTCCTCTATGTCGACCAGGGCGCCGACAGCCCCTGGCTGCAGTCGCACACCCTGTGGTCCGAAGCCGCGCACTGGATCGCCGGCGCGCCACCTTCGGCACGCTTCGCCTGCACCGCGCAGACCCGCTACCGCCAGGCCGACGAGGCCTGCGAGGTGGCGGTGCGCGACGACGGCACCCTGGAAGTCCGCTTTGCCCGCCCCCAACGTGCGGTAACCCCGGGGCAGTCGCTGGTGCTCTACGACGGCGAGGTCTGCCTCGGCGGCGCTGTCATCTCCGCCACCGACGCGCCGCTGGAACAACGATTGAAGGCCCAAGCTGCATGAATCAAAGCAAATCCATGTCCACCCGTGTCCTGGCGCTGGCCGGCCTGGTGCAGGCGCTGGCCCAGGTCCGTCGCGTCGCCGACACCGGGCAGGCCAACGCCGCCATCCTCGGCACGGCGATGGATTCGGTGTTCCGGATCGATGCGCCCTCGCCTGCCGCGATCTATGGCGACATCGAGGCCCTGCGCCCGGGCCTGACGCTGCTGCGCGACTATTTCAGCAACCAGCAGCGCGATGAACAATTGCCGCGGCTGGTGCTGGCGGTGCTGCAACTGGAGCGGCGTTTCGTCCGCGACCACGACATGGCCGAGCGCGTGCAGGCCGGCATCCGCGCCCAGGCCGGCAACGCCGAGCGCCTGGGAAGCAGCAATCCGGACGTGCTCAACGCGCTGGGCGGCCTCTATGCCGAGACCCTGAGCCACCTGCGCCCGCGCGTGCTGGTGCAGGGCAATCCGCACTACCTCGGGCAGGCCACGGTCGTGGCCGAAGTGCGCGCGATCCTGCTCGCAGCCGTGCGCTCGGCGGTGCTGTGGCGGCAGTGCGGTGGCAGCCTGTGGGACTTCCTGCTGCGCAGGCGCGAGCTGCTGACGGCGGTCAAGGACCATCTGGGTTGAGCGCGTAGGCACGCCGGCGGCGGGCGCGAATCGCTCGTCGCTGCAAGCGGCTCCTGCCTGGCGTGCCCCGTCAGGCATGCCCTGATCAGGCGTGCCTCACCAGGCGTGCCCAGATCAGGCCAGCGGCAACAGCGCCGCGCCGCTCTGCCCCCAGGCCCAGCAAACCGCCGCGATCAACGCCAGCGCAAGCATCCAGCGAAGCGTCTGTTCGACGCGGTCCGTCCCCTTGTGCGTCTTCATGTTGTCCCCCTGACTGCGCGCGATGAAACGACAGCGTGCAACGCAAGTCCTTGACTGTTGTCACGCACTGGACGCATGGCGTCGGCCAGGTTCGCGGATAGCGACGGCCGGCACAGTCTTTGTCACCCCTCCACCCGTGTTCCGTCATTCCCGCGCCAAAACAAAAACCCCGGCGTTTGCCGGGGTTTTCGTTCAGCGCATGGCAGGCCGGTCAGGCCGCGACCGTCTCGGCCACCTGGCGGTAGTCCTCGATCTGGTCGAAGTTCATGTAGCGGTAGATCTCGGCGCCGTTGGCGTTGATCACGCCGATGTCCGCCATGTACTCCTCGCGGGTCGGGATGCGGCCCAGGCGCGAGCAGATCGCCGCCAGTTCCGCCGAACCCAGGTACACGTTGGTGTTGCGGCCCAGGCGGTTGGGGAAGTTGCGGGTGCTGGTGGAGAACACCGTCGCGCCCTCGCGCGCCTGCGCCTGGTTGCCCATGCACAGCGAGCAGCCCGGCATTTCCATGCGCGCACCGGCGGTGCCGAAGGTGCCGTAGTGGCCTTCCTTGGTCAGCTCCGAAGCGTCCATCTTGGTCGGCGGCGCGACCCACAGGCGGGTCGGGATGTCGCGCTTGCCTTCCAGCAGCTTGGCGGCGGCGCGGAAGTGGCCGATGTTGGTCATGCACGAACCGATGAAGACTTCGTCGATGACCGCACCGGCGACGTCGGACAGCGTCTTCACGTCGTCCGGGTCGTTCGGGCAGGCCACGATCGGCTCGACGATCTGGTCGAGGTCGATCTCGATGACGGCGGCATATTCGGCGTCGGCATCGCCTTCCAGCAGCTGCGGGTTGGCCAGCCAGGCTTCCATCGCCTTGATGCGGCGCGCCAGCGAACGCGGGTCGGCGTAGCCCTCGGCGATCATCCACTTCAGCAGCGTGATGTTGCTGGTGAGGTATTCGATGATCGGTTCCTTGTCGAGCTTGACCGTGCAGCCGGCCGCCGAACGCTCGGCCGAGGCGTCGGACAGTTCGAACGCCTGCTCGACCTTGAGCTGCGGCAGGCCTTCGATCTCGAGGATGCGCCCGGAGAAGATGTTCTTCTTGCCCTGCTTGGCGACGGTCAGCGTGCCCTGCCTGATCGCGGCCAGCGGAATCGCGTTGACCAGGTCACGCAGGGTCACGCCCGGCTGCATGGTGCCCTTGAAGCGCACCAGCACCGACTCGGGCATGTCCAGCGGCATCACGCCGGTGGCCGCGGCAAAGGCGACCAGGCCGGAGCCGGCCGGGAACGAGATGCCGACCGGGAAACGGGTGTGGCTGTCGCCGCCGGTGCCGACCGTGTCGGGCAGCAGCATGCGGTTGAGCCAGGAGTGGATCACGCCGTCGCCCGGGCGCAGGGCGATGCCGCCGCGGTTGCTGATGAAGGCCGGCAGGTCGTGGTGGGTCTTGACGTCGACCGGCTTCGGGTAAGCGGCGGTGTGGCAGAACGACTGCATCACCAGGTCGGCCGAGAAGCCCAGGCAGGCCAGGTCCTTGAGCTCGTCGCGCGTCATCGGGCCGGTGGTGTCCTGCGAACCCACCGAGGTCATCTTCGGCTCGCAGTAGGTGCCCGGGCGGATGCCCGGCTGCACGCCATCGACTTCGGCCAGGCCGCAGGCGCGGCCGACCATCTTCTGCGCCAGCGAGTAGCCCTTGCCGCTGTCGACCGGGTTGGACGGCAGGCGGAACAGGCTCGACGGCGCCAGACCGAGCGCGTCGCGCGCCTTGGCGGTGAGGCCGCGGCCGACGATCAGCGGGATGCGGCCGCCGGCGCGGACTTCGTCGAACAACACGTCGGACTTGACCGCGAACTCGGCGATGACCTGGCCGTCCTTGAGCGCCTTGCCCTCGTACGGACGCAGCTCGACCACGTCGCCCATGTTCATCTGCGACACGTCGAGTTCGATCGGCAGCGCGCCGGCATCTTCCATCGTGTTGTAGAAGATCGGGGCGATCTTGCTGCCCAGGCAGACACCGCCGAAGCGCTTGTTCGGGATGAAGGGGATGTCCTCGCCGGTGAACCACAGCACCGAGTTGGTGGCCGACTTGCGCGAGGAGCCGGTGCCGACGACGTCGCCGACATAGGCGACCAGGTGGCCCTTGTCCTTCAGCGACTCGATGAAATTGACCGGGCCGCGCTTGCCGTCTTCTTCCGGCTCGATGCCGTCGCGCTTGTTCTTCAGCATCGCCAGCGCGTGCAGCGGGATGTCCGGACGGGTGGTGGCGTCGGGCGCCGGCGACAGGTCGTCGGTGTTGGTTTCGCCGGTGACCTTGAAGACGGTGATGGTCAGGCTGGCCGGAACTTCCGGACGGCTGGTGAACCATTCGGCGTCGGCCCAGCTCTGCAGCACGGCCTTGGCGTTTGCATTGCCGCTCTCCGCCTTTTCCTGCACGTCATGGAAGGCGTCGAACATCAGCAGCGTCTTCTTGAGCGCCTCGGCAGCGATGCCGCCGACCTGCGCATCGTCAAGAAGATCAACCAGCGGATGGATGTTGTAGCCGCCGAGCATGGTGCCGAGCAGTTCGGTCGCGCGCTCGCGGCTGATCAGCGAATTGACTTCGGTGCCGAAGGCGATCGCGGCCAGGTACGACGCCTTGACCTTGGCGGCGTCGTCGACGCCGGCCGGAACGCGGTTGGTGATCAGGTCGAGAAGGAACGCTCCCTCGCCCGCCGGCGGGTTCTTCAACAGCTCGATGACGTCAGCGGTCTGGTGCGCGGTCAGCGGCAGCGGCGGAATGCCCAGCGCGGCGCGCTCGGCAACGTGTTGGCGGTAGCTGGAGAGCATTGAGAGTCCCGTCGGTTGAAGCGAATAGACAACTGCGAGCGCTGTCTGGCGCGCCGGACGGCGGGCCTGCAGGCTGGTCAGCTGGGGGTCGGAGCGCCCTGGCAAGGGACTGCCCCTCGACTGCGTATTTTGCCTTGAATGCGCTTTCCGGGCAATGCGCAAAAGGGCTCGGGGCCCTGTGCCACAAGGGTTTGGAGCGCCGTTGGAACACTCCGTGGCCATGTTGCGACCATGGTCTGCACGCTACCTGAATCCGATAGGGTGATAATCGACGGACCGCGCCGGCAGCGTCGGCGCCGTGCAAGCCATAGTGCCCCTACCCCCATGGGGCCAAGCCACACGATCAGGAGCCCCACTCATGCTCGACTCCTTCTCCACCCGTCGCCAGCTTGTCGTCAACGGCCGCACCCTCACCTACAACAGCCTGCCGGCGCTGGGCGAGCGGTTCGACATCCGCAAGCTGCCCTACTCGATGAAGATCCTGCTGGAGAACCTGCTGCGCCACGAAGACGGCGGCATCACGGTCGGCACGGACCACATCGAGGCCGTGGCGCGCTGGGATGCCGGCAAGGAACCCGACACCGAGATCGCCTTCATGCCTGCGCGCGTGGTCCTGCAGGACTTCACCGGCGTGCCGTGCGTGGTCGACCTGGCGGCGATGCGCGATGCGGTCAGCAAGCTCGGCGGCAACGCCGGCCAGATCAATCCGCTGATCCCGTCGGAACTGGTCATCGACCATTCGGTGCAGGTGGACGTGTTCGGCCGCGCCGACGCGCTGGACCTCAACGGCAAGATCGAGTTCGAGCGCAATATGGAGCGCTACAGCTTCCTGCGCTGGGGCCAGAAGGCCTTCCACAACTTCAAGGTGGTGCCGCCCAACACAGGCATCGTCCACCAGGTGAACCTGGAGAACCTGGCGCGGGTCGTGGTCGAGCGCGAAGTGGACGGCGAACTGCTCGCCTTCCCCGACACCGTCTTCGGCACCGACAGCCACACCACGATGATCAATGGCATCGGCGTCCTGGGTTGGGGTGTGGGCGGCATCGAGGCCGAGGCGGCGATGCTGGGCCAGCCGTCGTCGATGCTGATTCCGCAAGTGGTCGGCTTCAAGCTGACCGGAAAACTGCCCGAGGGCACCACCGCCACCGACCTGGTGCTGACCGTCACCCAGATGCTGCGCAAGCTCGGCGTGGTCGGCAAGTTCGTCGAGTTCTTCGGCGAAGGCCTGCCGCACCTGCCGCTGGCAGACCGCGCCACGATCGCCAACATGGCACCGGAGTACGGCGCGACCTGCGGCATCTTCCCGATCGATGCCGAATCGCTGACCTACCTGCGCCTGTCCGGGCGCAGCGACGAGCAGGTAGCGCTGGTCGAGGCCTACGCCAGGGCCCAGGGCCTGTGGCACGAGCCGGGGCAGACCGAGGCCAACTACTCGGCCACGCTCGAACTCAACCTCGCCGACGTCAAGCCGTCGCTGGCCGGCCCCAAGCGTCCGCAGGACCGGGTGCTGCTGAGCGACGTCAAGGCCAACTTCACCGAGAACCTGGGCGACCTCACCTCGCACCGCGTCAACGGCGCCACGCGCCGCATGGACGCCGAAGGCGGTCACCAGCCACAGGCCGAACACCTGGCAGCGCGGCCACGCTCGAAGATCCACGTCCAGGACCAGGACGCCGACCTGTGCGACGGCTCGGTGGTGATCGCCGCCATCACCTCGTGCACCAACACCTCCAACCCGGCGGTGATGCTCGGCGCCGGCCTGCTGGCGCGAAACGCCGTCAAGCTCGGCCTCAAGGCCAAGCCGTGGGTCAAGACCTCGCTCGGACCAGGCTCGCTGGTCGTCACCGACTACCTGCGCAAGGCCGGCGTGCTGGCCGACCTGGAGAAGCTCGGCTTCTTCGTCGTCGGCTACGGCTGCACCACCTGCATCGGCAACTCCGGCCCGCTGCCGGATGAAGTCTCGCGCGGCATTGCCGAAAACGACCTCGCCGTCGCCTCGGTGCTGTCGGGCAACCGCAACTTCGAGGGCCGCGTGCACCCCGAAGTGAAGATGAACTACCTCGCCTCGCCGCCGCTGGTGGTGGCCTATGCCATTGCCGGCACGGTCGACATCGACCTGACCCGCGAGCCGCTTGGCTACACCCCCGATGGCCGCGCCGTGCACCTGCGCGATGTCTGGCCGAGCAACAAGGAAATCGGCGACGTCATCGCCGCCACCGTCGGCCCGGAACTGTTCGCGCAGAACTACGCCGATGTGTTCAAGGGCGATTCGCGCTGGAACCAGATCGCCTCGCCGGAAGGTGAGTCGTTCGCATGGGATGGCGCCTCGACCTACATCAAGAACCCGCCCTACTTCGACGGCATGACGATGGCTGTTGGCTCGATCAACGACGTCCACGGCGCCCGCATCATGGGCCTGTTTGGCGACTCGATCACCACCGACCACATCTCGCCGGCGGGCAACATCAAGAAGGATTCGCCGGCGGGCCGCTTCCTGGTTTCGCGCGGCGTCCAGCCGGTGGACTTCAACAGCTACGGCAGCCGTCGCGGCAATGACGATGTCATGGTCCGCGGCACGTTTGCCAACATCCGCATCAAGAACCTGATGCTCGGCGGCGAAGAAGGCGGCAACACGCTGTACTACGCCAAGGGCGGCGCGGCGCCGGAGAAGATGTCGATCTACGACGCGGCGATGAAGTACAAGGCCGAAGGCGTGCCGCTGGTGGTGATGGCGGGCAAGGAATATGGCACCGGCTCCTCGCGCGACTGGGCGGCCAAGGGCACCAACCTGCTCGGAGTGAAGGCGGTGATCGCCGAGAGCTTCGAGCGCATCCATCGCTCCAACCTGGTCGGCATGGGCGTGCTGCCGCTGCAGTTCAAGGACGGCGAGAACGCCCAGACGCACGGCCTGGACGGCTCCGAAGAAATCAGCGTGACCGGCATCGACGACGGCCGAGCACGGACTGCCACGGTGACCGCCCGCCGCAGCGACGGCAGCGAGAAGCGCTTCGAAGTCCGCGTGCTGCTGCTGACGCCGAAGGAAGTCGAGTACTTCCGCCACGGCGGCATCCTGCATTACGTGCTGCGGCAGCTGGCGGCGAAGAAGGCGGCGTAATTCCCGACCCGGGCACATGGGCCCTCATTCCAGATAGGCCGTCATTCCCGCGAAGGCGGGAATGACGGATTCCAAAGCAACTACAGCTTCGGCGTCCACACCGCACTCGTCAGCCGCCACTGACCATCTTCCTCGCGCCAGCCGGTCTCCACCTCATGGAGCTGCGCCGCATCCGGCAACACTTCGCCTGATCCGCCCGTCAGCGCCGCAGTGAATCGCGCCGTTGCATGGCCCGGCTGAAGCTTCACCGAAACCGGGCCCAGGTTGATGCCGATCTGGCGATGACGCAGGAACATCAGCCGCGCGATCCTGCCTGCGCCCGCGCGATCGAGCGAATCGGGCCCGACGAAATCGTCGGCGAGGATGTCGTCCAATACAGCGGCATCGCGTTGCTCGATGCCCTGCTGCAAGCTCGCCACGGTCTCGCGCAGTCGCTGTTCCGGCGGCGTGCGACTGCAACCAGCGAGCACGCACACCATCATCAGCATCGCTGTCACGCTGCAGCGCACAACCGCATTCGTCGTCCGCATCCCCTGCCCCTCGCCGTTCCCTCGCTCCATGCTGCCATGCCCTCGCGTGCACCGTTGTGCTTCCCCGTCGCGCCTTGCCAGCCTTGGGGGCCTATGCTCCAATCGCTGGAAGCACCGTACGGCGGCGCATTCGACACACGCGCCGCCGAAGGCTATCAACTGCGATTGGAGAGGGGATCGCGATGAGTTTTGAACGTCCTTGGCTGGCCCAGTATCCGCAGGGGGTTGCGGCCGAGATCGATGTGGACGAGTTCCCGTCCGTCGTCGCCGTGCTGGAGAACGCGATCGAGAAGTATCGCGACCGGCCGGCCTTCGCCAATCTCGGCAAGACCCTCACCTATGCCGAGATCGACCAGCTCAGCGCGCAGTTCGCCGCCTACCTGCTGGGCGAGCTGAAGCTCAAGAAGGGCGATCGCGTCGCGATCATGATGCCCAACTGCCTGCAGTACCCGATCGCCACGTTCGGTGTGCTGCGCGCGGGACTGACGGTGGTCAACACCAATCCGATGTACACCGCGCGCGAGCTCAGGCACCAGCTCGTCGACTCCGGCGCCACCGTGATCCTCGTGCTCGACAACTTTGCCCACACCGTGGAGGAAGTGCTCGCCGACACCCAGATCAAGCAGGTCATCACCACCGGCCTGGGCGACATGCTCGGCCTCAAGGGCACGGTCGTGAACTTCGTGCTCAAGTACATCAAGAAGATGGTGCCGGACTACAACCTGCCCGGCGCGATCCGCTTCCGTGACGCGCTGGCGCTGGGCCAGCGCCACGGGCTGTCCGAGGTCGAGATCTCGCCGCAGGACATCGCCTTCCTGCAGTACACCGGCGGCACCACCGGCGTGGCCAAGGGCGCGATGCTGACCCACCGCAACCTGGTCGCCAACATGCAGCAGGCGGCGATGTGGGTGGGCACCGGCGTCAAGTACGGCGAGGAAGTGATCATCACCGCGCTGCCGCTGTATCACATCTTCGCGCTGACGGCGAACGGACTGGTCTTCATGAAGTTCGGCGGCCTGAACTACATGATCACCAACCCGCGCGACATGAAGGGCTTCGTCAAGGAGCTCAAGAGTGTGCCGTTCACGGCCATCACCGGCGTCAACACGCTGTTCAACGGCCTGCTCAACACGCCGGGCTTCGACCAGGTCGACTTCTCCCGGCTGCACCTGACCCTGGGCGGCGGCATGGCCGTGCAGCGTTCGGTTGCCGAGCGCTGGAAGCAGGTGACCGGGGTGACCCTGGTCGAGGCCTACGGCCTGACCGAAACCTCGCCGGCGGCCTGCATCAACCCGATGGACCTGAAGGAATACAACGGCTCGATCGGCCTGCCGATCCCGTCCACCGACGCCTGCGTCAAGGACGAGAACGGCGTGACCCTGCCGATGGGCGACGTCGGCGAGCTGTGCATCAAGGGCCCGCAGGTGATGAAGGGCTACTGGCGCCGGCCGGAGGACACCGCCGCGGTGATCGACGCCGACGGCTGGCTGCACACCGGCGACATGGCGCGGATGGACGAGAACGGCTTCTTTTTCATCGTCGACCGCAAGAAGGACATGATCCTGGTCTCGGGCTTCAACGTGTACCCGAACGAGGTCGAGGACGTGATCGCGATGATGCCGGGCGTGCTCGAAGTGGCCGCCGTCGGCGTTCCGGACGACAAGTCCGGCGAGGCGGTCAAGGTGGTCATCGTCAAGAAGGACCCGAACCTGACCGCCGAGCAGGTCAAGAGCCACGCCCGCGAGCACCTGACCGGCTACAAGCACCCGCGCTACGTCGAGTTCCGGACCGAGCTGCCGAAGACCAATGTCGGCAAGATCCTGCGCAGGGAACTGCGCGACAGCCCCGCCCCGCACCCGGCCTCGCACCCCGCCGCGCATTGATCAGGCCGGGGTCCAGCTCCGGTCCAGAGGCACTCCTGACGCCCGCAAGGCCACCGGTCTTGCGGGCGTTTGCATTGGTAGGCATAGAATCGGACGGTCGGACGCACCCCCTTGTATCGCATTGCCGTCCCGAACAGCGCGACCGGCCGGACGGTTTCATCCCACGGAGGATTCGCAATGTCAGCTGTCTACCCGTTCCACCGCACTGCTTCCGGTCGCAACCTGCGAGTCGTCGAGGAAACCGAGCGCGGCGTCTACTGGTGCCATATGCATGCCGGCGCCGTACCCGGCCGCCGCGCCTGTTTCTCGACGGACCTGGTCGACGACATCATCCAGTACCAGCGCGGCCTCACTGATCGCCTGCGCGCTGGCGCGGCGGCGAACACGTTGCCGCACGTGGTGCTGGCCTCCGATGGCGACGCCTTCAACCTCGGCGGCGACCTGGACCTCTTCTGCCGCCTGATCCGCGCCGGCGACCGCGACGGCCTGCTCAACTACGCCCGCCAGTGCGTGCGCGGCGTGCACGCCTTCCATGACGGCCTGGGCGCGGGCGCACACAGCATCGCCCTGCTCCAGGGTGACGCGCTGGGCGGCGGTTTCGAAGCTGCGCTGAGCTGCCACACCATCGTGGCCGAGGAAGACATCCTGATGGGCCTGCCGGAGGTGCTGTTCGACCTGTTCCCGGGCATGGGCGCCTACTCGTTCCTGTGCAAGCGCGTCACCCCGCACCTGGCCGAGAAGCTGATGCTGGAAGGCAACATGTTCAGCAGCCAGGAAATGCACAAGATGGGCCTGGTCGACGTGCTGGTACCGCGCGGCGAAGGCGTGGCGGCGGTCGAGGATGTCATCCGCAGCAATCGCCGCATCCCGCATGCGCGCGCAGCCATGCACCAGGTCAGGCAGATGACGCAGTCGGTGACCCTCGACGAAATGATGCGCATCACCGAGGTCTGGGTGGACACTGCGCTGCAGCTGGGCGAGAAGTCGCTGCGGACGATGGACCGTCTGGTGCGGGCGCAGGAGCGCCGGGCCGGGAACGGCGCTGCCTGAAACATGGCGGGCTGAGCCCCGCCGGGCAACACCAGCAGGCTGATTGACTGGGGACACGCAAGAGAATCAGACAGGGATAGTCAGGCAGGCCCACGCCCGCCTGACCGGCAATACCCGGTACATCTCAGGGGAACCTAACGCCCGCGGGAGGGGAAAACCCGGCGGGCCGATCCTTTCCTTCGCCTTTGCCGGCGAGTTACCGCTCGCCTTCGCCGCGCGCGGCGCGCTGCCGCTCACGGGTGTCGAGCGCCGCCCTGCCCTGCGCCATGCGCTCGCCCAGGCCGTCGAGGCGGGCCTGCCACTCGCGCGCGAGCTGCCAGTCCGGCAGCCGCATGATCTCGCCACTGACCGCAGCCAGCTTGTTCAGGCCCAGGTTGCTCGCCACGCCCTTGAGCGCATGCGCATGTTCGCGCGCACGCTCCCATTCGGCCTGCTCGCCGGCCTGGCGCAAGCCGACCATGCACCCGTCGGCGTCGCGCAGGCACTGGGCGATGAATTCGCGCTCGAAGCCGGCGCCCATGCCGAGCGCGCCGAGTTCGTCCAGCACCGTGCTGTCGAAGGTGCCGTCGCCGCTGGGCAATTCGTTGCGCAGTGCCACCAGCGGCGCGCCGAAGCGGGCATTGGCGGCGATCTCGGCCAGGGTGTCGAGCAGGCGCACGGTCGACACCGGCTTGGCCAGGAAGGCGCGCGCACCGGCTTGTTCGCAGGCACGAATCGATTCGGGCGTGACGTCCGCGCTGAGGATCAGTACCGGCGTGCGGCGACCGCCACCGGCTTCCATCACCCGCAGCTGGCGCAGCAGGTCCAGGCCGCTGACGTCGGGCATGTGCAGGTCGGCGATGACCGCGTCGTAGTCCGAACCGGAAAGCGCATTGAGCGCCTCGCCGCCGCCGTCGACGCAGGTGACCTTGTGCCCGGCCTTCTGCAGCAGCCGCTGCAGCACCATGCGGTTGGCGACGTGGTCGTCGGCGACCAGGATGCCCAGGCTGCGCACGCGCGCGCGATGGCGCAGGAACGGGTCGGAGAAGGCGATGACATTGGGCGAACCGGCGCCGTCGCCATCGACCGAAATGCCATGGTCCAGCGCAGCGGCTCCGGCGGCGGTGCTCGCCTCCTCGATCAGGCGGTCGAAGGGAAGCTCGACCCAGAAGCGGCTGCCGCGCTGCTCGACGCTCTCGAAACCGATGCTGCCGCCCATCGCCTCGGTCAGGCCCTTGGCGATCGTGGTGCCCAGGCCGGTGCCACCGTAGCGGCGCGCCAGGCTGACATCGGCCTGCTCGAACGCTTCGAACAGGCGCTGGCGCATCGCCAGTGGCACGCCGATGCCGGTATCGGTGACGGAGAACCGCAGCCGCACCTTGGCCGGGCCCTGGTCGACCACGCTGACATCCAGGCGCACCGAACCCTGGTCGGTGAACTTGATGGCATTGCCGGCGAGATTGATCAGCACCTGGCGCAGGTGCACGACGTCGCCGCGCAGGCTGACCGGCACGCCCTCGCCGATCGCCGCCTCGTAGCGCAGCTCCTTGGCGCGCGCCTGCGGCTGCAGGATCAGGCCGATGCTTTCGACCAGCTCCTGCGGGATGAATTCGACCAGGTCGAGCTTGACCTTGCCGGCCTCGATCGCGGAGATGTCGAGCACGTCCTCGACCAGCGCCAGCAGGCTGCGCGTGGAGGCCTGGATGGTGCTCAGGCACTCGCGCTGCTCGGCGTCCAGGCGCGTGGTCGCCAGCAGCTCGGACATGCCCGCCAGGCCGTTGAGCGGCGTGCGGAACTCGTGGCTCATGTTGGCCAGGAAGCGGCTCTTGGCCTCGTTCGCCTTGCGCGCGTCGTCCACCGCCCGGGTGAGGGCGTTGAGCAGAGAATCGAAGTACAACGGCACCGCGCCCAGGCCAAGCAACAGGCCCCAGGCCAGATACGGGTTGTCGCGCCAGTACGGCGAAATCAGGATCACCGACAGGAACGACGCGGTTGCCAGCGCGGTGGCGATGCGCAGGTAACGGCTGCCGTAGCGCATGCCGTTGCCGATCGTCACCCACAGGTAGACGGCATACAGCGGCGCGGCAGGCTCGCCCTGGATGCACATGATCGCGCCCATCGCCGAATAGTCGGTGAGCATCCCGATCCAGCGCCGCACGTGCGAAACGCCAGGTTCCAGCAGGATCGCAGCGAGCAGGCCCAGCGCCACGAGCAGCTCGCCGAGCAGGATCATCCAGGTCAGCGGCAACGTGTTGTCGGCGCCGTCCAGGTGCAGGAAACGCCAGCCCAGGTAGGTCGAGAACAGCGCCGTGATGACGATCCGGACCAGGTCCTGCGCGTGTTCGCTGTCAGGCCGGGCGGCCAGGCGCGTCTTCAGCTTGTTCAGGACCGAAACCATGGCTACTCCATGCCGGGGCGCGCGGAAACCGTCGAATAGCGATTACAGATGTCCTCGAGCCGCTCGCGACTGCGGATCAGGGCGTCGACACAACGCGGATCGAACAGCCGGCCACGTTGTGCGTAGAGGTAGCCAAGCGCTGCGTCCGCGTCCCAGGCCTTCTTGTAGGGCCGCGGCGAAATCAGCGCATCGAAGACATCCGCGACCGCCACTATCCTGGCTTCCAACGGAATTTCCTCGCCCACCAGGCCGTCAGGATAACCGCTGCCGTCGTAACGTTCGTGATGACGCAGGGCAATCAGCGCACCGGCCTGGATGAAGCGGTTCTGGCTGCCGCTGAGCAGTTCGTAGCCGATGCGCGGGTGGCGGCGCATCACCGCGGTCTCGTCTTCGGTCAGCGGGCCGGACTTCATCAGCACCGCATCGGGGATGGCGATCTTGCCGATGTCATGCAACGGCGCGGCCATTTCGATGACACGCACCTCGTCCTCGAACATGCCCAGCTGCTCGGCGATCAGGCCGGCGACATGCGACATGCGCTCAAGGAAGGCGCTGGTGCCGGCGTCGCGGTATTCGATCGCACGCGCCAGCCGCGACAGTGTCTCGCGTTCGCGCTCCTCGACCTCGTGCATGCTCGACAGCAGGCGCTGTTCTAGCGACAGCGCACGCTGCTTCACGTTCTCCGACTGCTGGCGCAGTTGCAGCAGGTTGCGGCAACGTGCCCGCAGTTCGCGCGGACGCACCGGCTTGACCAGGAAGTCGATCACGCCCGCTTCCAGCGCAGCCTGGCGCACCGGCTCGTCGCCGACCACGGTTACCAGGATGATCGGGATGTCGCGATGCATCGGCAGGCGGCGGAACCGCCGCGCGAACTCGAGACCATCAAGGCCCGGCATGCGGTAGTCGAGCAGCAGCAGGTCGGGCTGGTTGCTCTCGCACCAGCCCAGCGCCGCTTCCGGGTCGCCGAAGTCCGAGACCCTCAGTTCAGAGGAAATGTCCTCAATGATGTGGCGCAGCATCGTGCGCGCGGAGGTTTGATCATCAACGATGACGACGTTCACACCGGACATCCATTAGAGCCGCCACCCCCTGTGGTGGCCTCGGTACCGAGGATACCCCGCGGCGCGATTGTCCGCAGGGTCCGCGGAGCGGACCCGGTAAGCCGGCGTTGTCGGTTCAGGCTCAGCCGCCGGTCTCGGGGCGCATGTACGGGAACAGCAGGACGTCGCGGATCGAGGTCGAGCCGGTCATCAGCATCACCAGTCGGTCGATGCCGATGCCCAGGCCGCCGGTGGGCGGCAGGCCGACCTCCAGTGCCCGGATGTAGTCGGCGTCGAAGTGCATGGCCTCGTCGTCGCCACCCTCCTTGGCCTCGACCTGGGCGCGGAAGCGCTCGGCCTGGTCCTCGGGGTCGTTGAGTTCGGAGAAGCCATTGGCCAGCTCCTTGCCGTTGATGAACAGCTCGAAGCGGTCGGTCAGCTCCGGGTCGCGGTCGCTGGCGCGGGCCAGCGGGCTGACCTCGACCGGGTGGTCGATGATGAAGGTCGGCTGCACCAGGGTGTGCTCGACGGTCTTCTCGAAGATGTCCAGCAGCAGCTTGCCCCAGCCGTTGCCGGGCTTGGCCGCGATGCCCAGGCGGGCGCAATGCGCACGCATCTTCGTCAGGTCGCGCAGGTCCTCGCGCTGGATCTCGGGATTGTGCTCAAGCACGGCGTCGGTCATCGACCAGCGGCGGAAGGCCGGGCCGACATCGATGGCGTTGCCTTCCCAGTTGAGGGCGGTGGTGCCCAGCACGCTCTGGGCGACATCCCGGATCACGCCTTCGGTCAGGTCCATGATCTCGGTGTAGGTGGCATAGGCCTCGTACAGCTCGAGCATCGTGAACTCGGGGTTGTGCCGGGTCGACACGCCCTCGTTGCGGAAGTTGCGGTTGATCTCGTAAACGCGCTCCAGGCCGCCGACGACCAGGCGCTTGAGGTACAGCTCCGGCGCCACGCGCAGGTAGAGCTCCAGGTCCAGCGCGTTGTGGTGGGTCACGAAGGGTTTTGCCGCGGCGCCGCCGGGGATGTAATGCATCATCGGCGTCTCGACCTCCAGGAAGCGGCGGGCGTCGAGCCAGGCGCGCATGGCGCGGATGATCCTGGAGCGCTTGACGAAGACGTCGCGCGCCTCCGGCGTCACGATCAGGTCGACGTAGCGCTGGCGGTAGCGCTGCTCGACGTCGGCCATGCCGTGGAACTTGTCCGGCAGCGGCCGCAGGGCCTTGGTCAGCAGGCGCAGGCTCTCGGCCTTGAGCGACAGCTCGCCGGTGCGGGTCCGGGTGAGCTCGCCTTCGGCCGACACGATGTCGCCCAGGTCCAGGTCCTTGAACATATCGAAGGCGTCGCCGAGCAGGTCCTTCTTCAGCCACAGCTGCAGGCGCCCCGACTCGTCCTGGATCTGGGCGAAGCCGGCCTTGCCCATGTCGCGCTTGAGCAGCACGCGGCCGGCAACGGCGACGCGGTGGTGCTTGCCCTCCAGCGCCTCGGCCGTCCACTGCTCCGCGTCGGCGTAGGCGTCCTGCAGATCGCCCACGAAGTCGGCACGACGGAAGTCGTTCGGGAACGCCACCCCCTGCCCGCGCAACGCCGTGAGTTTGGCGCGACGCTCGGCGATGAGCCGGTTCTCGTCCGGCGGGGCGCCGTCGGTGTGCGTCTGGGGGGCTGGGGTCTGGTCGGTCATGGTTTGGCGTTGATTGGGAACTGAGGGGTCAACCGTCATTCCCGCGTAGGCGGGAACCCAGTGTCTTTGTTCTCATGGGTGAAAGCAAAGTCGCTGGGTTCCCGCCTTCGCGGGAATGACGGCCAGCGATCCCGCGGTACGCGGGACGGATGGATCAAACTGCGTCGAGGCGTTTGGAGCCGACTTCCAGGCCCGATTTCAGGCTGGCCTCGACGAATTCGTCGAGGTCGCCGTCGAGCACCTTCTGCGTGTCGCTGCGCTCGATGCCGGTACGAAGATCCTTGATGCGGCTCTGGTCGAGCACGTAGTTGCGGATCTGGCTGCCCCAGCCGATGTCGGACTTGGTCGCCTCGACCGCATCGCGTTCGGCGTTGCGCTTCTGGATTTCCAGCTCGTAGAGCTTGGCGGCCAGCATCTTCATCGCGTTGTCGCGGTTCTGGTGCTGGCTGCGGCCGGTCTGGCAGGCGACCACGATGCCGCTGGGGATGTGCGTGATTCGCACCGCCGACTCGGTCTTGTTGACGTGCTGGCCACCGGCGCCGGAGGAGCGGTAGACGTCGGTGCGCAGGTCGGCCGGATTGATCTCGATGTCGATGTTGTCATCGACTTCGGGCGACACGAACACCGAGGTGAAGCTGGTGTGGCGGCGGTTGTCCGAATCGAACGGCGACTTGCGCACCAGCCGGTGCACGCCGGTTTCGGTCTTCAGCCAGCCGTAGGCGAAGTCGCCCTCCACGCGCAGCGTGGCCGACTTGATGCCGGCGACGTCGCCGCCGCTGACTTCCATCAGCTCGGTCTTCCAGCCACGCGACTCGCACCAGCGCAGGTACATGCGCAGCAGGATTTCGGCCCAGTCCTGCGCCTCGGTGCCGCCGGCGCCGGCCTGGATGTCGACGAAGGCGTTGGCCGCGTCCATCTTGCCGGAGAACATGCGGCGGAACTCGAGTTTCTCGACTTCCTTGGCGTAGCTCTCGACGTCCGTGACCACGGCCAGCGCGGTGGATTCGTCGTCCTCCATTTCGGCCAGCTCCAGCAGCTCGCCGGCGCCATTGAGGCCATCGGTGAGGTTGCGGATGCCGTCGACGACCTTTTCCAGCGAGGAGCGCTCACGGCCCAGGCCCTGGGCACGCTCGGAGTCGTTCCAGATGTCGGGGCTTTCGAGTTCGCGGTTTACTTCTTCGAGACGTTCGACTTTGCTGTCGTAGTCAAAGATACCCCCTGAGCGAATCCAGCCGACCGGTGAGGTCGGCGATTCGCTGGCGGACGGGATTGAGTTCGATCATGTCCGTGCGGTGCGGTCAAAGGAACCGCAAATTATAGCAGCCGCGAGCCGCCCGGGTCCTGCCTTGACCCTGCCAAGCTTGCCCCAATACCTGCCCGGCGGACCCTATCAGCGGAACTTGAACGGTCCCGGGCGCCAGCTGTTGTCGGTGTAACGGCTCACCGGGCTGCCATAGCCGCTACTGGAACCGTAGCCCTGGCCGAAGCCACGCCCGGTATCGCGGCCACGGCGGCGATGCATGCGCTCCTGCAACTCGTCGCGGCGGGACTGCAGCCAGTCGGCGCGGCCCACGGTGTCCGGCGACAGGGAACGGCGCTCGGCCTCGCGTTCGCGGTAGTCGCAGAAGTCGTCGTAGGCCTCGATCTCATGCGACAGCGCACGGGCGCACAGCTCGATCATGATGGCGTCGTCGAGGAAGCCGAACACCGGGATGTCGTCGGGAATGATGTCGACGGGCGCGGCCAGGTAATTCAGGGCGCCACGGACCCGCAGCGAATCCTCCTCGGACAGGCCCCAGGCCTCGTCACGCAGCATCGCGATCAGGGTGCCAAGTGCCGGCAGCCGTGCCTTCACGAACTGCGGCGGATTGCCCTGCTGCGCCTTCTCCAGCAACACCGTGGCAGCAGCCACGATCTCCTCGTTGCTCTTGCTTCCGGCGTCCTTGCGGGCCGCTTCGATCTGGCCGGTGAACCGCTCCAGGTCCTCGTCCGACAGGTCGATCGTGAGGGTCAGCGACATGGCTTGCTCCGTGGTCGGTGAAGTCGATCCACTCAGCGTAGGGACTTGTTTGTTGAATCCGCGTCAATGCCGGCCCTGCCGACGGCCGGTCGACACCGGCGCGGCGGGCACGCGGGGCCGCCGGGAAAGGCCCGCTACCCTGCCCTGTCACAGCACCGCGCGGGCAGGCGCCGGCCGGATCACCTGTAAGGCTGCTGGCGCACCCACTTGGTGGCGATCCACTTCTCCCCGCCCGCCACCGGCGCGCCGCCGTGCAGGCTGGAGGAATCCAGCCGTCCCAGTCCATCGCAGTAGGCGAAGTACAGCGCATTGCCGCGACGCGGAACGAACGCCGCGCCCGCCAGTGGAAACACGGTTTCACCACCGGCATCGGGATTGTTGAGGTACATGATCAGCGATGCCGTGCGTTGCCCCCCGCGCGCCAGGTGCGGAGCGCTGCCGGATTGCTCCGGCGGGAAGTAGTCGTAATGCGGCCTGTACTCGCCGCCCGCCCTGTAATGCAACACCTGCAGCCCCTCGCCGTGTTCGACTGGCACCCGCATCAGCTCGGCCAGCCGCGTTTCGATGGCGGCAATCGTGGCGTCATGGCCGCGAACGAACCAAGCGCCCTCGCTGCTGCGGGCTTCGATCATGGCGATCTCGCCGGTGTCGGGTGAGACCACCGTGGACGGACGCATCTGCTGCTTCGACAGCGCGATCAGGTATTGGCACTCCTGTGGCGACAGGACATTCTCCAGCAGCACGGCTGCGGGTCGTTCGATGCGGGCAATCACCCGCAGCGTACGGTCGCCGACGATGGCCCGATTCGCGCTGCGGAAAGCGAATCGGTCGGGCCAGCACGGCCCGGTCGAGGTCGGCGCGCCATCGACTGCGGCCAGCGCCTGCGTCACCGCCAGGGCCGCCTCCTTGCCGTCGATCCGCCGCGCGAGCATCACCTGCACAAGCGAATCGGGCGTGCAGCCGCGTTCCAGGTTTTCGCGCACCCATGAGTTCCAGTCGGCTGAAAGCATATGCGGGTCTCCAGGAACCGTTCGCTTCACCGGGTGTTGTCGATCACGACCTGGCCGTTGTATTCAACCTTGCCGCGGAAGTAGTAGTTCGTGCACAACGTGTAGTCGCCCGGATTGATCAGCGAGAACGGCATGGTGTAGTCGACGACCTTGCAGCCGATCGCCGGCTTGCCATCGCGCCAGGACCAGTCCTTGTCGAGGTACGCCCGGACGGCGGCGGCGGAGCCGTCCGTGAAGCCGCGCATGTCTGCGCAGCCCAATGGTTCGTCGGCCCGAATTTCGACCTTCAGCTTGTGCGCGATCTCGCGGTAGGCGGCAATGCGGTTTGCCACCTGCGGCCGCTCCGGGCCGCCGCCCCCGCATTCGATGGCGCCGTTGATGATGTAGACCGTCGCGCCGAAGCCGGGCTTCATGTGGTTGGCCAGGTCCACCGCGTTGGGCTTCCACGTCCCGTCGACGACCCAGGTCATGGGCGGCTTCGGGGTCTGCGGAGTGACCGCGAACCAGACGGCGGAGGCGAAGTTGAGCCAGGTGTCCGCAACACGGGCGGGATCATCGAGAAGCACAGCCGGGTCGCCATAGAGCGCCTGCGAGAATGGGCCGTAGTTGTAGTTCCACGACAGTTGCTTGGAGCCGCGACCGTAGTAGTCGATGTATTGTCCGCGCTCGTTCTTCGCGCACGGATAGAAGACCCAGTTGGTCGCATGCGAGCCGGGCGCGCATTGCTGGTAGGCACCGACGGACGAACCTTCCTGGTAGCCCGATTCCCGCAGGAACCACAGCCCCTGCCGCCACGTGGCGATCGGCATTTCCTGTGGCAGCGAAGCCAGCATGGGGTTGGCGTGCTCCGAATCGGTGGAGCGCGCCTGCGCCGGCGTCAGGCCTGGCCAGTTGGCGCCGGTCTCCTGGACGAAATGAGCGAACGAGGTCGCGAGCAACTTGCGGCAGATCGCATCGGCGTCACGGCCGTCGCTGTAGTCGCCGCAGTAGGCGGGGAACTTGGCGATGCCGCGCAGCAGGTTTTCATAGGAGTACTTGATGTGCCGCACCGGGAACAGTTCGTCGAACGACTGCTCCGGAACGATGGCCTCGACGCGGCGAACATTTGACGGGTTGTCGGCCCGGCCGGGCCTCACGGCTTCCACGTCGGCATCGGGGAGAACCCGCAGTGCAGCGCGGATGTGCTCCATCTGCCCCTGGGTCTGGCTGACCAGCGCCGCTTCGTGCTGCTGGAGGTCGGCGTCGCTCGGGTAATCCGCGGGTGCGGGGACGTAGATGATGTGCGGTCTGTAGGACGCTTCGGTCGGTGCTGGTGCTGGTGCTGGTTCTGGCGCTGGTACTGGGGTTGGGGTTGGGGTTGGGGTTGGGGTTGGGGTTGGGGTTGGGGTTGGTGTCGGTGCTGGTGTTGGCGCGGGCACTGGTGCGGGTGTTGGTACCGGTGATGGCGTCGGTGCGGGCACCGGCGCCGGAGTCGGAGTCGGAGTCGGAGTCGGTACAGGCGCGCCCGTCGAAGTGCTGGAACACGGACCCAGGTCCTGCCAGACACCCCACTCGCCTGAAACCTGCGGATTGTCGCCGCGGGTCCACCACTTGTTCTCGTAGTTGCGGCCGTTGTGCGTCACCCGAGCCCCTGCTTCGGCATAGGTCGAACTGGCCGACCAGGGATCGTGACAAGTCCCCGTTGGGCCCGGCGCCGGACCCGGCGCTGGTGTTGGGGAGGGCGTCGCTGACGTCGGCGCGCCGGTGTCGCGCCACAAGGTCGGACTGGTCGAAGGCGTCCACCCCGCGCCGGGGTAAGCCGTATGGGTCTGTATCGCCTCGTAGGTGCGCCCCTCATGGGTCACCAGGGTTCCTTCGGTGTAAGTGGCGCCCTCACGCCATGCTTGCTGCGCCAGCGCGCCCCCCACACAAAGCAACAACGCAGCTGGCAGCACGCGCAGTCTGAATCGCCGTGGTTTCATGACATCTCTCCTGCTGGTTGCGTCTGCACACTCATCGCCTCATCCGTCCGCTGGAGGGGTAATGGGAAAACTTCCATTCCTGGTAGCTGGACTTCATCGCGAAGCTGGCGTCCTGCGGCGGAAAACCGTGCTGCTTGAGCGGGACGCCAGTGGCCGCGCTGTTGACACCGTAGATCTCGCCTTCTGCGCCCTTGATCAACAACCACTCGCCTCCGGTCATGGGATCGGGATAGAGCGCTCGCAGGTGATGGCGCGGGTAAGGCACGCGCGGGTCCACCAGCAGGTCCTGCAGGCGGATTGGATAGCTGCCACCGCCATCGGCCATTGCGTAGCTGCGGATCGCTTCGCGGATCGCATCGCCGTGGCGCAGCAGCTGCTCTTCCTTCGAGCGTTGCACTTCCAGGCTCCAGATCGTCCCCACCTCCATCAGGTAGATCGCGATCAACCCCACGCACAGCAGCGCGGCGAGAATGCCGAAGCCGCTTTGCGACGCGGGCGCGACTGACGGACGCGCGCGTCGCCTACCAGGTCCTGTATTCGGTGCCATCTTTGGCCTTGCCCTGCGCGCCGCTGCGCACGTCGTAGATGCCTGCCCCGCCGTCCGTGGGCGCCACCAGCGTCCAGGTGGTGCGACTGCCGGTGATGGTGTCCATCGGGACTTCGCGCAGGTAGCGGCGTTGGACCAGTTCGTCCAGCGCCTGCGGGTAGCGCCCGCTGTCGCCATGGAAGCGGTCGATGGATGACCGCAGCACGGTCAGGTTCTCGCGCAACACCGTTTCCTTGGCGCGGTCGGCCTGCTCGAAGTAGCGCGGCACCACCAGCGTCAGCAACGCGCCCATGATGGCCAGCACCACCAGCAGCTCGATCAGGGTGAACCCCCGGCGATTCATCACGCGCCTACCATTTGCGATACGCCGTGCCATCCAGCGCGACCCCCTCCGACCGGGAATACACGTCGTAGACATCCAGGCCCTCGCCGGGCGACTCCGGCGGACTGGCGTAACTGCGGATTCCCCAGGTCTGGGCGTCGCCGCGGCTTGGGCAATCGCAGGTCGGATCGCGCGGAATGCGCCTGAGGAAATAGATCCGCGCGCCGCCGGCGCTGCCCTTGTCGACCGCGCCCTCCACCAGAACCTCAAGCGTGGGCGGGTAACCACTGTCGTCAACCGACTTGTCGACCCTGCCCTCGTCGGTCGCGGTCTTGTATGCGTCGATGGCGTCGCGGATCTGCCACAGCGCACGCCGCAGTTCCTCTTCGCGCGCACGCTGGGCGGCGACCTGGGTCAGTGGCAACGCCACCATCGCCAGCGTGGCCATGATCGCGAGCGTTACCAGCAGCTCGATCAGCGTGAATCCACGCGCCATGGCCGGGCTCATTTGCGCCGGCTCTGCGGTTGGGGTGGCGGAGGCGGAGGCGGAGGCGGCGGCGTTGCAGGCGCTGCTGACGGCGGCGGCGTTGGCGCGGCAGCGCTCTGCACGCTCACCGGCACGGGCGCGGCATCCGCAGCGCCCTCGCCGTCACGCTGCGTGCTCAAACGGGTCTCCGTGCCGGAATAGAAATCGGTGATGCTGTCGGCGGGAACGCCCTGGTTGCGGACGATGTGCGGCGTCAGAAGCAGGATCAGCTCGGTCCGGCGCTTGTCGCTGCCTCGGGTTCCGAAGATTCGGTCGAGGATGGGGATGCGGCTCAGGCCCGGCAGCCCGGTTCCGCCGGCCTGCTCGCTGCGTTGCAGGAGACCGGCCAGCGCCTGGGTCTGGTTGTTGCGCACGCTCATCACCGTCTCGGCCGTGCGCGTGCCGATCTGGTAGGCAACCAGTCCGGTGCTGGTGGTGATCGTGTCGGTGACGTTCGAGACCTCCAGGCGCAGCTTGACCTGCACCTCGTCGTTGCTGCTGATGATCGGCTCGGCCTCCAGGGCCAGGCCGACATCCTGGTAGTTGATGCTCTCGGTGCTGAAATTGTCCGACAGCGTCGTGGTCACCACCGGCAGCCGGTCACCGATCAGGACCTTGGCCTTCTCGCGATTGCGCACGCGGATGCGCGGATTGGCCAGCGTGTTGGTCCTGCCCTGGCGCTGCAGCATGTCCAGGGCCAGCGAAGGCGCTCCGAGCCGCACCAGGATGTCGCCGCTGTTGATGCTCTTGAGCTCCTCCAGGGTCAGCACCCCCGGTGTTCGCCGCCCCTCGCTGTCGGTGCCTGTCGCCGGACTGGCAGTGAATTCGATCCGGTCCGGGTAGAGCAAACCGAACTGCAGCAGGTCGGTCGCCGACACTTCCAGTACCTCCGCCTCCAGCACCACTTCGGCCGGTGACACGTCCATTGCCGCCACCAGCCGCTCGGCCACGCCAATGGCTTCGGGCGAGTCGCGCATGATGATGGCGTTGGTGCGCTCGTCCAGGACGACGTCGCGGGTCTTGGTCATCTGCTTCAGCGCGGCGAGCACCTGCGGGGCTTGCGCGTTCTGCAGGTAGAACGTCCGCACCATCAGGTCGCGGTACTCGAGCTCCTTGTCCGGCCGGCGCGGATAGATCAGCAGGGAGTTGCCACTGACGACCTTGCTGGCCAGCTGGTTGGCCTGCAGCACCAGCGCCAGCACCTGTTTCACCGGCGTGTTGCTGGCATAGATGGTGGTGGGCGCGGTGGACGCAACCTCGCGATCGAAGGTGAAGTTCAGCCCGGTGATGTTCGACATCAGCTCGAAGATGCTGATCAGAGGCTGGTCGCGGAACTGCACCGTGATCGGACGGCTGAGGTCGCGCGTCAGGGTCGGCCCCGACCCGGCGCCCTCGGCCGAAACGATGGCATCGCGCAGGCGTCCGGCGCGCAGGTTCCCCGGCTGTTTCGCCAGCACTTCGGTGACGATCGCCAGGGCTTCCTGCGGGCGTTGCGTCGCGACCGACTCGGCGTACTTCAACTTCGAGTCGATCTGCCCCTGGCGGTCGATCCACTCCGTCATCGCCCGCGGGGTCTGATCGTCCGGCGCGATCGCGATGGCCTTGCCGGCCCAGTCCCTGGCCTGCGCCGGGTCGCCGGCTTCGTACGCGGCCACCGCCTTGCGCAGATAGTCGTTGAGCACTTCGCGCCGGACCTGCAGATACCTGCTGCGCAACGCCAGGTCATCGGGGTGGGCGGCGGACTGCGTGGCAAGCCATTGCGCCGTCGCTTCCGGCGTCTGCTTGCCGAGCATTGAATCCATCTGGTAGTGGCGCATGTCGCTGGCGCAACTGATCAGCAATGCAAGCGAGGTGACGGTGGCGAGCGTCCCGATGGCGCGCATGTCAGCCTCCCAGCGACAGCTGCTGCCTGCGCTTCATCGGCAGGTAGAGGAACCGCACCTCATGACGGGTCAGCTTCTCGATCCGATAGGAACCGAGCACGACGTCGCCCTCCCGGTAAAAGCCCGACTGACGGCAGGCCGCGCACATGGGGAACTCCCTCCCCTGCGAGTTGAGCACCGCGTAGAACTCGCCGCTGCCGTCCAGCCACAGCGCGCCGATCGAGAACGGCAACGGTGGCGGTTGCGCGGGCGCAGGCGGTGCGTTCGAAGCCTGCGGCGGCGGCGGCGGCGGTGGTGCCCAGTTCTGGCTGGGAAACAGATTGACAAAGGGCTCGACCGGCAACCGCGCCGCAGCACTGCGGTGCGCCGGCGCCTGCGGCTTCATCGGCGCTGGCCGCGTGCGATTCGACGATTGCGCCCGCACCGTGGCCGGGGTTGAAGCACCGGAGCGCGCGGTCTCGCTCCGCCCCCACCCGCTGACGATCCCCAGCGTGCACAGGAGCAGCGCGGCAAGCCCCAGCCAAGGGGCTGCGCGATCCACGGCCGACCACCTGCTGAGCGCGCGCGTCACGACGCAACCTCGACCAGGAACGAACACTGGATGCGGATCGCCAGCTGCGTCTGTCCGATGTCCTGGCGCGACAAGGTCAGGTGCTCGATACGCACCCCCGCCAGTTGCCGCAGGTCGTCAGTGAAGGCACGAAACCGGGGATAGTCGCTGTTGAAGGATGCCTCCACCAGATAGCGCCGCAAGCGGGTTTCATCGACCGGCACGGCCTGGTAGACGGCGCTGGGAATGACCAGGCCATGGCGGGCTGCGATGGCATGGAAGCTGTGCAGGAACACGGAAAAGCGCTGGTCCGCACTGGCCTTGTCGCGCGCTTCCTCCGGGGTCGGTGGCGGCGCTCCGGCTATCGCGGCGGCGCGCGCGTCGAGCTGCACCTGTCGCGCGGCCAGGTCACGCTGCAGCGGCCGGATCTCCACCCATGCAATCACCACCGCGATGACCAGCACGGCAACCGCGCACCGGCCGAGATTGCCAAGCCGCCACACGCCACGTCGCAGTTCCCATTCGATCCGTTTCATGGCTGCGGACGCCAGACCACCTGCAGGCGGGTTTCCACCGGCGCTTCCGGCGGTCCCACCTTTGCCGTCTGCCGCTTCAACAGCACGCGCTCGGTGGCGGCCTGCCGTTCCAGCCAATCGACATAGGCCAGCGCTTCCTGCGCCGACCTCGACTCGAACACCATGTCGATCTGGCGCGTACCGGTGGCAAGGTCCAGCAGCACGATGGCGATGCCGGGATGCCAGCCGCGCTCCATCAGATCGCGCGCCGGCTCCATCGCGTAGCGCTGCCGGACCATCAGCTCGCGGGCCTGCGGATCCGTGGCGCTGCGGTGGGCGTCGCCGATGGATCTGCGCGCGCCTTCGGCGCGAACGATCTCCGCTTCCCGGGCGTCAAGCACATGCCCACGATCGCGTAGCAGCTGAAGGTATTGCATGGCGGCAACCAGGACGACCACGGCGACCAGCAGGCTTGCCACTGGCAGCCCCTGGCCTGGCCGGTTGGCGAGGTACAGGTCCAGTCGCTGCGCCTTCATGGCGCGCCCTCTGCATCGGACGGCAACCAGAGCGCGCCAGGCAGGCTGCTCATCACCGCCTGCATGTGCGCCGGCGCCATCACATAGGTGCGTTGCAATGGCGCCGCGGCGCACAGGAACGCCGCGTCCCGAAGCACGTGTTCGAGCGGGGCAAAGGCCGGCAGCGCGACATGGCCCGACCACTGCCTGTTGTCGCGGAAGCCGACATGGGCGACCGCACGCCGGCTGGCGTTCTCCTCGACTTCAACGATGGCGATCGATCCGTGGTCGTCGACACGTGCACCCTGGCGGGCAAGCGCATGGGTGAATGCCGGCTCGATCCGCACCAGCCGCAACGCCTTCGCTTTGCACAGCCGCGCGATCCCCGCGCACAATGCTTCCGGCGTGGCAGTGGCCAGGCGCGCACGCCCCCAGGGGCCGTCCTCCGCGCTGAAGCGCCACGATTCAGGCGCACCGAGGCCGTCAAGGACGAACCGGGCCCGCGCCGACACGAGCCAGTCGGCGGGTCGTGGCAAAGGCGACCAGGGCAGGATGAAGTAACAGGCGAAAGCACCCGACACCACGACCTCGATCCGGTGCAGGCCACGTTTGCGGGGCCCCATCGATTCGAGCAGCGCCTCGACTGCCGCCAGCGCCGAGTTCACGTCGCCCACGCGGGCCAAAGTCGCCTTGGTCGGCGATTGGCCGCCCGCACCGCGCAACTGCACGCAGTCATCGTCGACGCGAAGCTCGTGGCGGCTCCACACGGCGTCGACGGACGGAACCATCGCCGCAAGTCGGCCGACACACTCCGCCAGCCGTGCCCGAAACCTATTCCACCAGCGTGACACGGTTCACCTCCGCCAGCGTGGTGCGTCCGTCCGCCACCGCGCGCAGGGCAACGTGGCGGATGGGCGTGAAGCCATTCTCGTGTGCGACTTGCCGCAGCTCCAGCAATGGCCGGCGCTCGATGAAGCATTGGCGGATCCGGTCGTTGAAACGCAACACCTCGGCAATCGGTTGCCGACCGAGGTAGCCGGTCCTGCGGCAGGCATCGCAACCGGCGCCTTTGCGGAACCGCCATCCGCCGACCTGCTCCAGCGTCAATGCCGAGGCCTGCAGCACGCCTTCATCCGGTGGCGCCTCGCACAGGCAATGCGGGCAGTTCAGGCGCATCAGTCGTTGCGCCACCACGCCCAGCACGGACGAGACGAAGCTGTGCATGTCCACGCCCATGTGCAGGAAGCGATCCAGCACCGCGAACACGCCGTTTGCGTGCACCGACGTCAACACCAGGTGACCGGTGAGCGCCGCCTGCACGGCGATGGCGGCAGTCTCGCCGTCGCGTATCTCGCCGACCAGGATCTTGTCCGGATCGTGGCGAAGGATCGAGCGCAGGCCGCGCGCGAAGGTCAGCCCCTTCTTGTCGTTGATCGGAATCTGAAGGACCCCGGGCAGTTCGTACTCCACCGGGTCCTCGATCGTGATGATCTTCTCTTCGCCGGTGTTGATCTCCGACAACGTCGCATACAGCGTCGTCGACTTGCCCGAGCCGGTCGGCCCCGTCACCAGGATCAACCCGTACGGCTCATGGGCGACGGCGCGGATCGCGCTGACGATGTCGGCCTCGTGCCCGATCGCATCCAGGCGCAGGGGCGCGGCCTCTTTCTGCCCGCGCTGTTTGTCGAGCACGCGCAGGACCGCATCCTCGCCGTGGATGGACGGCATGATCGAGACGCGGAAGTCGATCTCGCGCTGGTTGATGATGGCGCGGAATCGTCCATCCTGCGGAATGCGGCGTTCGCCGATATCGAGATCGGCCATCACTTTCAGGCGCGACAGCACCTGCTCGGCGACATCGACGCCGGCAGCGGAGCCGGCCGCGAGCAACACGCCGTCGATGCGGTACTTGACCACCAGGCCGGAGGCGGTGCTTTCGACATGGATGTCGGAGGCCCTGGCCTTGAGTGCGTCGTAGAGCGACGAATTGACCAGGCGGATCACCGGATGGACATCGGCGGCAAGCGTGGCCAGGGTGATCTTCACGCCGTCGCTGCCGGTGGCCTGGGCATGGCCCATGTCGACCTGGCCCATCGCCTGGTGCTCGACCTCGTGCGTGGCCAGGTAGGCCAGCAACACGCCCGGCACGGCGAAGGCAAAGCGGAACGGCACGCGCACGCGCTGCATCGCCCACGAGCGCTGGTGCGGATCGAACGGATCGGCCAGCACCAGCAGCGCCAGCCCGTCGGCGTCGCGCGCGAGCAGGCAATTGCGCGGCATCGCTTCGGCGAACGGCAGCAGGTCGAAGCACGGCGTGAGCGCGTCCAGCTCGCCCGCGTCCAGGCCACGCAGGCCGGTGAGGCGACCCACCCGCTCCAGGTACTGATCCGGATCCTGCCCGGCCTCGTTCCACATGCGCACCTGCAGCGAGCCGTCGCTTCCCGAGGCAAATGCCCGTTCCGCGCCGCGTTCCTGCACTTCGCCCGGTCCGTTGGCCATCGCCCTACCCCACGCTTCCGGCCAGCTGGAAGATCGGCATGTACAGCAGGAACACGATGGTGCCGACGATGGCGCCGACGACCAGCATCAGCACCGGCTCCACCATCCGCATCAGCGTGTCGATGGCGCGGTCGAGCTCGTCATCGCAGAACTCGGCCGAACGCGTGACCATGGCCGCCACCTCGCCGCTCTGCTCGCCAACGCGGATCAGGCGCTCGGCAACAGGCGTGGTCAGATCGGCGGCAGGCAGCGCGGTCGACAGGGCCTTGCCGGCGCTGATGTCGCCCAGCGCCTGCATCAGCGACGGTTGCATACCTGCCGGCAGCAATTGCGCCGACAGCTCCAGCGATGCCACGACCGACATGCCGCCCGAGAGCAGTAAACCGAGGGTCCGGTAGAAGCGCGTGAGTGCGAACAGACGCTGGTACTGACCCATGCGCGGCAAGGCCCATATCAGCGCCATCAGCTTCTGGCGCGTGCTGCCACTGCGCAGGGCCAGCCCCATCAGCACCACGGCAACCACTATCGCGGCGAACAGCACCTTGCCGTGGGCATGCACCATCTCGCCCCACCACAGCATCAACCTCGCCGCTGCCGGCAGGTCCTTCATCGATGCATACACCTGGCTGAACTTCGGGATCACGTAGAACGCCAGGAACAGGATGATCATCGCCCCGGTCGCGATCACGACCATCGGATACACCATCGACGCCACCACCTTCTTGCGCACCACCGCCAGCCTGGCGTCGTAGTGGTGGTAGCGCTTGAGCGCCTCGGCCAGATGGCCGGTGCGTTCGGCCGAAGCAACGGTTGCCACGTACAGCCCGGGAAACGCATCGGGCTGGCGCTCGAGCGCCTTCGACAGCGGCAGTCCCTCGCACAGGGCATCGACGATGCCAGCCAGCACGGTCCGGTTGATACCCTCGCCACTCTTGTCGCGCAGCGTTTCCATTGTCTCGATCAGGCTAAGGCCTGCCTCCAGCAGCGCGATCAGTTCCTGCGTGAACAACGAGCGGTCGAAACGCGGCTTGCGCACCTGGAAGCGCATGCCATCGCCCCTACTTGGCGACGATGTCGGCGTCTTCGCCGGTTCCGCCAGGCTTGCCGTCGGCGCCCAGCGTCAGCAGGTCGTAGTCCTTGCCGCTTTCGCCGGGCACCCGGAACACATACGCCGCGCCCCAGGGATCCGGCGGGGTCTCCTTGCTCATGTACGGCCCGGCCCAGCCTTGCAGGTTGCCGGGGTTGACCGACAGCGCCGCCAAACCTTCCTCGCTGGAGGGGAACCGGCCCGTGTCCAGGCGGTAGCGATCGAGCGCGTCGGCTATCGACTTCATCTGCGACGCGGCGGTCTTGCTCCTGGCCTTGCCGATCTCGCCGAACAGCTTCGGCCCGACGTAGCCCGCCAGCAACGCGATGATCAGCAGGACCACCAGCAGCTCCAGCAGCGTGAACCCGCGACGCGGGCGCTGGGCCGAAGTTGCAGAGAAAGCAGGCATGGTCGACTCCGGTGGCTACTTGTTGATCTCGCCCATCACCTTGGTCAGTTCCGCGCCATCGGCGTCACCGTCGAGCTCCCAGCTGAAGACGCCGCGCAGATTGTTCTGGCGCACGTAGTCGAGTTTTTCGCGGACCGTGGCCGGCGTGTCGTACGACCAGAAGGTCGTGCCGTCGTACTTCCAGGCCTGCTTCGCCACCGGATGCTCGTGCACGGTGCCCGGCGCGTTCCTGAGGATCTTGTAGTCCTCGATGCCCGCCTCGTAGCTGCCCGGCGCCTGCTTGCTGGCGGGCTGGTACAGCCCGTCGCCCTTCGGTCCGGCGCCCACTCCCGTCCAGCCACGGCCATAGAACGGAATACCGACCACGATCTTCGAGGGCGCCACGCCGCCCTGCAGCAGCGCCTTGATCGCACTGTCCACGTTGAAGGTGGCGCCGTTGCCCTTGGCATTCGGGCTTGCCGGATCGATGTGGAGGTTGGACTGGAAGTCGGTCGGCCCGGTGGCTTCCCAGCCGCCATGGAAGTCGTAGGACATGACGTTGATCCAGTCGAGCGACTTGCTGTATTCGCCAGGTTCGGTGTTGGCGATCTTGTCGCCCCCCGATCCGATCGCCACCGTCAGCAGGTAGTGCTTGCCGTTCTGCTGGCCGATCGCGTCGAGCTGCTTGCGGAACTCGGCGAGCAGCAACGTGTAGTTGCGCTTGTCGTTCGGATCGACCGCGTTACAAGGCATTCCGCCGCCACCGGGGAACTCCCAGTCGATGTCGATGCCGTCGAACACGCCGGCCGCGACTGCGTCACCCCCGGCGTTGCTGGCCTGGTCGAATGCCAGGTTGCCCTTGATGTAGACATCGATGCACGAGCTCGCCAGTTGCTTGCGCAGCGCATCGGTGGCCGCGGCTTTGGCAAACCATCGCGACCAGGTCCAGCCGCCCAGCGAGATCATGACCTTCATGCTGGGGTACTTGGCCTTGAGCTTCTTGAACTGGTTGAAATTGCCCTTGAGCGGACCGGACTTGCCGTTGCGCGGATCGTCCCAGGCGAACCCCCACGAGTCGGCTGCGCCATCGACCGACTCGGCGGCGGTGAAGCCCTTCTGGTAGTCGGCCCAGCCATCGCCACCGGTGCCGGCTTGCGGACTGTTGGAATCGGTCGGCTCGGCCTTGGTGATGATGTCGCACTCATAGCCGCCGTTCTTGGCGTAGAGGTTTCCGAAGGCGTAGTTGACGAAGGTCAGGTGCGCGGCCGCGCCGCTGCTGGCGATGTCCTTGACCTGGTAGTTGCGCCCATAGATGCCCCACTGCGCGAAGTAGCCGCCTACTTCTTTGCCTGACGACGGGCCCGGTGCGGGTGTTGGCGCAGGGGCTGGGGTCGGTGACGGAGCGGGAGCGGGTGCGGGTGCGGGTGCGGGCGTTGGAGTTGGAGTTGGAGTTGGAGTTGGAGTTGGAGTTGGAGTTGGAGTTGGTGCAGGCACCGGAGACGGCGTCGGTGTCGGTGTCGGTGTCGGTGTCGGTGTTGGAGTGGGTACAGGTGCGGGCGCAGGTGCAGGCGTTGGAGTGGGTGCCGGTGCGGGCACAGGTGCAGGTGTCGGTGTCGGTGTCGGAGTGGGCACCGGCGTTGGTGTTGGTGTTGGTACCGGTGCAGGGGCCGGTGCAGGCGTCCCCGCGCCGCCCGAGCAAGCACCCATGTCCTGCCACACACCCCATTGACCCGACTGGGCCGGGTTATCGCCCTGGGTCCACCACTTGTTCTGATAGACGCGACCGCCACTGGTCACCCGGGTGCCGGCGTTGGCGTAGGTCGCGCTCGCAGACCAGGCTGCGCCGCAGCTGCCCGATGACGGACCCGGCGCGGGTGCAGGTGCGGGAGAAGGCGCCGGCGCCGGTGCCGGTGTCGGCGATGGCGCGCCTGTGGCGGCCCCCATGTCGCGCCACAGCGTCGGGCTCGCCTTGGGCGTCCAGCCGGCACCGACGTAGGCCGTGTGCGCCTGCAGCGCATGATACGTCCGCCCTTCGTACGTGACCGTTGCGCCGGCGTTGTATGTCGTTCCCTCGCGCCACTCGGCGGAGATCGCGGCGGAGGAATAGGCCGCCAGCAGCGCCACCGTCAGCAATGACGCGCGATACGTATGCATCTTCATGGGTGCCCACCGTGGCTGTCAGCGTGGATGCAGCGCCTGAACAAACATTCAGCTTCGGCGCAACGCTATAGGCCGGTATCTCGGCAGTCTTTAAGAATCGTCTGAAAGTCTGGGTAGGAAAAATCCAAACCCGCGCCAGGAAATTCGACCCAGTGACGGTAGGTGCAGCCCTACACGGGCTCGCTGTGCACAACCACCAGCTGCACCGCGTCGCCGCCACGGTAGTCGTCGGGCTCCAGTCGATACGCGATGCGCAGGCGATCGGGCGGTGCACTGCCAAGCCAGCCTCCGAATTCGATCGCGTTCAGGCGCAGGCCGGAAATCCCAAGCACCAGTTTGAGGTGGCGTTCGCTGATGACGCGCCAGCTCACCACGTCGAACTCACCGTCGAACAGCGGCTCCGCAAACCCCTGCCCCCACGGACCACCGTCGCGCAGCACTTCGGCACTGGCGCGGTTGAAATCGGACACGCCCAGTTCGCCATCGCTGAGCACGTCGGCCTGCAGCAACTCAGGCGTCAGCGCAGCCTGTGCGCACTGCTCGAACGCCTGGACGAATGCCGGATAGGCCTCGGCGCGCAGTGACAGGCCCGCCGCCATCGCATGGCCGCCAAAGCGTTCGATCAGCGTCGGATGGCGCGCGGCCACATCGGCCAGGGCATCGCGGATGTGGAAGCCGGGTATCGATCGCGCCGAACCACGCAAGCTATCGCTCCCCGGCTCCGCCGGTGCGAAGGCAATGGTCGGTCGATGCAGGCGCTCCTTCATCTTCGACGCAACCAGCCCGACCACGCCGGGATGCCACTGCGCGTCGAACAGGCAGACCGCACTGCGTGCGCCCTGCTCCAGCACGCTCACGCGCGCCAGCGCCTGCTCAGCCTCGTCGGTCATCTGCTGCTGCACGGCGCGACGTTCGTTGTTGATCTCGTTCAAGGTCGCGGCGATTTCGCGCGCCCGCGCCAGGTCGTCGGTCAGCAGGCATTCGATGCCGAGCGACATGTCCTCCAGGCGACCGGCTGCATTCAGACGCGGGGCCACCGCGTAGCCGATGTCGGACGCGGTCAGGCGACTGGGGTCGCGCTGCGCCACTTCGATCAGCGCACGCAGGCCGACGCTGCCCTGCCCGGCACGCAGGCGGCGCAGGCCAGCACCGACCAGGGCGCGGTTGTTGGCATCGAGCGGCACCAGGTCGGCAACGGTACCCACCGCGACCAGGTCGAGCAGCGTCGACAGATCCGGGCCCTGGTCGGCGAATGCGCCGTGCGCGCGCAGGTGCCTGCGCAGCGCCAGCAGGACGTAGAACATCACGCCGACACCGGCCAGGACCTTGCTTGGAAACGCATCGCCCTGCAGGTTCGGGTCGACAATCGCATCGGCGGGCGGCAGCTGCTCGCCCGGCAGGTGATGGTCGGTGACCAGCACCTTCCAGCCACGCGCCTTCGCCGCGGCAATGCCGGCATGGCAGGCGATGCCGTGATCGACCGTCACCAGCAACTCGGGCTGCAGCAGCGCCAGTTCCTCCACCAGCGCCGGCGACAGGCCGTAGCCGTGAACGATCCGGTTGGGCACCGCATGCGAAACGCGCCGCGCGCCGAGCATGCGCAGCCCACGCACGCCAACGGCGCAGGCCGTCGCACCGTCGCAATCGAAATCGCCGACAACGACTATATGGCGGTCCTCGGCCATGGCCGTCGACAGCAGCGCCACTGCGGCATCGAGACCGCCAAGGTCATCGGGCGCCAGCAGGTTGGCCAGGCGCGGCTGCGCCTGGTCGATGCTGGTTGCGCCGCGGGCCGCGTACAGTCGCTGCAGGAGCGGCGACAGGGTCTCGGGCCATTGCCCGGAGTCGGCGCACTCGCGCCGGCGCAACCTGGCTTGTGGCTTCATGCAGCGTTGCCGGCGGCGCCAGCGATGAAGGAACGCAGTGGCTTGCGCCAGAAGCGCCAGCGCTGGCCACGCGCAAGGTCGTAGCGGACACCATCGGCGAAATCGAACTGCAGGCGGTCCAGTTGGCCCTGGGCCAGCGCGGTCAGCAGCGGCGCGAACCAGTCTTGTTCGAGCAACGCCAGGTCGCGCGCGTCGCGCAGATCGAACAGAGCATCGTCGCCCTCGCCGGGCCACGCCGATGGACGCGCGCCTACCTGTCCGCCGGCGAGCGCGGCAAGCGCGGTCACCGTCTCGTCGTCGCTGGCAATGCGCGCAAACCGGCTGCGCACGTGATCGGGCAGCACGCCGGCGCCCCAGAACCACAGCGAGTTCACCGGCGCCAGGCCTGCGGCACTGCGCTGCGCGTTGAGCGGATGGTTATGCAGGACGACCTGCGCCTCGCTCAGCAATGCCCGCCAGCGTCGACCCTCGGGGCCTTCGGGCAACTGGTCGAACATGTCGGCGCCCAGGGCCTGCTCGGGCGAGGTGAACCCGGGGAGCTTCGCGCCGGGCGGAAGGCGCAGGTACCAGCGCGACGGCACCGGCGCGTCGATCGGGAAGCCGGCGTCGCCGAACAGGGGTTTCAACGGGCGCAGCAGCGCCGCCGCATCGTCCGCGCTCAGGCCCAGCGCCTGGCCGTACGACAACAGGCGCGCACCATTGATGTCCGGCTGCACGTACGCGGGGTCGGCACGCAGCCAGACCGCGTTGGCGGCATCGCCGGCATCGCGTTGGCGCGCGGCGGCCGCTACCGGAAAACCGCGGGGAATCACGTCCAGCACGCGCGCCAGCTGCGCGTGGCCTTCTTCGGAAGGATCTGCTGCCGCCTGGCTGCGATCGGCGCGCGCCAGGGCCTTGCCGGTGGCGGGCGACAGGCGCTGCCCGCCGAAGCGACTGCGTGCAGGCAGCAGCAGGGTAATCATCAGCCGGCGTAACTGACGCCGATGATCTCGTACTCGCGGATGCCACCGGGCGCTTCGATGGTCACGGTGTCGCCCTCGTGCTTGCCGATCAACGCACGCGCCACCGGCGAGGAAATCGCGATGAGGCCCTGCTTGATATCGGCCTCCAGGTCGCCAACGATCTGGTAGCTGCGCTCCTCGTCGGTCTCGCTGTCGGCCAGTTCGACTTTGGCGCCGAAGACGACGCGCGAACCGGCATTGAGTGACGCCACGTCGATGATCTGCGCATGCGACAGCTCCGCTTCGAGCTGCTTGATGCGGCCTTCGATGAAGCCCTGCTGCTCGCGCGCGGCATGGTACTCGGCGTTCTCCTTGAGATCGCCGTGGGCGCGCGCCTCGGAGATGGCATTGATCACGGCCGGACGCTTGACCGACTTCAGCTCTTCAAGTTCGGCGCGCAGGCGCTGGGCGCCGTGCAGGGTAATGGGTGCTCGCATTGCTTGTTCCTTTGGATCCGGCCCAACGGCCGGCTACGGCTTCGATAGCCGATTCTGTATCAGATGGTGCCAAGTCGTCATCCCTCGCCCGTCATTCCCGCGCAGGCGGGAACGACGGACCGGGCGCGGCCTCAGGCCGCGCCGTCGATTTCCGCGTGCAACTCCTGCAGCGACCACACCGGGCCGGTGCCGCGATACTCCAGCGAGTTGACCAGCGCACGCGCGCCCGACACCGTCGTCGAGTAGGTCACGCGGTGTTGCAGCGCCTCGCGGCGGATCGAGAACGAGTCGTTGATCGCCTGGCGGCCTTCGGTGGTGTTGACGATGTAGACCAGCTCGCCGTTCTTGATCAGGTCGACCACGTGCGGGCGGCCTTCGGTGACCTTGTTGATGCGCTCGCAGGTGATGCCCTGCGCGGTCAGGAAGGCGTGCGTGCCTTCGGTCGCGACCAGGCTGTAGCCACGCTTGACCAGATCCTGCGCCACCGGCAGCACGCGGGTCTTGTCCGGATCGCGCACCGACACGAACACCTTGCCGCCCGCCGGCAGCGCCTTGATGCCGCCGGCTTCCTGCGCGCGCGCCATCGCCGCGCCGAAGTTGCGGCCCACGCCCATCACCTCGCCGGTGGAGCGCATCTCCGGGCCGAGGATCGGGTCGACCCCCTGGAACTTGGCAAACGGGAAGATGGCTTCCTTGACCGAGTAGTACTCCGGAATGATTTCCTTGGTCGCGCCCTGCTCTGCCAGGGTCTGGCCGACCATGCAGCGCGCCGCGATCTTGGCCAGCGCCATGCCGGTCGCCTTGGAGACGAACGGCACCGTGCGCGAGGCACGCGGATTGACCTCGATCAGGTAGATGGTTTCGTCGCCGTTCTCGTCAAAGGTGATCGCGAACTGGGTGTTCATCAGGCCGACGACCTTGAGCGACTTGGCCAGCGCCCGCACCTGGTCGCGCAGCTTGTCCTGCACGGCCGCAGTCAGCGAGTACGGCGGCAGCGAGCACGAGGAATCGCCCGAGTGCACGCCGGCCTCTTCGATGTGCTCCATCACGCCGCCGATCAGGACGTTGCCATCCTTGTCGGCGATGACATCGACGTCGACTTCGACAGCGTTGTCGAGGAAGCGGTCGAGCAGCACCGGCGAATCGTTCGAGACCTTCACCGCGTCGCGGATGTAGCGCGTCAGGTCGGCGTCGCCGTAGACGATCTCCATCGCCCGGCCACCGAGCACGTAGCTCGGGCGCACGACCAGCGGGTAGCCGATCTGCGAGGCCAGCAGCAGCGCCTCCTCGGGGTTGCGCGCGGTGCGGTTGATCGGCTGCGCCAGGCCCAGCTGCTGCACCAGCTTCTGGAAACGCTCGCGGTCTTCGGCCAGGTCGATGCTGTCCGGAGTCGTCCCGACGATCGGAACGCCGTTGGCTTCCAGTGCACGCGCCAGCTTCAGCGGGGTCTGCCCGCCGTACTGCACGATCACGCCCTTGGGCTTTTCGAGGTCGGCGATCTCGAGCACGTCCTCGAGCGTCAGCGGCTCGAAGTACAGGCGGTCGGAGGTGTCGTAGTCGGTCGAAACCGTCTCCGGGTTGCAGTTGACCATGATGGTTTCATAGCCGTCCTCGCGCAGGGCGAGCGCGGCATGCACGCAGCAGTAGTCGAACTCGATGCCCTGGCCGATGCGGTTGGGGCCGCCACCGAGCACGATGATCTTGTCGCGGTTGCTCGGGTTGGCCTCGCACTCGTCCTCGTAGGTCGAGTACATGTAGGCGGTGGTGGTGGCGAACTCGGCCGCGCAGGAATCCACGCGCTTGTACACCGGGCGCACGCCGAAGGCGCGACGCAGGGTGCGCACGGCGGTCTCGTCGGTGCCGGTCAGCTGCGCCAGGCGCGCGTCGGAGAAGCCCATGCGCTTGAGCGCGCGCATGCGGTTCTTGTCGAGCGAGGACAGGCCGGCATCGCTGACCTGCTTCTCGGCGGCGATGAGCTCTTCGATCTGGTCGAGGAACCACGGGTCGACGAAGGACATCGCATGCACGTCCTCGACGCTCATCCCGGCGCGGAAGGCATCGCCGATGAAGAACATGCGCTCCGGGCCCGGCTCCTTGAGCTCGCGGCGCAGCGTCGCCAGGTCCTGCTCGCTGGAAAGATCCAGGCCGGTCGGGTCGAGACCCACCTTGCCGGTTTCCAGGCCACGCAGGGCCTTGTGCAGCGATTCCTGGAAGGTGCGGCCCATCGCCATGACTTCGCCGACCGACTTCATCTGCGTGGTCAGGCGGGCATCGGCCTGCGGGAACTTCTCGAAGGCGAAGCGCGGAATCTTGGTGACGACGTAGTCGATCGTCGGCTCGAACGAGGCCGGGGTGGCGCCGCCGGTGATCTCGTTGCGCAGCTCATCGAGCGTGTAGCCGATGGCGAGCTTGGCGGCGATCTTGGCGATCGGGAAGCCGGTGGCCTTCGACGCCAGCGCCGAGGAACGCGACACGCGCGGGTTCATCTCGATGACGACGACGCGACCGTCCTTGGCGTTGATGCCGAACTGGACGTTCGAGCCGCCGGTGTCCACACCGATCTTGCGCAGCACCGCGATGGAGGCATCGCGCAGGCGCTGGTATTCCTTGTCGGTCAGGGTCTGCGCCGGGGCGACGGTGATCGAGTCGCCGGTGTGCACGCCCATCGCGTCGAAGTTCTCGATCGAGCAGACGATGATGCAGTTGTCCGCCCTGTCGCGGACCACTTCCATCTCGAATTCCTTCCAGCCCAGCACCGACTCCTCGACGAGGATCTCGTGCACCGGCGACAGTTCGAGACCGCGCTTGGCGATGTCCTCGAACTCTTCCTTGTTGTAGGCGATGCCGCCGCCGGTGCCGCCCAGGGTGAACGAAGGACGGATGATGGTCGGGTAGCCGACGCGGGTCTGGATGTCGACAGCCTGCTCGAAGCTGCGCGCAACCTCGGCCTTCGGGCACTCCAGGCCGATCTCGGCCATGGCGACGCGGAACAGCTCGCGGTCTTCGGCCATGCGGATGGCGTCGCGCGAGGCGCCGATCAGTTCGACGTTGTACTTCTCCAGCACGCCGTTGTCGGCCAGGTCGAGCGCGCAGTTCAGCGCGGTCTGTCCGCCCATGGTCGGCAGCAGCGCGTCCGGGCGCTCCTTGGCGATGATCTTCTCGACCGTCTGCCAGTTGATCGGCTCGATGTACACGGCGTCGGCCATGTTCGGGTCGGTCATGATGGTCGCGGGGTTGGAATTGACCAGCACCACGCGGAAGCCCTCGTCACGCAGGGCCTTGCATGCCTGGGCGCCTGAATAATCGAATTCGCAGGCCTGGCCGATCACGATCGGGCCAGCGCCGATGATCAGGACGGTCTTGATGTCGGTGCGCTTGGGCATGGTGTCCTCAGTAAAGTCGTTCCTGCCACGCGTGGGGTGCGAGCCAGGTGATCTGCTCGGCGGATCGTGCACTCAAAAGATGTGCATCGATCGCGCCGCTCCTAATCGCAGCAAGCCGGCCTTGTGAGAGCGTGGCCTGCTGCATCGAATTCCAGCTGCCGGCGGTGGCGCCGATGCGCGCACCGATCCGGTTGTTGTGCGCATCCATCGCACGTGCGGTACTGGCGCCGGCCGCGCCCATCACGCCTTGGGCAACTCCACGCCGCACTGCGAATGAACCTTTGCCGCCAGAATCGACTGCTGCTCCTGCGGTAGATCCATTTCCGGAAACTCGCGCTTGAGCACCGCAGCCGCCGGACTGGCCAGGAACTTCGAGACTTCGTCAAACTGCTCGGGCGTCATGCCCCGCATGAAGGCTTCCGGTTCCGGGCGCGGTTGATTGCGCGCCGTTGCAACGACGCCGCTGCGCACGAACTCCATGAAACGCGCACCACCGGGCGTCTGCGCGAAGCGCTCCCAGTCCTCGACCACCGCGCCGTCACCGAACAGGTTGCGGAAGGCGTCATTGAGGGCACCGGCAAATGCCGGCCGGACCAGACCGCTGACGCAGGTGCGTTCGGTGCTGCTGTAGTGGGACAGCTCCGGCGCGCGCTCGAACTTCTCGTCCATGGTCAGCGCAAACGCTTCGTCGAACCCCAGCAACTGCTGGACCCGCGCCACCTGGCCATCGGTCGGCACCGCCGCCACTGCCACAACGGGCAACAGCACCAGTGCGACCGCAGCCACGCGGCGCAGCGCGTGGGTCACTTGGCCTGCTCCATCATCGCCACGAAGCGATCGAACAGCGGCGCGACGTCGTGCGGACCGGGGCTGGCCTCGGGGTGGCCCTGGAAACTGAAGGCCGGCGCATCGGTCAGGGCGATGCCCTGGTTGGTGCCGTCGAACAGCGAGCGATGGGTCACGCGCACGTTCGCCGGCAGCGTGGGCTCATCGACCGCAAAGCCGTGGTTCTGCGAGGTGATCATCACCCGGCCGCTGTCGAGGTCCTGGACCGGATGGTTGGCGCCGTGGTGGCCGGTGCCCATCTTCATGGTCTTCGCGCCGCTGGCCAACGCCAGCAGCTGGTGGCCCAGGCAGATGCCGAAGGTCGGGATCTTTACCTTGATGAACTCGCCGATCGCCTTGATCGCGTAGACGCACGGCTCCGGGTCGCCGGGGCCGTTGGACAGGAACACGCCGTCGGGCTTGAGCGCCAGCACTTCGGCGGCGGGCGTCTGCGCCGGCACCACGGTCAGGCGGCAGCCGCGCTCGGCAAGCATGCGCAGGATGTTGTGCTTGACGCCGTAGTCGTAGGCCACCACGTGGAAACGCGGCGGCGCCTTGACGAACTCGTTGCGGTCCAGGTCGAGCTGGCCGTCGGTCCACTCGTAGCGCTTGGCCGTGGTCACTTCCTTGGCCAGGTCCATGCCCTTGAGGCCGGGGAACTTGCGCGCGGCTTCGAGCGCCTTCTCGACGTTGATCTCCCCTGCCATCAGCGCGCCGTTCTGCGCACCCTTCTCGCGCAGGATGCGGGTCAGCTTGCGCGTGTCGATGTCGGCGATGGCGACGATGCCGCGCTTGGCCAGCCACTCCGGCAGCGACACCTGGCTGCGCCAGTTGCTCGGGCGGCGCGGCACATCGCGCACGATCAGGCCGGCAGCCCAGGCCTGCGCGGCCTCGTCGTCCTGGTCGGTGCAACCGGTGTTGCCGATGTGCGGATACGTCAGCGTCACCATCTGCCGTGCATACGACGGATCGGTGAGGATTTCCTGGTAGCCGGTGATGGCCGTGTTGAACACGACTTCGCCGACTGAAAGGCCGGGCGCGCCTACGGAAACGCCCTCGAAGATGGTGCCGTCTTCGAGCGCGAGGATTGCGGGTTGGGTCACGGGGATCGCCTTGGCTGCCGGGGGGTGCTGACACCCCCACCGCTGCGCAGATGCCGGCAGCCAGAGTTGGCAAATACCGGCCTGCAGCAAAGCGCGGACGCGGTGCGGGACCGGTCCGACGGAAGGGGTTCAGGCGAGCGGGAATTCTAGCGGCACGCGGCCCCGGGCGCCAGTCTTGAATGAATGGCGGCCAGGGATTCTTCAGGCCTGCGATGGTGGCGCGAGGCCACCAATCGGGGCTTCAGCCCGTCCGGCGGCCCCGGTCGGGCGTCAATGGCGGTTCAAAGCAAATCGCGCAGGCGGTACTGGCCGGGCGCCTTCGCGGCGAGCTTGGCGGCAGCGTGCAGTGCTCCGCGGGCGAAGATGTCGCGGTTGGTGGCCCGGTGCACCAGCTCGATGCGCTCGCCGGCGGTGGCGAATTGCACCAGGTGCTCACCCACGATGTCGCCGGCCCGCAGCGAGGCGTAGCGCGGCTGCGCCCCACCGTGCTCGGCGCTGGCGCCCAGGGCCAAGGCGGTCCCGGACGGCGCATCCTTCTTGTGCACGTGGTGCGATTCGACGATGTCGCAGTCCCAGCCCGGCAGAGCCGCGGCAGCCCGTTCGACCAGTTCGCTCAGCACGGCCACGCCGAGGCTGAAGTTCGCCGCCCACAGCAGCGCGATGCGTTGCGACGCCACGCCGAGCGCCTGGCGCTGACCCTCTTCGAGCCCGGTCGTGCCGGACACCAGCGCAGCTCCGCGATGGCTGCACAACTCGAGGATCGCGTCGAAGCCCTGCGGCAGGCTGAAATCGATCGCGACATCGAACGGCGGCACGCCCGACAGCTCGGTCGCGGCGAAGTGCGGCACGCCTTCGACGACGCGCTGGGAAGGCTGTGAGCGCGATACCGCGGCGACCACGGCGATGTCGTCGCGCTCGCCGGCCAGCCGCAGCAGGGCCTGGCCCATGCGGCCGCTCACTCCGTGGATCAGCACACGGACCGGTGGGATCGATTCATTCATGCGCGCAGGCTAAACGCGCATTCATCGCGCGACAAGGCCGCGCGATGGGCAAACACGATTGCTCAGGACGTCATCCGGTCCCAGAAGCCCTTCACCCCGTCCAGAAAGGTGGAGGCGCGCGGCGAATGTCGACGGGCTCCCTCCCCGACGAACGTCGCTTCGAACTTCTCCAGCAGCTCGCGCTGCTCAGGGGTCAGGTTGACCGGCGTCTCCACCACGATGCGGCAGTACAGGTCGCCCGGCGCGCGGCTGCGCACCGATTGCACGCCCTTGTCGCGCAGGCGGAACAGCTTGCCGGTCTGGCTCTCGGCCGGAATGCGCAGTTCGACTTCACCATCGAGCGTGGGCACGCGGATGGTGTCGCCGAGCGCCGCCTGCGAAATGCGCACCGGCACTTCGCAATGCAGGTCGTCGCCGTCGCGCTGGAAGATCTCGTGCTCGCGCACGCGCACGTCGACATACAGGTCGCCCGGGGGCGAGCCGGCCGGGCCGGCCTCGCCCTCGCCGTTGAGGCGGATGCGGTCGCCATTGTCGACGCCCGCCGGAATCTTGACCTGCAGGGTCTTGGTGCGCTCCACGCGCCCCTGGCCGTTGCAGTCGCCACACGGGTTGGCGATGGTCTTGCCGCGGCCGCCGCAATGCGGGCAGGCCTGCTGCATCGAGAAGATGCCGCGCTGGAAACGCACCTGGCCGCGACCCTGGCAGGTCGAGCAGGTCTCAAGGTTGCCGTCGGCCGAACCGGTGCCGTCACAGGTGTCGCATTCGTCGAGCGTCGGGATCTCGATCTGCTTCTCGATGCCGCCGACCGCCTCTTCCAGCGACAGCTCCATCACGTAGCCGATGTCGGCGCCGCGACGCGGTCCCCGGGCAGCGCCGCCACCGAAAATGTTGCCGAAGATGTCGCCGAAGATATCGCCCATGTCGGCGTAGCCGGCCCCGCCGCCACCTCCGCCCATGCCGTGCTCGAACGCAGCGTGGCCATGCTGGTCGTAGGCGCGGCGGCGATTGCCGTCGGCCAGGACCTCATAGGCCTCCTTGCATTCCTTGAACGTCGCCTCGGCGGCAGCGTCGCCCGGATTGCGGTCCGGGTGGTGCTTCATCGCGCAGCGGCGGTAAGCCTTCTTCAGGTCTTCGTCGCTGGCGTCACGGGCCACGCCCAGGACTTCGTAGTAATCGCGCTTGCTCATTGCCGGGAATGACTCGGAAACTCAGTAGAAGGGGAAATCGTCAAAGCGAAGGACCGCGCGGCCCCTGGAATGCAGTGGACGCGAACACAAGAAAGGGGAACCGGTTGCGGAAGCACTGCCGTTGGCTGCGCTGTCCTCACTCCGGCTCCCCGTTCCAGTGACGAGTTCCGCCTTACTTCTTGTCGTCCTTGACTTCAGTGAACTCGGCGTCCACGACGTCATCGGACTTCGGCGCGCCACCACCGCCTTCCTGGCCCGGCTGCGACGATGCGGCAGCGGCGGCGAACAGCGACTGCGCCGCTTCCTCCAGCGCCTTCGACTTGGCCTCGATCTGGCCCTTGTCGTCGCCCTTCATCGCCGTCTCCAGCTCGGCAATCGCGCCTTCGGTGCGGCCGATCACGTCGCCGGCGACCTTGTCGCCATTGTCCTTGATCGCGCTGCGGGCGCTGTGGATCAGCGCGTCGGCGTGGTTGCGGGCCTGCACCAGCTCGTGGAACTTCTGGTCTTCCTCGCGGTTGGCTTCCGCGTCGGCGACCATCTTGGCGATCTCGTCCTCGGACAGGCCGGAGCCCGCCTTGATCTCGACCTTCTGTTCCTTGTTGGTCTTCTTGTCCTTGGCCGACACGTGCAGGATGCCGTTGGCGTCGATGTCGAACGACACCTCCACCTGCGGCATGCCGCGCGGCGCGGCCTCGATGCCGGTCAGGTCGAAGCGGGCCAGCGACTTGTTGTAGCGAGCCTGCTCGCGCTCACCCTGCAGCACGTGCACGGTCACCGCGGACTGGTTGTCCTCGGCGGTGCTGAAGGTCTGCGAGGCCTTGGTCGGAATGGTGGTGTTCTTCTCGATGATCTTGGTGAACACGCCGCCCAGGGTTTCGATGCCCAGCGACAGCGGGGTCACGTCGAGCAGCAGCACGTCCTTGACGTCGCCGGCCAGCACGCCGCCCTGGATCGCGGCGCCCACTGCCACGGCCTCGTCGGGGTTGACGTCCTTGCGCGGTTCCTTGCCGAAGAACTCGGCCACGGCCTGCTGCACCTTGGGCATGCGGGTCTGGCCGCCGACCAGGATCACTTCGCTGATCTCGCTGGCACGCAGGCCGGCGTCGTTCAGGGCGATGCGGCACGGCTCGATGGTGCGCTTGACCAGGTCTTCGACCAGGGCTTCGAGCTTGGCGCGGGTCAGCTTGATGTTGAGGTGCTTCGGGCCCGAGGCGTCAGCGGTGACGTACGGCAGGTTGACCTCGGTCTGCTGCGCGCTCGACAGCTCGATCTTGGCGCGCTCGGCCGCGTCCTTCAGGCGCTGCAGGGCCAGCGGGTCCTTGCGCAGGTCGATGCCCTGGTCCTTCTGGAACTCCTCCACGAGGTAGTCGATGACGCGCTTGTCGAAGTCCTCGCCACCCAGGAAGGTGTCGCCGTTGGTGGCCAGCACCTCGACCTGCATCTCGCCGTCGACCGAGGCGATCTCGATGATCGACACGTCGAAGGTGCCGCCGCCGAGGTCGTAGACCGCGACCTTGCGGTCGCCGCCCTTCTTGTCCATGCCGTAGGCCAGCGCGGCCGCGGTCGGCTCGTTGATGATGCGCTTGACGTCGAGTCCGGCGATCTTGCCGGCGTCCTTGGTCGCCTGGCGCTGGCTGTCGTTGAAGTAGGCCGGCACGGTGATGACCGCCTCGGTGACCGTCTCGCCCAGGTAGGCTTCGGCGGTCTTCTTCATCTTCGCCAGCACTTCAGCGGAGATCTGCTGCGGCGCCATGTTCTTGCCGTCGGCCGTGGCCACCCACGCGTCGCCGTTGTCGTGCTGGGCGATCTTGTACGGCACCAGGTCGAGGTCCTTCTGGACTTCGGCGTCGGTGAACTTGCGGCCGATCAGGCGCTTGACCGCGAAAAAGGTGTTCTTCGGGTTGGTGACGGCCTGGCGCTTGGCCGAGGCGCCCACCAGGACTTCGCCGTCCTTGGTGAAGGCCACGATCGAAGGCGTGGTGCGATCGCCTTCCGCGTTCTCGATGACCTTGGCCTTGCCGCCTTCCATGATCGCGACGCACGAATTGGTCGTGCCCAGATCGATACCGATGATCTTGCCCATGTGTGTAGCTCCCTCGCTAATGCTTGAAATTGAGTGGCGCCGAATCTGCAGTGGCGCCGATGTGCGTTATCTGGGGGCCGGCGGCGGGCTCTTCAAGCGACCAGTGGCCGCATGGCGCCTGCCTGCCCCGCTCGTTCAGTCGTGCTTGGCCACCACCACCAGCGCCGGGCGCAGCAGGCGCTCATTGAGCAGCCAGCCCTTCTGGTAGACCTGGACCACGTCGCCCGGTGCATGCCCGGCGCTCTCGACCATGCTCATCGCCTGGTGCTGCTCCGGGTTGAAGCTCTTGCCGGCCGGATCGATCGCGACCAGACCGTTGTCGGTGACGACCTTGAGCAGCTGGCGCAGGGTCAGCTCCATGCCTTCGCGCAGGTGCTGGGCGGTGTCGGCCTGGATGGTGAGGCCGGCTTCGAGGCTGTCGATCACCGGCAGCAGGTCGCCGAGCACGCGCTCGTTGGCGAACTTGCGCGCCATGTCGATGTCGCGGGCCATGCGCTTGCGCTGGTTGTCGAGTTCGGCGCGTTCGCGCAGCGACTCTTCGCGCACCTGCGCCAGTTCGGCACGGACGGCCTCAAGCTGGGCGGCCAGCGAGGCGCCGTCGGCGGTGCCGCCGGCCAGGTCCGGGGTGTCGTTGTCGGGGGTTTCAATCGGGTCGATGTGGGTCATGCGGTGCTCCATCCCTGCGCCAGGGGCGCCAAACATTCGGAAATCCGCGCTCATGCGCGACAGGGCAGCAATGGGGCCGCCCCGCGAGGTTTCAAGACGAACTGTTCCATTGGCAGCGGCCAGGCCGCGCCCGGGAGGCGTCAGGGACGGTCCGGGGCCGGAGCCGTGGGCCCTGCCCTCACGGACCTGCCGGGGGACGGGACCTCAGGACTCCGAATGGATCGCCGCGCCCAGCGCGTCGGCGGCGGCCTGCACCACCGGGATCACCCGGTCATAGGCCATCCGGCTCGGCCCGATCACCCCGAGCACGCCCAGTACCTGGCCACTGCCACCGGCGGCGACGTAGGGAGCGGTCACCAGCGACATCCCCTCCAGCGGCGCCAGGCCGGTTTCTTCGCCGATGAAGATGCGCACACCCGGCGCCTGCACGGTGCGCTCGAGCAGTTGCAGGATCTCGCGCTTGCGGGCAAAGGCATCGAACAGGTCGCGCAGTCGGTCGAGGTCGGCCAGCTCCTGCACGCCCATCAGGCGCGTCTGCCCGGACAGGACCATGTCGTCGCCACCCGGGGCCAGGGCCTGCTCGGCCAGCTCCACCGACTGCGTCAACAGCGTCTGCATCTCGGTCTGGGCGCTGCGCAGCTCGCGCACCAGGGTGGCGCGGATGTCGGCCACGGTGCGCCCGGCAAAATGGGCGTTCAGGTAGTTGGCGACGCGCTCGAGTTCGCCGGCGTCAAACGGGCGGCGGGTCTGGACGATGCGGTTCTGCACTTCGTTGTCGGCGAAAACCAGGATTGCCAGCACGCGGGCGCCGTCGAGCGGGACGAAGTCGATCCGGCGGAAGGCGAACTGCTCGCGCCGGGGCACGCTGACCACGCCGACGAAGTGGGTCATCGCCGACAACAGCTCCGAGGCACTGCCCAGCAGCGCCTGGGTGCCGGAACCGGCCGGCAGCTCGCCGCGAAGGCGGGCCAGGTCGCTGTCGGGCAGCGGCCGCACCTGCAGCAGCGAGTCGACGAACAGGCGGTAGCCCTGCGCGGTCGGGATGCGCCCGGCCGAGCTGTGCGGCGCGCTGAGCAGGCCGGCGTCTTCCAGGTCGGAGAGGATGTTGCGGATGGTCGCCGCGCTGACGTCCAGGCCGGCATGGCGGGCCAGGGTCTGCGAGCCGATCGGTTCGCCGCTGTGGATATAGCGGCCAATCAGGGTGCGCAACAGCTGCCGTGCACGCGGGTCCAGGGTGGGATCGGCAGTTTTGCGGTTCATGGCGTCGCTATTGATAGAGCGCAGCCCGGGCCGGTGCAAGGCTTTTCGCGACCGACGCCGCCGATCTGAACCTGCGAGACGCCGCCCCGCTATCACGCCGCAACCGACAAGAGGCACAATCGCGCTCCATGCTCGTCCATCTCTCCCTCAAGCAGTTCGCCGTGGTCAACGAAGCCGAGCTCGGCTTCGGCCCCGGCCTGACCGTCATCTCCGGCGAGACCGGCGCCGGCAAATCGTTGCTGGTCGATGCGCTGGGCCTGATCTCGGGCCTGCGCGCCGACAGCGGCGTGGTCCGCCATGGCGCCGATCGCGCCGAACTGGTCGCCGGCTTCAGCCTCGACGACGTCCCGCTGGCGCGCGCCTGGCTGCGCGACAACGAGCTCGACGAAGACGATGCCTCCCAGGACGCCCCCTGCCAGATCCGCCGCGTGATCCGCGCCGACGGCGGCTCGCGCGCCTGGGTCAATGGCCGCCCGGTCACCCTGGGCCAGCTCAGCGAGCTGTCCGCGCTGCTGGTCGAGATCCATGGCCAGCACGAACACCAGGCGCTGCTGTCGCGCCCCAGCCAGCTGGCGCTGCTCGACGCCTTCGGCCGTACCCATGCCGAACTGGCGGCTGTCGGCACTGCCGCGGCGCGCTGGAGCGCATTGCTGACCGAGCGCGACGAACTGTCGGCCAAGGGCGACGTGTCCGACCGCATCGGCTGGCTGGAACACCAGCATGGCGAGCTCGACCGCGAGGACCTCGAGGCCGACGCCATCGCCCGCCTGCAGGATGACCACCGCCGCCAGTCCCACGCCGCCGACCTGATTTCGGCTTGCGAAGGCACCTTCGCCCGCCTCGGCGGCGACGAAGGCCCATCGCTGTCGCGCAGCCTGCAGCAGGTGCGCAGCGACCTGCAGCGCGTGCTCGAACACGAACCGCGGCTGGGCGATGTCGACGGCATGCTCGACGCCGCCGCGATCCAGGTCGACGAGGCCCTGGCCCTGCTCGACCGCGTGCGCAGCGACCTCGACCTGGATCCCTCCGCCCTGGAAGCGATCGAACAGCGCCTGACCCGCATCCACGAACTGGCACGCAAGCACCGGGTTCCGCCCGAGCAGCTGGCGACCCAGCGCGATGCGATCGCCGCCGAACTGGAATCCCTGCAAGGTGCCGGCGTGCGCCTGGCCCGCCTCGACAGCGAGATCGAGACCGCGCGTCGCGACTGGCGCCAGGCCGCCGACGCCCTTGGCCGGATGCGCCGCGAAGCCGCAGCGAACCTGTCGGCCAGCACCACCGCCCTGATTTCGGAACTGGGCATGGGCGGCGGCCGCTTCGACGTCCAGATCGAGCCGCTCGAGACCGACCGCCCCGATCCGCAGGGCGGCGAGCGCGTCGAGTTCCTGGTCGCGGCCAACCCGGGGCAACCCGCGCGGGCCCTGCGCAAGGTCGCCTCCGGCGGCGAACTGTCGCGCATCTCGCTGGCCATCGAAGTCGCCGCGCTCGGACTGGATGCGGTGCCGACGATGGTCTTCGACGAAGTCGACACCGGCATCGGCGGCGCCGTGGCCGAGATCGTCGGACAGAAGTTGCGCGCGCTGGGCGCCAGCCGTCAGGTGCTGTGCGTGACCCACCTGCCGCAGGTCGCGGCGCAGGGCCATGCCCATTACCGCGTGAGCAAGGCCGCCAGCGAGGGCGTCACCCAGAGCGCGGTGCAGCTGCTCAATGCCAAACAGCGCGAGGAAGAACTGGCGCGTATGCTCGGCGGCGTCGAACTCACGCGCGAAGCGCGCGCTGCAGCCAAGCGGCTGCTGGCCGACGTCTGACTCCGGATACTTCCTCCAGGCGCGAAGATGTTCGCGCCTGCAGCGATCCTATTCGAGAGGAATATTGCTCTCGGCCGCCTTCTTGCGCAGCGTCGTCTGCAGCACCGCCACCAGCAGCGCCACCGACCAGCCCGCCAGCAGCACGCCTACCAGGCTCTGCAGCGCGCCGACCAGCCGCCATTGCGGCGGCAGCAGGACGTCGCCGTAACCGAGCGTGGCGAAGCTGACCACCGAGAAGTACAGCGACGTGTTCCAGTCCCACTCGGCGTTCTTCCACTCGTAGAACCAGGCCCACACGATGGTCTCGGCGCTGTGCAGCAGCATCAGCTCGATGACCACGCGGACCAGGAAGAAATGCAGGTAGCGGCCTTCGCGCGGTCTTTGCGCCTTGGCGAGCTGCTTGATCGTGATGGCGCTGTAACCGCTGTGCATGACCACGGTTATCGCGGTCAGCAGCAGTGCCCAGAGCAACTGGTTAAGCATGGCGTTCTTCCTTGTGGTTGGCCGCCCCTCCGCGATTGGAGGCGGCGGCAATGCTTGCTCTTCGGGCCTGCCCTGGCCCGGACCTCACACTTCAGCGCTTCTTGCGCACGTACAGCACCAGCGAATGCTCTTCGATCTCGTAGCCGTGCTTGGCGGCGATCTTGCGCTGCAGTTCCTCGATCTCCGCACTCTCGAACTCGGTGATCTTGCCGGTGTCCACGTCCACCATGTGATCGTGGTGGTGACCGCGGTCGAGCTCATAGACCGACTGGCCGGCCTCGAAATTGTGCTTGAGCACCAGGCCGGCCGCTTCGAACTGGGTCAGCACGCGATAGACCGTGGCCAGGCCGATGTCCTCACCGTGCTCGAGCAGGTGCCGGTAGATGTCTTCGGCGGTCATGTGGCGCGGCTTGGACTGCTCGAGCAGTTCCAGGATCCGCAGGCGCGGGTGGGTGACCTTCAATCCGGCGTTGCGCAGGTCTTGCGATTCCATCAGGTTTCCTCGGGGTCAAGCTCTGCTCCGGACGGGCCTCCCCGGGCCCGGGGTACCGGGCGCCGGAACGCCCGATGAACGCGACCGGGGCGCCGCCGCCTGCGTCCGCGCTTGGTGGATGCGGGCTTCAGTGTATCATCGCCGCGTTATCCGCCTGTCGCAGACACCGATGCCGAAGCACACGATGCACAAGCTCCTGCTGGTCCTTTCCATCGCCATGATCACCGGTGGGTGCGGCATCCTCTACAAGCAGCCTATCTATCAGGGAAACCTGCTGGAAAAGGCCAATGTCGACCAGCTTCAGACCGGCATGAGCAAGCAACAGGTCACCCTGCTGCTGGGTTCGCCGTCGATCGAAGACCCGTTCCACCACAGCCGCTGGGACTACACCTCGACCCAGCGCACCGACCGGGTCGGCCATACCGAGATCAAGAACCTCACCCTGTGGTTCGAGGGCGACACCCTGGCCAAGTGGGAAGGCGACTACTTCCCCGAGCAGGACGAGGAACTGGCCAAGGCCGCGCCCAAGCAGTTCGGCCGCAACCTGCCCAAGGAAAAGGACAGCAAGCGCCGCGGGCGCTGAGTCCGGCCGCAGCGCGGGACCCGCGCCGCCCCCTGCCCCTGCGCTGGGGCAAATCCCCTGCCGTTACGTGCGTGGCGCCTGCCGCGCGCGACGGCGTCGCGACTCTTTCGGGTCGACCTGCAACGGCCTGAGCAACTCCAGGCGGTCGCCATCCTGCAGCCGGGTATCGGCACTCGCGCGGACGCCGAACACGGCGTAGCCCGTGGTTTCCTCGTCGCCTGCCAGTCCGGCCGCGGCCAGCGCATCGGCCACACTCGCGCCTGCAGGCAACTCCAGATGGAGCGACTCGAAGCGTCGTGGCCAGGCGCGGACGACCTCGACCTTCATGCCCCGGCCGCCGCCTCTTCGCCGCGATCGGCCACCTTGATGAAGTCGTCGACCATGCGGTCGGCCAGCCCCTGGAAACCGATCGCCATGGCCGGCCCGAGCAGCTTCACCTTCGGTTCGAAGCTCAGGGTCAGGGTGACCTTGCACGCCGACTCGTCCAGCGCATGGAACTCCCAGCGCCCGCCCAGGCTGCGGAACGGGCCATCCACCAGCTTGAGCTCGATGTGGTGAGGCGGCGACATCGTGTTTTCGGTGGTGAACCAGGTGCGCAACGCGCCAAACCCGATGTCGAGGCGGGCGACGATGCGGCCCTGCGCCTCTTCCAGTATCTGCGCCGCCTCGCACCAGTCGAACCGGCGCGGATAGGCGGCCACGTCGTTGACCAGCGCGAACATGCGCGCGGCGGAGTGTTCGACAAGGGCGGTGCGGCGGATGGTCTGCATGTCTGGGCTGGTTTCCGACGTGGTATCGCCCGGGCCCCGCTTCGGGGACAATGGAGCGATGTCCAAGAATTCCAACAATAAGACCGGCAAGGATAAGGGAAAGGGCGGCGCCGGCGGGACCATTGCGCTCAACAAGCGCGCCCGCCACGACTACCTCCTCGAGCAGAAGTTCGAGGCTGGCCTGTCCCTGCAGGGCTGGGAACTGAAGGCGATCCGCGCCGGCCGCGCCAACATCGTCGAAGGTTACGCCGTGGTCCGTAACGGCGAAATGTTCCTGCACGGCGTGCAGATCACCCCGCTGATCTCGGCCTCGACCCACGTCGTCCCCGAGGAGCGCCGCACCCGCAAGCTGCTGATGCACCGGCACGAGATCGACAACCTGATCGGCCGCATCCAGCGCGACGGCTACACCGTCGTGCCGACGGCGTTCTACTGGAAGGGCAACAAGGTCAAATGCGAGATCGCCCTGGCCAAGGGCAAGCAGGCGCACGACAAGCGCCAGGCGAGCAAGGAACAAGACTGGCAGCGCGAGAAGCAGCGCGTGATGCGCGGGCACAACAAGAACGCGTAGCAGCGCGTAGACCTGCAAGCCGGCCGGCGCCCTCCCCGTCATTCCGGCGAAAGCCGGAATCCATTTCGACGTGGCAAGATCCAGAGGGGTCCCGGCTTTCGCCGCGATGACGGGTCTCAGTCGATCAGCTTTTCGCGCGGCAGCGTGAACCAGAACGTCGCCCCGTGCCCGACTTCGCCTTCGGCGCGGATCGTCCCGCCGTGGCGCTCGACGATGCGCTTGACCGAGGCCAGGCCGATGCCGTGGCCGGCAAAGTCCTCGTTCTGGTGCAGGCGCTGGAACGGCCGGAACAGCTTGTCCACGTACTCCTGCGCAAAGCCCGCGCCGTTGTCGCGGACGAAATATTCCGGGCCGGCCTCGCGCTGCACGGCGCCAAACTCGATCCGGGCGCCGACGCGATCACGAGTGAACTTCCAGGCATTGCCCAGCAGGTTGCCGAGCAGATTGCGCAGCAGCGTGGCGTCGCCAATGACGAAAAGGTCCGGTTCGATCAGGGTCTCGACCTGGCGCCGGCCGTCCCCCACCCTCAGTTCTTCCAGCACTTCGCTGGCGAGGCGACTGAGCTCGACGCGCTCCAGCTTCAGTTCGCCGCGGCTCAGGCGCGACATCTTCAGCAGCGCATCGATCAGCTCGCCCATGCGCGCGGCGGCGCGTCGCACGCGCACCAGATAGCCCTTGCCGGCATCGTCCAGGCCAATGGAATGGCGCTCGACCAGGATCCGGCTGAAACCGTCGATGGCGCGCAGCGGCGCGCGCAAGTCGTGCGAGATGCTGTAGGCGAAGGCCTCCAGTTCCTGGTTGGCCTGGCTGAGCTCGCGCGTGCGCAGCGCCACGCGCGCCTCCAGGGTGCGGTTGAGCGCGTGCACGCGGGCTTCGGCGCGCAGGCGCTCGGTGACATCCTCCACCTGCACCAGGCCGGCAATGTCCTGGCCCACGTTGCCCGGCACCGGCGAATAGGTCAGCTGCGCCTGGCGCGGCTCACCACCCTCGCGGTGCAGGCGCCGGGTGGCGCGGTGCACGCCCTGCGCATCGGTGCTGCCGCTGGCATGGGCGATCATTTCCGGTTCGTCGCTTTCGAACAGCGCGTCGAAGCGCATGCCGACCAGCGCCTGCGGCGTCAGGCCCACGATGGTCGCCAGCGCCGGATTGGCTTCGACGATATGGCCCTCGCTGTCGAGCAGCGCCTTGCCGATCGCCGAGTACAGCATGGCGCTGCGGAAGCGCTGCTCGCTGCGGCGGAAGTCCTCGGTCATGCGCACCGCGATCCGGTACGCCTGCGCCTCGGTGCGCGCCAGCATCCAGGCGATCGCGTACAGCAGCAACGACGAGAACAATCCCAGCGCGAGCAGGTTCTGCAGGCCCTGCAGGCGTGGCGCCGCTACCGCCAGCGGCGCCGAGTCGAAATCCACGCGCCAGCGTCGGCCGTACTGGTTGAAGCGCTCGCTGTGGTGGAACGCCGGCGCACGGCGGTCGCCGCCCTTGGGCGTGGCGAACAGGAGGCGCTCGTCGCCGCCTTCGTCGAAGACGCGGAAATTGGTGCTGCCATGCACGGCGCCCAGCGCATTGCTGACGAAACCTTCCATGCGCAATGGCACATAGGCCCAGCCCTGGATCTCGGACCGCCGCAGCCCGGTGGTCGCCGGCCGGCTACCGCCGCGGTAGACCGGCAGGTACAGCAGCAGCCCGGTGCCCTGCAGCGGGCCGTCCTGGATCAGGTGCACCGGACCGCTGAGGTAGGTGTTGCCTGTGTCCATGGCGGCGGTCATGGCCGCCCGGCGCACCGGTTCCGAATACATGTCGTAGCCGACCGCGGCGACGTTGGCTGGCGTCTTGGGTTCCAGATAGAGGATCGGGCCGTAGTCGGCGCGCTCGCCGCGCGGCCACACTTCGAGCATGCCGTAACCGGCATCGCGCCACAGCAGTTGCAGTTCCGGCAGGCGCGTGGCGGTCACGTACTCGCCGAAACCCAGCCCGACCATGCCCGGAAAGCGCTCCTGGATGTCCATTCCGTCGACGTAGGCCTTCCACTGCGCCGGCGTAGGCCGCTCCCGCGAGACCGAAGCGAACATCGACACACCGCCGCGCGCGACCAGTTCGTACTTGATCATGCCCTGGCGCAGCAGCTCGGTGACTTCCGCGCTCTTGCTGATGAACTCGGCCTCGGCGGCACGCAGCTCGCGCTCGCGCGCCGCCCGCCAGGCGGTGAACACCAGCACCAGTGAACCGACCAGCACGATCAGCGCCAGCAGGTAGCCCCGCCTTGGCGACAGCTCCGCGAGATCGGGGGTACGGGGGCCGGCGGCGTCGGTCATTGCGCCAAGCATACAAAGCCGGGGCGTCCGGCGGGGCATTGTCGCGGGGTTCGTCCGCTCCTGCCCTCGTCCGTTGGTTGAATGGCGGCCGCCCGGCGGAGCGTGATGGCGCTTGTATCGCCGCAGTGCGCCCCTATACTGGCTGAGTCAGCGAACAGCTGTCCCCGGGGGTGCACTGGCTTCGACGGGGGTTGCAAAATCGCCTGGCGCATGCCGAGGGGGTAGCTTTCCTCGTAAATCCAGCTGCAAACTTCTAGTTGCCAACGACGACAACTACGCTCTCGCCGCTTAAGGCGTAAGCCCCGAAAGTGCTTGTGTCCGTGTTCGCACCGTAGGGTCATCATCACGGAATCGCCGGGGACGGTTGCCTGTCAGTCCCTGGTCAACTCAAAACAGGCTGGTTCCCGGATGCGCTTTGCGCGCCGTGCTGTTCGGGGACGAGATCCAACGGAGCGCTAAGCATGTAGTGCCGGGGATGGAGTGCCTTCGGACGGGGGTTCAATTCCCCCCACCTCCACCATTCAAGCAAAAAGCCCGCCTTGTGCGGGCTTTTTGCTTTCTGAACTCTTCACGCTCACTTCCGATGCGCACGCTTCAGCAGCCGCAGCGCCGCCTGCTCCCACTGCCGCGGCCCGCGCGCGCTGGTGGTGGCGCGGTGCAGGCGCCCATCCTCCCAGCACGCGAAGACCACCGGGTCGATGTAGGACTTGCGGCAGATCGCCGGCGTGTTGCCGAGCACCTGCGCGACTTCCTTGATCACCGCGTTGCGGGTCGCCACCAGGCCCTGCGTGTCGGGCTGCCCGTCGTCCTTGCACGGGACTTCGCTGCCGGCCAGCAGGCGCACGGCCAGCAGGGTTCCGCCCCAGGTGCGGAAGTCCTTGGCGGTGAAGTCGCCACCCGTGGCGCCGCGCAGATAATCGTTGACCAGGCCGGAATCGACCGGCTGTACCTCGTCGTCGTCGTCGCGGTACTGGAACAGCATCTGCCCGGGCAGTTGCTGGCACCGGTGCATCAGGCGGGTCAGGCGCGCGTCGTCGAGTACGACATCGTGCTCCAGGCCACTCTTGCCGCGGAAGCGGAACTTGGCCCGCCCGCCGCGCAGGAATTCGACGTGGCGGTTGCGCAGCGTGGTCAGGCCGTAGGAGCGGTTGCCACGCGCGTACTCGTCGTTACCAATGCGCAGCAGGGTGTCGGCGAGCACGGCCACCACGATCGCCGATACCTTCTCGCGGCCGAGGCCACTGCGCGCCAGGTCGCTGCGCAGGCGTCGGCGCAGGCGCGGCAGCGCTGTGCCGAAGGCGATGGTGCGATCGAACTTGTCGCTGTCGCGGACCTGGCTCCAGTCCGGGTGGTAGCGGTACTGCTTGCGGCCGCGGGCATCGCGACCGGTCGCCTGGATGTGACCATTGGCGCGGGTGCAGATCCATACGTCGCGATAGGCGGGCGGGATGGCGAGGGCGCGGATCCGCGCCAGCGTCGCGGCATCACGGATCCGCCGGCCGTTGGCATCGACGTATGAAAATCCCTTGCCTGCGCGGCGGCGGCGCAGGCCGGGATCGCCGTCGCTGACGTAGACCAGGCCGCCGGCCCTGGCCGATTGCACGGCCGAGTCGGACTTGCTGGCGGTCGTGGTGCGTTCGCGTGCGGCCATGTCCGCAGCATCCGGGCGGCTGCATCAAGGCCGCGTCACTGTTGCGGGCGTCCGTTCATGCACAGGCCGCGCACCCTTCCGGCGCGATCATCCGCTCCATGGCCTTCATCCGCACCGCCGACCCCGACAGCACCCGCGCCGTCAGCGAGGGGGCTAGCTATCTGTATGTGCTCCCGTGCGCGGGCGAAGACCTGCTCAAGCTCGGCTTCTCCCGCCACCCGCTCCGGCGAATGCAATCGCTGCACACACGCTACTTCGACTTCTTCGACCTCGACCTGGCCTTCCTGGTCGAAACCGAAACCGTGCGCGATGCGCGCGATCTGGAACTCTCACTGGGCCATGCCATCGCCCTGCATTCGGCACCCGTCCCGCTGCTGGTCCGCGAGGAAGCCGGCGGTCACAGCGAGTGGTATCGCGGCGCCCTTGCGGTCCTGCAGGCCGACGCCGCCGCCCTCGCCGGCCGTGGATACACCGTCCACCGTCCGCTGCGTCCATGGCTGCGCCGCGAGTTGCTGCGCGGCCGCGACGATCTGTTCACCTGGGCGAGCAACCTGCTCATCGGCCTCGAGGGCGAACCGGACTGGCTCGACCAGCCGCAGATGGCGGCCCTGCGCCGGCACGTCCTCGACACACTGGACGCGTTTGCCGCGGTCGATATTCCGGTGGTCGAGGGGCTGCCCGATCTGCTGGGGCGCTGGTACCGCAGTGCAGCAGGAAATCGATAGGCGTGCCAGGTTCCTGGTCAGCCAGCCGCAAGCGGCTGGCGCGCCCCTTCGACCATTGCGTGCTTGCTCAGCGCGCACGCCCACGGGTGAACAGGTTGACGATCGCCAGCAGCACGATCGCACCGAGCAGCGACAGCAGCAGGCCGCCGATGCTGAAGTTGCCATCGTTGATGTCGCCACCGCCGATGCCCAGCACGCCGCCCAGCCAGCCGCCGATGAACGCACCGACGATGCCGACGATGATGTTGAGAAGAATTCCCTGCTGACCGTCACGGCGCATGACGATGCTCGCGAGCCAGCCAATGACGCCACCTACAATCAACCAGATGATCATGCCCATGTCACACCCCTCCGTTTAGGTGGACCGATCCTAGGAAGGGCGATGTGACGCGCATGTGGCGGCATCCTGGCCCGCTCGTGACGCCATCTATACATCCCCTGCCCGAGGGTGGATGTATGGACTGGACCTTGCAGCTCATCGTGCTCGGTGACACCGCCATCGCCATGGTGCTGGGCGGCGCGATCGGCTTCGAGCGCGAACTGAAGAACCGGCCGGCCGGCTTCCGCACGCATATGCTGGTGGCCGGCGCCGCCGCCCTGCTGGTTGGCCTGGGCCAACTGGTGATCACCGACCACCGCCTCGATGGCGAAGGCCTCACCCTCGATCCGCTGCGCCTGGTCGAAGCGGTTATTGCCGGCGTGTCGTTCATTGGCGCCGGTACGATCTTCGGCCATCGCGGATCGCAGGTCGTGGCTGGCATCACCACGGCCGCCTCGATCCTGATGGTCGCGGTGATCGGCGTGATGGCCGGGTTCCGCTACCACCTCTTGGCGCTGGCGGCGACGGTGCTGACCCTGCTGGTGCTGGCCGCGGTCGGCGCCATCGAGCGGCGCATGCTGGCGCGGGTGAAGGCCAGCGGAAATGGCGACGGACACTCGAAGCTTTCGAAGAAGTAAGGCTGCTGCCGCGTTTCAGTGGAAGTCGCGCGAGCTGATGTCCAGTTCGCCCAGCAGCTCGCCATAGTTCACGAGCCGCTGCGCGATCACGTGCTGCACGCCATCGACGCGTTCCAGGCGCCCTTCCACCGCCAGCAGTTGCGACTCCAGCAGCACCCGCCGCTGGCGTTCGGCCAGGTGCTTCCAGACCACGACGTTGATCGTTCCCGACTCGTCTTCCAGCGTCACGAAGATCACGCCGCTGGCGGTCTGCGGTTGCTGTCGGCCGCGCACCAGCCCGGCCGTGCGCACGCTGCGGCCGTGCTCGACCTTGTCCAGCTCGGTGGAGCCCTTGCAGCGACGCGCGGCCAGCGCCTTGCGCAGGTACGACAGCGGATGGCGACCCAGCGTGGTGCCCGTCAGCGCGTAATCGGCGCGCAGGTCCTCGTCGGGCGTCGGCATCGGCAGGCGGATCTGCGTCTCCTTGCCGGAGACGGTCGCGCCCAGCAGTGGCAACTGTCGCTCGACACCGGTGATCGCCCAGCGCGCGCGATGACGATGGCCGGCCAGTGACTTCAGCGCGCCGGCGTCGGCGAGCAGGCCCTGCTGGCGGCGATCCAGCGCGGCGCGTTCGCACAGGTCGGCGACGTCGTCGAAGGCACGCCGTGCGCGCGCCGCCTCGATGCGCTCGGCGGCAACACTGTCGAAGCCCTGGATCATGCGCAGCCCGAGTCGGATCGACAGCATCTTGTCGCGGAGCCCGGCCTGGTCGCGCAGGTGTTCGAGGCTGCAATCCCAGTCGCTGAAGCGCACATCGACCGGCAGCACGCCCACGCCATGGCGGCGCACGTCCTGCAGGATCTGGTCGGGCGTGTAGAACCCCATCGGCCAGCTGTTGATCAGGCTGCACGCGAACGCCGCCGGCTCGTGCCGCTTGAGCCAGCAGGTGACGTAGGTGATCAACGCAAAGCTGGCCGCGTGCGACTCGGGGAAGCCGTAGCTGCCGAAGCCCTTGATCTGCTCGAAGATGCGCTGCGCGAACTCGAGCGTGTAGCCGTTGTCGAGCATGCGCGTGGTCAGCCGTTCGCGATGATGCTCCAGCCCGCCGTGGCGCTTCCATGCCGCCATCGAGCGGCGCAGCTCGTCGGCCTCGCCGGGCGTGTAGTCGGCGGCCTGGATCGCCAGCTGCATCACCTGCTCCTGGAACAGCGGCACGCCCAGCGTGCGCTCGAACACCTCGCGCAGGCGCGGCGGGTATTCGACTGGCTCCTGGCCGTTGCGACGGCGCAGGTAGGGATGGACCATGTCGCCCTGGATCGGCCCCGGTCGCACGATCGCGACCTCGATCACCAGGTCGTAGAAGTTCTTCGGCCGCAACCGCGGCAGCATCGCCATCTGCGCGCGCGATTCGATCTGGAACACGCCCACGGTATCGGCGCGGCCGATCATCTCGTAGGTGTCGGGGTCGTCGGCCGGGATGTCGGCCATGGTCATCTCGCGCCGGCCGTGCAGGCGCAACTGGTCGAGGGTCTTGCGCACGGCGGTGAGCATGCCCAGGGCCAGGCAGTCGACCTTGGACACCTGCATGACGTCGAGATCGTCCTTGTCCCACTGGATCACGGTGCGGCCTTCCATCGCCGCGTTCTCCACCGGCACCAGGTTGTGCAGCGGCTGCTCGCTGATGACGAATCCGCCCGGGTGCTGCGACAGGTGGCGCGGGAACCCGATCAGCTCGGCGGTGAGCTGCATCACCCGGCGCAGGATCGGCGCCTCCGGGTCGAAGCCGCGCTCGCGCAGGTATTCGGGCATCGGCAGTTCGCCGGTCCAGCGTTCCATGGTCGCGGCCAGTTCGTTGACCTGGTCCGGCGGCAGCCCGAGCGCCTTGGCGACATCGCGGATCGCGCTCTTGCCGCGGTAGCTGATCGCCACCGTCACCAGCGCGGCGCGCTCGCGGCCATAACGCTCGAACACGTACTGCAGCACTTCCTCGCGACGCTCGTGCTCGAAATCGATGTCGATGTCCGGCGGCTCGTTGCGCTCGCGCGAGAGGAATCGTTCGAACAGCATGTTCATCGCGCCCGGGTCGAGTTCGGTCACGCCCAGCGCGTAGCACACCGCCGAGTTGGCGGCCGAGCCGCGGCCCTGGCACAGGATCGAGCGGCCGCGGGCGAAGCGGACGATGTCGTGCACGGTGAGGAAGTAGGACTCGTAGCGCAGCTCGGAGATCAGCGCCAGTTCGTGCTCGATCTGGTCGCGGGCCTTGTCGGGCGTGCCGGCGGGCCAGCGCCAGCGCGCGCCTTCCTCGGTGAGGTGGCGCAGCCAGCTGGCGGCGGTGTGGCCCTCCGGGACCAGTTCGCGCGGGTATTCGTAGCGCAGCTGGTCGAGGGTGAAGCGGCAGCGCCCGGCGATGCGCCCGGTTTCGGCGAGCAGGTCGGCCGGGTAGATCGCCGACAGAGCGCGACGTGTGCGCAGGTGGCGCTCGCCGTTGGGGAACAGCAACGCCCCGGCCTCGACCACGGTGGTGCGGTGGCGGATCGCGGTCAGCGTGTCCTGCAGCACCCGGCGCGAGCGCACGTGCATGTGAGCATCACCGGCAGCGACCAGCGGCAGGCCGTGGCGATGGCCCAATTCGCGCAGGGCCTGCAGGCGTTCGTCATCGTCCGGGCCGCGGTGCAGTTCGACGGCGATCCACAGGCGCTCGGGGAATACCGCTTTCAGCCAGCCGACATCCGCATCGCTGGCGTCGGCCGGCAGCCACAGCGCCAGCAGGCCATCGGGCAGCCCGTCGAAGTCCTCGCGCAGCAGCCGGTAGCGGCCCTTTTCGGCACGACGGCGGGCGACGGTGATCATCCGGCACAGCGCGGCATAGCCTTCGCGGTCTTCCACCAGCAGGACCATGGCGGGCCCATCCTCGATCCGCATCTCGCTCCCGACGATCAGCGGGAGGCCGCTTTTCCGCGACGCCTCCAGTGCACGCACGATGCCGGCGAGCGAACACTCATCCGTGATCGCCAACGCCTGGTAGCCCTGCTCCTTCGCACGATCGAACAGCTCCTGCGCGACCGAGGCGCCGCGCTGGAAACTGAAGGCCGACAGGCAATGCAGCTCGGCATAGTCGGGCAGCGCAACCGGGGTATTCATGCGAACCACCCGTGCAGCATGTACGGCCCGCGTTCGCCGGCGACGCAATAGGCCCAGGCGCGCTGACCGCTGGAGGTCTCCACCAGGTAATAGTCGCGGCGCACTTCGAAGCCGTCCCACCAGCCCGACTCGATGCGCTCAGGGCCGGCGAGCACGGTCAGGGCGTGATCGCGCAGCGGGATCGGTTGATGCAGCAGCCAGCCCGGACGCGGCAGCGACGGCGGCGCGACGTCGCGCTGCGCCGGCGCCTCCACGCCCCAGGCGCGCTCGGGCCGGTGATCGCCACGCACGGCCAGGCCATGCACGGCGTCGTCGCCAAGGCGCGCACGCAGGCGTTCGCGCAGTTGCGGCCACGGCATCGCCTGCTGCGAACGGGCATCGAACAGGTCACGACTGGCCGGCACGAACGGCGGCAGTTCCTGTGCGATCAGGCGCAGGCCGCGCACCGGTGCCGGCACCTGCGCCTGCTCGAGGCGGCCACGGGTCAGTTCGAACAGCGTGGCCGCCGCGCGTTCGGGTGCGAGCAGGCCGACCGTGACCTCGCTGTCCTCACAACGCTCGTGCTCGAGCACCAGCACGAAGCGCTGCACGCCGCCGTCGCGACCGGCCAGGAACGTGGCCAGGTCGGCGGTCAGCCGGCGCAGCGGAAACAGCAATGCCTGGCTGGATTCGATCTCGTGGTCGAACTCCATGCGCTGGTCGAACTCATCCGGCGGCCGGTACAGGGTCAACGGCTGGGTCATCTCGCCACGCAGCGCATCCAGGTACGGCAGCACCGTCTTCGGAAAGCGCCGGGTGATGCTGTCGCGCGGCAGCTCGAAGACCTGGCGCAGGCGGCGCAGGCCCATGCGCGACAGCGACAGCGCGGTCTCGCGATCGAGCCCGGCACGCTCCACCGGAATCTGCCCCAGGCCGGTCAGCAGGCTTTCGTCGGTCAGGCCGATGCCATCGTGGACATTGGCCAGCACGCGCGCGGCATGCGGATTGGGCGCGGCCACCAGGCGATGGCGGAACCCCATCTCGCGCAGTTCCTCGCGCAACTGCGCCTCCAGCCGCGGCCACGGCCCGAACAGCTTCAGGCTGCGACCGATCTCCAGCACGATCGCATGCGAGAACTGCGTGCTGACCTGCGAACTGAAACGGTAGGCCCATGCCGCGACCAGGTCACGCCAGTGCGCCGCCTCTTTCGCGTCATGGGCGACGCTGGTGAAGCCGGCATTGATCGCCTGCGCCGCCGCCAGCGACTGCCCCGGCCGCAACCCGAGCGCACGCGCGGCCGGATTGACCGAATGCAGCACGCGCCGCTGCACCGGGCCGTCGATCAGCGCCAATGGCTGCTCGGGCACGGGCTGGCGGCGCAGGACACCGTCCAACGCCAGTTGCGGCAACAGCAGGCAGACCCAGCGCATGACGGTCCTGCCTCACTGCCAGTCGAAGGCAATGGGCCGCGTCGGCGCCAGGCCGCCGCGGCATTTGAGCACGCGCAGTTGCTGCGGATCGGTGTCGATGGCGATGCGCAGCGCCGCCGGCGAAGGATTGCGCGCGGCCTTGGCCGGACGGATGGCAAAGCCCAGGCAGCGCCCGGTTTCGGCCGCCACCTGCAACCGCCGCAGCGCGCGATCGTCGGCATGCATCGGCCAGCACAGCACGGCCGCGCAGGCCCCCGAGCGCAGGCACTGCTCGGCCGCCCACAACGCATCGCGCGGCGGCGTATCGATCACCTGCAACTGCGACAGGCGCACGCCGGCGCGTTGCCACGCCGGTGCGAACGGCACGTAGGGCGGCGCGACCAGGATGATCGTGCCTTTATCCAGCGGGCCTTTATCCAGCGGGCCTTTATCCAGCGCGCCGTCCTGCTGCGACAGCCGTGCCAGCGTCGGCCACAGCAGACGCAACTCACCGACGCCATCGGCCGGGATCAATAGTTCGGTCAACGCACCGTCGGGCCAGCCACCGGAAGGCAGCACGGCATCGAGCATGGCGTGCCCGCTCGGCTGCGGACTGGCCGACAGCACATGGCGCTGCTGGCCTTTCCAGAGCCGGCGCTGGTCCAGCAGGCTGTCGATGGCGACGACCGCGCCCATGCCCTGCCCTCAGCCCTGCCGGATCAGACCGCAGAAGATGCCTTCAATGGCGAAGTCCTGGCCGGGCCCGACCACGATGGGCGAATGCGCCGGGTTGCGCGGCAACAGGCGGATGCCCTCGCCCTCGTGCTCCAGCCGCTTGATGGTGATCTCGCCATCGACCCGCGCCACCACCACCTGGCCATCGCGCGCCTCGCTGCTGCGATGCACCCCGACCAGATCCCCATCGAGGATGCCGTCGTCGATCATCGAATCGCCCTGCACCCTGAGCAGGTAATCGGGCGCACGCGAGAACAGCCGGCGATCGAGCCGCAACCGCGGCGCGTCCTCGACGATGTCGGCCCCGATCGGCACACCGGCCGCAACCCGACCCAGCACCGGCAGGCTGACCAGCTCACCCGGCGCATCGCGACCGACCAGGCGGATGCCGCGTCGCTGGTTTGGCACCAGCTCGATCTGGCCAGCGTCGGCCAATGCCTGCACATGCTTTTTGGCCGCTGTGACCGACGCGAACCCGAAAGCCTGTGCGATCTCGGCCAGGCTCGGCGGCTGCCCCTCCTCGATCCGATCACGGATGAAGGCCAGGACGGCGGTACGTTTCGGGGAAGGGCTGGCCATGGTGCATATATTTACACCTTGGCGTCAGGATTGAACAGATCCGCCTGTCGTCTTTGCGCGAGCGGTGATCATTGGCCCAATAGATTTCAACGCCTTACGAATGATTGCTGAAGCCCTGGCCGAAATGTTGCGGGACAGGGTCCCGGCCGTCATCCCGGCGAAAGCCGGGATCCATTGGCAACCCGAAGACCAGGCAATAAAGCGCCGAAGCGCCGTTGGATGGCCCACGCCCCGCGTAAAGACAGGACGTCGTCCGCGGGGCGTAGCGATCCCCGGGTTGGCGGACGGCGCCGCACCGAAGACAGAAGCTCCGCCAAAAGCAAAGAGCCGCCCGAAGGCGGCTCTCTACGAATCACACCTGCGCCGGATCAGGACTCGATCGGCACCAGCGTGATCTCGACGCGACGGTTCTGCGCACGACCCGACTCGGAATCATTGCTCGCCACCGGACGGGTCTCACCCGCGCCGACCACGATGAAACGATCGCGGTTGAGGCCATGACCGGTCAGATAGCCCGACACCGCATTGGCACGCTGCTCCGACAACTTCTGATTGTAGGCATCGCTACCAACGCTATCGGTATGACCGGCCACCTCGACGATGGTCTGGTTGTACTCCTGCAGCGTGCGCGCAACGTTGTCGAGCACCGGATAGAACTCCGGCTTCAGATTGGACTTGTCGAAATCGAAGGTGATGCCGCTGGGCATGTTGAGCGTGATGTTGTTGCCGTCGCGGACGACATCGACGCCAGTACCGGCCATCTGGTCGCGCAGCGCACGCTCCTGACGGTCCTGGTAGTTGCCGATCGCAGCACCGGCAAGGCCACCCACACCAGCGCCGACCAGCGCACGCTGGCGACGCTCGGTGGCATCGTCACCGCTGAGCAGGCCCGCGGCGACACCGGCCAGCGCACCGATCAACGCACCCTTGCCGGTCTTGCTCATGCCCTGCTGCTGCGCCGGCGGCGGCTGCTGACCCTGCTGCTGCGGCGGATACTGACCCTGCGGATACTGCTGGCCGTAATAGGGCTGGCTGGTGGCGCAACCGGCCAGCACGGCGGTCATCGCCAGCGCGGCGAATGCGATCTTGATCTGGTTCTTCATCGGGAAGGTCCTTCCTGGAAAGTCGGATGACTGAGAGTTGCGACAAGCTAATCACGTCCGCGTACAACGCGAGCGAGCAGCCATCACACCTATTCAGTTTCCGGCAGGGAACATGGCTTCTGCCGCAACGGCATCCAGCGTGTGCTCCCAACTTCCCATCAAGGACAGGTACAGCAGCTTCTCGAACTCGGCGCCGAAACGGCTGATCACCGCATCCGGATCCGGGATCAGACGGCCATCGGCGATCAGTCCGAAATGCACGCGGCCGTTGTAACTCAGGATCGAAATGCCGACGCCGATCGAGCCGGTCTGCGGCACCCAGAACATCATCTCGCGCAGCATGCAGCCGGCCAGGTAGAGCGGCTGCTGCGGCCCCGGCACGTTGGTCGCCACCGCCGTCGCCTTGCGGCTGAAAAGCTCCAGCGCCAATCCCTGCACCGCCGCCGGCGCCATGCCAAGCGCAGCCAACAAACCATACGCAACAATGGCTTGCCTGGAATTCTTCAGGTTACGCATGCACTCGGCCACGCGCTCCAGCCGACGAATCGGATTGCCCTCGCCGACCGGCAGATCGAGGAATACCAGGCCGAAGTGGTTGCCCAGCTTGCGTGCATGCTCCAGCGGCCGCAGGTTCACCGGCACCGTCGCCCGCAGCGTCATGCCATCGACGCGTTCGCCGCGTTCGATCATGTAGCTGCGCAAGGCGCCGGCGGCGGTCGCCATCAGCACATCGTTGACGGTGCAGTCGCAGGCGCGACCGACCGCCTTCACTTCCTCCAGGTCCAGCGGCTCGGCCCAGGCCACGCGCTTGCTCACGCCCAGGCGTCCGCGCAACAGCGACGGCGGATCGTCCGACAGCGCCAGCGCATGCAGCAGTTCGCGCGCGATCTCGCCGCCCTCCTTGGCCAGCACCGCGGCCAGGCCCGGGTCGCGATAGAAGTCCATGCCCTTCTCGACGACCTTGCTGCCGAGCTGCATGTAGCGGTCGACGGCGCCGACGCGTCGGGCAACCTCGGCGTGGTCCTGCTTGAGCCAGGCGCGCGGCAGTTCGCTGTCGCCGCTGGCGTCGGGCTGGGTGTCGGTCAGTGACAGCAGCACCTGCACCAGGGCGATGCCATCGGCGTAGCTGTGGTGGATGCGTGCAATCAGCGCCGAACCACCGTCGTAATGCTCGACCAGGTGGAACTGCCACAACGGCCGGTCGTGGCTCAGCGGCGACGACGCCAGCTGGCTGACGAAACGCTCCAGCGCGCGTTTGTCGCCACGCCCCGGCAACGCCGCCGGCTGCACGTGCCAGTCGAGGTTGAAGTTGGGGTCGGTGCGCCAGGACGCGCCGGCCGGCGTATCGACGGCCTTCTGGCGGAAACGGCGGTAGGACAGGAAGCGCTGCTTGATCACGCGCTTGAGCCGATCCAGCGACATCGGCTCGGCAAACATCAGCACGCCGGTGATCATCATCGGATTGGTCGGCCGCTCCATGCGCAACCAGGCCGTGTCCACGCGCGACATCGCCTCTCGGCGCGCGCGCTTGCGCGAAGTTGCCCGCTCTCCTGTCGTCGCCATGCGCCCTCCAAAGCCTTGCCGCGAGTGAATCACGCGGCCAAGAGCAGCGTCAACGCAACGGCTACGACACCCGCATCTGGCGATAGGCCTGCAAGGCGCCATCACGCCCCGCATACAGGTCGACCAGCGGCTGCACCGGATAGTCCGGCGCCAGCCGCTGCGAGGTCGCCGGGTCCTGCCAGGGCGCGAACCGCAACGGCAGCGGCAGCGCCGCCAGCTCCGGCAACCAGCGCGCGATGTAGTGGCCGTCGGGATCGAACTTCTGCGCCTGCGTGACCGGATTGAAGATGCGGAAGTACGGCGCGGCATCGGCGCCGGTGCCGGCCACCCACTGCCAGCCCAGCGTGTTGCTGGCCAGGTCGGCATCGACCAGCGTGTCCCAGAACCAGCGCGCGCCGTGTCGCCAGTGGTAGCGCAGGTGCTTGGTGAGATAGCTGGCGACGACCATGCGCACGCGGTTGTGCATCCAGCCGGTGCTCCACAGTTCACGCATGCCGGCATCGACGATCGGTACACCGGTGCGGCCCTGTTGCCAGGCCTGCAGGCGCGACGGCGACATCTGCGCCCAGTCGAACGCGTTGAACTTCGGGTCGAAGTTCTGCTGCGGCGTTTCGGGGAAGTGATGCAGCAGGTGATGCCCGAACTCGCGCCAGCCCAGTTCGCGCCGGGCCGCATCGATGTCGGCGTCGGCGGCCGAACCACGCAGGCGCTCCAGCGCCGCGACCACTCGCCACGGTGCGATCTCGCCGAAGTGCAGGTGCGGCGAAAGGCGCGAGGTACCGACGCGATCCGGGCGGTCGCGTTGTTCGGCGTAGCCGCGCAGTGCGCCGTCGGTGAATGCCTCCAGCGCCTGCAGCGCACCTTCCTCGCCGGGCGTCCAGGTCTCCCAGAAGCCGCGGTCCCAGTCGCGGGCAGGCGCCAGGCGCAACGCCGGCAATGGCACGCCCTCGGGTCCGTCACCGCTGTCGGGCAGGCGTGCCGGCGCGTCCTCGCAGACCTGCAGTCGCCAGTTCGCCAGCGCCGAACGCCAGAACGGTGTGAACACCCGGAACGGCTTGCCCTGCTGGGTCTTCAACGTCCACGGTTCGAACAACAGCGCGCTGTTGAAGCTTTCGGCATGGACACCCTGCCCGCGCAGCACCTGCTTGATGCGGGCATCGCGCTGTTCGTACGCAGGCTCGTAGCGGCGGTTCCAGAACACCGCCTCGGCGCCGGTGGTGGCGACCAGCGACTGCAGCGTCGCCAGGCTCGGGCCGAAGAAACGGCGCAGGTGCGAGCCACGCTGGCGCAGCTGCGCGTCCAGCGCGTCCAGCGAACGATGCCGCCAGGCATCGGAGGCCGCGCCCGGCCGCCAGTCGCCGGCTTCGTCTGGTGCATGGATGTAGACCGGCACCGGCACGTAGCCGCCGCCCAGGGCAGCCCGCAGCGCCGGGTTGTCGGCCAGTCGCAGGTCATTGCGGAACCAGACCAGCGCGATCGGACCTGCCTCGGTTGCGGACATCGCGCCTCCAGATGATCGACCGGCGAAGTATGCCGTCGTCGGGGGCGCTGGCGTCAGCCCCTGCCTGGGCGGCCAGGTCAGTTATGCGCCGCCGCGGTACTCGCGCGGAATGCGGTCGTTGAGGCCGACCAGGATCTCGTACGGAATCACCCCGGCCCGCTGCGCCAGCGCTTCGACAGTGATGGCGTTGTCGCCCTGGGCGCCGACCAGCACCACCTCGTCTTCGTTGAAGGCGCTGTCCTGGCCGATATCGACCATGAACTGATCCATGCAGATCCTTCCCACGATCGGGTAGCGCTGGCCGCGGATCAGCACTTCGCCGCGCGACGACAGCGCCCGCGGAAAGCCGTCGCCATAGCCGATCGGAACTGTCACCACGCGCGTGTCGTGCTGCGGCGCCCAGGTCGCGCCGTAGCTGACCGGATTGCCGGCCTTGACCACCTTGAAGTACACGACCCGCGAGGCCAGCGACATCACCGGCTTGAGCTCGACCGTGCGCTGCGACCCCGGATCGGGCTGGACGCCATAGAGCATGATCCCGGGGCGGACCATGTCGAGCCAGGTGCCGGGGAAATGCAGCACGCCGCCGGAGTTGGCCAGGTGCCGCAGCGGCATCGGCGCGCCGATCCGCTCGAAGTGCGCGCAGGCATCGAGGAACCGCTCCAGCTGCTGTGCGGTCATCGGCGAGAACGGGTCGTCCGAACAGGCCAGGTGCGAATAGATGCCCTTGAGCACGCACCATGGCGACGCCACCGCCGCCTCGATGAAGGCGCGCGAGGAATAGCTGTGCACCCCGATGCGCTCCATCCCGGTGTCGATCTTGAGATGGATGACCGCCTTGCGCCCCATCGCCTCGGCCGCTGCCTCGGCCAGCCGCAGCTTGTCCAGCGAGGAAACGGTGATCTCCAGGTCGTGGGCGATGAATTGCGTCACCTGGCGCCCGAAGATGCCGCCCAGCACCAGCACCGGCGCGGTCACGCCCGCCTGGCGCAGCGCGATCCCCTCTTCCAGGAACGCCACGCCCAGCTGCTCCGCGCCCTGCGCCTGCAGGTGCATGGCCACCGGCACCAGGCCATGGCCGTAGGCATTGGCCTTGACGATGGACATGACCGGCACGCCGACATGCGCGCGGATGCTGCGCAGATTGAAGGCCAGATGGTCGAGATCGACCGCGATTCGGGTGGGCCGTTCACTGACGGCCGGGGGCATGCCTGCTGACTGGTGCACTTGGTTCCCGGAGGGTGGTCACGCGCAAGCCATTGTAAGGGCCGCGCCCGCCACCGTCAGTCGCAGCGCCGCTCGGTCACCGTCTCGGTCTTGTTCTGGTTGTTTTCCTGGATCTTGCGACCGGCGTACGCGCCGCCAGCGGCACCGGCAACCGTCGCGATCGTCTTGCCACTGCCGCCACCGATCTGGTTGCCCAGCAGGCCACCGGCGACCGCACCGATCGCCGTGCCGGCGATCTTGTGCTCGTCCTTGACCTCTTTTGGCTTCTCGACCTGGACGTCGTAGCAGTGCGGGGTCTTGCCGGTCGACTTGCTCTTGCTCTGCGCCATCGCCAGCGGCGCGGCGACGACAAGCACGGCTGCCAGAAGAATCGATGAACTGCGCATGGCACACCTCCAGAGGATGCGACCACGCTGCACCGGCAGCCGTTATGGGCACGTCAAGCGTGCCACCGTCGTTTGGCCAGCGTTTATTCGAAACTGCCGACCGAGTCGTGCGACAGGTTGTCGAAGCGGGTGTACTCGCCGAAGAACTTGAGCTTCATCGACCCGGTCGGGCCGGAACGCTGCTTGCCGATGATGATTTCGGCCAGGCCCTTGTCCGGCGAGTTTTCCTTGTTGTAGTAGTCGTCGCGGTAGATGAACACGATCATGTCCGCGTCCTGCTCGATGGCGCCCGATTCGCGCAGGTCGGCCATCACCGGGCGCTTGTCGGTACGCGTTTCCAGCGAGCGGTTGAGCTGCGACAGGGCGATAATGGGCACCTGCAGTTCCTTGGCCAGGCCCTTGAGCGAGCGCGAAATTTCCGAGATTTCGGTCGCGCGGTTCTCGCTGTTGCCGGGCACCGACATCAGCTGCAGGTAGTCGATGACGATCAGGCCCAGGCCGCCGTGCTCGCGCTTGAGGCGGCGCGCCTTGGCGGCGAGCTTGACCGGCGACAGGCCCGGCTCGTCGTCGATGAAGATCTTGACCTCGCGCAGCTGGCGGATCGCGCTGGTCACGCGGCTCCAGTCCTCGTCCTCGAGCTGACCGGTACGCAGACGCTGGGCGTTGACGCGGCCGACCGAGGAGATCAGGCGCATCGCCAGCTGCGAGGCCGACATTTCCATCGAGAACACCGCCACTGGCAGCTTGCTGCGGAAGGCGGCGTACTCGGCCATGTTGAGCGCAAGCGTCGTCTTGCCCATCGCCGGGCGCGCCGCGAGGATGATCAGGTCGGTCTTCTGCAGGCCGGCCGTCAACATGTCGAACTCGGTGTAGCCGGTGGCCAGGCCGGTGACGCCGCTGCCGTTGGTGTAACGGGTCTGCAGCAGGTCGAAGGCTTCCGACAGCGCCTTGGTCACCGCGGTGAAGTCGGTCTTGCCGGCGGTGTTGGCCTGGGCGATCGCCAGCACCTGGCGCTCGGCGTCTTCCAGGATCTCGCTGCTCTCGCGGCCGTCGGGCTGGAAGCCGTCGTTGACGATGCCGGTGCCGACGTCGATCAGCTGGCGCAGGATCGCCTTGTCGCGGACGATCTCGGCGTACGCGGTGATGTTGGCGGCCGACGGCGTGGTGCTGGCCAGTTCGATCAGATAGGCGCCACCGGCGACCGTCTCGGCCAGGCCCATCGACTCGAACCATTCGCCCAGGGTCACCGCGTCGAACGGCCGGTTCTTCTGGGCCAGCTCGCGGATTGCGCGGTAGATCAGCTGGTGGTCGCGCCGGTAGAAGTCGCTGTCGCTGAGCTGGTCGGCGATCCGGTCGTAGGAATCGGGCACCAGCATGAGGCCGCCGAGCACCGCCTGTTCGGCTTCGATCGACTGCGGAGGCACACGCAGCTGGTCAAGGCGCTGCTCGGTGCGCGTCTCGAACCGCTTCTCGCCGCGAAACCCTGGACGTGCGCTCATGCCGTTTTGTTGCCCCTTCCGTGTGCCGTCTGATGCGGCGGTGATTGTGTAACGGGTCGGGCATCGTAGTCGCCGATGCCGTCGAGGGGTTGCAGATAACTCTGTGGATATCGCGTGGATAAGGCCAGCGTGGATAGATCACACGGCAGGGTCTCAACAGGTGAGACAGCAGCCGATGACCGTCCATCGCCGGACCGCGGGCAATCCCCGCCGGCAGTATCCCGTGTTTCGACGACTCAGGAGCGCCGCGGCGGCCAATGCCCGACGGTGTCCCTGTCCCCGATCACCCCGACGCCTCCAGGTGCAACCGGACCTGTCGCTGCAACGGCTCCGATACCAGGCTGAGTATCGCGTCCAGCGCTTCGGCCTTCCACCGCCGCGGGCGCACGTCCATCAGGGTTTCGGCCAGGTGCAGATCGATCGCCCGCGCCATCAGCCAGAACACCCGATCCGCATCCTGCGCGTCCTCGCACAGCGCCCGCAGGCTGTCGGCGACCAGGTCGACCACGTCCATGGACGTGAGCGGCATGCCCTCGTCGCATCTGCCCGGGCAGATAATGCCGGCCAGGTCGACCGCATGCATCGCATCGATGGCAGGGGAATTCTGGTGGTCCATGTCCACGGTGGCGATGTCCTGGGATAAGGAGCGCCATCCCACGGCGATGGCACTTGGAACTGTGTCATCTCATCCAGCGGAACCACATAGGAATTGTCTGAGTGCGCGCAGACCAAGTACGGGCCCCGGAAAAACGAAGGGCGCCCTGGGGCGCCCTTCGTCTGCAACCGGGTGGATCGTCGGATCAGGCGACTTCGCCGACCACGATGATCTTGACCGTGGCTTCGATGTCGGCGTGCAGGTGCACGACGATCTCGTACTCGCCGGTGCGACGCAGCGGGCCTTCGCCCAGCACGACTTCCGACTTCTCGACCTTGTGGCCGGCCTTGGTCAGCGCTTCGGCGATGTCACGCGGGGTGACCGAGCCGTACAGCTTGCCTTCGGTCGATGCATTGGCCGACAGGGTGACTTCCACGCCGTCCAGCGCGGCCTTGCGGCCTTCGGCGCCGTCGAGGGCGGCCTTGGCCTTGGCTTCGTACTCGGCGCGACGCGCTTCGAACTCGGCCAGGTTGGTCGGGGTCGCCGGGGTGGCCTTGCCGTACGGGATCAGGTAGTTGCGGCCGAAGCCCGGCTTGACGTTGACCTTGTCGCCGAGTTTGCCGAGGTTCTGCACGTTCTGCAGGAGGATCAGTTGCATGGTGTTGCTCCTATTTCGTTAGCGAGGCAATGCCCCGCAGCGGTGTTTCGCTGTCCGAAACCCCTGCCCTCGCCGCGAACGGCTGAAGGCAAGGAGAGTCCGCCCCCTGGGAGCGGACCAATTTCTTTAGGCGTTGTGGTTGTCGGTGTACGGGATCAGGGCCAGGAAACGGGCGCGCTTGACGGCCGTGGACAGCTGGCGCTGGTACTTCGACTTGGTGCCGGTCACGCGGCTCGGCACGATCTTGCCGGTCTCGGTGAGGTACTGGCGCAGGGTGTTGAGATCCTTGTAGTCGATCTCCTTCACACCTTCGGCAGTGAACTTGCAGAACTTGCGGCGACGGAAGAACTTGGACATGTTGGCGATTCCTTAGGCGGCTTCGTTATCGTCGGCGACGTCGGCGGTACCGACTGCGGTCTCGCTTTCTTCGTCACGGCGGCGGCGCTCGCCGCGCTCGGGCTTGTCGCCCTTCTCATCCTTGAACTTCATGATGAGGGACTGCTCGGTGTCGGCGTCGTCACGCTTGATGACGAGGTGACGCAGCACGGCATCGTTGAAACGGAAACCGTCGACCAGTTCGTTGAGCACGTTCTGGGTAACTTCGATGTTGAGCAGGACGTAATGGGCCTTGACCAGGTTCTCGATCGGGTAGGCCAGCTGACGGCGGCCCCAATCCTCGAGACGGTGGATCTTGCCTTCGCCGCCTTCGATGAGCGACTTGTAGCGCTCGATCATGGCAGGCACCTGCTCGCTCTGGTCCGGATGGACCAGGAACACGACTTCGTAATGACGCATGGTGTGATTCCTTGTGGATGATGATCCGCATGACTTCCGTGCGGACCGGATCAGCCCCCCGGCCTCCCGGAATGGAGGCGGTGGAGCAAGGTCTCCCCGGGCCTGGGCCCGCGGAGCCGGAAATTATGGCTGATTCAAGGGCTTGGAGCAAATCCCGACGGCCTGCGGCCGCCAGCCCCCCCCCTCAACTTCGCTCGCCCGATAGTCTCCCTCCCCTTCAAGGGGAGGGCCGGGGTGGGGATGGGTCTCCCCGCAGCTGCCTCAACCCTTCTTGAGGGCTATCCAGGCATCAATCCGCGCCTCCAGCGCCTGCAACGGCACCGAGCCCGTCTCCAGCACCGCATCATTGAACTCGCGCAGGTCGAACCGGTCGCCCAGCTGCTTCGACGCTTTCTCACGCAGCTCTGAGATCTTGAGCTGGCCGATCTTGTACGCCAGCGCCTGCCCCGGCCAGCCGATATAGCGGTCGATCTCGTTGACCACGTCCTGGCGGGTCTTGGGCGAGTTGTCCATGAAATAGGCGATCGCCTTGTCGCGGCTCCAGCCCTTGCTGTGCATGCCGGTGTCCACCACCAGCCGCACCGCCCGCCACATGTCGTAGGCCAGCTGCCCCATCCGGTCGTACGGATCGTCGTACAGGCCCATGTCGTAGCCAAGTCGCTCCGCATACAGACCCCAACCTTCGCCGTAGGCGACGAAGTAGGCGGTGCGGCGGAACATCGGCATGTCCGGCAGCTCCATGCCGCGGGCGAACTGGAAGTGGTGGCCCGGCACGGCTTCGTGCAACGACAGCGCCATCATTTCCCACTTCGGCCGGACCTCCGGCTTGTACAGGTTGACGTAGTAGTAGCCGGCGCGGGTGCCGTCGACGGCACCGGGCTGGTAGTAGGCCGTGGTGGTGTCGGGGGCGATGTTGTCGGGGATCGGGCGCACGCCGTACGGCAGGCGCGGAATCGTCTTGAACACCTTCACCAGGTTCGGGTCGATCCGCTTGGCGATGGCCTCATAGCCGGTGAACAGCTCCTGCGGCGTCTTGTAGAAGAACTTCGGGTCGCTGCGCAGGTACTGGAAGAAGTCGGCCATGCTGCCCTTGAAACCGACCTCGGCCTTCACCTTCTCCATCTCGGCGCGGATGCGCGCGACTTCCTTCAGGCCGATCTGGTGGATCTGGTCGGCGCTCAGGTCGGTGGTGGTGAAGTAGCCGGCTACGAAGTCGTAGTAGGCCTTGCCGTCGGGCAGATCGGTGGCGGCAATCGTGGTGCGTGTCCTGGGCAGGTACTCGTTGGCGAAGAACGTGGCGAAGCCGCGGTAGGCCGGGACGATGGTTTCGCCGATCACCTGCTTCGCTTCGGCCTGCAGGGCGGCGCGATCGGCCTCCGGGACGGTGTCGGCAAAGCGGCCGAACGGCTTGTAGAACGGGCTCTTGGTGGGATCGTCGACGATCTGCGCCTGGATCTGCCCGGTCACGCGCTCCATCAGCACGCGCGGCGGCGTGTTGCCGCTGGCGGCGCCTTCGCGCATCAGTGCCTCGTTCTGCTCGATCACTGCCGGCAATGCGCGCATGCGCGCCAGCCAGTCGCGGTAGTCCTTCGTCGTCGCGAACGGCAGCACCTCGGCGATGCCTTCGGCGGTCTGCACGCCGCCGCTGTGGCCGACCGGGCTGAGGTACTCGCGGTACTTCTGCCGCTCGACCGCCTTTTCCAGGTCCCAGGCGAAGGTGTCGTAGTTGAGCTGGTCGCTTGCCGACAGCGCATTGCGATCGATCGCGCGCAGGCGCTGCAGGGCCTTGCGGTCGCCATCCATGCGCGACTGGATCGCGGCCATGCGCATGTCGGTCCAGCGGTCGTTGAATCGGTTGTCGCCGTTGTAGCTGGCCTCTTCCGGGTTCTCGCGCAGCCCGCGCTCCCATTCCTCGTCGAACAGCGTGTAGAGGGCCTGGGTGGCGGCGTTGCGTGCCGGTGCGGCCGCAGACGTGGGCTCGGCGGCGTGGGTCGACGTCGTCACCACAGACGCCGACAGGCCGGCGGCAATGGCCACGGCAAGCAAAACGGGACGGAGCATGGCGGAATCCCCTTCAAGACAGGGACCGAGTCTAGCTTGGCTGTTGCCCCCGCTTGCAGGGGGGTGCTTGGGGGGCGTGCCCGGACTCAGGCCGCGTCGGCCTTGGTCGTGAAGCTTTCGCCGCAACCGCATTCGGCGGTGACGTTGGGATTGCGGAACAGGAACTGCTCGCCCAGGCGCTGCTTGACCAGATCGATCTGGGTACCGTCGACCAGCGCCAGGCTCAGCGCGTCGACGTAGATGCGCACGCCCTCCTGCTCGAACACGGTGTCGCCTTCGTGCGTCTCGCGGGCCAGGTCGGCCTTGTACTGCCAGCCCGAGCAGCCGGTCCGGGACACGCCAAAGCGCAGGCCGATCGCGTCGGGCGATTCAACCAGGTAGCGCTGCACGCGTTCGAGGGCGGCGGGGGCAAGGGTGACAGCCATTGAGGCACTCCGGGGTGGCGACACGGACGGTAAACCGTCATTGGGCGAATTATAGCGACGCTTAGCGGACGCTTCGGTAAACTGCCGCATTCCCCATATCGGCCCGAACAGGCAAGGATTCAAGGCATGACGGTGGTCAGCGTCGAACACGCCCTCGCAGGCAGGATCCCGGCGGGCGGCGAAGTCACGGTCCGTGGCTGGGTCCGCACCCGCCGCGACTCCAAGGCCGGGCTGAGCTTCGTCAACGTCAGCGACGGTTCCTGCTTCGCGCCGATCCAGGTGGTCGCCCCGGCCGCCCTCGCCAACTACGAATCCGAGGTCAAGCGCCTCACCGCCGGCTGCTCGGTGATCGCCACCGGCACCCTGGTGGCCTCGCAGGGCCAGGGCCAGAGCTTCGAGATCCAGGCCACATCGCTGGAAGTGGTCGGCTGGGTTGAAGACCCGGAAACCTACCCGATCCAGCCCAAGGCGCATTCGCTGGAGTTCCTGCGCGAGGTCGCCCACCTGCGTCCGCGCACCAACCTGTTCGGCGCCGTCACGCGCATCCGCGACTGCCTGGCCAAGGCCGTGCATCGCTACTTCCACGAGAACGGGTTCTACTGGATCAGCACGCCGATCGTGACCACCTCCGACGCCGAGGGCGCCGGGCAGATGTTCCGCGTCTCCACGCTCGACGTGGCCAACCTGCCCCGCGACGACAAGGGGCAGGTCGACTTCAGCCGCGACTTCTTCGGCAAGGAAACCTTCCTCACCGTGTCGGGCCAGCTCAACGTCGAGGCCTATGCGCTGTCGCTGAGCAAGGTCTACACCTTCGGTCCTACCTTCCGCGCCGAGAACAGCAACACCACGCGCCACCTGGCCGAGTTCTGGATGGTCGAGCCGGAGATCGCCTTCGCCGACCTGGCCGAGAACGCGCGCGTCTCCGAGGAGTTCCTCAAGTACCTGTTCCGCGCCGTGCTCAACGAGCGTGGCGACGACCTGGCCTTCATCGCCGAGCGCGTCCAGCCCGATGCGATCACGCGCCTGGAGGCCTTCGTCAACGCGCCGTTCGAGCGCATCGAGTACACCGATGCGATCACGCTGCTGCAGAAGTCCGGCAAGAAGTTCGAGTTCCCGGTCGAATGGGGCCTGGACCTGCAGACCGAGCACGAGCGCTGGCTGACCGAGGAACACGTCGGCCGCCCGGTGGTGGTGACCAACTACCCCGAGCACATCAAGGCCTTCTACATGCGCCTCAACGACGACGGCAAGACCGTCGCGGCGATGGACGTGCTGGCCCCGGGCATCGGCGAGATCATCGGCGGCAGCCAGCGCGAGGAGCGCCTGGACATGCTCGACGCGCGCATGGCGCAGTTCGGCCTGGATGCTTCGCATTACGGCTGGTACCGCGACTTCCGCCGCTACGGCACGGTCCCGCATGCCGGCTTCGGCCTGGGCTTCGAGCGCCTGGTGGTCTACGTCTGCGGCCTGAGCAACATCCGCGACGCGATCCCCTACCCGCGCGCGCCGGGCCAGGCCGAGTACTGACGACCCTGCCCTTCTCCCGCATGCGGGAGAAGGTGGCCCCGAAGGGCCGGATGAGGGCGCTCGTCCCCTCACCCCAACCCCTCTCCCGCCAGCGGGAGAAGGGCTCAGCAAACGGAATGACATGATCCTGTTCTTCGCCCTGCTCTTCGTCGCCATCGCTATCGCCGGTTTCTGCGCGTTCGTGATCTTCTGGCCGCTGTCGCTGGTGCATATCCGCGACCGCCACCCGCAGTTGCAGGCACAACTTGGTGAAGGCGCGTTCGCCCGTCCCTCGGCCTGGGGCTGGCTGTTGCGCCGCGGTTACCTGTCGGTGGCCGACGGCAACCTCAATGGCCTGGCCAATCCGGCGCGGATCTCGTTGCTCACGATCATCTCCGGCCTGGCCTGCGCCGCCCTCCTCTGGCTGCTTTCAGTGGTGATCGGATGAGCTACAACGACCAATGGTGGCTGGCGACGATCGGCCGCACGCTGATCTGGGCACGCCTTCGCGTCCTCGATGCCGGCACCGCCGAAGTGCTCGACAGCGATGGCGTCAGCCAGCCCTACGACAGCGAGGACACCGCCCGCGCCGCGCTGATGGACGCCGAGTTCGTCTCCCTCGACGGCCTCGATGAAGACGACGCACACACGCGCGGCTTCGCCCTCGACGAACTGGCGCCGCCCAGCGGCGACGACGACGAGATGCTGCGCGCGCAGATGGTGCGGCAGCTTCCCTCGCGGCGCTGATCGCAAGCGACCGGAGACCGCATGTACCTGCCACGTGCCTTCGCCGAAACCGACCTGCAGGCGCTCGACTGGCTGGCGCAACGCGATCGTTTCATCACGCTGGTCACGGTGAGCGACGGTGAGCCGACCGTCACCCACCTGCCGGTGCTGTATCGCCGCGACGGCGAGCGCGTCGAACTGATCGGTCACTGGGCCAGGCCCAATCCGCAGGCGCGGCACAGCGGTCCTGCGCTGGCGATATTCCACGGCCCGCACGCCTATGTCTCGCCGTCGTGGTATCCGGACAAGGAGGAAGAGGCGCGCGTTCCGACGTGGAACTACGCGGTCGCCCACCTTCGCGGCAACCTGACCACGTTCAACGACGAGGCCTCGCTGGCGATGGTCGTCGATGGCCTGAGCCGCGAGCACGAGGCCAGCGTCGGCCAGGATTGGCGCTTCGAGTTCGAACGCGACGATCACCGCAGCCAGTTGCGCGGGATCATCGGTTTCCGCTTCGTCGCCGAGCAGATCACGCTGAAGTTCAAGCTCAGCCAGAACCACCCGCTCGCCAATCGCGAGTCGGTCAGCCGGCACCTGTCCGCCAGCGAGCGCGAAGGTGGCCGCGAGATCGCCGCGCTGATGCGCGAACACACGAACGAACACCTGCTCGAGAACGAGGGAGACTGAGACATGGATCTGGACCTGAAGGGCCGACATGCCCTCGTCTGCGGCGCCAGCCAGGGCATCGGGCTGTCGACCGCCAAGGCGCTGGCCGAACTGGGCGCCAATGTCACCCTGCTGGCGCGACGCGAAGAGCGCCTGCGCGATGCGGCCGAACAGTTGCCGACCGCGCCGGGGCAGTCTCACGGCTGGATCGCCGTCGACAGCGCCGATACCGATACCCTGCGCGCCAAGGTCGAAGCACTCGTGGCGGCCAGGCCCGTGCACATCCTGGTCAACAACAGCGGCGGCCCGCCGCCGGGTCCGGTGCACGGCGCCGACATCGCTGCGTTCGAGGCGGCCTACCGCCAGCACCTCATCGCCAACCACGTGCTCGCCGAGGCGGTGATCCCGGGCATGGAGCGCGACGGCTACGGCCGCATCGTCAACGTCATCTCCACTTCGGTGAAGGAGCCGCTGCAGGGCCTGGGCGTGTCCAACACCACGCGCTGGGCGGTGGCATCGTGGGCCAAGACGCTGGCGACCGAAGTCGCCGCCAAGGGCATCACCGTCAACAATGTGCTGCCCGGCTCGACCGAGACGCCGCGCATCGAGCAGATCATCGACAACACCGCCAGCAAGACCGGGCGCAGCCGCGAGGAAGTGTTCGAGAAGATGGTGTCGGAGATCCCGATGCGCCGCTTCGCGCGGCCACAGGAGACCGCGGCGGCGATCGCGTTCCTGTGCTCGCCGGCGGCGTCGTACATCACCGGGGTGAACCTGCCGGTGGATGGCGGGCGGACGCGGTCGCTGTAGCCCTGCCGGGAAGCTATCGCGCCCCTCTCCGTTCGTCCTGAGCGTAGCGCCGCAGGCGCGAAGTCGAAGGACCGCCGCGCCCGCCATGCCAGGCCGCCCGATCATCCTTCGACTTCGCTGCGCTACGCTCAGGACGAACGGTGCAAGCGCGCCCCCGGTCCGCCGGGAGGCAGCGAACATACGCACAGGCACGGCCAAGCCGCACTGTTAAGCTAGCCCCATGCGCCTTTGCCACTTCATCGCCGGCCAATCCCGCGAACCCGCATCGGGCCGCTGGCTCGAAGTCATCGACCCCTCCAACGGCAAACCCTTCGCCGAAGTCGCCCAGGGCGACGCCACGGACGTCGACGCGGCGATCGCCGCCGCTGAAGCCGCCTTCCCCGCCTGGTCGGCCCTTCCCAACAGCGAGCGCGCGCGCTGGCTGGAAAAGCTTGCCGATGCGCTGGAGGCCAGGCTCGACGATTTCGCCCACGCCGAGTCGCGCGATGGCGGAAAACCCATCCGGCTCGCACGCGAAGCCGAGATCCCGCGCGCGATCAGCAACCTGCGCTTCTTCGCCCACGCCGCGACCCAGTTCGCCAGCGAATCGCACCACGGCCAGGCCGGTCTGAACTACACGCTGCGCCAGCCGCTCGGCGTGGTCGCGACGATCTCTCCTTGGAACCTGCCGCTGTACCTGTTCACCTGGAAGATCGCGCCGGCCCTGGCCGCAGGGAACACGGTTGTCGCCAAGCCGTCGGAGGTCACACCGCTGACGGCGACGATGCTCGGCGAACTGGCCGCGCAGATCGGTTTCCCCAAGGGCGTGCTCAATATCGTCCATGGCCTGGGTCCCGAAGTCGGCGAGCCGCTGGTGGTCGACCCGCGCGTCAAGGCGGTGTCGTTCACCGGCAGCACCGCGGTCGGCCGTCGCATCGCCGGCATGGCCAGCCCGTTACTGAAAAAGGTCTCGCTCGAACTGGGCGGCAAGAACCCCACCCTGGTGTTCGCCGACAGCGACTGGCGCGATCATCTCGACATGCTGGTGCGCTCGGCGTTCCAGAACTCCGGGCAGATCTGCCTGTGCGGCTCGCGCATCCTGGTCGAGCGCAGCATCTATCGCGAATTCCGCGACACCCTGGTCGAACGCGCCACCGGACTGCGCGTCGGCGATCCGATCGACGAGGACAACCAGCTCGGTCCGCTGGTGTCGCAGGCGCACTTCGACAAGGTCATGGCGGCGCTGCAGCGCGCCCGCGATGAAGGCGGCCAGGTGCTGTGCGGCGGCAACGCGCTCGACCGCCCCGGCTGGTTCGTGATGCCGACCGTGATCGACGGCCTCGGCCCGGATTGCGCCAGCAACCGCGAAGAGATCTTCGGCCCGGTCGTGACCCTGCAACCTTTCGACACCGATACCGAAGCACTGGCCCTGGCCAATGCCGGCGATTACGGTCTGGCCGCATCGGTCTGGACCCGCGACCTCAACCGCGCCCACCACTTCGCCGCGCAGCTGCGCGCCGGCATGGTCTGGGTCAACACCTGGCTGCAACGCGACCTGCGAACGCCCTTCGGCGGCAGCGGCGCGTCGGGGCTGGGCCGCGAGGGCGGATTCGAGGCCATGCGCTTCTTCACCGACGCCAAGAACGTCGGTCTGAACCTGGGATGGAAGCAATGAGCACAAACCCCCTCGCCGACCTGCTGGAAAAGAATCGCGAATGGTCCGAGCGGATCAACCGCGAGGATCCGGACTTCTTCCGACGCCTGTCAAAGCAGCAGGCCCCCGAGTACCTGTGGATCGGCTGCTCCGACTCGCGCGTGCCGGCCAACCAGATCATCGACATGGCACCGGGTGAGGTCTTCGTCCATCGCAACATCGCCAATGTCGTGGTGCATACCGACCTCAACTGCCTGTCGGTGATCCAGTTCGCCGTCGATGTGCTCAAGGTCAAGCGGATCCTGGTCGTTGGCCACTACGGCTGCGGCGGCGTGCATTCGGCGCTGCACGGCCAGCGCGTCGGCCTGGCCGACAACTGGCTGCGCCACGTCAGCGACGTCGCCGACAAGCATGGCAACTGCATCGCCCACGCCGCCGAGAGCGAGCGCCATGACCGCCTGTGCGAGCTCAACGTGATCGAGCAGGTGCAGAACGTCTGCCAGACCACCATTGTCCGCGACGCCTGGACGCGCGGTCAGGACCTGTCGGTGCACGGCTGGGTCTACAGCCTGCGCAACGGCCTGGTCCACGACATGGCCATGAACGTCGACGGCTTCGATGCGCTCGATGGCCTGTACAAGGCGGCGGTGGCGCGGGTGAACGCCTTCAAGGGAGACTCGCCGCGATGAGCGATGCCATCCGCGCCGGCGCGGCGCCACGACCGGTCGGCTCGTACCCGCATGCGCGACGCGTCGGCGAGCTGCTGTTCCTGTCCGGCATCGGTCCGCGCGATCCGGCCAGCAACGCCATCGTCGGCAACGTCCACGACGCCGATGGCAACCTGATCAGCTACGACATCGATGCGCAGACGCGCGCGGTGTTCGCCAACGTGCACACCGTGCTCGAGGCCAGTGGCGCGCGCTGGGAGGATCTGGTCGACGTCACCGTCTACCTGACCGACATGGCACACGACTTCAAGGCCTACAACGCGGTCTGGGCCGAGTACTTCCCCGACATCGATACCGCGCCGTGCCGCACCACGCTGGGCATCACCGCACTGCCGACTCCGATCGCGATCGAGCTCAAGTGCATCGCCGTCATGCCCGGCACGTCCGCGGGAGAGTAAGAGACCATGCTTCCCAACCCGATCAATCTCCAGGCCTGGATCGAAGAACACCGCCACCTGCTCAAGCCGCCCGTCGGCAACAAGGTCGTGTTCCTGGGCGACTTCATCGTGATGGTCGTCGGCGGCCCGAACCAGCGCACCGACTACCACTGGGACGAAGGCGCCGAGTGGTTCCACCAGCTCGAGGGCGAGATGGTGCTGCGCATCCAGGAAGACGGCGCCGTGCGCGACATCCCGATCCGCGCCGGCGAGACCTTCCTGCTGCCGCCGCGCGTACCGCATTCGCCGCAGCGCATGCCCGACTCGGTCGGCCTGGTGATCGAGCGCCGTCGCCTGCCGCACGAGCTCGACGGCCTGATGTGGTTCTGCGAGCAGTGCAACCACAAGCTCTACGAAGAGTTCTTCCCGCTGAAGAACATCGAGACCGACTTCCCGCCGGTGTTCGACCATTTCTATTCGTCGCGCGAGCACCGTACCTGCAAGCAGTGCGGGCACCTCAACCCGGCTCCGGCCAAGTACGTCATGCCCGACACCTGAGCCAACCATGCTGAAGATCGACACCCACGCCCACTACCTGCCGCGCGACTGGCCCAACCTGGCGCGCAAGTACGGCGACGACCGCTTCCCGGTGATCCACCACACCGAGGACGGGCGTCATCGCATCTACAAGGACGGCAAGTTCTTCCGCGAGATCTGGTCCAAGACCTGGGACCCGCAGGAGCGCATCGACGACTACGCCCGCTTCGGCGTGCAGGTGCAGGTGATCAGCACCGTGCCGGTGATGTTCAGCTACTGGGCCAAGCCGCATCACGCGCTGGAGCTGCACCAGGCCCTCAACGAACACATGGCCCAGGCCTGCCGCGATTACCCGCGCCACTACGCCGGCATCGGCACGGTGCCGCTGCAGTCGCCGCGCCTGGCCATCCAGGAACTGGAACGCTGCATGGACCAGCTCGGCCTGCAGGGCGTGCAGATCGGCAGCCACATCAACGACTGGAACCTCGACGCGCCAGAGCTGTTCGATTTCTTCCAGGCCGCCGGTGAACTCGGTGCGGCGATCCTCGTGCACCCATGGGACATGATGGGCGCGGCGACGATGCCGAAGTACTGGCTGCCATGGCTGGTCGGCATGCCGGCCGAGCAGTCGCGCGCGGCCTGCTGCCTGGTGTTCGGAGGCGTGCTCGAGCGCATCCCCAACCTGAAGGTCTGCATGGCCCACGGTGGCGGCAGCTTCCCGTACACGATCGGCCGCATCGAGCATGGCTTCAACATGCGTCCGGACCTGGTGGCCACCGACAACCCGCGCAACCCGCGCGAGTACCTCAACCAGCTGTTCTTCGATTCGTGGGTCGCCGACCCGCGCGCGCTGCGCTACCTGCTCGACACCTGCGGCGTCGACCGGGTGATGCTCGGCACCGACTATCCGTTCCCGCTCGGCGAGCAGGAGCCCGGCGCCGGCATCGCCGCGCTGACGCTGTCGGAAGAAGAACAGGCCAGGCTCTACCACGGCACCGCGCTGGAATGGCTGGGGCTGTCGAAGGCGCGGTTCGTGTGAACGGCGTTACCACCGTAGCCATTGACCGTCATTCCCGCGAAGGCGGGAACCCAGCGTCTTGCTAGCCTCAAAGTCGCTGGCTCCCCGCCTTCGCGGGGATGACGGCGATGAAACATCTCAGGGTTCTTTAACGTGACTACTTCGCACGACCTCTACTCCGATTCCCACGCCCAGGCCCTCGACGCCGCCGACCCGCTGCGCGACATGCGCGCGCAGTTCCTGATCCCGCAGCACGACGGCGCCGACCAGGCCTACTTCGTCGGAAACTCGCTTGGCTTGCAGCCGCGCGGCGCGCGCCGCCATGTCGAGGAAGTGCTCGACAAGTGGGCGGCCGAAGCCGTCGAAGGCCACTTCAGCGGCGACGCGCAGTGGATGGCCTACCACCAGCTGGTGCGCGAATCGCTGGCCCGTCTGGTCGGTGCAAAACCGGTCGAAGTGGTCGCGATGAACACGCTGACCGTGAACCTGCACCTGATGATGGTCAGCTTCTACCGGCCCACGCGCGAGCGCCCGGCGATCCTGATCGAAGCCGGCGCGTTTCCGTCCGACCGCCATGCGGTTGCCTCGCAGATCGGCTTCCACGGTTTCGATCCGGCGACCGATCTGATCGAACTGGAAGCAGACGAAGCCGACGGCACCATTTCGATGGCCGCCATCGAGCGCGCCATCGCCGAACACGGCCCGCGCCTGGCGCTCGTGTTGTGGCCGGGCGTGCAATACCGGACCGGCCAGGCCTTCGACCCGGCAGCGATCGCGCGCCTGGCGCACGCACAGGGCGCCGTGTGCGGTTTCGACCTCGCCCATGGCGTCGGCAACCTCGAACTGGCGCTGCACGACAGCGGCGTCGACTTCGCGGTCTGGTGCCACTACAAGTACCTCAACAGTGGCCCGGGCGCGGTCGCCGGCTGCTTCGTCCATGAGCGTCATGCCACCAGCGACCGTCCGCGCTTCGCAGGCTGGTGGGGCCACGAAGCCGACACCCGCTTCCGCATGGGCCCGCAGTTCGTGCCGACACCGGGCGCCGAAGGCTGGCAGCTGAGCAATCCGCCGATCCTCGGCCTGGCGCCGCTGCGTGCGTCGCTGGAGCTGTACGACCAGGCCGGCATGGCGGCGTTGCGCGCCAAGTCGCTGAAGATCACCGGCTACCTCGAAGCACTCATCAAGTTGCGCCTGGCCGACACTTTGCAGGTCGTCACGCCCTCGCAACCGGAGCGCCGTGGCTGCCAGCTATCGCTGCGCGTGGTCGGCGGGCGCGAACGTGGACGCGACCTGTTCGAGTACCTGGCCCGCAACGGCGTGCTTGGCGACTGGCGCGAGCCCGACGTGATCCGCATCTCGCCCGCCCCGCTCTACAACCGCTATGCCGATGTGCTGCGATTCGTCCGCACCGCGGAAGCCTGGCGCGACGCCCACTGATGTCCCGTCGAACTCCTCTCCCGATGGGCGGGGAAATCTGCAGCACTGTCTGAGGTGACCTGTTTGAGCAACGACACTTCCAAGCACATCACCCTGATCGGTGCCGGCCTTGCCGGCGCCGTGCTCGCCACGCTGCTGGTGCAGCGCGGCTGGAGCGTGGACGTGTTCGAAAAGCGTGGCGATCCGCGCCTGAAGGGCTACGAGGGCGGGCGTTCGATCAACCTCGCGCTCGCCGAACGCGGCCGCCATGCGCTGCGCCTGGCCGGCGCCGACGAGGCGGTGATGCAGCACGCGGTGATGATGCGCGGACGCATGGTCCACTTCCTCGACGGCCGCACCGACCTGCAGCGCTACGGTCGCGACGACAGCGAAGTGATCTGGTCGGTGCATCGCGGCGAGCTCAACGTGATCCTGCTCGACATCGCCGAACGCGCCGGCGCGCGGCTGCACTTCAACCGTGGCCTGTCGCAGGTCGACTTCGACGCGCGCATCGCCCGCTTCGCCGACCCGCGCGATGGCAGCTCGCACGAGGCCGCATTCGTCTCGCTGGTCGGCGCCGACGGCGCCGGCTCCGCGCTGCGCGCAGCCATGGGCCCGCAGGCCGATCTGGGCGAGCGCACCGAGTTCCTGGGCCATTCCTACAAGGAACTGGAAATCCCTCCGGCCGCGGACGGTGGCTTCAGCATCGAACCCAACGCCCTGCACATCTGGCCGCGTGGCCGCTACATGTGCATTGCACTGCCCAACGACGAGCGCACGTTCACGGTGACGCTGTTCCTGCCGAACGAGGGCGACCCCAGCTTCGCCACCGTGCGCGACGGCGCCGATGCGCGCGCCCTGTTCGAGCGCGACTTCGCCGACGCACTGGCGCTGATCCCCAACCTTGAGCAGGACTTCGAACGCAACCCGGCTGGCCTGCTGGCCACGCTCTACCTCAATCGCTGGCATCTCGACGACCGCGCCGTCCTGGTCGGCGACGCCGCCCATGCGATGGTCCCGTTCCATGGCCAGGGCATGAACTGCGCGTTCGAGGACTGCGTCGCCCTGGCCGAGCACCTGGACGCCAACAGCGACCGCGCCGCCGCATTCGCCGCCTTCCAGGCCGAGCGCCTGCCCAACGCCCGCGCGATCCAGGCGATGGCACTGGAGAACTACCTGGAAATGCGCGACCGCGTCGACGACGACGACTACCTGCTGCAGCGCGCCCTCGAACGTACCCTGGCCGAGCGCCACCCGGACCGTTTCATGCCGCGCTATTCGATGGTCACCTTCCAGCGCATGCCCTACGCAACCGCGTTCGAGCGCGGCCGGGTGCAGCGCGAGCTGCTGGTGGAGTTGACGCGCGGCCACCGTTCGCTCGACTCGCTCGACTGGGAAATTGTCGATGCGACGGTGCGCGAACGGCTCGACGTGCTGCCGCGCGCCTGAGTCCCTGCCCGCCCATGCCCGCCAGCTTCCTCTTCTACGACCTCGAAACCTTCGGTGCCGACCCGCGCACCTCGCGCATCGCCCAGTTCGCGGCGATCCGCACCGATGCCGACCTCAACCAGGCCGAAGAACCGATCAGCTTCTTCGTCAAACCTGCCGACGACCTGTTGCCCTCGCCCGGCGCGACCCTGGTCACCGGCATCACGCCGCAGCACGCCATGCGCGAAGGCGTGAACGAGGCCGAGGCGTTCGCGCGCATCTTCGAGGAAATGGCGCGACCGGAGACCTGCAGCCTCGGCTACAACTCGCTGCGCTTCGACGACGAGTTCGTCCGCTATGGCTTCTTCCGCAATTTCTACGACGCCTACGAGCGCGAATGGCGCAGCGGCAACTCGCGCTGGGACCTGCTCGACGTGCTGCGACTGGCGCATGCGCTGCGCCCGGAGGGCCTGGTCTGGCCCAAGCGCGAGGACGGCGCCACTTCGTTCCGCCTCGAGCACCTGGCCCAGGCCAATGGCGTGCGCGAGGGCGATGCCCACGAGGCGCTCTCCGATGTGCGCGCGCTGATCGGCCTGGCACGCAAGCTCAAGACGGCCCAGCCCCGCTTCTGGGACTACGCCCTGCGCCTGCGCGACAAGCGCTATGCCGCCAGCCTGATGGACGTCGTGGCGATGACGCCGTTGCTGCATGTGTCCCAACGCTTCCCGGCCAGCCGGCTGTGCGCGGCCGCGGTGCTGCCGGTCGCGCGCCATCCGCACATCGACAGCCGCGTGATCGTGTTCGATCTCGACCAGGACCCGGAACCGCTGCTGCAACTCGATGCCGAGTCGATCGCGGCGCGCCTGTACGTGCGTTCGGCCGACCTGGCCGAAGGCGAGGAACGCATCGCCCTGAAGGAAGTGCACAGCAACCGCAGCCCGGCCCTGGTCGCCTGGGACCACCTGCGCGCGCCGGACTTCGAACGCCTGCGCATCGACCCGGCCCAGGTGCAGCAGCGTGCGGCGCGGATCCGCGACGCCGGTCCGGCGCTGGTGGAAAAAGTCCGCCAGGTGTTCGCCCGCGAGCGCGAACGCTCGACGCCCGACCTCGATGCGGCGCTGTACGACGGCTTCATCGGCGACGGCGACAAGCGCCTGTTCGCGCAGGTGCGTACGACTCCGCCGGAAGCCCTGGGCCAGCGCGAGTTCGGCTTCCGCGACGCGCGCCTGCCCGGCATCCTGTTTCGCTACCGTGCGCGCAACTGGCTGCAGACGTTGTCCGCCGACGAGCGCGCCAGCTGGGACGACTATCGCCGCCAACGCCTCTACACCGAAACGGGCCTGGCCGAGTACGGCTTCGACCGCTTCGGTACCGAGATCGCCGAACTGCGCGCGGCCCACGCCACCTCCCCCGACAAGCTGGCCCTGCTCGAACGACTCGAAGCCTGGGGCGGCGAGATCGCGGCCAGCCTGACCTGAGTCCGGACATCCCCCATGAGCCAGTACTTCAGCGACGCCAGCTTCAAGTTCCTGCGCGGCCTTGCCCGCAACAACGACCGCGAGTGGTTCCACGCGCACAAGGGCGACTACGACACCCACGTGCGTGAACCGTTCCAGCGCCTGCTCGGCGACCTGCAACCGGTCCTCGCCGGCGTCAGCACGCACTACCGCTCCGAGCCGAAGGGCGTTGGCGGGTCGTTGTTCCGCATCCATCGCGATACCCGCTTCGCCAACGACAAGACGCCCTACAAGAACTGGCAGGGCGCGCGCCTGTTCCATGAGCGCGGCCGCCAGGTCGAGGCGCCGTCGTTCTACCTGCACCTGCAGCCGGGCAACTGCTTCATCGCCTCGGGCATCTGGCACCCGCAACCGGACAGCCTGCGCCGCGTGCGCCACTTCATCCTCGACAATCCGGGCAGCTGGAAAGCAGCGGCGCACGCCAGCAGGTTCCGCCGGCGTTTCGACCTCGACGACAGCGAAATGCTGACACGCATGCCGCGCGGCTTCCCCGACGACTTCGAGTTCGCCGAGGACCTCAAGCGCAAGAACTTCGTTGCGTTGCGCGCGATCGAGGATGCGACGATGACCGGTCCACGCCTGCTCAAGACGCTCGAGACCGACCTGCAGGGCCTGTCGCCGTTCACCGACTATCTGTGTGCGGCACTCGACCTGGAGTTCTGAGTGTCCCCCGCCGACTTCCGCCGTTATGCGCTGTTCTACCTCGGGTATTACGGTGCGCTGGGCGCCTACACCCCCTATATCGGTCGTTGGGTGGTGGCCAACGGCCACGGCGGCTACGCCGTCGGCGCGATGCTGGCGCTGTGGTACGGCGGCCGCATCGTCGCGCCGCCCACCTGGGCGCGCCTGAGTACGCGCAGCCCCCACCCGGGCCACTGGCTGGTTGCCGGTTGCCTGCTCTCCCTGCTCGGCTTCTGCGCGTTCACCGGCTTCAACACCGGCGCGATGCTGTTCGTCACCATGGCCTGGTTCGGCGTCTTCTTCAACGCGGTGATGCCGCAGTTCGAAGCGATGACGCTGTCGGCGCTGGGCGATCGCAACCATGACTACGGCCGCATCCGCATGTGGGGATCGATCGGCTTCCTGATCGTCGCCGGCAGCTACGGCTGGCTGCTCGATCGCCTCGGCAACGACGCCTTCGTCTGGCTGACCCTGCCCTGGCTGGCGCTGACCGTCGTCGCCTCGTGGCTGCACCGTGGCGACCGGCCCATTCCCGCCGCGCCCGCCGCCCATGCCGGTGCTCCGGCACTGGCCCTGTGGCGCCGTGTCGGCGTGCGTCGCCTGTTGCTCGTTGCGATGCTGATGCAACTGGGCTTCGGCCCGTTCTATGTGTTCTTCACCCTGCACCTGCAGGCCAACGGACACGACGGATTTGCCGTCGGCGTGCTCTGGGCGATCGGCGTGCTGTGCGAGATCCTGATGTTCTGGCAGGCGCCTCGCCTGGTGCAGCGTTTCGGTGCCCAGCGGCTGATGACGGCGTGCCTGGTCGCCACCGCGCTGCGCTGGGCCATGGTCGCCCTGCTCGGCAGCTCGTTCGCATGGATGGCGCTGGCGCAGACCGGCCATGCCTTCAGCTTCGCCGCGTTTCATGCCGGGTGCATGCGGCGCATGGCCGAGCTGTTCCCGCAGCGGCGCGACATGGCCGCCGCACAGGGAATGCTCTACGGCTTCAGCGGCGGCATCGGCGGCGTCGCCGGCGCGGGCATCGCCGCGGTTGCCTGGCAGACGGGCGGCGGCCAACGCGCGTTCCTGCTCGGCGCCGTGATCGCGGTGCTCGCGTTGGTGGTGCATCTGGTGCCCGTCCGCTTACTGCGCGCGCAACCGGCCACTTGAAGCATGCCTCGCGGCTACGCTAGCCGCCCAGTGCGATCGCCAGGGCCACCAGCCCCGCGCCACCGAACAGGAAACACAGGCCAACCAGCCAGGGTCTGCCCAGCGTGTAGCGCGACCAGGCGCAACCGGTGCCGAACAGCAGCAACAGCAGCACGGCGTTGGACGCGCGCAGCGCCAGCCAGGCATCGTCGATCAGCAGGAAGGGCACCGCCGCCGGCACGCTGCTCAGCACCACCAGCCAGAAACTGGTGAACGCACCCAGGTAATCGTCCTTGTGCAGCGACACAGCCGCTTCCGTCCGGGTGCGCAGGTGGCTGGCGATTCGCGCGTACAGCGACTGCCGATCGCTGGCGGGCATCACGTCGCCCAGCAGCTCGTCCAGCTCACCGGCGACCACGATATGGGCGGAACGCTCGTCCGCCGCTGCGCGCACGGCCTGCGCCAGGCGGCGCTTGCGGCCGCGGTCGAACAGCACGCCCACCAGGTACATCGCGGCATCGATGATGCCCCAGGCGATATTGCAGCCGATCAACGCGATCAGCAGCTCGCGTGCGCCTTCGCGGCCCTCGTCCTGGATGATGATGCCGGCACCGAGGGTGAAGGTCAGCGTCATGATCAGGCCGAACAGTACCTCTGCCAGGCTCGTGGCCGGGTCGAGGTATCGGTTCATCAGTGAGGAGCGACGTTCGATGCCCATGGCAGCCATCCACGGCAGTGGTCGTTCTACAGCGGCATGAAGGAACAGCGACGCGATTGATCAGCCGGGCCGTAGCCAGCTGCACGCCCTTATACCAGTTTCGATACCCGCGCAGCGTCGCCACTCCGCCGCAGATCCGCTATCCGATCCCCGTCACTCGCCCGCCGGCGTGGCACCTGCGGCAGCCTGCGCCTGGACACCAAAATCGCCGCCGAGCGCAAGATGCAGCGTGGCGCGCTGCGCACGACGTTCGGTCGCCACGCGCATCAGGGCAATGCTGGCTGCATCCACGGCCAGCTCGCGATCGAGCACGTCGTAGCGATCGATCTTGCCGACCCGAAACTGGGCATTGGCCGCGTCCAGCGCCTGCTGCAGCGCCCCGACCTGGCCGGACAGGGACAATTCCCGCTGTTGCAGCAGGGCATCTGCCGCCAGCGCACCTTCCACTTCGCCGAATGCCGCCAGAATCGCCCGTGCATAGTCGGCCGCCGCTTCGTGCTGCTGCTCGTCGCGAATCAGCACCTGGGTCTTCAGCCTGCCCGCATCGAACAGCGGCCACAACAACGTGCCCCCCACCGGAAAGACGGTCGAGCTCAATCCGTCCTTGAACCTGACGTAGTCGGAGGTCAGCTGCCCTGCACCAGCATTGAGTGCGAGCCGCGGCAGGCGCGCCGCCTTGGCCTCCTCGTGATTGAAGAAGGCCTGCTCGTAGCGCTTGCGTGCTGCCTGCAGGTCCGGACGCCGCTCGACCAGATCCGACGGCACACCGGCGGGAATCGGGTCGAGCCCTCCGGGAAGCGCGGTCGGCAGCGCGATGGAGGCCGACGGATAGCGCCCGACCAGAAGCTCCAGCGTGCGCAGCGCCTGCTGACGGGCCTGTTCGGCCTGGAACGCCGCTTCCTCGGAGGTCCGCGTCTGTGCGCGGGCGACGGCCACGTCCTGGCCGGAGACCTTGCCGACCTGTTCGCGCCGGGCCACGAGGTCCGCCTGGGCAAGCGCGATATCGCGGATCCGGGCGGACAGTTCGGCCTGGCGCGACGCCTCGATGCCAAGCAGCCAGGCACGCGCAGTCATCGCCGCCAGTGACTGGCGGGCATAGACGTAGTCGGCCTGGGCAGATCGAAAGGCGGCTTCGCCAGCTTTCTTCCCGGCGCGCGCCCTGCCCCATATATCCAGCTCCCAGTTGAGGACGGCGCCATAGCCGTTGATGTCGAGTCCGTTGGCCGGCTGCAGCGAGTTGGAATACTTGCCGCCCAGGCCAATGGTGGGCAGCAGGTCTGCGCCGGCCAGTTGCATCTGGCCACGCGCCTGCTCGAGCCGGCTGCCGGCCGCGCGCAGGTCGGGGTTGTGCGCGATGGCCTCGTCGATCAACTGGCCGAGCTGTCCATCGTCGCTGAAGCCCAGCCATTCCGGGCGGAAGGGATTGGCCTGCGCCGCGGCGGTCCACTGCGCGGGTACCACCAGCGAACCGACCGCCTCCTGGTAGATCTCGCCATCGGACGGTGCGGTGAGGTTGGCGCAACCGGCGATCGCGACAGCGAGGCCCGCAACGGCGCCCGCCAGGAGAACGCGTCTGCGGCGTGCGCGATCGGTGGTCATGACTTGTGCCCTGCCCATGCCAACCTCAATGCAACTTCAGGATCAGGTAGTTGGTCACCGAATCGACGCGGATCAGCACCTTCCTGATCAGGTGAATCGGCCGCACATGCGGCGTGTAGATCGCCCCCGTGCCGCGCGCGCCCATGGCAAGGAAGTTGCGCTCGGGATCGATGATCCGAACCTTGACCGCATACTTCTGCGCCGTCGGCGGCAGCTCGGACTGACCCGGCAGGTTGGGCAGCACACCGGAGGCCTGGAGCTGCCCCTGCCCGGTTGCCCACACGATCGAATCGACCTCGCCCTTGATGATTTTCCCCGGCAAGGTCGGCAGCGCGATCTCCACTTCGTCGCCCGGCCTGACCTTGGTCAGCTCGTTCTGGTTGTAGAACGCGACTACCTGCTGGTCGACTTCGACGAACGTCATCACCGGGCGGAACGGCAACGCCGCCGCGTAGGAGCCCACGCGCACCTGCAGGTTGATCGCGTAACCATCCGCCGGTGCCCGCACGACGGTCTGCGACAGCTCCCACTGCGCCTGCTCCAGTTGCGCACGCGTGGCGGCGACCGCGGACTGCTCACCGCCGACCAGTGCGTCGAGCTCGGTCTGCACTTTCGCTTCGGCCGCCATCGCGGCGTGGTAGGCCGGTTCCAGCCGCTTGACGTCTGCCTCGTACGATTCGACGTCGTAATGGGCGCCGGCACCCTCCGACGAAAGCTGCTGCGACTGCTTCAGTCGCGTCCGCGCCAGGCCGAGCTGCGCCAGCGCCGACTGCGTGTTGCTGCGCGCGGCACGCAGATCCTGATTGAGCTGGGCGGCGGACGACTCGGCACCCACCAGCGTGGCCTCGAGTTCCTTCACCTTCAGCTTGAACGGTTCCGGATCGATCCTCAGGATCGGCGTTCCCTTGCGATACAGGCGATTGCCTTCGATCGGCACCTCGATCACGCGTCCGGTCACGCGCGGAACCACTTCAACCGCGTAGTTCAGCACGCGCACGTCGTTGGACGAGGGCGCGACCACGTTGAGCACCAGGATCGTGGCGGCCATTCCCGCCAGCGCGATCACCACCACTGCGACCTGGGAGTAGATGTTCCAGGGCAGCAGCTTGAACTTGATGAAGACCAGCCAGACGACGAGGCTGTAAATCGCGAGTATCAGGACTTCCAAGGTGTCCCCACTTCGTTGCGGATGGGTGGTGTAGGCATGTCGCGGGGCAAGCTGCGCACCATGGGCGGCAGGGTTCAGCCGTGCAACGACGTGTTGCGTGCCGTCAGCGCATCCAGACGCCCCTGCAGCACGGCAACCCGCTGGCGCAGCAGCACGAGTTCCTCGTCGATACGGTCGTCGTCGGCGGCGTCATCGAAATGCGGGTCCGGCACGATTGCTGCGCGTTTCCCGGGCAGGGGCTTGTCGAATGCCGCCGACCTGCCTTCATGCTCGTTTTCGACGGATGGCTCCAGGCGGAAACGCAGCGGCTTCATGTAGGCCCACAGCATTGCCAGCGGCCACAACAGGCCGCCGAACACCAGCGACAAAAGACACAGCGCCTGGATGGCCTCCTTCTGCGGGTGGTTGCGCGCCTCGGCGACCCGTTCGGGCCAGACGTGCACGACCCAGAAGACGCTCAGGGCCAGGACCGGCGTCACCACGATGACGACCCAGACCATGACGTCGGCAATCGCATCCTCCAATCCGCCGGAAGCGAACGCCTGTCCGGAATGCAGCACCAGCGTCGCCATCAGCGTTTGCAGTGGAACTGGCAAACGCGGTTTCGGCAATGCACGCGCAAACGCCAGGGGTCGTATTGCTCTCACGCAGATCCTCCGTGGGATGGTCGCAGGCCGGCTGTGCCATCGCGCTGCCGCCGCTGCGGCACTGCGAACCCGAAGGGCCGCTTCAAATAGGGGGTGAAAAATGGCAGCTGCGGCCAGACGGAACAATGAGAAACGTCTGATTCATTGAGTGCGCCACGCTGACGCGTTCGACCGGCCTTCACCGTCGCGGCTGAATGCGCCGCTATGCTGGTGCGCCTGCAATATGGAGCGCCCGATGAAGAAATGGATCGCGTTGTCGCTGTTCGTCGTGCTGGCCCTGATGGCCTGGATCGCGGCGGGCCCGTTCATGACCATCCGCGCCATTCGCGAGGCGATCCAGAGCCAGAACAGCGCGGCGCTGTCGGAGCAGGTCGACTTCCCGTTGCTTCGGCAGAGCCTGCGGGCGCAGGTCGAGGACACGCTGGCGCGGCGTGCGGGCGCGCAGGTGCAGGAGAACCCGCTCGGCGCCATCGCGCTCGGGCTGGCCAACCAGGCCGCCGGCGGCATGGTCGATGCGATCGCCACGCCAGCCGGAATCGGCGCAATCCTGGAGGGTCGCGGGCTGGTGCACCGCCTCAGCGGCGGCGGCATCCGCAGCGACGACAGCTACGCGCACCAGCCACCGCCCGATCCGCTGCGCGACGCCAGTTACCGCTTCGAGTCGCCCTCGCGTTTCACCGCCACGGTCCGCACCGCGGACGGCTCACCCGTCGTGTTCGTCCTGCTGCGACAAGGGATGACCTGGAAACTTGCCGACATCCGCCTGCCACTGGACGGTCCTGCGCTCTCCGATTGACGCACCTTCGCCGGCGCGTACCCGTCTTCAGCGATTGGCGATGCCGTGGGGCACGTGCCCCGCGGCGACGTGATCGCGCGCGGACACGATGTTGTGTTCGGAGTCGTCGAAGAAGATGTCGGCCCCGAATGCTTCCAGGAACGGCCCCTTGGCGCGGCCGCCGAGGAACAATGCCTCGTCCAGGCGGATGCCCCACTCGCGCAGCGTGCGGATGACGCGTTCGTGCGCAGGCACCGAGCGTGCGGTGACCAGGGCCGTGCGAATCGGCGCGTTCTGGCCGGTCGGGAACGCCTCCTGCAACCGGTGCAACGCATCGAGGAAGCCGCGGAACGGCCCGCCGGACAGCGGTTCGCCAGCGTGGCTGCGCTCGTGTTCGGCAAACGCGGCCAGGCCGCCTTCGCGCGAGACGCGCTCGCCCTCGTCATCGAAGATCACCGCGTCGCCGTCGAAGGCGATGCGCAACTGGTCGTGACGCTGCTGCGGCACGTGCGAGGGCAGCAGCGTCGCGGCCGCGATCCCGGCGGCGAGCGCATTGCGCACGTCTTCGGCGTTGGCCGACAGGAACAGGTCGGCGCCGAACGGGCGGATATAGGGGAACGGTGGCGCGCCATTGCTGAATGCCGCGCGCTTGATCGCCAGGCCATGGTGGGCGATCGAGTTGAAGATGCGCAGGCCGCTGTCGGCCGAATTGCGCGAGATCAGGATCACTTCGACCCGCGGGGCTTCCTGCGGCGCGCCTTCGTTGAGGGCCAGCAGTTTGCGCACCAGCGGAAACGCCACGCCCGGCGACAACAGATCGTCTTCGTGGGCGCGCTGGAATTCGGCATAGGCATCGATGCCCTCGCGTTCGAACAACGCGTGGCTGTCTTCCATGTCGAACAGGGTGCGCGATGAAATCGCGACTATCAGCGGATCGGCGTCACGGTCGGGCATGGGCGCATTATGCAGCAGTCCCGTCTCGCCCAATGCGACACGACCGGCCTGCACGCCGGCGACCGGGCCCCATCCGGGCGGTGCGGGCCGAGCTCAACCGCTGGTGAACTGTTCGGCCAGCATCCGCTCTTCGAGGTTGTGCTCCGGGTCGAACAGCAGCGTGACGGTGCGGTCATGCGATTCGCGGATGGTGACCTCGACCACGTCGCGGACTTCATGGGAATCGGCAGTGGCGCTGACCGGCCGCTTGTAGGGGTCCAGGACCTGGAACCGCACTTCGGTGTCGGCCTTGAGCACGGCGCCGCGCCAGCGACGGGGGCGGAAGGCCGCGATCGGCGTCAGCGCGATGACATTCGCTCCCAATGGCAGGATCGGTCCGAGCGCGGAAAAGTTGTAGGCCGTGCTGCCCGCGGTGGTCGCCACCAGCACGCCGTCGCAGATCAGTTCGTCCAGGCGTGTCTCGCCGTTGAGATCGATGCGCAGGTGCGCGGCCTGGCGGGTCTGGCGCAACAACGAGACCTCGTTGTAGGCCAGCGAGCCGACGGTGGCGCCGGATTCGGTCTGCGCGACCATTTCCAGCGGCCGCAGCACCGCCGGTTCGGCTGCGTGCAGGCGCCCGAGCAAGCCGTCCCCGCCATGGTGGTTCATCAGGAAGCCGACCGTGCCCAGCTTCATGCCGTAGACGGGGCGGCCGAGGCTGCCGTGGCGGTGCAGCGTCGACAGCATGAAGCCATCGCCGCCGAGCGCGACGATGACGTCCGCGTCCGCGGGTTCGTGCTGGCCGTGTCGTGCAACCAGTTCCGCCAGTGCGCGTTGCGCCTCATCGGCGGTACTGGCGAGGAAGGCGATGCGTGGCGTCGCGGTCATCGGCGGCTCCGGGTGGATGCGATCAGCATAACCCGGAGCGGATTCAGGCGTGGCCTGGAAAGAAAAAGCCCCGGACATGCCGGGGCTCGTTCTCGACCTTCGACCGGGCTTACGCGCCGGAAGCGGCCACCTGTGCCAGGCGCCGCACGGCCACCGACAACGTCGGGTAGTCGAGCGACTTCTGGTTGAGCAGGTCGGCAAACATCGTCAGGGTGAAGCGCAGTGCCGCGTCGTCGCGCTTGAGCCAGGCCTCGACCTTGGCCTCGGTCGGCTTCTTGCCGCCGTCGGCGAGGATCTGCGACACCAGCGTGCGTGCCTGCGTCGCCAGCTCGTCGCGAAGCGCGCCGCGGGCGAGTGCCTGCCAACGGCCATCGACAGGCAGCTGCTCGACCTGCTCGTACAGCCACGGCAGGTTGAGCGCGGCGCCCAGCGAGAAGTACGCGCGGGCAACCTCGACCGCCGGCATCTTGCGCGCCAGCGAGATCTCGACGATGTCGCAGCCGAACTCCAGCAGCGGCAGCACGGCAAGCTGCTCGGCCAGCGCAGCCGGCAGGCCCTTGCCCTTCCACTCGGCCACGCGCGCGGCGTAGGTGTCGCGGCGGGCATCGGACAGCACGCCCGGCACCGCACCGCGCACGGCGTTGATGCCGTCGCTGTAGCGGGTCATGGCCGCGGCGATCTCCGGCATCTTGCCCGGACGCGACAACAGCCAGCGCGACATCGACCGCAGCAGGTGCCAGATCACCTGCAAGGCATCGACCTGCACGCTCTCGGGCACCTTGCCGTCGAGCGCGTCGATCTGCGCCCATAGGCCACGTGCATCGACCGCTTCGCGGGAGATGGTGTAGGCCTCGGCCACTTCGGCCGGGCTGCGGCCGGTGTCCTCGGTCATGCGCAGGGTGAACGTCGCGCCCATGCGATTGACCATCGAGTTGGTCACCGCGGTGGCGATGATCTCGCGCTTCAGGCGATGGTTTTCCATCGCCTTGGCGTACTTGGCCTGCAGCGGCTGCGGGAAGTAGCGGACCAGTTCCTTGGACAGGTACGGGTCTTCCGGCACGTCCGAGTCGAGCAGCTGCTGGAACAGCACGATCTTCGAGTACGACAACAGCACCGCCAGCTCCGGACGGGTCAGGCCCTGGCCACGCGACTTGCGCTCGGCGATCTCGGCATCGGAAGGCAGGTATTCGATCTGGCGATCGAGCAGGCCCTGCGATTCCAGCGTCTGGATGAAGTGCTGCTTGGAGCCCAGGCGGTGCACGCTCATCCGCTCCATCAGGCTCAGCGCCTGGTTCTGGCGGTAGTTGTCGTTGAGCACCAGCAGGCCGACCTCGTCGGTCATCTGCGCCAGCAGCTTGTTGCGATCGGGCACCGTGAGCTTCTTCTTCTGCACTTCGCCGTTGAGCAGGATCTTGATGTTCACCTCATGGTCGGAGGTGTCCACACCGGCGGAGTTGTCGATGAAGTCGGTGTTGAGCAGCACGCCGTGCAGCGCGGCCTCGATGCGGCCGAGCTGGGTCATGCCCAGGTTGCCGCCCTCGCCCACCACCTTGCAGCGCAGGTCGCGGCCATTCACGCGCAGGGCGTTGTTGGCGCGGTCGCCGACGTCGGAGTTGCTCTCGTTGCTGGACTTGACGTAGGTGCCGATGCCGCCGTTCCACAGCAGGTCGACAGGCGCCTTCAATATCGCGCTGAGCAGTTCCACCGGGCTCATCGCGGTCACGCCGTTGTCGATGCCGAGCGCGGCCTTGATCTCCGGCGACAGCGGGATGGACTTGGCCGAGCGCGGGAACACGCCGCCGCCCTTGCTGATCAGCGACTTGTCGTAGTCGTCCCAGCTCGAACGCGGCAGCTTGAACATGCGCTGACGCTCCTTGAACGTCGCCGCCGCATCCGGGTTCGGGTCGAGGAAGATGTGGCGGTGGTCGAACGCGGCCAGCAGACGGATCTGCTTGCTCAGCAGCATGCCGTTGCCGAACACGTCGCCGGACATGTCGCCGACGCCGACCACGGTGAAGGGGTCCTTCTGGCTGTCGCGGCCCATGGCGCGGAAGTGGCGCTTGACCGACTCCCAGGCGCCGCGTGCGGTGATGCCCATGCCCTTGTGGTCGTAGCCGACCGAGCCGCCCGACGCGAACGCGTCGTCGAGCCAGTAGCCGTGCGCGCGGGCGATGGCGTTGGCGATGTCGGAGAAGGTCGCGGTGCCCTTGTCGGCGGCCACGACCAGGTACGGATCGTCGCCGTCGTGGCGCACCACGTTCGACGGCGGCACGACCTTGCCGTCGACCAGGTTGTCGGTGATGTCGAGCAGGCCGTTGATGAAGCGCTGGTAGCAGGCCACGCCCTCGTTGAACCAGGCGTCGCGGTCGACGGCCGGGTCCGGCAGCTGCTTGGCGAAGAAACCGCCCTTGGAGCCGACCGGCACGATCACGGTGTTCTTCACCATCTGCGCCTTGACCAGGCCCAGCACCTCGGTGCGGAAGTCCTCGCGGCGATCCGACCAGCGCAGGCCGCCACGGGCAACCGGACCGAAGCGCAGGTGCACGCCTTCCACGCGCGGGCCGTAGACGAAGATCTCGCGGTACGGACGCGGCTTGGGCAGGTCCGGCACCTTGCTGGAGTCGAACTTGAAGCTGATGTAGTCGGTCGGGCCGCCGTCGGCGCGCAGGCCGTTCTTGTAGTTGATGTAGTAGCTGGTGCGCAGGGTGGCGTCGATCACGCCGATGAAGCTGCGCAGGATGCGGTCCTCATCGAGGCTGGCAACGCGGTCGAGCAGGCCCTTGATCGCCTCGCGGGTGGCTCCGACCTGCGCGTCACGCTTGCCGGCGCGGGCGTCGATGGCCGGCTTGAGCACGGCCAGCGCGGCTTCGTCGCCGTTGGCGAGCGTCTTGAGCTGGGCGGCGAACTGCTCCATGCCGGCCTTGATCTCGGCCTTGCTCTCGTTGCCGGTGCACGGGTCGAACTTGGCCTCGAACAGCTCCACCAGCAGGCGCGCCAGCAGCGGGTAGCGGTTGAGCGTGGCTTCCACGTACGGCTGCGAGAACGGCACGCCGACCTGCATCAGGTACTTGGTGTAGCCGCGCAGCATCGACACCTGGCGCCAGGACAGGTTGGCGGTGAGGATCAGGCGGTTGAAGCCGTCGTTCTCGGCATTGCCGCGCCAGATCTGCGCGAAGGCTTCCTCGAAGTTGGCATCGAGGCTGGAGATGTCGAGGTTGGCATCGGCGATCTCGACCTCGAAGTCCTGGATGAACATCGTCTTGGAGCCGGTGGTCCCGTCGCCGGTCGCCTTGTCGCCGGCCACCAGGCGGTAGGGGTGCTCGGAAATCACCCGCAGGCCCATGTTCTCCATCATCGGCAGCGCATCCGACAGCGGGATGTCGTCGTGCTCGCGATAGAACTTGAAGCGCAGGCCACCCACGCCACGATGGGCGCGATACAGGCTCAGGCGCAGGTCGTCCGGACCGGTCAGCGCGGCCAGGTGGTCGACGTCGTCGGCGGCGACGCCGGCGCTGACTTCCTCGATGTAGCCGGTCGGCAACGCGCGGCCGTAGATGTTGGTCAGCGCCAGGCCGCGTTCCTCGCCATGGCGTGCGATCAGCTGTTCACGCAGGTCGTCCTGCCAGTTGCGCACGATCTTCGACAGCTCGGCTTCGATATGCACGGTTTCCGCGGCGGTGATGTCCTCGCGCGCGGCTTCGCCACTCTTGGGCCGGACGATCAGGTGCACCTGCGCCAGCGGCGACTCGCCGCCGAGGGTGACCGAGGAATCGACGTGCTCGCCGCGCAACTCGCGCTTGAGCATCGCCTCGATGCGCAGGCGCATGTCGGTGTTGAAGCGATCGCGCGGGATGTAGACCAGCACCGAGAAATAGCGACCGTAGCGGTCGCGGCGCAGGAACAGCTTGCTGCGCACGCGCTCCTGCAGGCCCAGGATGCCGGTGGCCGTGCGCAGCAGTTCCTGTTCACTGGACTGGAACAGCTCGTCTCGCGGCAGGCTCTCGAGGATGTGGCGCAGCGCCTTGCCGCTGTGGCTGTCCGGCGCCAGGCCGGACTTGGCCATCACGTACTCATGGCGCTGGCGCACCAGCGGGATGTCCCACGGGCGACGGTTGTAGGCGCTGGAGGTGTACAGGCCCAGGAAGCGCTCCTCGCGCACCGGCTGGCCCTTGGCGTCGAAGCTGAGGATGCCGATGTAATCCATGTAGCCGGGGCGATGGACGGTGGCGCGGGCGTTGGTCTTGGTCAGGATCAGTGCATCGACCGAACCGGACTGCGGCATGTAATGCGCCGCCAGCGAGGTCAGCAGGCGCGGCTTGCCGACGTCCTGGCCGCGCAACAGGCCCATGCCGCTGGCCTTGTCGGCAGCAAGCACCTGCTGGCCGCCCTTTTCGACCACGTCGTACTCGCGGAAGCCGAGGAAGGTGAAGTGGTTGTCGGCGGCCCAGCGCAGGAACTCCTGTGCCTCGTGCTTGCCGGCGTCGCCGACCGGCAGCTTGCGCGAGCCCAGGTCCTCGGCAATGGCGAGCATCTTCGCCTTCATCTGCGGCCAGTCGCGCACCGAGGCGCGGACATCGGCCAGCACCGCTTCCAGCGCCTGCTTGATCTTCGGCATCGCTTCCAGCGGCTGGCGGTCGATCTCCAGGTGCATCAGCGATTCCGACACGCCCTCGCCGACCGCGACCAGCTTGCCGGACTTGTCGCGCTTGAAGGTCACCACCGGGTGTCCCAGCACGTGCACGCCGATGCCCTGCTCGGCCAGCGCCATGGTCACCGAATCGACCAGGAACGGCATGTCGTCGTTGGCGATCTGGACGACGGTGTGGGTCGATTCCCAGCCTTCGTTCTTGATCGTCGGGTTGAACAGCTGCACCAGCGCCGCGCCCGGCTTGCGCGCACGGGCGTAATCGAGGAAATCGGTGGCCAGCTCGGCCCAGCCTTCGGCGCTGTGCTGGGGCAGCTCATCGCTGCTCATGCGCTTGTAGAAAGCGTTGATGAAGGCCTCGGCCTCGGCATGGCGCGCCTTGGGCAGGCGCTTGCGCATGGCGGCGAGGATCGGTTCGAGCGAGACGGTGTCGTTCTTCACGGTTGCCGGCGATGACTTGGCGGGCGCCTTGGCCGGAGCCTTGGTCTTTTCCGCGGAGGCCTTGGCGGCGGGCTTGGCAGCAACGTTGCGTTTGATGCTCATGGGAACTGAAGGTCCAATGGAAAGAGGCCCACGCTATTCGCGCGGGCCAGGGGGATACGGTTCAGTACGGGCAGTTCGCGGGCGCGACTTGGCGCGGTGCGATCAGCGGACGCTTTACGCCCGGGTCGGCGTCGGGTGCGCCGGCCTCGGGTTTGCGGAGGCGGGCCGGGAGCAGGCCGCCACCGCGGTCGACGGGACAGGCCGTGGGGCGTGACGATCCAAAACGTTTCATGACGTGGCTCGCTACTGCGTGGATCTCTACAGCGGGAGTGCTACTTCATCGCTCGGCTGCAGCGGGTCTGGCTGCAGCCGTGTCACGGGCGCCGGGCGCCGGCACCCGCTCGGTACGCCGGCCTGTCAGCGCAGGCCGGTCTCGTTGCGGGCGATCACCAGGCGCTGGATCTCGCTGGTGCCCTCGTAGATCTCGGTGATCTTGGCGTCGCGGAAGTACCGCTCCAGCGGCATCTCCTTGGAGTAACCCATGCCGCCATGGATCTGCACGGCCTGGTGGGTGATCCACATCGCCGCTTCGGAAGCGGTGAGCTTGGCGATCGCCGCCTCGTTGCTGAAGCGGGCGCCGCCCTGCTCGAACCGGCCCTTCTGCCATGCCGCGCGCAGCGTCAGCAGCGTGGCTGCGTCGAGCTTGCACTTCATGTCGGCGATCTTGGCCTGGGTCATCTGGAACGTGCCGATCGCGGCGCCGAAGGCCTTGCGCTCGCGCACATACTCCAGGGTCCTCTCGTAGGCGGCGCGGGCGATGCCGATGGCCTGGCTGGCGATGCCGATGCGGCCTGCGTCGAGCACGCTCATGGCGATCTTGAAGCCGTGGCCTTCGTCGCCGAGCACGTCCTCGGGCTGCGCGACGTAGTCCTCGAACTCGATCTCGCAGGTGGCCGAGGCGCGGATGCCGAGCTTGGGCTCGGTCTTGCCGCGCAGGAAGCCCGGCTTGGCGGTGTCGATCATGAAAGCGGTGATGCCGCGCGCGCCCTTGTCCGGCTCGGTCATCGCGAACAGCACGATGTACTTGGCAACCGGGCCGGAGGTGATCCAGCTCTTCTTGCCGTTGATGACGAACGTGCCGTCGGCCTGCTTGGTGGCCTTGCAGCGCATCGCGGTGGCGTCGGAACCCGACTGCGGCTCGGTCAGCGCGAAGGCGCCGATCTCGCGGCCTTCGGCAATCGCGCGCACGTACAGCTGCTTCTGTTCTTCGGTACCGAACTTGAGGATGCCGTTGCAGAACAGCGAATTGTTGACCGAAACGATGGTCGAGTGGGCAGCGTCGCCGGCGGCGATCTCGATCATGGCCAGCACGTAGCTGATGGGGTCCATGCCGGCTCCGCCGTACTCGGCCGGCACCTCGATGCCCATCAGGCCGTTCTCGCCCAGGGTGCGGATGTTCGCCAGCGGAAACTCGCCGGTCTGGTCGTGGTGCTCTGCGCTGGGAGCAATTTTTTCCTGGGCGATGCGGCGGGCCACATCCTGGATCATCAACTGCTCTTCAGTGAAGCCAAAATCCACGTCGGTTACCTCGGGCTTTAGTAATTCGGGTGCTTACGGATGTTATTTCGGTACCGCAGACGCGAATTGTAGCCGTCTCGTGCAGGAAAGGCAGGCCCGCGGTTGCGCTTGACCCTTGAGGCCTTGCGGCCCAAACTTATCGCTATATCGCGATAGGTTGATAAATCATGGATCTGGAAGGCTGGTCGCTGCGACTGAAGGTGTTCGCCGACGCCACCCGCGTGCGCCTGCTGGCGCTGCTGGAGCGCGAGGAGCTCACGGTCGCCGAATTGTCGGCCATCACCCGCCTCGCCCAGCCGCGCGTTTCGACGCACCTGGCAAAGCTCAAGGAGGCCGGGCTGGTCCGCGACCGCCGTTCCGGCGTCTCGGCGTATTACCGGTTCGACGACGCCTCGCTCGATTCGGCGCAGCGGGCACTGTGGCAAACGCTGCGTGAAGGCAGCGACGACCCCCTGCTGCGCCAGGATGCCGAGCGCGTCGGCAACGTGCTCGCGGCGCGCGCCTCCGAACAGAACTGGGCCGATTCAGTGGCCGGCGACATGGAGCGCCACTACTCCCCGGGCCGCACCTGGGAGGCGCTTGCACGCTCGGCATTGCCGCTGCTGGAGCCGGGCGACGTGCTCGACATCGCATCGGGCGACGGCGTCCTGGCCGAACTGCTCGCGCCGCATTCGCGCCGCTACGTCTGCCTGGACTCCAGCACCAAGGTCGTACTTGCCGCCTCCGAGCGCCTGCGCAAGCTGCGCAACGTCGAGGTCCGCGAAGGCGACATGCACGCGCTGCCCTTCGACGACGCGCACTTCGACCTTGTGGTGCTGATGCATGCGCTGACCTACGCCGACCATCCGGCGCAGGCAGTGGCCGAGGCCGCACGGGTACTGAGACCGGGCGGTCGCCTGCTCCTGACCAGCCTGGCCAAGCACGAGCATCGTGGCGTGGTGGAGGCCTATGGCCACGTCAACCTGGGCTTCAGCGAAAAGGACCTGTCGAAGTTCGTCGGCAAGGCCGGGTTCGAGATCAGCAGCTGCGAAACCGTCACCCGCGAACGCCGCCCGCCCCATTTCGAAGTCATCGCCCTGATCGCGCGCAAGCCGGTCGATGCCGTCACCCCCGACTCCAGATCCGCAGCACGCAAAAGCAGCAGGAAAGCCTGACATGAGCACCCTCCCCTGGCTCAACCCCGATCGTGCGCAGTCGCTGCAGCAGCTTCTGCGCGAGCGCATCCTCATCATCGACGGCGCCATGGGCACGATGATCCAGCGCCACGAACTCGATGAGGCCGCCTATCGCGGCGAGCGCTTCGCCCATGGCTACGACCGTGCCTACGCCGCTTCCGAGCACGTGCACGGCGAAGGCTGCGGCTGCGCGCGCGACCAGCGTGGCAACAACGACCTGCTCACCCTGACCCAGCCGGACATCATCGGCGGCATCCACGCCCAGTACCTGGACGCCGGCGCCGACCTGATCGAAACCAACACCTTCAATTCGACCACGGTGTCGCTGTCCGACTACGGCCTGGAGCACCTCGCGCGCGAGCTCAACGAATCCGGCGCGCGCCTTGCCCGTGCCGCGTGCGATGCCGCCGAAGCGACGACCCCGGGCCGTCCGCGCTTCGTCATCGGCGTGCTCGGGCCGACCAGCCGCACCGCCTCGCTCAGCCCCGACGTGAACCGCCCGGGCTTCCGCGCGATCACCTTCGACGAGCTGCGCGTGGCCTACCGCGAAGCCGCCGACGGCCTGATCGACGGCGGCGCCGACGTCCTGATGGTCGAGACCGTGTTCGACACGCTCAACGCCAAGGCCGCGCTGTTCGCGATCGAGGAAGCATTCGATGGCCGCGGCGCGCGGCTGCCGGTGATGATCTCCGGCACCATCACCGACGCCTCCGGCCGCACGCTATCGGGCCAGACCGCCGAGGCGTTCTGGTACTCGCTGCGGCATTCGCAGCCGCTGGCCATCGGCCTCAACTGCGCACTGGGCGCCAAGGATCTGCGTGCGCACGTCGACGTCCTTGCCCAGGTCGCCGATGCCAACGTCAGCACCCATCCCAACGCCGGCCTGCCCAATGCGTTCGGTGGCTATGACGAAACACCGGAAGACATGGCCGCGGTGCTGGGCGAGTTTGCCCAGGCCGGCCTGCTGAATCTGGTCGGCGGCTGCTGCGGCACCACGCCGGCGCACATCGCCGCGATCGCCGAAGCGGTTGCGCCGTATCCGCCGCGCGTGTTGCCGTCGCTCGAGAACGCAGCCAAGGACGAGGCCGCATGAGCGCACTGCCGCGCCAGACCCGACTCAGCGGCCTGGAGCCGCTGCAGATCACTCCGGAAAGCAACTTCATCAACGTCGGCGAGCGCACCAATGTCACCGGCTCGGCGCAGTTCAAGAAACTGATCCTGGATGGCCGCCTCGATGAGGCGGTCGTGGTCGCGCGCCAGCAGGTCGAGAACGGCGCCCAGGTCATCGACGTCAACATGGATGAAGGCATGCTCGACTCCGAGCGGGCCATGGTCGAGTTCCTCAACCTGATGGCCGCCGAGCCCGACATCGCGCGCGTGCCGGTGATGGTCGACAGCTCCAAGTTCAGCGTCATCGAGGCGGGCCTGAAATGCCTGCAGGGCAAGGGCATCGTCAACTCGATCTCGATGAAGGAAGGCGAGGCCGAATTCCTGCGCCAGGCACGGCTGGTGCGCCGCTATGGCGCCGCGGTGGTGGTGATGGCCTTCGACGAGGTCGGCCAGGCCGACACGATCGAGCGCAAGGTCGATATCTGCACGCGCGCCTATGGGCTGCTGACGCAGGAGATCGGCTTCCCGCCGGAAGACATCATCTTCGACCCGAACGTGTTCGCCATCGCCACCGGCATCGACGAGCACAACGACTACGCGGTGGCCTTCATCGAGGCCGCGCGCGAACTCAAGCGCCGGTTCCCGTACAGCCACATCTCCGGCGGCGTCTCCAACGTCAGCTTCTCGTTCCGCGGCAACGAACCGGTGCGGCAGGCGATCCACGTCGTGTTCCTGTACCACGCGATCCGCGCCGGCATGGACATGGGCATCGTCAACGCCGGCGCCCTGCCCCTCTACGACGACCTGGACGCCGACCTGCGCGAGCGCGTCGAGGACGTCGTGCTCAATCGCCGCAGCGACGGCACCGAGCGCCTGCTCGAGATCGCCGACCGCTACAAGGGCAAGAAAGGCGAAAAGCGCGTCGAGGACCTGGCCTGGCGCGAGCGCCCGGTGCGCGAGCGACTGAGTCACTCGCTGGTACACGGCATCGACCAGTACATAGAGACCGACACCGAAGAAGCGCGCGTGCAGACCAGCCGCCCGCTCGACGTGATCGAAGGCGCACTGATGGACGGCATGAACGTCGTCGGCGACCTGTTCGGTGCCGGCAAGATGTTCCTGCCGCAGGTGGTGAAGTCCGCGCGCGTGATGAAGAAGGCCGTGGCCTACCTGCTGCCCTATATCGAAGCCGAGAAGCTGCGCACCGGCGACGTCGGCAAGTCCAACGGCAAGATCGTGATGGCGACGGTCAAGGGCGACGTCCACGACATCGGCAAGAACATCGTCGGCGTGGTGCTGGCCTGCAACAACTTCGACGTGGTCGACCTGGGCGTGATGGTGCCGGCACAGACCATCCTCGACCGCGCCCGCGCCGAGAATGCCGACCTGATCGGCCTGTCGGGCCTGATCACGCCATCGCTGGAGGAGATGAGCCACGTCGCGCGCGAGATGCAGCGCCAGGGCTTCCACGTGCCGCTGCTGATCGGCGGTGCAACCACCTCGCGTGCGCACACCGCGCTGAAGATCGATCCGCACTACAAGTCGCCCACGGTGTGGGTCAAGGACGCCTCGCGCGCCGTCGGCGTGGCGCAGTCGCTGATCAGCCCGGACCTGCGTGCCAGTTTCGTCGCCGCCAACGATGCCGATTACGCCGAGATCCGCGAGCGTCACAAGCACCGCGGCGACGGCAAGCGCCTGGTCCCGCTGGCAAAGGCGCGCGGGCAACGCTTCGACGGCCGATGGCAGGACTACACGCCGCCGACGCCGAAGCAACCGGGCCTGCAGGTGTTCGACGACTACCCGCTGGCCGAACTGGTCGACTACATCGACTGGACGCCGTTCTTCAACACCTGGGAACTGGCCGGCAAGTACCCGGCGATCCTCGACGACGAGATCGTCGGGCCACAGGCCCGCGAGCTGTATCGCGATGCCCGGCAGATGCTCAAGCGCATCGTCGACGAGAAGTGGCTCAAGGCCAAGGCAGTGTTCGCGTTGTGGCCGGCCAACAGCGTCGGCGACGATGTCGTCGTCGACACCGGCGCAACGCCCACCACCCTGCACTTCCTGCGCCAGCAGGTCGACAAGCCGGTCGAGCGCCCGGACTTCTGCCTGGCCGATTTCATCGCGCCCAAGGACTCCGGCAAGCAGGACTGGATCGGCGGTTTCGCCGTCACCGCGGGGCTGGGTATCGAAGCGCATGTCGCCCGATTCGAGGCCGATCACGACGACTACAACGCGATCCTGCTCAAGGCGCTGGCCGACCGCTTCGCAGAGGCGCTGGCCGAGCGCCTGCACCAGCGGGTGCGCAAGGAATTCTGGGGATTTGCCAACGACGAGACACTGGACAACGACGCGCTGATCCACGAGGCCTACCGCGGCATTCGCCCGGCGCCTGGTTATCCGGCCTGTCCGGAACACAGCGAGAAAGCAACGCTGTTCCGCCTGCTCGACGCCGAAAACAACGCCGGCCTGCAGCTGACCGAGAGTTTCGCGATGTATCCGGCGGCGGCGGTTTCGGGCTACTACTTCAGCCATCCCGACAGCCAGTACTTCGTGGTCGGCCGGGTGTCGAAGGAACAGGTAGAGGATTACGCGCGCCGCAAGGGCGCCAGCGTCGCGCAGGCAGAGCGCTGGCTGGCTTCGAACCTGGATTACGACCCGGAGTGATCCACGGGTTGTCGAGAAGCTACGTCATCCCGGCTTTCGCCGGGACGACAGGCAAATCTCACCAGACCAGGTCGTCAGGCACCTGGTATTGCGGGTCGGCGTACGGATCCTCGCCCGCCGGCGCATTCGGATCGACCTTCAACGCGATCGCCGCGGCGAAGATCGCCTCGGCCTGGGCCAGCATTTCCGCGCTGACCAGCACGTAGCGGCCGTCCATCTGCAGCACGCCGAGCTCGCCGGCGTTGAGTGCCTTGAGCTGGACCTCGTTGACATAGATGCGCTTGATCTTGCCGCCGTACGGGAAATGGCGGGCGATCTCGGCGGCCGGATCGTTGAGCGTCTTGTCCTTGACCAGCTCGGTCAGCTTCGCGCGCGCTTCGCGCCGCAGGCGTGCTTCTTCCTGCTTGGCCGCCTCGGCGGCAATGCGCTCGTCCTTCTCGCGCTGGGCGCGGATCGCATAGGCCTTGGCCAGGTCGATGTCCTCGCGCGACTGCGGCTTGCCGCCCGGGCGCGGGGCGCCTGGCTTGCCGGGCGCGCCTCTGCGCTGGTCGCCCCTGCGCGGGTCGCCCCGGTGCTGATCGTTCCTGCGCTGCTCGCCCTTGCGCTGCTCACCGCCAGGAGCGCCAGCCGCTTGCGCGCCAGGCTTGCCACCCGGCGGTTTGCCGGGGCCACGCCCACCTGGCCTGCCATCGGGCTTGCCCTGCGCCGGACGTTCGGGTTTCGGCGCCGGCGTGAAGCCCAGCCCCATCAGTTGATCGCGAAGACTATTGCTCATTGCGTCGTGTCAGTAATGCGGCGGGGGCGGTTCTTGCGAAGCGTCGCCGGTGATCGGGTTGGTCGACATCGCCATGCGCATCTGCTTGAGCTCTTCAAGCACGCGATGCAACAGCAAGGCGTTGCGACCTTCTTCCTCACGCGCGCCCGCCAGCGCGTCGCTGAGTTCGGTCAGCGCCTGCTCCTGGAATGCCACGCGCACCTCCAGATCGACCAGGCGCTGCTCGAGTTCGCCCTGGCTGCTCACGGCGCTTCAATCACGATCGAGCGGCCACGGCCTATGCCGTAATAGGCCAGCCCGGCCGCCTCGACCTCATCGGGATGGTAGAGATTGCGTCCGTCGAAGATCACCCTATCGCCCAGCGATTGGTTCAAACGCTGGAAATCCGGGCTGCGGAACTGCTTCCACTCGGTCACCACGACCAGTGCGTCGGCGTCTGCCAGCGCGGCGCGCGCCGAATCGCACAGCACCAGGTCGTCGCGGTCACCGAAGATGCGGTGTGCTTCCTCGCTCGCCTCCGGGTCGTAGGCGCGCACTTTCGCACCGGCGTCCCACAGCAGTTGCAGCAGGCGCCGACTCGATGCCTCGCGCATGTCGTCGGTGTTGGGCTTGAAGGCCAGGCCCCACACCGCGAACGTCTTGCCGGCAATGGAACCGTCGTAGTGGCGACCAATCAGTTCGAACAGATGTTCCTTCTGGCGGTCGTTGACCGACTCCACCGCGTCGAGCAGCTGCGCCTGGTAGCCATGCTGCTGCGCCGTCTTCGCCAGCGCCTGCACGTCCTTGGGGAAGCACGAGCCGCCATAGCCGGCACCCGGATAGATGAAGTGCCAGCCGATGCGCGGGTCCGAACCGATGCCCTGGCGCACCATCTCCACGTCGGCGCCGACCTTCTCGGCGATGTTGGCGATCTCGTTCATGAAACTGATCTTGGTCGCCAGCATCGCGTTGGCGGCGTACTTGGTCAGTTCGGCCGACCGCACGTCCATCACCACGATCCGCTCGTGATTGCGGTTGAACGGCGAATACAGGCGCTTGAGCTTGTCGACCGCCGCCGTACTGCTGGCGCCGATCACGATCCGGTCAGGACGCATGCAGTCGTTGACCGCGTCGCCCTCCTTGAGGAACTCGGGGTTGGAGGCAACCTCGAATCCGAACTCTGCGCCGCGCGCCGCAAGCTCGGCGGCAATCGTCGCGCGCACCTTGTCGGCGGTACCGACCGGCACCGTCGACTTGTTGACCACCACCACCGGCCGCTCGAGAAAGCGACCGATCGTGCGCGCCACCGCCAGCACGTACTTGAGGTCGGCGCTGCCGTCCTCGTCCGGTGGCGTGCCCACGGCAATGAACACCACGTCGCCGTGACCCACCGCGGCTTCGGCGTCGGTGGTGAAGCGCAGTCGGCCGGCGGCGTGGTTGGCCTTGACCATCGGCTCCAGGCCAGGCTCGTAGATCGGGATCACGCCCTGGTTGAGGCCGTCGACCTTGGCCTGGTCGATGTCAACGCAGATCACGTCGTGGCCGACATCGGCAAGGCAGGTGCCGGTGACCAGGCCTACGTATCCGGTGCCGAAAATGGTGACGCGCATAGGTACTCCAACGAAGGAACGAGTCTTCTGGCGCAGCGGACGGGTGGCGTCCGCTGCGCCCGGGGGGTGTTACTCGTTACTTACTTTTTCGCGTTGCCGCCCGGCTTGACGATGTCGAGCAGTTCGACCTCGAACACCAGGGTCTGGTTCGGGCCGATCGGGCCCGCGCCCTGCTCGCCATAGGCCAGCTTGCTCGGGATCCAGAAGCGGTACTTGCTCCCCACCGGCATCAGCGCGATGCCTTCCTGCCAGCCCGGGACCAGCTGGCCGAGGACGAATGTGGCCGGCTCGCCGCGGTCATAGGAGCTGTCGAAGGTCTTGCCGTCGAGCAGTGCGCCCTTGTAGTGCGCGCTGACGGCATCGGTGACGGCGGGCTTGGCGCCCTTGCCTTCGGTCAGCACCTGGTACTGCAGGCCCGAAGCGGTGGTGACGACGCCCGGCTTCTTGCCGTTCTCGGCGAGGAACTTCTCGCCGTCGACGAGGTTCTTCTTGGCTTCGGCCATCATCTTGGCGATGCGTTGCGCCTGCACCTTCTGCGCGAATGCCTCACGGATCTCGCCGGACTGCTTCTCATCGAGCAGCAGCTTCTCGCCGGCCAGCGAGCTCTTGAGCGCCTTGTGCAGGGTGTCCAGGTCGATTTCGTCCTTGACCGGCTCCAGCGAGCGCGCCATGTCCATGCCGATCATGTAGCTGACCTGCTCCTTCTCGGTCGCAAGCCCCGGGATCGCCTTGGCGTCGCCAGTCTTGCCGGCTTCGGCGGCGGTGTCGGCCTTGGCCGCATCGGCAGCCTTGTCGGCCGGTTTGTTGCAGGCGGCGGTCACCACCGCGAGCGAGGCGACGGCCAGGGCGAGAGCGGTGTGGCGCGGGGAAAACTTCATCGGTTGGGGGCTCCAGGAATTGGGGGCGGCAGCGTGTGACTTGGGCATCACGCTGCCATTGCGGCCAGACAAACTGCCAGCACCGAACTGAACGGAAGACGACCCTTCGCGTTCAGTGCCGGGCTCGAGTTCAGAGGATGGACATCAGTTCAACGTCGAACACCAGCGTTGCATTCGGACCGATCGGGCCACCCGGCGTGCCCTTGGGGCCATAGGCCAGCTCGCCCGGGATCCAGAAACGGAACTTGCTGCCGACCGGCATCATCGACACGCCTTCAGTCCAACCGGCGATGACCTGGTTCAGTGCGAACTCGGCCGGCTGGTTGCGCTCGTAAGTGCTGTCGAACACGGTGCCGTCAAGCAGCGTGCCGTGGTAGTTGACGCGGACATGGTCGGTGGCCTTCGGACGCGGGCCCGAACCCTGGCGCAGGATCATGTACTGCAGGCCCGAACCGGTGGTGAAGACACCCTTGACCGCCTTGTTCTTGGCGAGGAACGCGGCGCCATCGGCCTGGTTCTTGCCGCCCAGGGCAGAAGCCTGCGCCTGCATCTTGACCTGGACCTTCTGCTGGAAGGCCTGGCGCACCGCTGCCTGCTCTTCTTCGCTCAGCAGCGGCTTGCCCTTGTTGAAGGCCGTGCTGATCGCCTGCACCACCACCGGCAGCTCGAGCTCGTCCTTGATCGGAGCGAGCGAGCGGCCGACGTCGGCGCCGACGAGGTAGGCAACCTTGTCCTTGGGCACTTCCGGCACCTTGGCGCCGGCCGGGGCCTGGCCGGCGCGCGAGGCGATGCGCTGCATCAGCGCCGGGCCGACGGCCTGGGCTTCGTCCTCGGTGATCAGCGGCTTGCCGCCGTCGAAGGCATTCTTGATGGCGCGCTCGAAGGCGGCCAGGTCGATGTCCGGCGCCACCGGGGCGATGGACTGGGCGATGTCGCTGCCGACCATGTAGCTGGCCTTGTCGCGTTCGGTAGTAAGCACGGTCTTGTCCTGGGCAGAGGCTGCCGCGCCGATCAGCGTGGCCGCAGTGGTGATCAACACGGCTGCGCCGCGCACAAAAGCCTTCATCGGGTACCTACCTACTCCATAAGGGAAAGTCGTCGGCCTGGCTGGCCGGATCGCACATCGACGGCGCCGGGTACCGGCACCGCCACGCAAGCGATGCATTGTCGCGGCACAGGATCGCATGGGCAATGACCGTGCGCGCAGTACCGTCGGACCGTTTTGATGTCCGTTTGTTCCTTCGTCGATCGGCTGCGGCGCACTCAGCATCGGGCGCCTGCCCGATGGCGACCGGTCCAATACCTCTGGTCAGTCCGCGCGGACTCCGGTCCCGGCCCGGCCATCGCGCCTGTGCAAGCACGTTCCGGGCCATCCGGCACGAGAGCGGGCTTGCCCCATTCAGCCTTCTATGCCATCAGTTGGGTAGGCAGTACTTGACCGGAACCTTTTAGGTGTTATAGTTGCCTACAACACCGGTTGACCAACGAGCAGGACGCCCACATGAACCGCAGGCTCCACAACTCCTACTTCGCCCTGCTCGCCTCGGCTTCGACCCTGGCGCTGTGCCTGGCCCTGGCGCTCCCCGCCCAGCAGCAGACGCAGCAGCAGGCCAAGGCCCGCCCGATCGCCCTGAACGTGGGACCGGTCGAATTCACTTTCACTCCGTCCGATCCCAATGCCAACCACGGCGCCCAGATCGAGGCCCTCACCCGCAGCATCGAGCGTCGCGCAGACAAGGTCGAAAGCCTGGCCGACGCCGCCGCCCTGACTGCGGAGATCGCCACCGCGGCCGCCCTGGCCGAGGCGGTAAAGAGTTCCAGGTCCTTCCAGAGCGCCACCATCGACACCGAACAGAAACAGGCAAGGACTGCCGCCCGGCATCGCCGGCAAACCCTAGTCATGCCTTATTTCTCATTCGCACCGCGGGGCTGAACCCATGACCGCAATTCAATGGAGCGACGGCGCTCCGATCTATCGCCAGCTGAAGGAGCGCGTCATCGCGATGATGCTCGACGGGGTGCTCAAGCCCGGAGACGCTCTTCCCTCCGTGCGCCAGGTGGCCGCCGAATACCAGCTCAATCCAATCACCGTCTCGCGCGCCTATCAGGAATTGGCGGACGAGGCTCTCGTCGAAAAACGCAGGGGTCTGGGCATGTACGTGACCGAAGAGGCCGCAAAGAAACTGCTGTTCAACGAACGCGAACGCTTCCTGCGCGAGGAATGGCCGCTGGTGCTCGAACGCATCATGCGCCTGGGCCTCACCCCGCAGGAACTGCTGGCCACCGACGTCAAGGCAGGCACGCAATGAACGCCCCCGCCACCACTTCCGCGTCCGTGGTCAGCGCCCACGGCCTGCGCAAGGCCTACAAGAACAAGATGGCGCTGGACGACACCGCCTTCGAGATCCCGGCCGGCCGCATCGTCGGCCTGATCGGCCCCAACGGCGCCGGCAAGACCACCGCGCTCAAGGCCATCCTCGGGCTGATCCCGTTCGAAGGCACGCTGCAGGTGCTGGGCCGCGATCCGCGCAGCGAACGCGACGAGCTGATGCGCGATGTCTGCTTCATCGCCGACGTGGCGGTGCTGCCGCGCTGGATCCGGGTCAAGGAGGCGATCGAATTCGTCGCCGGCGTGCATCCGCGCTTCGACCGCGCCAAGTGCGAACGCTTCCTCGCCCACACCAAGCTCACTGCGAACATGCGGGTGCGCGAAATGTCCAAGGGCATGATCGTGCAGCTGCACCTGGCGCTGGTGATGGCGATCGACGCCAAGCTGCTCGTCCTCGACGAGCCGACCCTGGGCCTGGACATCCTCTACCGCAAGCAGTTCTACCAGCGCCTGCTGGAGGACTACTTCGACGAGGAGAAAACCATCCTGGTCACCACCCACCAGGTCGAGGAGATCGAGCACATCCTCACCGACGTCATGTTCATCCGCGACGGCAAGATCGTGCTCGACAACGACATGGAATCGCTGGGCGAGCGCTTCATCGAAGTGCTGGTCAACGGCGACAAGACCGAGCAGGCGCGTGCGCTGCAGCCGATCGACGAACGTGCCCTGCCCTTCGGCAAGACCGTGATGCTGTTCGATTCGGTGCCGCACGAGCGCCTGGCGGGCCTGGGTGAAACCCGTACGCCGGGCTTGGCCGACCTGTTCGTGGCCACCATGAAGGGGACCTACGCATGAACGCAATCCAAGAGTCCCACGGCGCAAGCAGGGCCACCGCGATGGCTGCGCCGCACCCGACCCACACCTACAAGATGCTGCTCAAGCGCGAGTTCTGGGAGCACAAGGGCGGCTTCTTCTGGGCGCCGCTGGTCGCTGGCGGCATCCTCCTGCTGCTGACGCTGATGGGTGTCGGCGCCGGCGAAGTGCTGCTGCGCAAGGTCCCCGAGCACGCCACCATCAACGTCGAAGGCGGCAGCTTCCAGGTCAACGGACTCGACCTGGCGCGACTGACCGAGAAGATCAGCCCGAACGAGCTGCGTGAGTTCGGCGGCGCGATCGACGCCAGCCTCTACATGGCGGCGACCTGGCCGTTCGTTGTCCTCGCCTTCGTAGTGTTCTTCTACTGCCTGGGCAGCCTGTACGACGACCGCAAGGACCGTAGCGTGCTGTTCTGGAAGTCGTTGCCGATCTCCGACCGCGACACAGTGTTGTCCAAGGTGCTCAGCGCCACCGTGATGGCGCCGACCATCGCCGCGATCGCCGCGATCCTGACCGTGTTCGGCTCGATGCTGCTCTACAGCCTGGTCGTGCTGCTGCATGGCGGCAACCCGTACACCCTGCTTTGGGTGCCGGCCAGCCCGCTGACGGTCTGCGCACACCTGCTCGCCTCGATCCCGGTGTATGCGCTGTGGGCGCTGCCGACCGTCGGCTGGCTGATGCTGTGCTCCTCATGGGCCAAGAGCAAGCCGTTCCTGTGGGCGCTGATCATCCCGGTCTTCGCCGGCATCCTGGTCGGCTGGTTCGGCCTGATGAACATCTTCGACCTGGATACGGCTTGGTTCTGGAAGAACATCGTTGCCCGCAGCCTGACCAGCATCGTGCCGGGCGCCTGGTTCGACGCGGCCAACATCGGCGACATCAGCGTCGACGGCCCGACGGCGATCCACTCGGTGATCAACCTGCGCACGATGTACTCGGTCCTGCTCTCGACCAAACTGTGGATCGGCGCGATTGCAGGTGCAGCGATGCTCTACGGCGCGATCCGCATGCGCCGCTGGCGCGACGACGGCTGATCGCCATCGCAGGGTCTGCGGGACCGTGGCATGCAACCTTCGGCCACGGTCCCGCATCCCAGCTGCACTGACCCACGGAGCCCCAAAATGAAGATCCGCACGCCTGTCGTTGCCGCCGCCCTCTCGCTGAGCTTCTCGCTCCTGCCGGTCGCCCATGCCGGCACCCCGCAGTGCCTGCACACCGAGGCACGCAACCTGCAGCTCGACCTGGCCGGGGTGAAGACGGTCGTGTTCGACATCGGCCCGCATGATCTGATCGTCACGGCCACGCCCAATGCCCGCGGCGCCGTCGATGGCAAGGCATGCGCCTCCGATGCCGACCGCCTCAAGGACCTCACCCTCACCCAGCAGCGCGTCGGCGACAAGCTGATGGTGACGGCCGAGCGCAGCGATGGGATCACGTTCAACTGGAGCGGCAATCACTACGCCTACCTCGACCTGAAGGCCTCGGTGCCGGACAACGTGATGGTGCAGCTGAAGGTCGGTTCCGGCGATGCCCAGGTCAAGGGCGCGTCGGCGCTGAGCATCGACCTGGGTTCGGGTGACGTGGAGGCACGCGACATCCGCGGCCTGGTCACCGCCGATCTCAACTCGGGCGACATCAAGCTCGATTCGATTGGTTCGCTGCAGGTGCTCAGCGTCGGCTCCGGCGACTTCACCGCGCGCCGCATTGGCCGCGGCGCCACCGTGGGCAGCATCGGCTCGGGCGATGTCGAACTGGTCGATGTCGACGGCGACGTCAGCGTCGACCGGATCGGCTCGGGCGACCTCGACGTGCGCAACGTGCGCGGCAACCTCACCGTGCATCGCGTCGGCAGCGGCTCGGTCGACCACAGTGGCGTGTCGGGTCGCACCGACGTGCCGCAGGACAACTGATCAGCAACCGCGCTCCAGACCAAAACCACCATGGGCGCGTCCGCGCGCCCTCCTCTGCCGCCAGGAGCTTCACATGATTGCCGCAAGCCGTACCGTTCTACTGGCCGCCACGCTCACCGGCATGTCGCTGCTGGCCGCCTGCGGCGCCAACCCCGCCCCGGACAATGCATCGACGGCGAAGGCGCAGGAATCCGGCAGCGAGGCCACCGCCAAGCGCGACAGCACGTTCATCTCGTCGACGATCCACAAAGCCATCACCCAGGCGCACAAGGAAATCACCGAAGGCAACATCACGGTCTCCAAGAACGAACACGGTGGCGGCAAGAAGGCCGAGATCACCCCCAAGGGCGACCTGCTGATCGATGGCCAGCCGGTGTCAGAGACGCCGGCGCAGCGTGCGCTGGTGCTCGACTACCGCAGCCACGTCGTCGGCATCGCCACGGCCGGCATGAACATCGGCATGGAAGGCGCGGACCTGGCCACCAAGGCCGTGGCCGAATCGCTCAAGGGCGTGTTCACGGGCAACACCGACGACGTCGAAAAGCGCGTGGATGCCCAGGCCGACAAGATCCGCAACGCCGCCCAGCAACTGTGCACGCAATTGCCGGCGATGCTGGCTTCGCAGCAGGAGCTGGCCGAGGCGCTGCCGGAGTTCAGGCCGTACGCGAGCATGGACGCGTCCGACATCGATGATTGCTGGAAGGAATCCCGCGACCACGACACGGCGAGCACGGCGGCGGCCGAAGCGGCCAAGCGCTGATCTTCGAACGGGGCCCGCGGCGGCGCTATCCGGCGGCGTTGTCCGGCGGCGCTATCCGCCGCCGCCAGCGCCCTCGTGGATCCCGCCGCGCGTCAGCGCCGCGGGGTCCAGCAGTTGGCGCAGATCCTGCGCCGGCAGACCGCTGACTTCGACTGCGACCTCCAGCACCGGTCGCCCTTCCTTGTAGGCCTGCTTGGCGATCGCCGCGGCCTTTTCATAACCGATGATCGGGTTGAGCGCCGTCACCAGGATGGGATTGCGGTCGAGCGCTTCGCGGATCCGTTCCGGTCGCGCCTTGAGCCCTTCGATCGCGTCGTCAGCAAGCAGCCGCATCACGTTGCCGAGCAGTCGGATCGAGTCGAGCAGGTCGCAGGCGATCAGCGGCAGCATCACGTTGAGCTGGAAGTTGCCGCTCTGGCCGGCCACCGTGATCGCGGCGTGATGGCCGATGACCTGCGCGCAGACCATGCAGGTCGCTTCGGGAATCACCGGGTTGACCTTGCCCGGCATGATCGAGCTGCCAGGCTGCAGCGCCGGCAGTTCGATTTCGCCCAGGCCGGCCAGGGGCCCTGAATTCATCCAGCGCAGGTCGTTGGCGATCTTCATCAGCGCCACCGCCAGCGTGCTGAGCTGGCCGGACAACTCGACGGCGTCGTCCTGCGAAGCGATGCCCTCGAACTTGTCCTGCGCCGACTCGAAGCGGGTGCCGGCCAGGGTCGACAGCGCCTTGGCCATCGCCCGGCCGAAGCGCGGATCGGCATTGATGCCGGTGCCGATCGCGGTGCCGCCGATCGGCAGGCGACGCAGGCGCTTGAGCGCGTCGTCGATGCGCGCCTGCGCCGAGGCCAGCTGCGACGCCCAGGCGCCGAACTCCTGGGCGAACGTCAACGGCATCGCGTCCATCAGGTGGGTGCGGCCGGTCTTGGTCACCCTGCCCAGCGCCTTGCCGCGGCGCTCGATGGTGCGGCGCAGGTGCTTGAGGGCCGGCAGCAGGTGCTCGACGGTGGCAATCTGCGCCGATACCCGGATCGCGGTCGGGATCACGTCGTTGGAGCTCTGGCCCAGGTTGACGTGGTCGTTGGGGTGGACCTTGTGGCGGCTACCAGAGGTGGCCAGCGTGGCGATGACCTCGTTGGCGTTCATGTTGCTGGAGGTGCCCGAGCCGGTCTGGTAGACGTCAATCGGGAACTGCGCGTCGTACTCACCCTTGGCCACACTCAGTGCGGCCGCCTGGATCGCCTGCGCCGCCCCCTTGCCGAGCAGGCCATAGCTGCCATTGACCTGGGCCGCGGCGGCCTTGATCAGGCCCAGCGCACGGATGAACTCGCGCGGCATCGGCTGGCCGGAAATCGGGAAGTTCTGCACGGCGCGCTGCGTCTGCGCACCCCAGAGCGCGTCGGCGGGCACCTGCAGTTCGCCCATGCTGTCTCGTTCGGTACGGAACTGCGCGCTGCTGCGTCGCTGCCTGGCCATTGCCGACTCTCCGGGGGGATCGATGGGATCAGCTTAACCCCACCGGCGCGCCCCCATCGGATGCCCCATCCGCGTGCAGGGCACGGTTTGGCAGGAGTAGTAGAATCGCGGTTTTCTCGCCCCCAGCCCGCCATGTCCGTCGAATCCCAATTGCTTGCCCTGTCCCCGCTCGATGGCCGCTACGCCGGCAAGGTCGATGCGCTGCGCCCGATCTTCTCCGAGTACGGCCTGATCAAGGCGCGCGTGAAGGTCGAGGTGGAATGGCTGCTGGCACTGGGTGCGGAACCGGGCATCGCCGAACTGGCGCCGTTCTCCGATGCCGCCGCCGCGCGCCTGCGTGCCCTCGCCGACAACCTGTCGCCGGCCGATGCCGCCCGGGTCAAGGAGATCGAGCGCACCACCAACCACGACGTCAAGGCCGTGGAGTACCTGATCAAGGAGCGTCTCAAGGACGATACCGAGCTCGGCCCGGCGCTGGAGTTCGTGCACTTCGCCTGCACCTCCGAGGACATCAACAACCTCAGCTATGCGCTGATGCTCAACCAGGCGCGCCAGTTCGTGCTGCTGCCCAAGCTCGACGAGCTGATCCAGACCCTGCGCACGATGGCGCACGAGCATGCCGCGCTGCCGATGCTGTCGCGCACGCACGGCCAGACCGCCTCGCCGACCACCGTCGGCAAGGAACTGGCCAACGTCGTCGCGCGCCTGCAGCGCCAGGGCGAGACGCTCGCCGCGGCACGCATGCCGGGCAAGATCAACGGTGCAGTCGGCAACTACAACGCCCACGTCGCCTCCTATCCGGATGTCGACTGGCCGGCGTTCTCCGAGCACTTCGTCCACTCGCTCGGCCTGAACTGGCAGCCCTACACCACCCAGATCGAACCGCACGACGGCATCGCCGAGATCTGCGACGCGCAGCGCCGCATCGACACTATTGCGATCGACTTGTGCCGCGACGTCTGGGGCTATATCTCGCTGGGCTACTTCAAGCAGGCCGTCAAGGCCGGCGAAGTCGGCAGTTCGACGATGCCGCACAAGGTCAACCCGATCGACTTCGAGAATGCCGAAGGCAACTTCGGCATCGCCAATGCACTGTTCGAACATTTCGCTGCCAAGCTCCCGATCAGCCGCTGGCAGCGCGACCTCACCGACTCAACCGTGCTGCGCGCGCTGGGCACGGCGTTCGGCCATGCACTGATTGGTTTCGATGCGCTGCAGCGTGGCCTGGGCAAGCTCAGCGTCAACCCCGAACGCCTGGCGGCCGACCTGGACGCCTCGTGGGAAGTGCTGGCCGAGGCCGTGCAGACGGTGATGCGCCGACATGGCCTGCCCAGCCCGTACGAACAGCTCAAGGCGCTGACCCGCGGCCAGGGCATCAATGAAGCGTCCATGCGCGAGTTCATCGCCTCGCTGGAACTGCCGGCGGCGGACAAGAAGCGCCTGCTCGAGATGACGCCGGGCAGCTACACCGGTCTGGCAGAGAAGCTGGCGCGCGAGATCTGAGTGAAGCTGCTGCTGAACATCGACGTCGACGAGCTGTCCTCGGCCGAGGCGTTCTACGTCGCCGCGTTCGGCCTGCAGCCGGCGCGCCGCTTTGGCGAAGCCGTAGTCGAGATGCTCGGCGCCGAAGCGCCGATCTACCTGCTGCTCAAGGCCGCCGGCAGCACCGGCGCCGGCGCCAAACCACGCAATTACGACCGACACTGGACGCCGCTGCACTGCGACGTGGTGGTCGACGACCTGGACGCCGCACTGGCCCGGGCCGTCGCCGCCGGTGCTGTGCAGGAAGGCGCCATCCGCGAAGCCGACTGGGGCCGCATTGTCACCATCGCCGACCCGTTCGGGCATGGCTGGTGCCTGCTGCAGTTCCGCGGCCGCGGCTACGACGAGATCACGACATGAGCAGGAAAACCGTGGCGGCGAAGAAGCCGGCCTCGAAGGAAGTCCCCATCGAGATCAACGCAAATGAAATCGACGCAAGCGCGCTGCCGCCGCTGGGCATGACGCCCGAGCGATTCCTGCGCGAGTACTGGCAGAAGAAGCCGCTGCTGATCCGCAATGCCTTTCCCGGCTTCGAATCGCCGCTGCAGCCCGAGGACCTCGCCGGCCTGGCCTGTGAGGAAGCGGCGCTGTCGCGGATCGTCATGCACGACCGAGCCAACGACCACTGGACGCTGCGCCACGGCCCGTTCGACGAGGCCGAGTTCCCCGACATGCCGCACCAGGACTGGACCCTGCTGGTGCAGGACATGGACAAGTGGGACAGCGATGTTGCCGCGCTGCTGCCGGCGTTCTCGTTCCTGCCGCGCTGGCGCATCGACGACATCATGGTGTCGTTTGCCGCGCCGGGCGGTTCGGTTGGCGCCCATGTCGACCAGTACGACGTGTTCCTGCTGCAGGCGCAGGGACACCGGCGCTGGGAAATCGACGCTTCGGCCAATCCGCCGCTGGGATTCCGCAACGACGTCGAGCTCAAGCTGCTGAGCGAGTTCAACGCGACCCACGAATGGGTGCTGGGCCCGGGCGACATGCTGTATCTGCCGCCGGGCGTGCCGCACAACGGCGTCGCCGAGGATGCCTGCCTCACCTTCTCGGTCGGCATGCGCGCGCCATCGGCGGCCGAGTTGCTTGGCGATTTTGTCGACACCCTCGCTGCCGATGCCGATGAGGCGCTGCGCTACGCCGACCCGGATCTGGCGCCCGCGGCCGACCCGGCCGAGATAGACGCTGCCGCGATGAATCGCGCCGTCGAGGCGCTGAACCTGCTGCGCATGAACAACCCGGACCGCCTTGGCGACTGGTTCGGCCGCTTCATGACGGTCTATCGCGCCGCTGGCGAGGTCCAGCCCGGCAGCGATACCCGCTCGCGCATCGAGATCGAATGGGACCTGCAGCACGAGGCCGCCCTGCACCGCCATCCCTGGTCGCGCATGGCCTGGCGCAGGGCCCACGGCAAGGGCGAGCCGTCGCGCTTGTTCGTCAGCGGCCACTCGTACGACCTGCCTGCCGACGACGCATCCGCCATCGCCAACGCCGCGCTCCTCGACGGTGCGACCTACGCCGGGTTGTCCGAGGCCGGCCGTGACTGCGTGTACGCCCTGTTCCAGGCCGGCCATTACCAGCTGGCCCTGGCGGACGAAGAAGAATGAACGACTTGAGCCATACCGGCCGCACCTTCCGCGTGGAGGCCATCGCCTTCCAGGACGGCGTGGCCGAGCTGCGCGTGGTGCGCGATGCGGTGTTCGTGCAGGAACAGGGCGTGCCGGTCGAGATCGAGCGCGACGCCCTGGACCCGCTGTGCGTCCACGTCATCGCCCGCGACGACCTGGGCCAGCCGATCGGCACCGGCCGCCTCACCCCCGACCATCGCATCGGCCGGATGGCGGTGCTGCCCTCATGGCGCGGCCAGGGCGTCGGCGAGGCACTGCTGCTGGCCCTGCTCGCGCAGGCCCGGCAACTGGGCTGGCCGGTCGTGAGCCTGCACGCGCAGGTGCCCGCCATCGTGTTCTATGCCCGCCAGGGATTCCTGCCTTATGGCGAGCGCTTCGTCGAAGCCGGCCTGGACCACCAGTCGATGCATCTGGCGCTGGGCAAGGTCAACGTGGTGGAACGTCGCGACGCCGCGATCGCCGCCGTGCTGGGCGTGATCGCCAATGCCCGCCGGCGCCTGCTGGTCTATAGCCGCGAGCTGGACCCGGGCGTGTTGGACCAGCCCGAAGTGCTGGCGCAGCTGCGCACCTTCGCCGTCGCCGGTGGCGAGGTGCGGGTCCTGCTGCACGACCCGGCCGCACCTCAGCGCGCCATAGCGCCAGTGCTCGGCTTGGCCCAGCGCCTGACCAGCGCCTTTGCCATGCGCGCGATCGAGGAGCCGGTGGACCGCGACTACGCCAGCGCCTACGTGGTCAACGACGACGGCGGCTGGTACTTCCGCCCGCTCGGCCACCGCTTCGACGGCGAGACCCGACTCGACGATCCGGCCCGCGGCCGCCAGCTGCGCGCCCACTTCGAGCCCGTCTGGGAACGTGCCCGGCCTTGCAGCGAGTACCGCGCACTGGGCCTGTGATGGCCTGATGCACCGGCGTTTCACCCTTGAAGCGGCCCGTGGCGACCCAACGCTATGTGACCAAGGGCTTGGCTGCAGTGGCTGATTCGACATAAGTGTTAGCCGTTTACCACCAGCCAAGGGCTATAATTCCGAATCTTGGCGCCTGAATAGCCGTACAAGCGTGCAATCCAGGCCTCCTCCGCCTTCTCCCACCGAGTTTCCCGATCACCATCGTGGACAGTCTCCTGAAGCAGTTCTCCCAGTCCTCCCAGCTCGGCGCCAATGCCGCTTTCGTCGAGGACCTGTACGAGCAGTACCTGGTTTCCCCCGACAGTGTCGACCCGAAATGGAAGGCGTATTTCGACGGCTTCAAGGGCCGCGAAGCCGGTGACGTGCCGCATTCGGCCGTCATCGACACCATCGCCCAGGCCGGTCGCATGGCTGCCCGCGGGGTCGTTTCCGTGGCCGCCGGTGCAGGCGACGAGCGCGAGCGCGAAGTCGGCCGCCTGATCACGGCGTACCGGTCGCGTGGCCACCTGGGTGCCGACATCGACCCGCTTGGCCTGTTGCAGAAGCCCGAAGCGCCGGACCTCGAGTTGGGTTTCCACCACCTGACCAACAACGACCTCAAGGCCGAGTTCAGCACCGGCGGCGTCGGTGGCAACGAGCGCATGAAGCTGGGCGACCTGCTCGCGCTGCTCAAGGCCACCTACACCGGCCCGATCGGCGCCGAGTTCATGCACATCTCCGACTCCGAACAGCGGCGTTGGTTGTATGAGCGCCTGGAAAAGGCCGGCGGCAAGTTCGGCCGCAGCAGCGATGACAAGAAGCGCATCCTCGAGCGCCTCACCGCCGCCGATGGCCTGGAACGCTACCTGGGCACCAAGTACGTCGGCCAGAAGCGCTTCTCGCTGGAAGGCGGCGATGCGCTGATCCCGTTGATGGACTCCACCGTGCGCCGCGCCGGCGAACAGGGTGCCAAGGACGTGGTCATCGGCATGGCCCACCGCGGCCGTCTCAACGTGCTGATCAACACCCTGGGCAAGCCGCCGCGTCACCTGTTCGACGAGTTCGAAGGCAAGTTCGAGCACGTCCACAGCGACCTGGCCCACCAGGGCGACGTGAAGTACCACATGGGCTTCTCGGCCGACGTCGCCACTCCGGGCGGCCCGGTCCACCTGGCGCTGGCGTTCAACCCGTCGCACCTGGAGATCGTCGATCCGGTCGTGGTTGGCAGCGTTCGTTCGCGCCAGACCCGCCGCGGCGACAAGGGCCACCAGCAGGTGCTGCCGATCCTGATCCACGGCGACGCCGCGTTTGCCGGCCAGGGCGTGGTGATGGAGCTGTTCCAGATGTCGCAGGCACGCGGTTTCCGCGTTGGCGGCACGGTCCACATCGTCATCAACAACCAGGTCGGCTTCACCACCAGCGCCGTCCAGGACGCGCGCTCGACCCTGTACTGCACCGACGTGGCCAAGATGGTCGACGCACCGGTGCTGCACGTGAACGGTGACGACCCGGAAGCGGTGGTGTTCTGCGCCGAGCTGGCGCTGGACTTCCGCAACAGGTTCGGCAAGGACGTGGTCATCGACCTGGTCTGCTACCGCCGCCACGGCCACAACGAGGCCGACGAGCCGGCGGCGACGCAGCCGGTGATGTACCAGATCATCCGCAAGCACAAGACGCCGCGCGAGCTGTACGCGACGAAGCTGGTTGCCGAAGGCACGCTGAGCGCCGACGAGGCGCAGGCGCTGGTCGACGGCTACCGCCAGAAGCTCGACGACGGCGCGGTCACCACCGAAGTGGTCGAGGTCAAGCCGGACGAGTTCACCATCGACTGGTCGAACTACCTGTCGGGCAAGCTCAGCGACAAGGTCGACACCACCTTCGACCGCAAGAAGCTCGACAAGCTGGCCGTCACCATCAACGACGTCCCGGCCGACCTCAAGCTGCACCCGCGCGTGGCCAAGATCTACGACGACCGCCGCAAGATGATCGCCGGCGAGCTCGGCGGCGACTGGGGCTTCGCCGAGAACCTGGCCTATGCCACCCTCGTCGACGAAGGCTACAAGCTGCGCCTGGTCGGCCAGGACTGCGGTCGCGGCACGTTCTTCCACCGCCACGCGATCCTGCACGAGCAGACCAACGACGAGTACGTGTTGCCGCTGCGTCGCCTGGTCAAGAACCCGTCCGACGTCACCATCATCGACTCGCTGCTCAGCGAAGAAGCGGTAATGGCGTTCGAGTATGGCTATGCCACCGCCGATCCCATGACGCTCGACATCTGGGAAGCGCAGTTCGGCGATTTCGCCAACGGCGCGCAGGTCGTGATCGACCAGTTCCTGTCCTCGGGCGAGGCCAAGTGGGGTCGTCTGTGCGGCCTGGCGCTGTTCCTGCCGCACGGCTACGAAGGCCAGGGCCCGGAGCACAGCTCCGCACGCCTGGAGCGCTTCCTGCAGCTGTGCGCGCTGGAGAACATGATCGTCTGCACGCCGACCACGCCGGCACAGGCCTACCACATGATCCGCCGGCAGATGCGCATGACCACGCGCAAGCCGCTGGTGGTGATGACGCCCAAGTCGCTGCTGCGCCACAAGCTGGCGGTGTCGACGATGGACGAGCTGGCCAAGGGCGAGTTCCAGCAGCTGATCCCGGATGCCAGCGCCGACGCCAAGAAGGTCAAGCGCGTGGTCTTCTGCGGCGGCAAGGTCTACTACGACCTGCTCGAGGAACAGCAGAAGCAGGGCCTGACCGACGTCGCCATCGTCCGCGTCGAACAGCTGTATCCGTTCCCGCGTCCGCAGCTGGTGGCCGAACTCAAGCGTTTCACCAAGGCCACCGACGTGGTCTGGTGCCAGGAAGAGCCGCAGAACCAGGGCGCGTGGTACCAGATCCGCCACCACCTGGCGGCCTGCCTGCAGTCCGGGCAGACGCTGCACTACGCAGGTCGCGCGCGTTCGCCGTCGCCGGCTGCCGGCCACCTCGCCGACCATGTCGCCGAGCAGGCCGCGCTGGTCGCCGACGCGCTGCGCAACCCGCTGCGCGGCGAAGTCACCGCAGAGTAACCATCGTGTCGCCCCGGGCAGCGCCGTCGCCGCCCGGGCATCAAGATTCCTCATTACGTTCGGAATGACATTAGGACGCACCCCATGAGCACCGAAATCAAAGTTCCCGTTCTGCCCGAATCCGTCTCCGACGCCACCATCGCGACCTGGCACAAGAAAGTCGGCGACGCGGTCAAGCGCGACGAGAACCTGGTTGACCTGGAAACCGACAAGGTCGTCCTGGAAGTCCCCTCGCCTGTCGACGGCGTGCTCAAGGAAATCAAGTTCGCCGAAGGCACCACGGTCGTCAGCGAGCAGCTGATCGCCGTGGTCGAAGCCGGCGCGGTTGCCGCGGCGGCTCCGGCCGCCGCGACCAAGGCCGAGGCCATCGACGCCAAGAACGTTGCCGCCACGACGGCCGAAGCGCAGCCGGTGCAGCCCAAGGCCGAGGCCGCCAAGGCCGCTCCGGCCGCTGCCGGCACCGAAAGCCTGCCGCCGGGCGCGCGTTTCACCGCCGTCACCCAGGGCATCGATCCGGCGCAGGTCGAAGGCACCGGCCGTCGCGGCGCGGTGACCAAGGAAGACCTGGTCAACTACGCCTCGGGCAAGGGCGTCGGCGCCTCCGGCGGCGCGCGTCCGGAAGAGCGCGTGCCGATGACCCGAATCCGCGCCCGCATCGCCGAGCGCCTGATGCAGTCGAAGAATTCGATCGCCATGCTGACCTCGTTCAACGAGGTCAACCTGGGCAAGGTCATGGCCATGCGCAAGGAGCTGGGCGAGCAGTTCGAGAAGGCCAACGGCATCAAGCTGGGCTTCATGAGCTTCTTCGCCAAGGCCGCCGCCAACGCGCTGCAGAAGTACCCGGTGGTCAACGCTTCGGTCGACGGCAACGACGTGATCTATCACGGCTACGCCGACATCTCGATCGCCGTGTCGACCGAGAAGGGTCTGGTCACGCCGGTGCTGCGCAATGTCGAGCGCATGGGCTTTGCCGACATCGAGAAGGGCATCGCCGATTACGCCAAGAAGGCGCGCGACGGCAAGCTCGGCCTCGATGACCTGCAAGGCGGCACGTTCACGATCACCAATGGCGGCACCTTCGGTTCGCTGATGTCGACGCCAATCGTCAATCCGCCGCAGTCGGCGATCCTGGGCATGCATGCCATCAAGGAACGCGCGATCGTCGAGAACGGCCAGGTCATCGCCGCGCCGATGATGTACATCGCGCTGTCGTACGACCACCGCATCATCGACGGCAAGGAAGCGGTGCTGTTCCTGGTCGACATCAAGAACCAGCTCGAGAATCCGCACCGCATGCTGCTGGGCATGTGATTTGCTCCTTCCCCTTCAAGGGGAAGGCCGGGATGGGGAAGGGTTGCAAGCGCCGTGCTGCATGCGCGCCCGCGACCTGAAACCCATCCCCACCCTGCCCTCCCCTTGAAGGGGAGGGAACTATCGGCTCCCCGGCTTCTGCGTGAGCGTTGGGGGCATCAGCAAGGATCAAGACGTGAGCGAACAGCAGAACTTCGACGTAGTCGTCATCGGCGCCGGCCCGGCCGGCTACCACGCCGCCATCCGCGCCGCCCAGCTCGGCCTGAAGACCGCGTGCATCGACGCCGCGCTCGGCAAGGACGGCAAGCCTGCCCTCGGCGGCACCTGCCTGCGCGTAGGCTGCATCCCGTCCAAGGCGCTGCTCGACAGCTCGCGCCAGTTCTACAACCTGCAGCACCTGTTCGGTGAGCACGGCATCACCACCAAGGACGCCAAGATCGACGTCGGCACCATGATCGCCCGCAAGGACAAGATCGTGAAGCAGTTCACCGGCGGCATCGCGATGCTGTTCAAGGCCAACAAGATCACGCCGTTCTATGGTTTCGGCCAGCTGCAGCCGGGCAACGTGGTCAAGGTGAAGCAGCACGACGGTTCCGAGGTCGAGCTCAAGGGCACCAATGTGATCCTGGCTGCTGGTTCGGATTCGATCGAGCTGCCGTTCGCCAAGTTCGACAACGACACCATCGTCGACAACGTCGGCGCGCTCGACTTCACCGCCGTGCCCAAGCGCCTCGGCGTGATCGGCGCAGGCGTGATCGGCCTGGAACTGGGCAGCGTCTGGAAGCGCCTCGGCGCCGAGGTCACCATCCTCGAAGCCCTGCCCGACTTCCTCGCCGCCGCCGATGCCGAGGTCGCCAAGACTGCCGCTCGCGAGTTCAAGAAGCAGGGCCTGGACATCAAGCTCAGCGCCAAGGTGAGCAAGGCCGAGATCAAGACCAAGGGCAAGGCGAAGGAAGTCGAAGTCACCTACACCGACGCCGAAGGCGAGAAGACGATCGTCGTCGACAAGCTGCTGGTCTCGGTTGGCCGTCGCGCCGCAAGCAAGGGCCTGCTGGCCGATGGCACCGGCGTCAAGCTCGATGCGCGCGGCATGATCGAGGTCGACGAGCACTGCCACACCGGCGTCAACGGCGTCTGGGCGGTCGGTGACTGCGTCCGTGGCCCGATGCTGGCGCACAAGGGCTTCGAGGAAGGCATCGCCGTGGCCGAGCTGATCGCCGGCCTGCCGGGCCACGTCAACCTCGACACCGTTCCGTGGGTCATCTACACCGAGCCGGAGATTGCCTGGGTCGGCAAGACCGAGCAGCAGCTCAAGGCCGAGGGCACGCCGTTCAAGACCGGCAGCTTCCCGTTCGCCGCGATTGGTCGTGCCGTGGCGATGGGCGAGCCGGCCGGCTTCGTCAAGGTGATCGCGCACGCCGAGACGGATCTGGTCCTGGGCCTGCACCTGGTCGGCGTCGGCGTTTCCGAACTCGTCCACGAAGGCGTGCTGACGATGGAGTTCAAGGGCTCGGCCGACGACCTGGCGCGCATCTGCCATGCCCACCCGACGCTGTCGGAGGCGATCCACGACGCCGCCATGGCGGTCGACAAGCGCTCGATCCACAAGGCGAACTGATCGTCTCGCCGATCTCGTCGGCGATGATCGAGCCGGAAGGCCGCCATCACGCAGGTGCTGGCGGCCTTTTGCGTTCACGACAGGAGCACAACGATGGCTGACGCCAACCCGATCCGTAACGTCTCCGACACCGCCGCCTGGGTGGCGGTCTATCGCGCGATGGAAAGCGACCGCCCGGACGCGATCTTCCGCGACCCGTATGCGCGCCGTCTCGCCGGGGAACGCGGCCAGGCCATCGTCGATGCGATGCCGCAGGGCGCGTCGATGAGCTGGCCGATGGTGGTACGCACGGCGGTCATGGACGAGATCATCCTGCGCTGCGTGCAGCAGGGCGCGACCACGGTGCTCAACCTGGCTGCGGGACTGGATGCGCGCGCCTACCGCTTGCCGCTGCCCTCGACGCTGCGCTGGTTGCATGTCGACCTCCCCGACATGGTCGACCACTTCCGCCGGCACATGGCCAGCGAAACGCCGAACTGCGCGGTCGAGTTCATCCCTGCCGACCTGCGCGAACGCGCGGTGCGCCATGAAGTCTTCGCCCATGCCGCCGGCCACGGCCCCATGCTGGTGATCACCGAGGGCCTGCTGGTTTACCTGGAGGCCGAGAACGTCGCCGAACTTGCCGCCGACCTGCACGACGTGGCACAGGCACAGTGGTGGTTGACCGACCTGGCCTCGCCGCGGTTGCTGAAGTTCCTCGAGAAGCGCTGGTCGCCAAAGCTGCGCGAAGGCAATGCGCCATTCCGGTTTGGCCCGGCCGAGGGCACCGCCTTCTTCGCGCCCTTCGGCTGGGACGAGGTCGAGTTCCGCTCGAGCTGGACCGAATCGCTGCGCCTCAATCGCACCGCGCCGCACGCCTGGCTGTGGAAACTGCTGCGCCTGCTGCAGCCCAGGCGCCTGCGTGAGGAGATGGTGCGCATGTCCGGCATCGTCCTGTTCCGCGCACGATGAACGTCCGCCCCATCCTGCCTGTCCATCCCGGTTCAATGAAATGAAGAATGTCTGCGTCTATTGCGGCTCCAATGCCGGCGCCAAGCCCATCTACACCGAGCGCGCGATCGCCCTGGGCACGGAACTGGCCAAGCGCGGGATCGGCCTGGTCTATGGCGGCGGCAATGTCGGGTTGATGGGCGTGGTTGCCGATTCCGTGCTCGCCGCCGGTGGCGAAGTGACCGGCGTGATCCCCGAGCAACTGGTCAACTGGGAGGTCGCGCACAAGGGCGTGACCCACCTCGAAGTGGTCGGCTCGATGCATGAGCGGAAGGCGCGCATGTTCGACCTGTCGGACGGCTTCATCGCCATGCCCGGCGGTTTCGGCACGCTCGACGAGATGTTCGAGATGCTGACGTGGCGCCAGCTGGGCATTGCCGACAAGCCGTGCACCTTCCTCGACGTGGATGGCTTCTACGAGCCGCTGATCGCGATGATGGACCGCATGGTGTCCGAGCGTTTCCTGCACCCGGACCAGCGCGAGGACCTGTGGCACGGTGACGACATCGGCGCGATGCTGTCGTGGATGGAGGCGTATGAGCCTGCGGCAGCGTCGAAGTGGATGGACGAGAAGCGACGCAAGGCGCTGCGATAACCCCCTCAGGAAACACGACGATGACGATTCCGACTTCATTCAACGCCTTCCGCATCCATAACGACGACGCTGGTTACCGCAGTGGCATCGAAGCGGTTTCGGTCGACGACCTGGCGCCGGGCGAAGTGGTCATCCGCACCGCCTACTCTTCGGTCAATTTCAAGGACGCGCTCGCCGGCACCGGCCAGGGCAAGATCCTGCGCCGGTTCCCGCTGGTGGGTGGCATCGATGTCGCCGGCCATGTAGTGGCATCGACCGATCCAGCGTTCCGCGAGGGCGACGAAGTCCTCGTCACCGGCTGCGGGCTGAGCGAAACGCGCGACGGTGGTTACAGCCAGTACGCGCGGCTGGAATCGAAGTGGGTGATCGCGCTGCCCAAGGGGCTGAGCCTGCGCGAGAGCATGATCCTGGGCACTGCCGGCTTCACCGCCGCGCTGGCGCTGTTGCGCATGACCGAGAACCGGCAGACGCCCGAGCTCGGTCCGCTCGCTGTCACCGGTGCCAGCGGCGGCGTGGGCTCGCTGGCCCTGGACATCTTCAGTCGCGCCGGCTACCAGGTGCACGCGATCAGCGGCAAGGCCGAACAGAGCGACTACCTCAAGGAGATCGGCGCCAGCGAAGTGCTCGGGCGCGACGCCCTTGCCACGACGCGGCCGATGGAAACGGCGCGCTTCGGCGGTGGTCTCGACAACGTCGGTGGACCGATGCTGACCAGCCTGCTCGCGCAGACCGTGCCGTATGGCAATGTCGCCAGCGCCGGGTTGGCCGCCACGGCCGAACTCGACGCCACCGTGATGCCTTTCATCATTCGCGGCGTGTCGCTGCTGGGCGTCGCCTCGGCCGGCACTGCCCGCGATATCCGCCAGGCCGTCTGGCAGCACCTGGCCAGCGACTGGAAGCCGCGTCATCTCAAGCGCATCTGCACGCGCGAAGTACGGCTGGAACAGTTGCCCGAGGTGTTCGCAACGATGCTGGCGGGCGGTTCGCTTGGGCGCACGTTGGTCGCGGTGGGCTGAGCGCACCTGCCCTGCCGGCCCGCCGGGACTCTGCCGCAACCGGCACCCGGTTCCCAGTTCCGGTGCCAGCTCCCCGTCCGATTCGGCGACGGCTATTGCGGCCCCATCGCCGACCGCTACAATCGCGTCAGGTTCAGGGGGAACATATGGCGCGCATTCTGATCGTCGACGACTCGCCGTCGCAGCTGATGGGTATCCGTCGCATCGTCGAGAAGCTTGGCCACGAGGCACTGACTGCCGAGGATGGCGCTGCCGGCGTGGAAGCGGCCAAGCGCGAGCTGCCCGACATGGTGCTGATGGACGTCGTCATGCCCAATCTCAACGGTTTCCAGGCGACGCGTTCGATCTGCCGGGATCCGGGCACCAAGCACATCCCGGTCGTGCTGGTCACCACCAAGGACCAGGATACCGACCGCGTGTGGGGCATGCGCCAAGGCGCCAAGGCCTACATCACCAAGCCTTTCAGCGAGAACGACCTGGCCGACATCATCTCGCAGATGATCCCGGCCTGATCCGGACACCGGCGATCCAGGCTGCCTGGATCGCCAAACTGGCCGCCAACCCGGCCACGAGTCCTCAGACGCGGCGCCAGTCGTCGCCGAATGCTTCCCGCATCGTTTCGTAGGCCGCCCGCTGCGCCTCGTTGTGCGCACGCGGTGCGAGCACTTCCAGTTCGACCAGCTGGTCACCCGGCGCGATCCTGCCCGCTGCATCCCCCGGCAATCCGCGTCCGCGCAGGCGCAGCTTGCGGCCGGCCTCGGAGTTGGCGGGGATCTTCAGCTCCACCGGGCCACCCAGTGTCGGCACGCTGACCGAAGCGCCCAGCGCCGCTTCCCATGGCGCCAGCGGCAACACATAGATCACGTTGAGCCCGTCGACTTCCAGTTGCGGGTGCGCGGCGTACTCGATCTCCAGCAACAGATCGCCCTGTACGCCCTGCCCGGCCAGGCGGATGACCTGGCCCGGCCGGATGCCCTTGGGGATGCGCACGTCGAGCGTGCGTTCGTTGACGGCGATGCGCACGCTGCCGCCGTCATGGACGGTTTCCAGCGAGACCGCCAGCTTGGCGCGCGTGTCGCCGCTGCCGCGCGCTTGCGGACCGCGCTGGCCGAAACCGCCGCCGCGACCGCGACCGAACATGCTTTCGAAGAAATCGCTGAAGCCGCCGCCCGCGCCGCCGCCTGCGAAGATCTCCTCGAAGTCGACGCCACCGTAACCGCCGCCGCCGAATCCGCCGGGCGGAGGTTGCACCTCATCGCCGGGTCGATAACCGCGCGCGCGCAACTGATCGTACGCGGCGCGCTTCTGCGGGTCGCGCAGCGCCTCGTAGGCTTCGTTGATCGCCTTGAACTTGTCCTCGGCGCCGGCTTCCTTGCTGACGTCGGGGTGGAACTTTCGGGCGAGGCGACGGTAGGCCGTCTTGATCTCGGCCTCGCCGGCGCTGGGCTCGACGCCCAGGGTTTCGTAGTAATCCTTGAACTGCATGGTGTGGCTCCCTCGATGCATGCGCCGCGACTGGCGCGCCCGGAAACGTCCGGCGAACGTGCGTTCCGGCACGCCGCAGACAATGCCAGCCGCGCAGTCGATTTCAAGTGACTTTGACGCGGCATTGCGGGCGCTGCCAGTATGCTGCCCATTCTCACCGGAGTCCTCCATGACCATCCAGATCGGCGATCACATCCCCGAAGTCACCCTGCAGCGCATCCGCGAGGGTGTGGAAACCCTCGACACCAATGCCCTGTTCGACGGACGCAACATCGTCCTGTTCGCGGTGCCGGGCGCGTTCACGCCGACCTGCTCGGAGAAGCACCTGCCCGGCTTCGTGCAGCACTTCGACGAGTTCCGCAGCCAGGGCATCGAAGTGGCCTGCATGTCGGTCAACGATCCGTTCGTGATGCAGGCCTGGGGCGAAAGCCAGCACGTGCCCGAAGGCCTGATGATGCTGGCCGACGGCAACGGCGACTTCGCCCGCGCGCTCGGCCTGGAACTCGACGCCAGCGCCTATGGCATGGGCCGCCGCGCCAAGCGCTTCGCCCTGTATGCCGAGGACGGCGTGGTGAAGCTGCTCAACGTCGAGGCGCCGGGTGAGTTCCGGGTGTCTTCGGCCGAGCACATGCTCGCGCAGCTCAAGCAGGACCTCTGAGCAACACCGCCGCAGTCAGCGCAGCACGCTGAACTGCAACCGCGACCAGGCACCGCTGTCGGCCAGCGCCGTCAGCGTGTGCGGGCCGGTTTCGCCGAAGTCGTGGACGAACGACGCCGCGCCGGCCGACTCGCCGATCAGCCGGCCATCGAGCAACCAGCGGATCCGCGCATCGCTGCCCAGCGCACGCAGGGACAATCGCACCGGATGTTCGCTGCCGGGAGCGCGGGCAAGCGTGGCCCGGTCGGCCAGACCATCGATTCGCAATTCCTCGACCGCGTCGCGTCCGTCGGCGGCGCAGTCGGCGGCCAGCGGCGGCAATCGCGCTGCCCGGCGTGTTTCCGCCGGCAACCACGGCGATGCCAGTACCGGCCAGCGCGCCAGCTGGCGCGGTACGCGCACATGCGCTGCGGAGCACTCACCCGACAGGCGCAGGCCACTGCGTGCATCGACGTCGAAGCGCTCGATCCCGGCATTCCATAACCGCGCATCGCGCTCGGACATCGTCGGCGGCTGCGAGCCGTCCAGGGTCCACGCCTGCAGGCGTCGCTGGCACAACTGCGGCGCCTGCGGGTCGGGCGGCAGTCCCAGTGGCCAGCACACTTCGACGCTGGCGACATCGGCCGGCACCGGGCGCGGCGACGAATCGCCGCGCTGGCGCGGCAGGCTGTCGATGACCTCGAACAACAACGGCAATGCCGTGACCGCGCCGTACTGGCCGGGCAGTGGCGTGCCGTCCGGGCGGCCAACCCACACCCCGACGGTGTGGCGGCGCGTGCTGCCCAACGCCCAGGCGTCACGGAAGCCGTAACTGGTGCCCGTCTTCCAGGCGACGCGCGGACGGCCGCCGGGTTCGAACGTATCGGCGACGCTGCCCGGGCGCGGGTTCGCCTCGAGGATTTCGCGCACGATCCAGGCCGCGCCGGGCGACATCGCACGCCGGTCGATGCGCGCCGCACCTGCGGTGTAACGCACGCGTCCGGCGACGCCGCCGCGGTTGAGCGCGGCGTAGGCGCCCACCAGGTCCTCGAGCCTGGCGCCGGTACCGCCGAGGATCATCGCCAGGTTTGGCGCCCCGCCACGCGGCCACTGCAGGCGAATGCCCGCGTGCGCCAGGCGCGCAGCGAAACGCGATGGACCCACCCGGTCGAGCAGGTCCACGGCCGGAACGTTCAACGACAGGCGCAGCGCCTGCGCCGCGCTGACCGGACCGTTGAACGCCGCGTCGAAATTGCCCGGCCGGTAGCCGCCAAACGATTGCGGCGCATCGACCAGCAGGCTTTCCGAGTGGATCAGGCCGTCATCCAGCGCCAGCCCGTACAGGAACGGCTTGAGCGTCGAACCTGGCGAGCGCCAGGCTTTGACCATGTCGACATGCCCCAGCCGTTCGGTGTCGGTGAAGGCGACCGAGCCGACGTAGGCGCGCGCTTCCAGCGTGGCGTTGTCGACCACCAGCAGCGCAGCCGAAGTGCGCGGCGGCAGGTCGGAGAAGTAACTAGCGACCCGTTCCTCGAGCGTGCGCTGCAACTCCGCATCCAGCGTCGATACCAGCCTGGGCGAGCGTGGAAATTCGAAGCGCAGACGCTGCGCCAGCAAGGGTGCATGCAGGGGTGGATGCAGCGATCGCGCCACGACCGGTTCGATGCGTGCGTCGGCGACCGCATCGGGCGACCACACCTGCAATGCCTGCATCCGCGTCAGCACCTTGTCGCGGGCGATGCGGGCGCGGCCGGGATCACGGTCCGGGCGCAGCCGCCCGGGTGCCTGCGGCAGCACCGTCAACAGCGCCGCTTCGGCATGCGACAGCCGCGACGCCGGCTTGCCGAGATAGGCCCAGCTGGCGGCTTCGACACCTTCGACCGTGCCGCCGAAAGGCGCGCGTTGCAGGTAGAGCGCGAGGATCCCGCGTTTGGACAGGTGCACTTCCAGCTGCAGTGCGCGCAGCAGCTGGCGCAACTTCGCCGGCGGCGTGCGGGTGCCCGTGCGCAGTGCAGGATCGAGGATCCGCGCGACCTGCATGGTCAGCGTCGAGCCGCCGGACACCACCCGGCCGCTGCGCAGCCACTGCCCGCCGGCGCGCAGCATCGCCACCGGATTGACGCCGGGGTGCCTCCAGAACCAGCGGTCTTCGTAGTTCAGCAGCGCCTGCAGATACAGCGGCGAGACCTGGTCGATCGTCGTCGGATAGCGCCAGATGCCGCGACGATCGGCGAATGCGCGCAATGGCGTTCCATCGGCGGCCACGACAATCGCGCCCTCGTCGTCGCGGTCGGGCAACGGCAGTGGGAATGCGAGGTCCAGGAGCATGGCCGCGGTGACAAGCGTCAGCGCGGTGAACATCGCCTTGAGCGCAGGGCGATGCCACCTGCGCTTGAGGGGCGCCGCGTTCGCCGGGATGACGGTGGCGGGTGGCGCGGCGATCACCCGCCTCCGGGTTGTGTCACCGTCACGGTGGCCGGCACGGACTTGCCCACGCCACGCAGATCCGGCCGGTACATGTCTTCCACCAGCGGCGGCGGCACGGTGTAGGTGCCCGGTGTCACCGCGCGCAGCAGGTAGAACAGCCGCGCGGTGTCGCCACTGTCGAGCTTGAGCGCGGCGACGTAGCGGTCGTCGCGGAACTCCTCGTGGCGGACCTCGGCCGCATCATCGCGGTCGGCGATCTCGATGCCGTCGATGACCACGCCCGCCCACTGCTTGCCGTCTCCGAGGTTGAAGTTCTCGATCTCCAGTCCGGCCGGCAGCAGGTCGGTCAGCAGTGCATCGGGCATGTCGCGATGGCTGGTGATCGCGACCTGCACGATCAGCGCCTCGCCCTCCTCCAGCTTGCCGCCGCTCCACTCCTTGCCATCGGTGGCGAAGTACCGGCGCGTCACCTTGATCAACGAGTCATCCGGCTCCGGGGCGCGCCGCGGGACGCCGGCCACTTCCAGGCTGGCGTACAGCGGCGGCTCGCCCTTGGCGTTGAAGGACACGCCGCGCAGCAACGTGGCGTAATCGAACACACGACCGACCAGGCGCGCGGCCGGCGCATCGGTGGCGATATCGCCGATCTTCCACTGCCCCGAAACCTGCTTGCCCTGCTCCGCCGCGAGCGCCTTGCCCAGCCGCACCAGCGCCACCTGCTCCTGCGTGCTGAGCCACATCCAGCCGCTGTTGCGGCGCGCATCGAGCTCTTTGCCCAGCTCCACCGCGCGGGCATCGTAGGCCGGTGTGGCCAGGCCGCGCTCATGAAGCAACGCAATCATCAGTGCATCGTCGCGGATGCGGCTGCCGTAGTCGCCGAGGTATTCGGGACGATCGACGGAGTCGCGTGCGAACCCGTCCGCTATGGCCTTGCCGCCACGCGCCTTGTCGCCCTGCAGGGCCAGTGCCAGGCCAAGGTGCACCAGCGGCAGGCCGGTCAGGCTCTGCTTGCGATCGTTGTCGTAAAGCGCGCGCAGGGTGCCCAGCGGCGCGCGGTTCACACGCGCGAGCACGAAGCCGGCGTAGGCCTGGTAGGCGAACTTGAGGTGATCGCGGGAGTCGTAGCCATAGAACCCCTGCCCCCCCGACAGCAGGTCATCGCTGAGCACCTTCAGCGCCTTCTGCAACACCGCATCGGGCACGGCGAACCCGGCCTCGCGCGCGTCGAGCAGGAACTCGACGACGTAGGGTGTGATCAGGGGATTGACGTAGTCGCCACTGCCCCACATCGAGAAGTGGCCAGAGCCGATCTGCATCGCCGCCAAGCGCCCGAATGCACCTTCCATGCGCGTACGGCGCGCCTTCGCATCCAGCCCCTTCACCCCGAGCATCTTCGCCGTAGCGTCATCGAGCTCGAGCGCGGCAAAGCCCTTGCTCGTGGTCTGTTCGGCGCAGCCATAGGGATAGTCGAGCGCTCCCTGCAGCGCACTCGCGAACGGAATCGGCGGCAGCGCACTGACCGACAGGCGTGCAGTCACCGATTCACTCATCAGGCCGTCGGCCAGGCCGGTGTCGAACTGCAGCGGGCCGGCCGCATCGAGCACGCGCGTGCGTGCACGCACCACCGAAGGCCACGCCGGCCGCACCGGCACGTCGTAGCGGCGGTCGACCGTGTAGCCGTTACCCTGCACCCGCACGCGTACCTGCGCGGTGCTGTAACCCTCTTTCGCCTGCAACGGGAAGGTGTAAGTGGCCTTGGCCTGCGCAGCCAGGCTCGCATTGCGCGCGCCATCGGTCAGCGCCAGCGGGCCTTCACCGTTGACCTCGACCTTGAACTGGCCATCGCGTCCAGTGAAGTTCTGTATGTCGAGGGTGACGTTGCTGCGGTCGCCGGGTGCGAGCACGCGCGGCAGGCTGGCCTCGGCCAGAACCGGCGCCCGCACGACCGTCTCGCGATCGCGACTGCCGTAGCGGTTGCCCGAGAACGCAAGCGCCGACACGCGCAACGTGCCGTTGAAGTCCGGCACTGCCAGGTTGATGCGCGCATTGCCTCTTGCGTCCAGCTTCACCGGTCCGGCAAACAGGTCCACGGTCTGCACCCGCGCCGTTGGACGCCGCGCCTGCGGCAAGGCCGCCAGCGCCATGTCGCCGCCGAAGCGCAGCTTGGCGATGCCGCCCTCGAAACTCTCGATCACGCGGCCGTAGACATCGTAGGCATCGACGCCGAGGCGACGCTGGGCGAAGAAATGCGCGGCCGCGTCCGGCACCGGGAAACGGGTGATGTTGAGGATGCCGACGTCGACGGCGGATACGGTCACGAATGCATCCTGGCCCGCCAGCTGCGGCACGCTCACCGTCACCGGCAGGTCGTGACCGGGCTGCATCAGCGCCGGCGCCGACAGGCCAACGGCGACCTTGCGCTCGCGCCGGTCCATCGCCACGTGCGCCACGCCGACGGCGCGCGCGGGCGTGACCTTGCTGGGCGCGCTGCCGCCGCGGAACACCAGTGCGGTGACATACACGTCATGGCGCTCCCAGTCGGCGGTCACCGGAATCTCATAGGTGCTGCCGGCCTTGGCGTCGATGTCCTGCACGAAGAGCATGCGGTCGCTCTCGACCATCAGCAGGCCCTTGCCTTCGTGCGGCGGCGTCAGCGTTACCTTGAGTGTGTCGCCGGCGCGATAGGCGGTCTTGTCGAGGGCGAGCTTGACCTTGTCCGGGCGCGCGTCCAGGCCGCGGTTGTCGTCGTCCCAGCTCCACCCGGCGGTGAAGGGGTAGCGGGTGGTGAGTTTCGTCGCGGGATCGAACACATCGACGCGGTAATCGCCCCACTCCACCGGAAAGTCGATGCGCTGCGGCGCCTGGCCGACGTCCAGGGTGCGCGTCTGGATGTCTTCGTAGCGCCGGGTGAAGTCGTAATCCCAGCCGCCATCGTCCTGGTAGTTCCAGTGGTAGTCACGATGCTCGCGGACGAGGGTCACGCGCAGGCCCTTGCCGGCGCGTGGCTTGCCGGCACTGTCGACCCGGGTCAGTTCGAAGCCCGCGGTCGCGTTGGCATCGGTGCCTTCCTTGTCGTCGAACAACGGGCGCACGCCGACCAGCGCGCCGGCTGGCCACAGCACGCGTTTGACGCTGCGGTTGACGCTGCGGCCGCCGCTCTCGAAGACACTGCCGGTGACTATCGCGGCGATCGTGCTGACCGGCCTGGCTTCGGCCGGCAGTGCGATGTCCTGCTGCAACTTGCCGCTGGCATCGAGCTTGGTATCGATGACGTCCTTGGCTTCCTTGGGCAGCGACATCGTCGGGTCGCCGAAGAAGTAACCGGGCATCTGTTCCAGCGGATGCTGCTCCACCGCCACCGCCAGCTTGGCGGTGAAGCGGTTTCCGGCAGCAGGGGCGCCGTATAGGTAAGCGCCGTCCACCGCCAGGTGCAGCGGCTCGCCCGGCCTCAACACGGGCTGTGCCTGCAGGTCCAGCTTGAGCCGCTCGGGCAGGAACTCCTCGACCCGCAACGCCATGCCCTGCACCGCTTCCTTGCTGCCCGGGTCGGTGCGGAACTCGATGCGCCAGCGGCCAGTCGCCGCATCCACCGGGATCACCTGCGCATGTCGCACGTAGCCCTGCGCGTCCGGTTGCAGGCGCGTCTCGACGAACGTCTTGCCGTCGGGCTGGACGTAGCGCAGGAACAGCGGTTGCAGTGGCTTGCCCCTGGTCGCGACCGGCTGACCGTCCTGGTCGCGCAGCAACGCCGAAACCCGCACCGTTTCGCCGGGGCGATACAGATCGCGCCCGGACCAGGCGAACACGTCGAACCATGCCTGCTCACGACCGCTCACCGCGAACTCGGACAGGTCGAGCGCCGGCTGGTTGAACGGCAGCATCGACACATCCTTGCCGTGCGTTGCGACCAGCACGTGCGCGGCATCGAGCTTGTAGCCGAGCATGGCATTGCCGTTGCCGTCGGTCTCGCCCTTCAGCACCGTCTCGCCCTTGTCGTCGAGCACCTTCAGCTCGACCGCGCCCACCGCCGATCCGGTGTGCAGCGACGCGGTGTGGACGAAGAGCTTGTCCTTGTAGGCGCGCACGTGCACACCCAGGTCACTGACCGTGAAGAACACGGTTTCAAAACTGTTCTGGAACTGGCCCGTGCGCTTCATAACCGCGAAGTACAGGCCTGGCTGCTGCAGTTCCTTGATGTCCTGCAACGGCAGGTACGTAAGCACGCGCTCGTTGGTCTTGCCACCGAGCACGAACCGGTTCACGTAGACCGGCTCGGCAAGGTGATCCATCGGCGTCTTGTCGCCGTAGTCGTTGGCCAGCTCCCAGCTGCTGCGCCGTCCACCGCGCTGGTACTGGGCGAAGAACCGCGGCAGCTCCTTGTCTTTCACGCGCAGGAACTCGACGTCGACTTCGGCGACATTCACCGACACCACCGGCAAGCCCCGACTCTCGCGCGCCGGCAGCACGCTGCCCTGCGAGGCGAAGCCGACCACGGGGTCGAGCGGCCCGGTGTGGACCTGCCTGCGAAGCTCCTGCCCCAGCCGGTCGCCGGCGGCGGCGGTCAGCCCGCCCTTGATCGTCACCACGTAGTCGCGACTGGCCGCCACGTGCGGGAAGCGCAGCATCTTTGCGTCGTCCGACAGCACCCAGCTGCCCTCGACAACCGCGCCATTCTCATCGGCGACGGCAATCAGTTCGTCGAACGACTGGCTGCCCACCAGCGGCCGGCTGAACTCGAGCGCGATGGCCATCTGCTCGTCGGCCTTCTGGTCCGGGTAGGCGGCGACCAGCGCGAAACCCTGCACCGCCTCGCGCCTGGCGTGCACCGCTTCGCCACTGACCGCGGGCAACTGGCCGTCGGGATCGCGCTTGCAGGCGCCGAGCATCAGCAGCGCTGCCATGCCGATGGCGATCAGGCGCAGGAGCGGCCGGACCCGGGACGTTGCAGACAATGGGGCGTGGACGGTTCCTTCCGCAACGGATACGCGCTTCATGCGACCTCCCCTGATTTTGGCGAAGTATAGGAGCATCGCCATTGGATCGGCTCACGCGATCGGCACACGCGATCGGCACACGCGATCGGCCATGGAACATGCCACGAAACGGGCCCCGCAACAGGCCGCATGTGAGCGCGCCACCACGGCGATGCGAGCGCTTGTGCGATCATCCGCGCAGCGGGCCCCGACGATCCCAACGCCTTTCCCGGACCACCATGCTGCGCGAAGACCTGCTTCCCCCCGCCAGCGAACCAGGCGCCGCCATGCCCGACCGCATTCCCGGACCGCGACAGCAGATCCTGGTGATCCGCCAGGGCTCGTTCGGCGACCTGGTCCAGGCCGACGGCGCCCTGCGCGACATCCGCGCGCATCACCCGGGCGCGCATATCAGCCTGCTGGTCGCGCCCCAGTTCCACCGGCTGATGCAGCGCTGTCCGCACGTGGACACGCTGATCGACGACCCGCGTGCGCCACTGCTGAACCTGCCTGGCAACCTGGCGTTGCTGCGCAGGCTCCGCGATTCGGGCTTCGCCCGCGTCTACGACCTCCAGGGCAGCCAGCGCACGCGCCTGTACCGGCACCTGATGACGCCCGGGCTGGCATGGCATGGCAAGGACAACCCCGGCTCCAGCGCGGCCCCCGACCGCGCCGCCTACGCGCGCCTGCTCGCCGCTGCGGGCGTGGAGCCGACGCATACCGGTACACCGGACGTGGCCTGGATGGCCGACGACGTTTCGGCGCTGCTCGCCGCCGAGGGCGTCGCTCCAGGCTACATCGCGCTCGTTCCCGGCAGTTCGGCGCGTCACCCGCAAAAGCGCTGGCCGCATTTCGCCGAACTCGCCCGGCGGCTCGTCCAGTCTGGTCGCCAGGTCGTAGTGGCGCCGGGGCCGGACGAACTCGACCTCGCGCGCACGCTGCCCTGCCAGGTGCTGGTCGGGCCGTCCGGCTTCCTGGACTGGTTCGCCCTTGCCGGGGTGCTGGCCAGGGCGTCGTTCGTGGTCGGAAACGACACCGGCCCGACCCACCTCGCGGCGGCCCTCGGCACCCCAGGCCTGGCGCTTTTCGGGCCGCATACCAGCGCCCGCCGCACCGGCATCCGGATGCGAGCGTTCGATGCGATCGAGACGGCGGACCTGGGGCAGTTGTCCGTGGACGAGGTCTTCGCCCGCATTGCCTGAGGTCGCCCGGGCAACGCGGCGCCGCCCGGCTCCACAGCTGCCCGGCTCCACAGCTGCCCGGCTCCACAGCCGCCCGCGTCCACAAACGAAAACGCCGCCTTTCGGCGGCGTCTTCGTGGCAAGCGATCAATCAGCCCGGAATCGGGGCGACGTCGACCGATCCTGCGGCGGTGCCCGGATCGATCACCGCATCGGTGCCGTCTTCGTCCGCGTCCAGCGAGGCATCGACGCGCTCGATGGTCTGCAGGCTTTCGTCGGCGGCCAGGCGCATCAGCGTCACGCCCTGGGTGTTGCGGCCCACTTGCGAGATCTCTGCCGCGCGCGTACGCACCAGCGTGCCGCCATCGGAGATCAGCAACACATCGTGGTGATCCGACAGCTGCACCGCGCCCACCAGCGTGCCGTTGCGCTCGGTGGTCTTGAGCGCGATCACGCCCTGCGTGCCACGGCCCTTGCGCGGGTACTCCTCCAGCGAAGTGCGCTTGCCGAAGCCGCGTTCGCTGGCGGTTAGGATGTCGCCATCGCCTTCGACCACGATCAGGCTGACCACATGCGCGCCGCTGGTGTCCTGCGCGCCGTCCTCGCCCTCCTCGCCCTCGGCGAGTCGGATGCCGCGCACGCCCGTGGCCGTGCGACCCATCGAGCGCACCGCGTCTTCGGCGAAGCGCACGGCCTTGCCGTTGCTTGCGAACAGCATGATGTCGCGGGTGCCATCGGTCAGCGACACATCGACCAGGGCGTCGCCGTCGTCGAGGTTGATCGCGATCTTGCCGCGCTGCAGGCGGAAGGCGAACTCGGTCAGCGGCGTCTTCTTGACGGTGCCGTTGCGGGTGGCGAAGAACACGAACTGGTCTTCGACGTACTCGCGCACCGGCAGCACGGCCTGCACCTGCTCGCCGGCTTCCAGCGGGATCCAGTTGATGATCGGACGACCGCGCGCGTTCGGGCCGGCATCGGGCAACTGGTGCACCGGCAGCCAGAACACGCGACCGGCGCTGGTGAAGGTCAGCAGCGTGTCGTGCGTGTTGACCAGCCACAGGTGGTCGATGAAATCCTCGTCCTTGGTCGCCGCCGCGTTGCGGCCCTTGCCGCCACGCTTCTGCGCGCGGTAGGTGCTGACCGGCTGGCGCTTGGCGTAGCCCGAATGCGACAGCGTGACGACCACGTCTTCCGGCGCGATCAGGTCGAGGATGTCGAGATCTTCCTCACTGGCACGGATCTCGCTGCGACGCTTGTCGCCGAACTCTTCCTTGACGTTGCGCAGCTCGGTGCGGATCACTTCCAGCAGCACGTTCGGATGCTCGAGGATCTCGATCAGGCCACGGATGGTTTCCAGCAGCAGCTTGTATTCCTCGGTGAGCTTGTCCTGCTCCAGCCCGGTCAGGCGGTGCAGGCGCATCTCGAGGATCTGCTGGGCCTGGGTCTCGGTCAGCTGGTAGAAACCATCGACCAGGCCGACACCGACCGGCAGGTCTTCCGGACGCGAGGCGTCGGAACCGGCCGCCGACAGCAGCGCACCGACCAGGCCGGCTTCCCACTTGCGGGCGAGCATGCGGTCGCGCGCTTCGTTGGGGTTGGCCGAGGTCTTGATCAGCTCGATCATCTCGTCGATGTTGGCCAGCGCAACGGTCAGGCCTTCGAGGATATGGGCGCGCTGGCGGGCCTTGCGCAGCTCGAAGATGGTGCGGCGGGTCACCACCTCGCGGCGGTGGCGCACGAACACTTCCAGCAGGTCCTTCAGGTTGAGCAGCTTCGGCCGGCCATCGACAATGGCGACCATGTTGATGCCGAACACCGACTCCATCTGCGTCTGCTGATAGAGGTTGTTGAGGACGACCTCGGCCGATTCGCCGCGCTTGACCTCGATGTAGATGCGCATGCCGTCCTTGTCGGACTCATCGCGCAGCTCGCTGATGCCTTCGAGCTTCTTTTCCTTGACCAGCTCGGCGATCTTCTCGATCAGCCGCGCCTTGTTGACCTGGTACGGGATCTCGGAGACCACGATCGCTTCGCGGCCGTTGTCGGCCACCTCGATCTCGGCGCGCGCGCGCATGCGCACGCGGCCGCGGCCGGTGCGGTAGGCATTCACGATGCCGGCCGTGCCGTTGATGATGCCCGCTGTCGGGAAGTCCGGACCCGGGATGTACTGGATCAGGCCATCGACATCGATCGTCGGGTCATCGATCAGCGCGATGGTCGCGTCGATCACTTCCGACAGGTTGTGCGGCGGGATATTGGTCGCCATGCCGACGGCGATGCCGGCCGAGCCGTTGACCAGCAGGTTCGGCACACGGGTCGGCATGACCGTGGGCTCGAGTTCCTTCTCGTCGTAGTTGGGCTGGAAGTCGACGGTTTCCTTGTCGATGTCCGCCATCAGCTCATGGGCGATGCGCGACATGCGCGCTTCGGTGTATCGCATCGCCGCGGCGTTGTCGCCGTCGATCGAGCCGAAGTTACCCTGGCCGTCGACCAGCATGTAGCGCAGCGAGAACGGCTGGGCCATGCGCACCAGCGTGTCGTACACGGCCGTGTCGCCATGCGGGTGGTACTTACCGATGACGTCACCGACGATACGCGCCGACTTGTAATACGGCTTGTTGCTGTGGGCACCGAGCTCGTTCATCGCGTAGAGCACGCGGCGGTGGACTGGCTTGAGTCCGTCGCGCGCGTCCGGGAGCGCGCGCCCGACGATGACGCTCATGGCGTAATCGAGGTAGCTGCGGCGCATCTCGTCTTCGAGATTGACCGGGATGATTTCCTTGGCGAGTTCGGCCATCAGGTTTCCGTTCGTTGGTTGTCCGCAGCGACGACTGCGGTCGGGCATCACGTTTGAACACCGCCGCTGTAACTGCCCGGCGGGCCTGCGTCGCGGACCCCGTCAGGGGCCCTCTGACAGCCCGTCGTCGACGGCTTCAAATGGACACGAAATCATAGCACGGAACGGGGTCCGTCTGCTGCCCGATTCCCACGCAGAAACAAGCAGTTGCGGGGGTTTTGCAAGCGGAATTGTCGGGGACTGCCTTGGGTTGCCGACCGGGTTCCTGATCCCAGGTCGCTGGCTTCCCGCGGAGCAATCCCCGGCGTGGCGGACGGCGCCTTTCCGAAGGCAGCAAGCCGCCACGGCGGTGCGCCAGCCCAGGCTCAGCCGAAGGCGGCCTTCATCGCCGCTGCATCCGGGCGCTCGATCACCCCGCGCTCGGTCACGATGGCGTCGATCAGCTCGTGCGGGGTGACGTCGAAGACCGGGTTCCAGGCGCCCACGTCCTCGGCCGCGGTGCGTACGCCACCGACGCCGAACAGCTCGCCGGGGTCGCGCTCCTCGATGTGGATCGCGTCGCCGGACGGAGTTTCCATGTCGACCGTCGAGGACGGCGCGACAACCATGAACTTCAGGCCGTGATGGCGCGCTGCAATGGCCAGCTGGTAGGTGCCGATCTTGTTGGCGGTGTCGCCATTGGCGCAGATCCGGTCCGCGCCGACCACGACCCACTGCACGTCACCGGTCTTCATCAGGTGCGAGGCCGCCGAGTCGGCGATCAGGGTCGGCGCGATGCCATCCTGCTGCAGCTCCCACACGGTCAGGCGCGCGCCCTGCAGCCAGGGCCGGGTTTCGCCGGCGAAAACCTTGTCGATCCGGCCTTCGGCAACGCCCGCGCGGATCACGCCCAGCGCGGTGCCGAAGCCCGCGGTGGCGAGCGAGCCGGTGTTGCAATGGGTCAGCACGCCGCTGCCAGGTTCGATCAGGGCCGCACCCAGTGCGCCCATGCGGCGGTTTGCAGCCAGGTCCTCGTCGGCGATGGCCTGCGCTTCGCGTTCGATCACTTCGCGCCAGTCGGAGCCTGCCGCAGCCAGCGTGCGACGCATCCGCGCCAGCGCCCAGGCCAGGTTGACCGCGGTCGGGCGGGCTGCGTTGAGTTGCTGCATGGCCGGCTCGAGCCTGGTCGCCGCTTCGGCGCCGTCGCCTGCATCGATCTCGCGCGCGGCCAGCACCACGCCCCAGGCCGCGGCGATGCCGATGGCCGGCGCGCCGCGCACGGTGAGCGCGTGGATGGCTTCTGCGACCGCGGCGCTGTCGCGGCACGCCACGTACTCGACCACGAAGGGCAGCTTGCGCTGATCGAGCAGCTCCAGGGCCTGCCCGGTCCAGCGGATCGGGCGGATGCGGTCGTAACGGTCGAAATCGATGGTGGTGTTCATGCCGTGCAGTTTAGCGAACTGCACGCCGCGACTTGGCGACATCCGGCTGCCGGCTGTCCCCGCCGCGTGTGGCGACGGGGACTTGGGAGCACCCGCGTGGCGTCAAAGGACGCTGAAGCTGCCGCGGCAGCCGTCGCTGACCCACACGCCATTGCGGTCCCAGCCCCAGCTCTGGCCTTCGATGCACGGAGCCTTGGACGATTGCTTGACCAGTCGCGCATCGCGACGGATGGTCACGTTGCAGCGGCGCTGGCGGCGATCATCGGAACCGCAGTACAGCTGCTGCGCCTGCCCCCAGCCGCCGGGATAGTTGCCGCCGCCCTGGCCGCCACCCTGGCCGCCACCGTTGCCACCGCCGTGACCGCCGCCGTAGCCACTGGCGAACTCGGCGCGACAGCCGTCATCGACCCAGACGAAGCCGCGGCCGACGCCCCAGCTGCGGCCTTCGACGCACGAGGCCTTGGAGTACTGGCGCACCAGGTAGGCGCTGCGGCCGTCGATCTGGCACTGGTGGTAACGGTTGTCGTTGGAGTCGCAGCGCACATTGCGGCCACCGTTGCCACCGCCATTCCCGCCGCCATTCCCGCCGCCGTTCCCGCCGCCGTTGCCACCATTCCAGCCGCCCTGGCCGGCGCGCGTCAGTGCGAATTCGGCGCGGCAACCGCCGTTGACCCACACGCCACGCCCGTCATAGCCCCAGGTACGCCCTTCGATGCAGGCATTCTTGGAGAACTGCCGGAACAGTTGCGCGCCGTAACGGGTATCGGCCGCACACTGGCGATAGTGGTTGTCGTTGGATTCGCAGCGAACGGTCTGCACGTTGGTGTATTGCGCCATGGCCGGCGTGGCCACCGTTGAAGCCGCAAGCACAGCCAGAATCCCGAGGCCCCTGGACAAATATCGGGTCATGACCGCTCCGTCGTTTGAGATGGGCCCTACTCTAACGAGGCCGGCTTAACGATTGCCTCACCCCGCGGCCGGCGATGGCAGCCATTCAGCCGCCGCTGAGGTCGTCCTTGCGGCGGACTTCGAATTCGGCGCGGCAGCCGTCCTCGACCCAGATCCCGTTCTTGTCCACGCCCCAGCTGCGCCCCTCGACACAGGCCGCGCGCGACAACTGGCGGAACACCTTCACCGCCCCACCCTCGGTATCGGCCGGGCAGTGCCGCGGCAGCTTGTCGTTCGAATCGCAGCGGACGATCTTGCCGGGCGTGGTCTGGGTCGCCACCGCCGCCATCATCCGGAACTCGGCGCGGCAACCACCCGACACCCAGACGCCGCGGTTGTCGGCGCCCCAGTTGTCGCCCTTGATGCACGGGTTTTTCGACAACTGCCGCACCAGCTCGGCGCCGGCGCTGGTGTCGGCATCGCAATGCTGCCAGCGGTTGCCGCGCGATTCGCAACGGACCGTGCGGCTACCGTAGGCGCTGCCGACGCTGCCGCCGTAGCCGAGGACGAACTCGGCGCGGCATCCGTCCCGGACCCAGATGCCCGTGTCGTTGAGGCCCCAGGTGCTTCCCTCGGTGCAATCGGACTTGGACAGGCTGCGCAGCATGCGCACGCCGCCGCGGACGTCCACCGGACAAAGGTGCGCCTGCCCGCCCTTGGACTCGCAACGCACGACACGGTCGCCGTAGAAACGGCCGCCCGTGTCCTGTGCCCTCGTCTCAGGCGCGGCCAGCAGTAGCAGTGCGTAGAAACAAGTCGAAAACGCCCAGCCGCGCATCGTGCACCCCTGAGTTCACGCAGCCACTCTAAACCGTCCCGGTGAAAACAAACATCCGGGACTTCCTTAAATTTTCGTATCGGGCGATGGTCAGGCGCGGGCGAAGTCGAAGGCCATCACATCGGCAATGCGATCGCTGCCGAGCAGGGCCATCAGCAGGCGGTCAACGCCCAATGCCACGCCGGCGCAATGCGGGAACCCCGCCGCCAGGGCCTCCAGCAGGTTTTCGTCGCGCGGTGGCAATGCGTCGCCGCGCACCCCGCGCAGCGCCAGATCGCGGTCGAAGCGTTGCCCCTGCTCGCTCGCGTCGGCCAGCTCGTGATAGCCGTTGGCCAGTTCCAGCGGCCCCAGGTAGAGCTCGAAGCGCTCGGCCACCGGTACGCCGTCGCGAGTCCCCAATCGAGCCAGTGCGCATTGCGAGGCCGGATAGTCGTGCACCGCCAGCAACTGGTCGCGCGCGAATGCCGGTTGCAGGCGATGGGTCATCAACAGGTCGAGCCAATCGTCGCGCGTCAGACCGGCGGGATCGATCACCACACCAAGCGCGGCCTGCAACTGCTCGACCTCGGCTGTTTGCGGGTCGATGCCCAGTTGCCGGCGATACAGATCGTGATAACCCACGCGCGTGAGTGTTGCGCTGCGACCGACCAGGGCCAATGCCGCCTGCACCAGTTGCGCGGTCTCATCGATCAGGCGCTGGTGGTCCCAGCCCAGGCGATACCACTCGAGCATGGTGAACTCGGGGTTGTGGCGCCCGCCGGCTTCGCCGTCGCGGAACACGCGGCCCAGTTCGTAGCAATCGCCAAAGCCCGCCGCCAGCAACCGCTTGAGCGGGTATTCCGGCGAGGTGCGCAACCAGCGCGTGCGCGGTGCGCCGTCGGTGCGTCCACTGAACTGCAGTTGGAACGACGCGATGTTCGGATCGGTGTTGCCCGCCACCGACATCACCGGTGTCTCGACTTCAACGACGTCGCGCTCGGCGAAGAAGTGGCGAATGAGCGCATTGAGGCGCGCCCGCAGCCGCAGCGTCTCGAAACTGGCCGAAGGTCGCCAGCTCGCGGCAGGCATCGGCGTGCTCACTGCCCGTGCCCGGCAAGGAACGCCATCAGCTTGTCCTCGTCCCAGATTTCCACGCCCAGTTCCTGCGCCTTGTCGAGCTTGGAGCCGGCCGCTTCGCCGGCGACGACGAAGCTGGTCTTCTTCGAGACACTGCCCGACACCTTGGCGCCGAGTGCTTCCAGTTTCGCCTTGGCTTCGTCGCGACTGAGCCCGGACAGCGTGCCGGTCAGCACCGCCGTCTGGCCGTCGAGCGGTCCCTGCACGACTTCCGCGGCGACCGGCGTCACCGCATCCAGGCGCGCCAGGGCATCGCCGCTGGCGACCAGTTGCCCGGCATGGGTTTCGTCTTCAAGCCAGTCCGACAATGCCTGCGCGGTGTCGGCAGGCAGGCCGGCGCTGATGAAGTTGTGTGCGGGCGCATCGAGCAGCGCCTGCACGCTGGGGAACGCACTGGCCAGCTGTTCGGCGCGCACGCGGGTGACCTTGGGGATTTCCAGATCGACCAGCAGCGTGGCCAGGTTCAGGCCGTCGCGAAGCTTCGCCGTCGGCGGATGGGTATCGGTGATGGTGACGCCGCGCGCGAGCAGTTCGTCGATGACCTGCTGGTTGCCGGCCTGGTCGAGGAAATGGCCGATCGAACGGGCGACTTCGCCGCCGACATCCGGCACGCGCTTGAACAGCGGCCACGGCAGGTGGCGAATCAGTTCGAGGTCGCCGAACCAGTTCGCCAACGCCTTGGCCGTGCTCTCGCCGACGTGCTGGATGCCCAGTCCGTAGAGGAAGCGTTCCAGCGTGGTGTTGCGGCTGCGGTCGATGGCTTCGAGCAGGTTCTCGGCCCAGCGCGTGGCGACCTTGCCGGCCTTGACCGTCTCCGGCGTGGTGTCGTCGCGCTCGTCCCCCAAGGGGACTTCTTTCAGGGCGTCCGCGCGTCGCTTCATCTCCAGCAGGTCATCGAGCGTGAGCTTGTAGAGGTCGGCGACCGACTGCACGTAGCCCAGGTCGGACAGGCTCTCGATGAAACGCTCGCCGAGGCCTTCGATGTCCATCGCACGGCGCGAGGCGAAGTGGCCGATGGCCTCCTTGCGCTGTGCCGCGCAGGTCAGCTCGCCCGAGCAGCGCCATACCGCCTCGCCTTCCTCGCGCACCAGCTCCGACCCGCACACCGGGCAATGGCTGGGCATCGACCAGGGCTTTGTTCCCGCGGGCCGCTTCTCGACAACGACGCGGACGACCTCCGGAATGACATCCCCGGCGCGGCGGATGATCACCGTGTCGCCGTTGCGAACGTCCAGTCGCGCGACCTGGTCGGCGTTGTGCAACGTGGCCCGGGTGACGGTGACGCCACCCACCTGCACCGGCTGCATCAGCACCCACGGCGTGACCGCGCCGGTGCGGCCGACATTGACCTCGATCGATTCGACCACGGTCATCTGTTCCTGCGCCGGGAACTTGTGCGCGATCGCCCAGCGTGGCGCGCGCGAGACGAAACCCATCTCGGCCTGGCCTTCGTAGTCGTCGAGCTTGTAGACGACTCCGTCGATGTCGAATGGCAGACGCTCGCGCCTGGCGCCAATCGACTGGTAGTAGTCGAGCAGGCCCTGCAGGCCTTCCACCACGTTGCTTTCGCCACTGACCGGGAAACCCCAGTCGCGCAGGCGCGCCAGGGTCTGCGAATGGGTCTCGGGCAGTTCGCCGCCCTCCACCAGGCCGACGCCATAGGCATAGAACGACAACGGCCGCTGCGCGGTCATGCGCGGATCGAGCTGGCGCAACGAGCCGGCCGCGCCATTGCGCGGATTGGCCAGGACCTTGCCGCCCTCGGCCAGCGCACGCTCGATGTAGGCCTTGAAGGCGGCCAGCGGCATGTAGACCTCGCCGCGCACTTCCAGCACGCGCGGCCAACCCTTGCCGCGCAGCTGCAACGGGATCGCCTTGATCGTGCGCAGGTTGGCGGTGACGTCCTCGCCGGTGGCGCCGTCGCCGCGGGTGGCGCCCTGGACGAAACGCCCGTTCTCGTAGCGCAGGCTGATCGCCAGGCCATCGAGCTTGGGTTCGACGGAAAACGCCAGCGCATCGCGGCCGAGACGCTCTTGGATCTTGCGCACGAACACGGCCACTTCGTCATCGCTGAAAGCATTGCCCAGCGACAGCATCGGGATGGCGTGGCGGACCTGGTCGAAACTGCCCGAGGGCACGGCGCCGACGCGCTGGGTCGGCGAATCGGGCGCGATCAGTTCCGGGTGCGCGGATTCGAGTTCGTCGAGTTCGCGCAGCATGCGGTCGTAGTCGACGTCCGGGATCGCGGGGTCGTCGAGGACGTGGTAGCGGTAGTTGGCGTCGTTGAGTTCGGCGCGCAGCTGGGCGATGCGGGTGGCGATGTCGGTCTTCGGCATGGTCAATGGCTCGCAGGCAGTCCTTCGACTTCGGCCCGAACGGCGCACTCCGTCAAAACAACCGTTCGTCCTGAGCGTAGCGCAGCGAAGTCGAAGGAAGCGTAGCGCAGCGAAGTCGAAGGAAGCGTAGCGCAGCGAAGTCGAAGGAAGCGTGGGACTACCAGCGCGCCGGCTTGGTCAGCGGCGGCGCTTCGCGCTGGCGGTCGTAGGCACGCAATTCGTCGCGGATGTGGGCGATGCGCTGGCGGCCCAGTGCATTGCGTTGTTCGTCCAGGACCACGCCGTCCAGCAGTTCGGCCATGCGCTGCGCGGTCGGCAGCATGGTTTCCCATGCGTCCAGGGCATTGACCGGCGCCGGCAGGGTCAGGAAGAACGCGATCGCCGGGGTCTCCAGCGTCTGGATCTGCGCCATGTCGAAACTGCCGGGCTTCATGATGTTGGCGACGCTGAACACCGGGCCGCGCTCGGGATGGTTCTCGACCAGGCGGTGGAACACGCCCATGTGGCCGTAGGCAAGGCCGGCCTTCTCGGCGGCAACGACGATGTCGGAGCCCTGCAGCTTCTGCCCCGCCCGCGCGGCCAGGTACAGGGTGACGATCTTGTCGAACTCCTCGGTGGCGCGACGGCCCAGCTCGCTGCTCGCGGCGCCTTCGAGGGTGCGGTCGAACAGTTCCAGCTCCGCCTGGGCGGTGGTCTCGCCCGATGCCGGGCCTTCGCCGCCGAGCTCACGCTCCAGCTGCTCGCCCAGGGTCGGCTCGCGCCGGCCGCTGTCGGACGCCGCCTCACGCGATACGCGCTTGCCCTGCCCCGGTTTGCGCGGGCGACCGAAGAACACGATCGCGGCGATCAGGATCAGGCCTGCGATCAGGATTCCGATCCGCAGCATGGTCACGTCTGACATCGAAGGGGTTCCTTACGGCAGGCGGGGGATGGGGGAAGTCCGAACGGCTCAGGCCACTCCGGCCAGGCGCGAAGCCTCTGCCAGGTCGACCGAGACCAGTCGGCTGACGCCGGGCTCGCGCATGGTGACGCCGGAAAGCTGTTGCGCGGCTTCCATCGTCGCCTTGTTGTGGGTCACGAACAGGAACTGTACCTGTTCGCTCATCTCCCTGACCATCGCGGCCAGGCGGCCGACGTTGGCTTCGTCGAGTGGCGCGTCGACCTCGTCGAGCAGGCAGAACGGCGCCGGGTTGAGGCGGAAGATCGCGAACACCAGGGCCACTGCGGTCATCGCCTTCTCGCCACCGGACAGCAGCGAGATGTTCGACACACGCTTGCCGGGCGGGCGCGCCATGATCGACACGCCGGTGTCGAGCAGGTCTTCGCCGGTCAGTTCCAGGTAGGCATGGCCACCGCCGAACAGGCGCGGGTACAGCTCCTGCACGCCGCTGTTGACGCGGTCGAAGGTGTCCTTGAAGCGGCCGCGGGTCTCGCGGTCGATCTTCTTGATGGCGTCCTCGAGCGTTTCCAGTGCGGTGGTGAGGTCGGTGTCCTGGGCGTCCAGGTATTCCTTGCGCTGGGCGGCCTCGGCGTGTTCGGCGATCGCGGCCAGATTGACCGGCTCGAGCCGGCGCAGCTTGCCGTCGAGCTCGTTGACGCTGCGCTCCCAGACCTGCGCATCCATGTCGTCGGTGAGGGTGTTGACCACGTCCTCGAGCACGAAACCGGCTTCGACAATCGCCGCCGACAGCTGTTCGGCCTTGAGCACGAGTGCCTGCTGCTCGAGGCGGCGCTGGCCGATGGCCTCGCGCTGCTGGATCGCCTGCTCGTCGCGCTGGTGGCGGACCTGTTCGAAGCGGCGCAGGTCGTGATCGATGCCGTCCACGGTCGTTCGTGCGGCGGTCAGCGCCTGTTCGGTGATCACCCGCTGCTCGAGCGCGACCTGGCGCTGCTCTTCCAGCGTGTTGACCGGCTCGTCGCCGTCGGCCAGCTGCGCCGACAGTTCGCCCAGGCGCGAATCGAGCTGGCCGCGCTGGCCGCCCATGCGGTCCAGGGCCTGCGCCAGTGCGGTGATCTGGGTGCGCTGGGACTCCAGCGTCAAGGCCAGCGCGTGCGCGGTGTCGCGCGATTCGCGGGCGATGTTGCGGGCCTGGTCGCGGGCTTCGCCAAGGGCGCGGCGTTCGGACTCCAACGCCTGGCGCGCGTCCTCCAGCTCGCCCATGCGCATGACCGCCTCTTCCTGCAGCGTGCGCGAATCGCGTGACTGCTCGCGGGCGCTCTCCAGGGTTTCGGCGAGCTGCGCCAGTTCGGTGTCGATCTTCTCGATGCGGCCGCGCGCCGAATCCAGGCGACCCTGCTGGCTCTGCAGCTGGCCGGCAAGTTCGGAGACGCTGCGGTGCGCCATGTACAGCGTGCGCTGCGCGTCTTCGCGATGCTGCTCGGCGGCGAGCAGGCGGTCGCGCAGTTGCATCAGCAGCGATTCGAGTTCGCGCTCGCGTGCCTGCAGGTTGTCGATCTGCGTGCGCAGCGACTGGATCTCGCGCTCGCGCAGCAGTGCGCCCTGCTTGGCCGCGCCGGAGCGCAGGATCCGCACCCAGCCGGCGCCGAGGCGCTCGCCGTTGCGGGTAATGATCGACTCGCCCTCGCCCAGCATCGGCAGCATCGAACGCGCCTGGCTGAGGTCTTCGGCGCCGTGAAGCTTGGCGAGGATGCGACGGATCGCGATCGGTCCGCGGACTTTGGAGGCCAGCGAGGTCGCTGCGAACTCGACCGGATCATTTTGCGGGTCGACCAGTACCAGACGGCCCTCACCGAGCTCGCCGAGTGCGTCCACCAGCGCTTCGGGTGCGTCGACCAGCACGCCTTCGATCATCTGGCCGAGCGCGCCTTCGACGGCGTTCTCCCAGCCCGATTCGACCTGCAGTGCCTCGCCGACGCGCGTCGCCGAATCCAGGCCGCGCGCCTTCAGCCAGCTCAGCGCGGCGCCTTGTTCCTGGCCCAGCGCGGCATGCTGCAGCGTCTCCAGCGACGACAGACGGCCGCGCGCAGCCTGCACCTGCTTGCGCGCCTCGGCCAGTTCGGACTGGGTGCCGCGCTGCTGGTCCTGCAACTGGCCAAGCGCGCCCTTCCGATTCTCCAGTTCCTCGCTGAGGCTGTCGATCGAGAACTTCTGCGTCTCGTGCTGCTCCTGCAGCGCGGCGAACGATTCCGACAGCGCGCCCAGGTCGAGCCCGGCGCGTTCGTTGTTGAGGGCTTCGCGGCGACGGTCGGCGTCGAGCACCTGGCGATCGAGGTGCTCGATGCGGGTGCGTTCGACGTCGGCTGCGCGCGCAGCTTCGGACTGGGCACGGCTGTGCTCGTCCCAGCGCTGCTGCCATTGGGTCAAACCGGTTTCGGCGTCGCGCAGGGCTTCCTGGCGCATGCCGTCTTCGTCGCGCAACTGCTCCAGGCGCGGCTCGGATTCGGCCACGGCGGCGCGCAGCACGTCCAGGCGCGACTGATCGCTGCCGATGTGCTGGCCCAGCTCCGCCAACGCCGACAGTGCCTCGTCGCGCGCCTTCTGCAGGCGCGTGGACATCTCGCGCTGGTGCTGGATCTGCTGTTCGATGCGGGCCAGCGTGCCGCCGACTTCGTAGCTGGCGGCCTGGGCCTTGTTCAGTGCCTCGGCGGATTCCTCGCGGCGGACACGGCCGACCTCGATCTCGCGCTCGGCTTCGCGCTGCTCGGCGATGAGCTGCTGCAGTCGGGTTTCCTGCTGGCCCAGCTTCTCGCGCTGGCCCTGCAGTTTCTGGTCGAGGGCGCGGTGTTCGAGCGCCTTCCACTCGGCGTCCTTGACCCGGCGCTCGGCCTGGATGGCCTGGTACTGCTCGGCCTGGCGAGCCTGGCGCTTGAGGTGCTCGAGCTGCTTGCCCACTTCCTCGCGCAGATCGCTGAGGCGATCGAGGTTCTCGCGCGTATGGCGGATGCGGGTCTCGGTTTCCTTGCGGCGCTCCTTGTACTTGGAGATGCCGGCGGCCTCTTCCAGGTAGACGCGCAACTCTTCGGGCTTGGCCTCGATGATGTTGCTGATCATGCCCTGCTCGATGATCGAGTAGCTGCGCGGGCCCAGGCCGGTGCCGAGGAACAGGTCGGTGATGTCGCGGCGGCGGCACTTGGCGCCGTTGAGGTAGTACTGGCTGGAACCGTCGCGGTTGACCGTACGCTTGACCGAGATCTCGTTGAACGCCGCGTACTCACCGGTGATGGTGTGGTCGGAGTTGTCGAAGATCAGCTCGACCATCGCCTGCGACACCGGCTTGCGCGCCGAGGAGCCAGCAAAGATCACGTCGGTCAGCGAATCGCCGCGCAGGCGGCTGGCCGAGCTTTCGCCCATCACCCAGCGCACGGCATCGATGATGTTGGACTTGCCGCAGCCGTTGGGACCGACGATGCCGGTCATGTTGTTCGGCAGGTGCAGCGTGGTCGGATCGACGAAGGATTTGAAACCGGAGAGCTTGATCGTGGACAGACGCATGCGGCTGGGTTGCCTCTTGGCGGCGTGGCGGGACGCGGCCGTGATTACCGACTGGGAGTTACTATCTTGATTACAGTTCGCCTCCCAAGTCATTGATTCTCATAGGAGGCGCCACGGCTCGTAAGCCGGGTCTTCACGGGCAGTATAGCGGCCCTCAGGCTCGCAGGCTGACCCCGGTATCCGGGTCGAAATAGTGCATCTGCCCGGCCACGTACCCCAGGTGCACGGTGTCGCCATGCCGGGGCAGGTCGCGCGGCGGCACCCGCAGGATCAGGTCGCTGCCAGCGCAGTCCAGGTCGAGGAAGGCCTCGTTGCCGACCGGCTCGACCGCCTCGACCGTTGCGGTCAGGTGCCCGGGACCGGGCTCGCCCAGGTGCATGTCCTCCGGACGCAGCCCGACCGTCAGTCGCTTGCCCAGGTAAGCGCGCACGCGCCCGGCCAGTTCCACTTCGGGCTGCAGCGGCAGTTCGACGCCGTCGCCCAACCGCAGCTTCAGGCCGTCGCTTTCCACGACCTCGCCCTGGAGCAGGTTCATCTTCGGGCTGCCCAGGAACGTCGCCACGAACAGGTTGGCCGGCCGGTTGTACAGGCCCATCGGCGTATCGATCTGCTGGATGCGGCCCTTGTCGAGCACGACGATGCGCTGGCCCAGCGTCATCGCCTCGATCTGGTCGTGGGTGACGTAGACCATGGTTGTACCCAATTGCCGGTGCAGCCGCGCGATCTCCACGCGCGTGGATGCGCGCAGCTTGGCGTCGAGGTTGGAGAGCGGTTCGTCGAGCAGGAACACCTGCGGTTGCCGCACCAGTGCCCGGCCAAGGGCGACACGCTGGCGCTGGCCGCCAGAAAGCGCCGCCGGCTTGCGATCGAGCAGCGATTCCAGCTCCAGCATCGCCGCCGCCTCGCGCACGCGGCGGCCGATCTCGTCCTTGCCCGCACCGCGCAACATCAGGCCGAAACCGAGGTTCTCGGCCACGCTCATGTGCGGATACAACGCGTAGCTCTGGAACACCATCGCGATGTCGCGGTCCTTCGGCGCGACGTCGTTGACAAGACGCTCGCCAATGCGCAGCTCACCGCTGCTGATCTGCTCCAGTCCGGCGATCATCCGCAACAGCGTCGACTTGCCGCAGCCCGAAGGCCCGACCAGCACCAGCAGTTCGCCGTCGGCAATTTCGAAGCTGGCATCGTCGACACCGACAAACCCGTTCGGGTAGACCTTGCGCAGACGATCCAGCGTGACCTTCGCCATGAATTCTCCAGAGCCGTCCCCGTGGCACGAGGATCGTTTCACCTTCGACGGTCGCTTTGCCAGTTGATGGAATGCGACCGGTGGTTCCCAATGGGCACCGCCGTCGGCTATCCTGCCATGTAAGCGTTTTCACGCCTATCCACCGTCAATATCCCCCGAGGCCGAGCCCATGAGCCGAGCACCTGGCGCCGACCAGTTCGTATTCCCCGATGGCTTCCTGTGGGGCGCCGCCACGGCCGCGCACCAGATCGAAGGCTCGCCGCTGGCCGACGGCGCCGGCCCAAGCATCTGGACCCGCTTCGCCCACACCCCGGGGATGATGCTCAACGGCGACACCGGCGATGTCGCGTGCGACCACTACAACCGCTGGCGCGACGACGTGAAGCTGATGCGCAAGCTCGGGCTGCAGGCGTACCGCTTCAGCGTGTCGTGGTCACGGATCCTGCCCGACGGCACCGGCCGGGTGAACCAGAAGGGCCTGGATTTCTATTCGAACCTGGTCGACGAGTTGCTCGCCAACGACATCGAGCCACTGCTGACCCTTTTCCATTGGGACCTGCCCGCCGCGCTCGATGACCGTGGCGGCTGGCTCAACCGCGAGATCGCCGACTGGTTCGCCGAGTACGCCTCGGTGATGTACCGCGCGCTCGACGGCCGGGTAAAGAAGTGGGTGACGCACAACGAGCCGTGGGTGGTCACCGATGGCGGCTACCTGCACGGCGCGCTGGCTCCGGGACATCGCAGCAAGTTCGAAGCGCCGATCGCCTCGCACAACCTGATGCGCGCGCACGGCGCGGCGGTCAAGGCGTACCGCGAGATCGGCAAGCACGAGATCGGCCTGGTGGTGAACATCGAGCCCAAGTACGCGGCCAGCGATTCGGCCGCGGACCAGGCGGCGGTGCGTCGCGCCCACGCCTACATGAACGAGCAGTACCTGCACCCCGCCCTGCTCGGCCACTACCCGCCCGAGCTCAAGGAGATCTTCGGCGAGGCCTGGCCGGACTGGCCGGCCGAGGATTTCGAGCTGATCAGGCAGCCGCTCGATTTCGTCGGCATCAACTACTACACCCGCAGCGTCACCCGGGACGCGCCCAGCTACCCGCTCAACACCGGCGTGGTCCGGCAGCCGCTGGGCACCTACACCGAGACCGGCTGGGAAGTCTTCCCGCAGGGCCTGACCGACCTGCTGCTGTGGTTCAAGCAGACCTACGGCGACATCCCGGTCTACATCACCGAAAACGGCGCGGCATTCTTCGACCCGCCCACCGCCGACGTCGATCCGGTGTCCGGCGAGCGCCGCGTACGCGACCCGTTGCGCATGGACTACCTGCGCAAGCACATCAGCGCCATCCATGACGCCATCCAGGCCGGCGTCGACATCCGCGGCTACATGCTGTGGTCGTTGATGGACAACCTGGAATGGTCACTGGGCTACTCCAAGCGCTTTGGCATGATCCACGTCAACTACGGCACGCAGGAGCGCACGCCCAAGGACAGCGCGCTGTGGTACTCGAAGGTGATCGCCACGCATGGGCGCAAGCTGGCCGAGCCATTGCCGTACTGACCACCGCATGCCCCGGCGGTTCAATACGGGTTGGAACGGTGGAGCGGCGCCGTCGCGCTGATTTCGTTTTCACCTGTCACGAGGCGAGCGCAGCCGTGGTAACCGCGAGACAACGTCCGTGGACTGCTTTACCCTGCCGGCAGCCCGGGCGCGCGCTGCGTCCGTCTGTCTGCGATCCGATCGTGCGGTGGTGATCCTTGAGTGTTTCCCAATCCCCGACAACCCCGGCAGCCGATGCCCTGCTCGCCGATATCGGCGGCACCAATGCCCGTTTCGCCCTGGCCCGCCAGGACAAGCGGACGCCGCTGTTGTTGGAGAGCGTGCTGGAGTTCGCGGTCGCCGATTTTCCGTCGCTGTCCGATGCCGCCCGCCACTACCTCGACAGCACCGGCGCGAATCCGCGCAGGGGCGTGTTCGCCGTGGCCGGCCGCGTCGATGGCGATGAGGCCCGCATCACCAACCATCCGTGGGTGATCTCGGCGGCGCGCACGCGCGACGCACTCGGCCTGGAGTCGGTGGAACTGGTCAACGATTTCGCCGCCCAGGCGATGGGCGCTTCCCTGCTCCAGGTGGAGGACGTCGTTGCACTGGGCGCTGCCGGCTGGAGCGGACACGACGAGGCCGACCGCACGTTCGCCGTGATCGGCGCAGGCACCGGACTCGGCGTGGGTGGCCTGCTGCGGCGCGACGGCCGCTACTACCCGCTGCAGACCGAAGGCGGCCACGTCAGCTTCGCGCCCAGCACGCCGGAAGAGATCGAGATCCTGCAGCACCTGTCGGGTGAGTTCGGCCGGGTGTCGAACGAGCGCCTGGTCAGCGGCATGGGGCTGGTGAACCTGCACCGGGCGCTCAGCGCCATCGCCGGCGAGGATCCGGGCCCGCTCAAGCCGGCCGACATCACCGCGCGTGCCCGCGAGGGCGATCCGCGCAGCCTGCGCACGATCGACATCTTCTGCGCCGTGTTCGGCGCCGCCGCCGGCGACCTGGTGCTGACTCTGGGTGCGTGGGACGGCGTGTTCCTGACCGGCGGCCTGGTCCCCAAGCTGCTGCCGTCGATTGCCCACTCCGGCTTCCGCCAACGCTTCGAGCACAAGGGCCGTTTCTCGGCGGTGATGGCGCGCATTCCGACGCTGGCGGTGATCCACCCGCAGCCCGGCCTGCTTGGCGCAGCGGCACTGGCGCAGCACACGCGCTCTTGAAGTCGGCCGTGCCAGTATCGGTGGATGGCCACCGATCGCTCGCACCAGACCACCGAAGCGAACCTGTCGCAACCGCCGCATGACCTTCACGTCCACGCCAACGAGGACGTCTGGACGTGGGCGGCCGCGGTTTCCATTGCGGCCGACCTGCGCCGGGACCTGACCTCGCACCCACGCGCCCGGCTGCTGCTGTCGGGCGGCGCCACGCCGGTGGCGGTCTATCGCGCACTGTCCAAGGCGCCGCTGGACTGGGACCGGGTCAATGTCGGCCTGGTGGACGAACGCTGGCTGCACCCGCAGGACCTCGACAGCAATGCCCATGCCGTGCGCACGCACCTGCTGCAGCACCAGGCCGCGGCCGCGCATTTCGAACCGATGACGCGTCCGGGCCGCACCATCGAGGAAGCCGTTGCCGGCGCCAATGCCTATGCCCGTTTCCAGGCCTGCGTGGCGGTGCTCGGAATGGGCGAAGACGGCCATGTCGCATCGCTCTTCCCGGGCATGGCCGACGCCGAACGGATATTGGCCAGCCGCCACGACTACGCCGCGGTCGATGCCAGCGGCTGTGCCGGCGCGCGCCGCTGGACGCGCCGCATCAGCCTGACGCCGCGGGGCCTGGCGCGCGTTCCCACGCGGGTGCTGTTGATCAAGGGCGCGCGCAAGCGCGATGTGTTCACCCAGGCGCTGGCCGATGGCAACCGCAACCGCTGGCCGGTGCTGACCGCGCTGGACAGCATCCACGGCATCGGCCTGCAGGTGCACTGGTGCGCGTGATCGCGCGCGAAGCTCAGCGCCTGCGCTCTTCGATCAGCGTCAAGGGAATGGCCTGCGCCTGCATTTCCCGATAGGCCGCCCGTTCGGATCTGCAGTACGCGCTGCCCATCGCGAACTTGCGGCAGACCCCGGGGCGCTGATCGTAGATGCTGCAGCACATGCGACTGTGGTCGACGGCGACGCACCAGCCCTCTTCGTCGCGCGCCATTACCTCAGGGCCGTCGGCAAGGCGTTCAACCATGTGCCTGGGCACGTCGTCCTCGGGCATCAGCACCACCGTCAGGCGACAGCACACTGCGTCGCAATGACTGCACGAGACTTCCGAGCGCTTCTCGCCCATCAGGCACGTCCCGCCGCGCACGGCGGAGATGGCGGCCGCGCGGCCACTGCAGGCAGGCAGAATTGCTGCCGGCCCACGACGACCGTGAGATTGGCGAAGCTCAAGCGCAAAGGGGGAACTCTCAGGAAGGCGCCGACCGGTGCGTGGCGGGCGATGTCGCATGGCGGGAGCGCAGCGGGCGACTGGAGAGCGGTCGAGCGGGACGCGAGGGGGCAACGAATTGCAGCGACATGGTACGCCCCTTCACGACCCCGCGCTTGAACGGACGCGCTTGAAAGGGAGGGGTCGATTCACGCGCAGACTTCGGCCAACAGCGCATACTGGGGCATACCCATATCGAGGCGGACCCCATGAAGCATCAGGTCGCGATCTTCCGCTTCACCCTCGGCAACGGGCAGAGCATCAGCCCGACGGCACTGCAGTCAATGTGGGTCAGGGCGTGCCAGTCGCCGGACGTGAGCGTGGGCCGCAAGGCTGGCGGTTATCCCGACAGCAACCGTCCGATCTATTCGCTGTACGCACAGCCCGGGCTCGAGGACCTGTCGCAGGTCGAGCGGCGGCTGCGCCATCTGTTCGACGAATCGGGACTGCGTGCATCGCTGGTGTCGATGCACGTGTAAGCCAGCCGCCAGGCCGGCCGCAGGTTCTCAGACCTGGGGCACTGCCCTGGCGCGCCCGGCTTCAAAACGCGGCGGCGCGCCAAACAGGCGCTTGTACTCGCGACTGAACTGCGAGGGGCTTTCGTAGCCCACGTGCCGCGCCGCGCTCATTGCCTCCATGCCGCCGGCCATCATCAGCCGGCGCGCTTCGTGCAGGCGCAGCTGCTTCTGGAACTGCAACGGCGACATCGTCGTGACCGCCTTGAACTGATGGTGGAACGACGACGTGCTCATGTGCACGCTGCTGGCCAGCTCGTCGATGCTCAACGGCTGCAGGTAGTGCTGCCGCAGCGCCGAGACCGCGCGGGCAATGCGACTGGAGCGGCCATCGGTGGCCGCGATCGCCCGCAGGCGATGGCCCAGGTCGCCCGTGAGAACGCGGTAGAGGATTTCGCGCTTCGCCATCGGCGCCAGCACCGGCAGGTCCTGCGGTGTGTCGAGCAGGCTCATCAGGCGCAGCACCGCATCCATCAGCGGCGTGTTGACGCGGGCGGCATACAGGCCCGGATCGACGCCTGCATGCGCCGCGGCGTTGTCGGCCGTGTCGGCGATCAGCGCGGCGACTTCTTCCGGATCGATGTCCAGGCGCAGGCACAGGTACGGATGCTCCGGGGTGGCCTCCACCACCTGCCCGAACACCGGCAGGGTCACCGACACGACCAGGTAGTTGAGCGGGTTGTAGTGGTAGGTCTGCCCGTCCAGCGTCGCGATCTTGCTGCCCTGGGCGACGATGCACAGGCGCGGCTCATAGACCGCCGGGGTGCAGGCCGTGGGGGCGCTGATCCGGACCAGGCTCAGCGGCGCGATCGCGGTGGCGTGGATGCCGTCGCCAGGCGTCGATCGGGCAATCCGGGCCGCCAGCTCGGTGAGCCTGGCGCAACCGGCGTGGTGGGGGACGCTTGTCATGGAAGCAATGAGATTCATGGTTTTCCCGTGTCCCAGCTTGACCGGGGGATTATCGGGGCATTGCGGGCGCATAATGTGCCGATCTGGTCGAATTGCAGGATCAGGCAACTTTCGAGCAGCAATGTACTACCGCTGGCGGGGCTTGAGCGCCTAACTTAATTGGAGGGTAAGCCTGCCCCCACCCCTGACCGGACGCGCGCGATGTGGATTGTCCAATACGCCCTGAGCCGCCGATACACGATCGGCGTGCTCGCAATCCTGATCCTGCTGTTCGGCACGCTGGCGGCGCGGCGGATGCCGACCGACATCCTGCCCGAGGTCGGCATTCCCTCGGTCAACCTGGTCTGGACCTATAACGGCCTGCCGGCGGCGGACATGGCCGCCAAGCTGACCTCGTTCTCCGAGGTCGCGATCATGAACACCGTGGACGACCTCAAGGAGGTGCGTTCAGAATCGCTGACCGGCGCCAGCATCGTGCGCATCGACTTCCAGCCCACAGTGAGCCTGGACCGTGCGCTGGGGCAGATCACCGCGGTATCGCAGACCATCCTGCGGCGCATGCCGCCCGGCACTTCGCCGCCGCTGGTGATCCGCAACAATGTCTCCAGCACGCCGGTGCTGATGCTGGTGCTGTCGTCGGACTCGCTGACCGAAGCCCAGCTCTACGACTACGCGCGCCTGCAACTGCGCTCGCAGATCCAGACCATTCCCGGCATCCGCATGTCGCTGCCCTACGGCGGCGCGGCGCGGCAGATCATGGTCGATCTCAACCCGGCGGCATTGCAGACCTACGGCCTGACGCCGTCGGACGTGACCACCGCGCTGGAACGCGGCAGCCCCACCCTGCCCTCCGGTTCGATCCGCGAGAACGCGCGCGAAATGCAGATCTCGCTCGACACCAGCCCGGCCAGCGCGGCCGAGTTCCTCGAGATCCCGGTGGCATCGCGCAACGGCACGGTCATCTACATCCGCGACGTCGCCTCGGTCCGCGATGGTGGCGCGCTGCAGACCAACGTCGCGCGCATGGACGGCTCCAGCGCGGTCGCGGTGGCGCTGATCAAGCTCGGCGGCGCCTCGGCGGTGGAGATCGTGCACGCGGTGCGCGAGCGCCTGCCCGAGATCGAAGCCTCCGCGCCGACCGGCACGCGCATCCGTCCGATCTTCGACCAGTCGGTGTTCGTCGACCACGCGATCGATTCGATCCGCCACGAAGTGCTGCTGGTAGGCCTGCTGGTCGCGCTGGTGGTGCTGGTGTTCATCGGCTCCTGGCGCTCGAGCCTGATCGTGCTGTCGGCGATCCCGCTTGCGCTGCTGGCATCGGTGGCGATGCTCAACCTGCTCGGCTACACCTTCAACGTGATGACGCTGGGCGGACTGGCGCTGGCGATCGGCATCCTGGTCGACAACGCCGTGGTCGACGTGGAGAACACCAACCGCAACATCGCCATGGGCAAGGACGTGCGTACCGCGATCCTCGACAGCGCCCGCGAAGTGGTGTTCCCGGAGATGGTATCGACCATCTCCATCTGCATCGTGCTCACCCCCATCCTGCTGATGACCGGCCTGTCGGCCTGGGTGTTCACGCCGCTGGCGCTGGCAGTGATCTTCGCGATGATGGCGTCCTTCCTGCTGTCGCGCACGCTGATCCCGGTGCTGTGCTACCTGATGCTGCCGGCCGACATCCGCAGCCGCAAGAACCCGCAATGGAAGGCCGAGCGCGCCCTCCTCAAGGTCAACCACAAGGTCGAACACACGCTCGATTCGCTGCGTGATCGCCACCACGCGCTGCTGGTCAGGCTGGGCCACCACGGCGGCGTGCTGGCGTTGTCGGCACTGGTGGTCATCGCCATCGGTGCGGTGTCGGCGGTGTCGCTGGGGCGCGAGTATTTCCCGCAGGTCGATGCCGGGCAGCTGCGCCTGCAGGTGCGCCTGCCCACGGGCACCCGCCTGGAAGAAACCGCCGCGCGCCTGACCGAGATCCAGCGCGAGATCCGCAAGATCATCCCGGCCTCCGAGCTGGAGACGGTCTACGAACAGATCGGCATGCCCGACGCGGTCAACCTGTCGCTGGTCGACAGCGCCGTGGTGGGTTCATTCGAAGCCGAAGTGATGCTGCAGCTGCGCACGCCGCATGCGTCCAGCCACGACTATCTGGTGCAGATCCGCCGCCGCATCGCCGAGCGCTTCCCCGACGCGAAAGTGTTCGAGCGGCCACCCGATGCAACCAGCCGCACGCTGGCCGGTTCGGCCGCGGCCGCATTCGAAGTGCGCGTGATCGGCCGCGACAGCACCGGCAACCTCGCCCTCGCCCGCGAGATCGAACAGCGCCTCAAGCAGGTTCAAGGGGCAGTGGACGTCGCCTTGCGCCAGGTGCTCGACCTGCCCGAGTACCAGGTGCGCATCGATCGCACCCGCGCCGCCCAGCTCGGTCTCGACGCGCAGCAGGCCAGCCGTGCCGTGCTGGCGGTGCTGGGTTCCTCGGGCACGGTCACCCCGGTCTACTGGACCGACACCGTCAACGCGATTGCCTACACCGTGCAGGTGCAGGCGCCGCCGGTGAACATGACCAGCATCGACGAACTGCTCAACGCCCCCGTGCGCATCGGCAGCGATGGCCAGGCGGTGCTGTTGCGCAACATCGCCACGGTCACCCCGCGCAGCGTTCCGGCGAGCCTGGCGCGCACCACGCTGGCACCGACCATCAGCGTGCTGGCCAATGTCGAAGGCACCGACCTGGGCTCCGTGCAGGATCGCCTCACTGCGATCACCAACGATCTGCAGGGCAAGCTCAAGCCCGGCAACCGCATCGAGATCGCCGGCCAGGCCGGTGAAATGAAGAGCGCCTACAGCGAGCTCGCTGCCGGATTGATGATGTCGGCGGCTCTCGTATTCCTGGTGCTGGTGGTGAATTTCCAGTCGTGGATCCAGCCGCTGGTGGCGATGTCGGGCCTGCCGCTGGCGATCGCCGGCGCGGCCTTCGGCCTGTTCGTCACCGGCACGCCGCTGAGCGTGCCGGCATTGATGGGCGTGATGATGGTGATCGGCGTATCCACCGCCAACAGCGTGCTGGTCACCAGCTTCGCCCGCGGCCTGGTCGCCGCCGGCCATGATCCGGAACTGGCCGCCTATGAATCTGCGGCCGTGCGCCTGCGGCCGGTGCTGATGACCGCCAGCGCGATGATCCTGGGCATCATCCCGATGGCCATCGGCCTGGGCGAAGGCGGCGAACAGAACGCACCGCTCGGCCGCGCGGTGATCGGCGGCCTGCTGTTCGGCACCCCGGCCACGCTGATCCTGGTGCCTTCCATTCTCGCGGTGCTGGGCCGGCGCATGCCGGCAGCGGCCCGCCATGCCGCCCTCCCCGACTCGCCCAGCGACACCAACAGCATCGACGGGGACGCCCCCGGTGCCGAAGCAGGAGCCACTCCATGATCCGTCTCAATCCCGTCGTGCGCAGCGCGATGGCCATGGCCGTCCTGACGGTGCTGACCGCCTGCGGAAACGGATCGGCTGAGCCGACGCCGGCGACCACCGTTCCGGAAGTGCTGACCGTGCGCGCCAGGGCCGCCGACGCCGCCTACGACCTGAGCCTGCCCGCGCGCGCCATGGCCGGCGAATCGGCGCAGATCTACGCCCGCGCCACCGGCTTCATCAGTGAGCGCCGCGCCGAGCTTGGCGACAAGGTCGAAGCCGGCCAGGTTCTCGCCGTGATCTCCGCCCCGGAAGCCGACCAGGCCGTACGCGAAGCGCAGGCCGACCTGGCACGCGCCCGCGCCGACGAAGTGCTGGCCAAGGTCAACTTCGACCGCGCCAATGTGCTGATCGGCTCCGGCGCCATCTCCAAGGAGCTCTACAGCGACCGCAAGGCCAACCACGACGTCGCCGTCGCCGCCGTTTCCGCGGCCGAGGCGCGCCTGACCTCCTCGCGCGAGCGCCAGGGCTTCCAGACCGTCCGCGCGCCGTTTGCCGGCGTGGTCGTCGCGCGCAACATCGAACGAGGCGACCGCGTGGTCGGAGATTCGACCACGGCCACACCGCTGTTCGAAGTCAGCGCGCTCGATCCGTTGCGCGTCGTGGTCGACGTGCCGCAGAACGTGGCGCTGCAGATCCAGCCTGGCGTGGAAGCCGACGTCGGGTTCCCGGAGTTGCCCGGGCAGACGTTCAAGGCGCAGGTGATGCGCAGCGCGCAGTCGTTGTCGCGCGACTCGGGTGTGATGCGCACGGAACTGCGCCTGCCCAATCCGGACAGCCGCATCCCCGCCGGCATGGTCGGCAGCGTCCGCATGCACCTGGCGCGACCGGCGCCGGCCACCGTGCTGCCGTTGTCGGCGATCATCCAGCGCGCCACCGGCGCGCAGGTGGCGACCCTGCGCGACTCCACGCTGGACTACCGCGACGTGACCCTGGGCCGCAACCTGGGCAACGAGATCGAGGTGTTGTCGGGCATCAATGCCGATGACGTCGTGGTGCTGGCGCCCAATGCCCTGCTGACGCCGGGCACGCGGGTGAAAGCGCGCGAGATGGCGACGGAAAAGGCGACGGAAAAGAAGTAACCGCCAGCGACGGGCCTTCGCGTCAGAACGTGACCTTCACCGAGTCCGCGCTGCGCTTTGCCTCGCCGTGGAAGACCGCCTCGATGTTGTTGCCGTCGGGATCGAGCACGAACGCAGCGTAGTAGCCCGGATGGTATTCGCGCTCGCCGGGCTTGCCGTTGTCCTTGCCGCCGCTGGCCAGGGCCGCCTTGTGGAACGCATCGACCGTCTCGCGGTCCTTCGCCTGGAACGCAAGGTGATGACGGCCCGTCAGCTTGCCCTGCGCCGCTTCGCTGTCCACGGTGGAGACGAACAGTTCGTCCGCCCAGAAATAGTCGGCGGCGGCCCCACCCATTGGCACGTCCAGCACGTCGAATACCGCGGTGTAGAACGCCTGGCTCGCGGGCAGATCACGCACCACCAGCTGGATGTGGTCGATCAGGCGACCGCGATGAAGTTCCATCGTTTCCATGTGCTCTCCTTGGGCACCCATGCAGGCGACCTAGATAGCGCAGCCACCGGCCTGACGTCGTCACGCGGCGTTGATGCCCGCCTCAGCGCGGCTGCGCGAGCCTGATATCGACCGTGGCGCCGGCGCGGTCGATGCGCAGCTCGCCGTCCTTCCACGTCGCCGGTCGTCCGTCGATGCGCGTGGCGCCAGGCGGCTGCGGGTACGGCCAGATCAGCACGACGCCACCCGGCGGCGGCGCAAGCCCCGGCGCGAGCCTGAAGACCACGCGGTCGCCGGACTGCCGGAGCGAGTAACCGAGCATTCCCATCGGCGTGCGCAGGTTTGCCACGCTGACACCCTCGCCCTGCAGCCAGTTGGCCGGTATGCCGGCAGCCACCACCAGCGCATCGTCGTCGCGGCTGTAGGCGAACATGTCCAGCGCCGAACGGACATAGTCCGAGGCGACCCAGGCGTGCGGCAGATCGCCAAGGAAGAAGGGTTTCCGCGGCGTGCGCGAGACCACTTCGGCCCACTGGTTCCAGGCGCGCGGTTGCTGGTCGGCAAAGAAGAAGTCCAGCGCCTCGTGCGCGCGCTCGCGCCATCCCAGGCGCACGAAGCTGCCGATCGTGCGCAGCTCGTAGGGTGTGTAGTCCTTCCATTCGCGGGTGCCGTCGCGGCGCGCGGCGAACTCGCGCCAGTAGCGCTCGAACGTGTTGTGCAGCTGGTCCTGCGGCAGGTTGGCCTGTTCGCCACCCGGAGCGAGCGCGATGGTGGTCGAGGTGGCGTCGAAGTCGCCCAGCTCGGCCGCGCCGGGCAGGAAGTCGATGCCGTGCTGCGAGGTTGCCGAGCGCAGCGATGCGTACAGGTCGCCGCGGAACTCGTCGCGCGCAGCGGCGAAGCGCGCGGCCTCCTCGTCGTGGCCGAGCCACTGCGCTATCTCCACCGCGTCCTTGTAGCCGCGCAGCGCCCAGAAGTTGTCCCAGTACGAGTGCATCGGCTTGGCCGAGTAGCCCTCGTGGCTGATCGAGGCCGGCATCATCCCGTAGAACGCCGGGTTGCGATCGCGATTGGCCTGCGTGCGCTCGCTCAGCCGCAGCTGGTCCATGTAGCGCACCGCGCCCTGCACATGTGGCCACATCGCTTCGAGCATGTCGCGATCGCGAGTGTAGCGGTAGACCTCGGCGACGGTGAAGATCAGTTCGCCATGGCTGTCGTTCTCCGGCACCGGATCGCTGCCGCGGTCGTCGACACAGCACGGCACCTTGCCGTTGTCGAACTGGTACGGCGCATACCAGCGCAGGAACTCCGTGGCCACGTCCTCGCGCCCCATGCGCAGCAGGCCTTCCCCGATCATCGCGCCGTCGCGGATCCAGGCCCGCGAGTACGAGCGCGTGCCTGGCTGCAGCCGTGGTCCGATCCGGCTGATCAGCATGTGCGCCAGCGCGGTACGCAGCGTGTCGACGACGCGCCGGCCCTGCTGCGGTACACGCAGCTGCACGCGGTCGAGCTTGTCGCGCCACTGCACGGCGGCGCGCTGCTGCATGGCCTGGGCGTCGGCGGCGGTCAGCGCCGGCGGCAGGTCTCCGGTGAGCGGCGCGATCCAGTCGAGCTGGAAGGATTCGCCTGGTGCGAGCCGTACGGCGTGGTTCATCGCGCCACTGGCCAGGCCGGTCGGGTCTTCGACCGAGACCGGTGGCGAAACGCTTGTCGCCGCATCTTCTGCATCGAACGCCGTGGCGTATGCGCTGCTCGCCGGGCGCGACAACCGCAACCGCGCACGTCCGTCGACGGTCACCCGGTCCGCGTCGAGCGCCAAGGCATGGATCTGGCTGACGCCGCCCACGGTGTTGAGGAATTGTGTTGGCGGATTGACCTGCAGCGGTCGCATCCGCAATGCCAGCACATAGTCCTGCGTCTTGTTCGACGTGTTGACCAGCCGATAGCGCCCAACCAGCTGCGACTGCGGCTGCGTGCCCTGGGCGAAGGCGGTGATGTCGAGGCTGAAATCGGTGTGCCGCCAATGCACGGTCGGAATCGGCAGGTAGCCGTCCTGCAACGATTGCGAGGTCTCGACTCCAGCCCAGTTGGCGACGCCACTGGCGGTGGTTACCTGCGGCTCGACGCTGAAGCCGCCCTTGCCGATCTCGATCGCACCGTCTTCTCCGATCAGCCCCTGCTCCAGGCCGCCGTCGATGCCGAGGATGGTCCAGTACGGCTGCTCGCCGCTGAAGCCCCGCGGCCAGGCGCCCCGGGGCGCCTGCGCGGCTACCGAGCGCACGAAGTCATTCGGGGTGGCGGCAAACGCGAGCGGCTGCACGGCGAACTCCGCCAGTGCGACCGTGGCCGTGGCCGCCTTCAGCGGAGTCAGTTGCAGATAGCGCGCCTCGGACTCGGGCAATGCCAGATAGTCGCTGCCGCCGTCGGCGCCGGTGACGTCGCGGGCCAGCCGCCAATGGCGGCCGTCATCGGACAGTTCGACGCGGTAGTCCGTGGCCGCCTGCCCGGGCAGCCAGCGCAGCACGACGCCGCCGAACTCGCGCATGCGCTGCAGGTCGAGCCGGAACTGCGGCGGACGCGCCGGGTCGAGCGCCGCACGCCACGCCGTGTCCAGTCTGCCGTCGACGGCTCGGGCAGCCAGCGCGTCGTCGTTCGTGGCGCTGGCCCACCCGAGCAACGGCGAATCGTCCTGTGGCGGCAAGGTCCGCAGCGTCAGCTGGTCGAAACAGACCGAGCCCCTGCCACCTGCGCTGTTGTAGATCGTGAACTCGATGCGCCGGCTGTGACGCAGCGCCGGGTCCGGCGCAGGCCCCCAGGCGCGGGTGATATGCCGGCGCTTGTACTGCACCGGCGTCCACGTCGAAGGAAACGCGTAACGCGTGCGATTGACCCACCACACGTTGTCGCCGCTGTCGTCGACCAGCTTGAACTGCAGATCGTTGGCGGGTGAATCGCCGCGCAGCTGGAACGAGAACGCGTAGTTGTCCGGGTAGTCCAACGGCAGTTCGCGGGTGATGCCCGCATAGCCGGACACGCCGTTGAAGTCGTAGTCCAGGCACAGCGCCTTGCCGGCCGTGCCTTCGACGCCGCGCAGCTTGCCGCTGACCTGGTCGCTGGTCACCACGGTCCAGGCGTCAGCCGATTGGAAACCGTCGAGCAGGCGGGGTGCATCCGTTGCCGATACCGCAGTCGGCAGGGCCGCCAGGACAGCGACGGCAACCGCGACCACCCACGCCCTCATCCCTTCACGCTCCCGACCAGCAGCCCCTGCAGGTAGTAGCGCTGCAACGCCAGGAACAGCACCAGCACCGGCAGCACCGTCACCACCGAGCCGGCCATCATCATCTCGTTGTCCTGCACGTGCTCGCGCGACAGCGTTGCCAGCGCGACCGGCAGCGTCTGCAGGTCCTTGTCGCTGAGCACGATCAGCGGCCACATGAAGTCGTTCCACGATGCCAGGAACACGAAGATCGCCAGCGTCACCAGGATCGGCTTGAGCACCGGCAGCACGATCTGGAAGAAGATCCGCACCTCGCCGGCCCCGTCGATCCGCGCCGCCTCCAGCAGCTCATCGGGGATCGACCGCGCGTACTGGCGCACCAGGAAGATGCCGAACACGGTAGCCATGCCCGGCACGATCGCACCGGCGTAGCTGTTGACCAGACCCAGCTGCTTGAGCATCAGGAAAAGCGGCATCATCGTCACCTGCGCCGGGATCACCAGCGCCGCCAGCAGCACCCGGAAGATCCGCTCGCGGCCGGCAAAGCGCAGCTTGGCGAATGCGTAACCGGCCATGGTATTGAGCAGCACGCCGATCAGCGTGGCCAGCGTGGCGATCAGGAAACTGTTGAGCAGGTAGCGGCCCATGCCCGCGCGTGCGAACAGTTCGTGGTAGTTGTGCAGCGTCGCGCTGGCCGGCAGCAGCGGCGGCGGAAACTGGCTGGCCTCGCCCGCCTGCATGAACGACACCGACAGCATCCACAGCAGCGGCGCCACCGCGATCACGCCCAGGGCGATCAGCAGGCCGTTGATGATGGCTTTGGCCAGGCGCGGGGTCATGGGCGTGGCCTGCTCACTCGGCACCCTTGCGCCGCGCAAACCAGAACATCGCGCTCGTCACCGCCGTCATCAGCGCGAACAGCATGAACGCCACCGCCGACGCATTGCCCAGGTTCCACCACTTGAAGCCCTCGTCGTACATCAGGTACAGCACGCTGACCGTGCTTTGCAGCGGCCCGCCCTGGGTCATGACGTAGGGCTCGGCGAACAGCTGGAAGTACCCGGACAGGGTCAGGATCGACACCAGCAGCAGCACCGGGCCGAGCATTGGCAGGGTCACGTGGCGGAACTGCCGCGCCGTCGACGCACCGTCGATGCGCGCCGCCTCGTACAGGTCCTCGGGAATCGACTGCAGGCCGGCGAGGAAGATGATCATGTTGTAGCCGAAGTTCTTCCACACGGCGAACAGGATGATCGTCGGCATCGCCCACTTCGGGTCGCCGAGCCAGTCGACCGCATCGATGCCGACCCACGACAGCACCCAGTTCACCAGCCCGTAGCCGGTATGGAACAGGTAGCGCCAGATGACCGCCATTGCCACCACCGTCGTCACCACCGGTGCGAAGTACGCGGTGCGGAACAACGGCTTGAACCGGGCCATGCGCGAATGCAGCAGCAACGCGGCCGCCAGCGACACCGCGATCGACAGCGGCACGCCGACCACGACGAAGTACAGCGTGTTGCCCAGGGCCTTCCAGAACAGCGGGTTCTGCAGCAGTCCCAGATAGTTGCCCAGGCCGACAAAGCGCAGGTTGGCGATATCGGACAGGGAGTAGATGTCGAAGTCGGTCAGGCTGAGAACGAACGCCGCCAGCACCGGCAGGCCGAAGAACACGCCGATCACCACCAGTGCCGGCCCGGCAAAGACCCAGCCCGCAGTGCCGGCGCGCATCATGGTGCGGCTCCGACGGTGTGGTGATCGAGCATCCAGCGGCGCTTCTCCAGGATTGCATCAGCGCGACGATCGAGCTCGGCAGCCGCCTCGTCCACGCTGACACGGCCATTGGCCAGCTGCTCGCCGACCAGTTTGATCTCGTTGGCGATGCGCTCCCACTCCGGCACCTTCGGCGCCGGTCGAGCACGTTCGAGCTGGTCGCGGAAGGCGCGCGCATACACGTCGTTGGCCAGCGACGCCGCATTCCAGGCGCTGCGCCGTGGCGGCAGGTTGCCGGTCAGGGCGTGGAAACGCACCTGCACATCCGGTTCCGACAGGTAGGCGATCAGTCTCCACGACGCATCGGCATGGGGCGACTTGCGGAACACCACGAAGCTGGCGCCGCCGGCGACCGAGGCGCCCGGCCCGTTCTCGCCCGGCAACGGCATCGTCATCCAGGTCGACTGCAACTGCGGCGGCAAGCGGTTACGGAACTCGGCGATGTTCCAGGGGCCATTGACGTAGAAGCTGAAGTAGCCGCGACCGAACTCGTTCCAGACGTTGGCGATCTGGGTATTGCTGGCCACCGGCGCCCAATGGTTGGTGAAGACTTCACGGTAGAAAGTCAGCGCCCGCTTGAACCCGGGGCTGCGGAAATTGCCATAGCGGCCATTGTCGCGCAGCAGCGGCTCGGGCGACTGGATGCCCAGGTTCAGCAGCGGCTCGGCCTCGTTGAGCGGGAACAGCGCCGCGTAGCGGTTCGGGCCGACCTCGCGCTTGATCGCGGCCATCGCAACTTTCCATTCCGCCCAGGTGCGCGGCGGCCGGGCGATGCCGGCCTCGGCGAGCAGGTCGCGGCGGTAGAACGGCAGGCGCGTTTCGACGTACCAGGGCACGGCGTAGACGGTGGCGCCGATCACGCCGGTGTCCCAAGCGCCCTGGAAATAGTCCGTCACCTGCAGCGTCGGCGTCGCGGCCAGGCGGGCGTCCAGCGGCGCCAGTGCATCGAGCAGAGAGAACTCCGACACCCAGGTGTTGCCGATCGCACCGACATCGGGCAGCGCATCGCCGGCGAACGCCGTCAGCAGTTTCTCGTGCGCGGAAATGATAGGAAGCTGCTGCAGTTCGACGCGGATGCCGGGGTTGCGCCGCTCGAACTCCGGAATCAGCTGCGCGACCACTTCGCCTTCGTAACCCATCGCCCAGAAGCGCACCACTTCGCGCCGGTCATTGTCGCGCTTGCACGACGACAGCAACGCGACGCCGGCAATAGCCGCCAGCGCGGCGATCGTTCGCAGCGTTGCGCGCATTCCCGGTCGCCCGAACGCGGTCACGGCATGCTCACTGCTGCTTGGCCGGCTTGGGCGCTGCTTCCGGCTTGGCCGCCGGCTGCGCGTCGTTCGCCTGCGCCGCGCGCGATTCGGCCTCGCCCAGCGCACGCGCCGTCGCCGCATCCGTTCCGGCCTTGGTCGGCGGCAGCGGCTGCGTGCTGACGGTGTCGCCCTGCGGCTCCAGCCATCCGCCCTTGAAGCCGGCCCTTTCCAGCCCGGCGCGGATGTAGGGGTTGCGTTTCATGACGTTCCAGACGAACTCGTTGCGGTAGTTGGCGATCATCGCAAGGATCGGGCCCTGGTCGATGCCAATGTAGTCGCTGGCCACCCAACCCTTGTCCGGCACCAGCCGCCCGGTCTTGAGCGGGATGTCGTAGCCGAAGCTGGGATTGAACGAGTCGAGGAAGCCATAGCTCGAATAGAGATAGTCGCCGTAGCGCTCGTGCAGCGCCACCGTGGTCGGGATCACGATTTCCGGGGCGAACGGCAGCGAACCGATCACCGCCGTCGGCGCCAGCGTGCCGTCGTCGAAGGTGTCGCGCAGGCCGGCGCCGCGCGCGGAGTAATGGCGGAACTGGCGCTGCTCGCCGCGATACTCCTGCAGGGTCTGCTGCGGGCCGTCGCTGGCGGTCAGGCCCCAGGTCTCGTGGCCGTAGTCCTCCCACTTCATCGGATTGGCGATAGCGTAGGCGCGCTGGGCGTAGGCGGCGCGGCGGCTGTTCTCGAAGTAGTCGATGCCGCGCTCGCGCGTGTAATCGTCCTGGATGCCGCGGAAATCGATCCAGACGTGGCTGTACTGGTGGCCGAACATCGGCCCGAACGCGAGGAACTCCTCGCCCTGGTAGACGCCCCAGACGTCGTTGTAGGTGCGCGTCCACACCGTCCAGGCATCGGCATCGACCGGATGGGTCGGCGACGCCAGCGCCAGCACGTACAGCATCATCGCTTCGTTGTAGCCGGTCCAGTCGTGCTTGATGAAGCCGCTCTCGGGGAACCAGCCCATCGAGATCAGCGGCTTGTTCTGCTGCAGCCAGGTCCAGTCGACGCGGCGGTAGAGCTGGTCGGCGAGCTCGCGGATCTGCTTCTCGCGCGCGTCGTCGCGGTCGTAGTAACTCTGCGCGAACAGAACGCCCATCATCAGCAGCGCGGTGTCGACGCTGGAGAGCTCCACCCAGCTCTGGTAGCGGTGGCCGGTGTCCATGTCGAGGAAGTGGTAGTAGAAGCCCTGGTAGGCGCCCTTGCCGGTGTCCTGCGGGCCGGACTGCATGTCGTGGAAGAACTTCAGCGTGGTCAGCGTGCGATCCACCGCCTGGTTGCGATTGATCCAGCCGTTCTCCACGCCAATGGGATAGGCCGTCAGCGCGAAGCCGACCGAAGCGATGCTGGCGAACGGCCGCGACGGGTAGCGGTCCGGGGTGAGGCCGTTTTTCTCGTTGGTGGTATCCCAGAAGAACTGGAACGTGCGCTTCTCGATGTCCCCGAACAGTGGCGGCAGCTCAAGCTTGGTTGGCTTGAGCGGCTCCACTTCCACCGGCGGCGCCGAGGCCACCGGGTAGGTCTGGGAGGCTGGCGTAGTGTCCTTCCCGCACCCTGCGAGGAAAACCAGCAGGGCCAGTGCCAGTACCGGCTTCCATTTGTGTTGCATCACGTTGCCAATGGTCGAAAAAAGGTGAATCCGATCCCGCGGGGGCCGACGGACGCCGGCGCCGGCCGCGGGGACTACCAGGACAGTCCTACCAGGACAGGCCGAACGACAGTTTGAACGAGCGCGTGGGCAGCGTGATCTCGTCGGTATGGTCGCCATACACGGGGTTGATGGTTCCGTCGACGCCCTTGAAGTTCTGGAACGCCGACCAGTTCTGCGCGTTGGTGATGTTGAAGATGTCACCCCTGACCATGTACTTCAAGCCGGCCCCGGTATCGAACTCCTTCTGCACCGCGATGTCCCACTGGTAGAAGTTGGCATCGGCGAAGTACACCGAATCGACACGGCCGAAGGAACAGTTGTCCATGGTCGGGTCCGGAGTCGGCGTCGTGCAATCGAGCGTGTCCTTGGCCACCGAGCTGCTGTAGGTGATCTTGGTGGAGAACGTGAATCCCCAGCGCTGGTAGATGCCGGTACCGACGAAACGGTGCTTGGGCACGCCAACCGACGCGACCCACGGGTGGTCACGCAGGCTCTCGTAGTCGAAGACGTAATGCTCGTCGGTGTTGGCGGCGTTGGCGCGGTTCTCCTCGCCATCGGAATAGGTGTAGGCCAGCGTGACGCCCCACGGCGACTCGTGGGTGAGGGGCTTCTCGGCCCATAGCAGCAACTGGTTGAGGTCCGTCTCCACGCCATTGTCGGCCTTGATCAGCGTGCCGAATCCCGGGATCGGCTCGCCGAAGGGCGCTCCGCCGAAGGTCCGGCCGGGCCCGTAGAACGTGCCGTCGTCGTAGCGGTTGCCCAGCGTGAAGATGATGCCGTCGTGGCTTTCGATGTGGACGATGGTCGCCGAGGTATTCCAGTCGACGTTGCCGAAGGTCAGCGTGTTGCGCATGCCGAGGCTGAACTGATCGGAATACGGGACCTTGAGGTCGTTGTTGATCATGTTCACCTCCGCGCCCCGGTCGGGGTCGGCGGCAACCAGGGCGTACAACTCCTGCTGGTTGAGGAAGCGGGGATCCCAGTTGAAGCAGTTGACGTTGTCGACCGTACAAGCGTTGCCCGGGGTGTTGAACAGCAGCGTGTAGGACGGGAACGTGCTCTTGGACTGCTCCAGCGCGAGGTAGTCGAACAGGTTGCGGTCGTAAGCGCGCCCGGCGCCGCCGAAGATCACGTGGCGCTGGTCGGCAAACAGGTCATAGGAGAAGCCAACGCGGGGCTGCCAGGCATCCTTGAACGCATCGCGGTTGTTGCCGGTGCTGATGTAGTCCTCGATGTCGTAGCCCACGCCCGGTTGATGGATGTTGCTCCAGCCACGCAGCGCCGTGACCAGCTCCGGTGGCGTCACGTAATCCTCGTAGCTTGGCGTCTTCTCGTAGTCGTAGCGCAGGCCGAGGTTGATGATCAGCTTGTCGTTGATCTCCCAGTCGTCCTGGAAATAGATGCCGTACTGCTTGTTGCTTGAAGTGATGTCGCGGTCGCCGACGCCCGGCAACGGCGCGCCGAAGCGCACCTGGTAGGGCTGGAAGGTTGCCAGCGACGAGTTGCCCAGGAAGAAGACGTTGGCCGGATAGTTGATCGAGTACTGCGCGTTGATCGGCTGCTGCTCGAACGAATTGATGTCGACCGACTTGTACTTGAAGCCCGCCTTGAAGGTGTGCCCGTCCAGGCCGGTATAGGTCAGGTCATCCTGGAAGCCCCAGCCGTCCTGGCCCTTGTCCTGGAAATCCTGGCCACCGCCGACGTTGAGCACGGTGCCGCGCTGCGAGTTCTGGATGATGTAGCCCGGCGCCAGCACGATCGCGCGCGGATTGAACTCCTCCTCCTCATGCGTGATGTGCATGTCGTTGAGCCAGTCGGCATTGCTCCACTGGTAACGCAGGTCGATGCGGGTGCTGTCGTTGTTGTTGGTCTTGCCGTAGCTGTTGGTGTTGAGGCCACCCAGGTCGGTGATCTCCGACTCCTTGCGGTCCTTTGCGCTGAGCTCGACCAGGTTGTTGTCGTTGACCTGCCAGGTCAGCTTTCCGAACCACAGGTCCTCGTTGAACGGCTCGGACGTCGGACCGGTCAGCGCCAGCAGTTCCGGCGTCAGGGTGAATCCGGGGTCGAGCGAGCCGGGCGCGATGGTGTCGGGTGTCTCGAACTCCTTGCCTTCGTAGGTCACGAAGAAGAACAGGCGGTCGCGGATGATCGGACCTCCGAAGGCCGCGCCGTACTGGTCCTCACCCGACGGGCTCTTGCCGGTGCCGGCGCGCTCCTCGGCCGGCGTCTGTTCGCGCCATTCGGGGATATTGGCCCGGTCCCAGAAGAAGTTGCCGTGGAAGTCGTTGGTGCCCGACTTGGTCACCGCAGTCACCGCGGCACTGCTGATCTGGTCGTACTCGGCCTTGTAGTTGGACGTGATGACCTTGTACTCGCCGATCGCCAGCTGCGGGAACGGGTTGCCCTTGCTCTGGTCCTGGCCGCCGATGCCGCCCTTGAGCACGTAGTTCTTCTGGCCGACGCCGTCGATGAACACGTTGATGCCATTGGAACTTTGCGCGCCGCTGCGCAGCTGGGTCGTGCCGTTGCCGCGGCGGTCGAAGATCATGCCCGGCACGATGTCGGCGAAGGCAAGGAAGTTGCGCGAGGCCTGCGGCAACGATTCGATCTGCACCTGCGAAACGTAGGTCGCGACTTCGGGTGTCTTGGTCTCGACCATGGCCGATGCCGTCACGGTGACGGTGTCGACGGTCGTTGCGGGCCCACCCGTGGCCGTCTCCGCGACGCCGCCGGCGGCGAGGTTCAGCGTGGCCACCTGCCCCACCTGGACCACGATCGTGCGCGACACCGTCTGCCCGTTGGCGACCGCATCGATGCGGTACGTGCCGGGCGGCAGGCCACCGATGTTGTAGCTGCCGTTGCTGGCCTGGACCTTGCGCGTCAGACCGGTGGCGGTGTTGGTGGCGGTGACTTCGGCTTGGCCAGCAGGCGCGGAATCCACCGTGACCTGACCGCGGACGGTGGCGGCGGTGCTCTGCGCCAGGGCTGCAGGCGCCGACACGGCCAGGCAACTGGCGAGCGCACAGGCCAGCAGGCGCGGCATCGGTACACGGCGAACGTTCGCTTCAAGCTTCATATGCTTTCCCTCTCAAAAAGCATGGAATCGTTGCTTTGCGTGAATTCGTTGCAGGCCGTGAGTCAGATGTTGGCCAGGCTCGACTCCCGCACGATCAGTTCCGTAGGCAACGCCACCGGCGTCGAATCGGCAACCGTCTCGCCGGCCACGCGCGCCATCAGTTCACGTGCGGCGCGCGCGCCCAGTTCAGCGATGTTGACCCGCATCGTGGTCAGGGTCGGGTGCACGTAGCGTGCAAGCGGAATGTCGTCGAAGCCGGCCAGGGCGATGTCCTGCGGCACGCGAACGCCGGCCTGGGCGAACGCGAACAGGCAGCCCAACGCCATCATGTCGTTGGCGGCGAAGACCGCATCGGGGCGTTGCGCGGCGGCCAGCAGTTCGCGACCGGCACGGTGCCCGGACGCCTCGTCGAATCCGCCCTGCAGCACCCACGGCTGCGCATCGGGCAGCAGTCGCGCCAGCGCATCACGGTAGCCGCGCAATCGCTCGTGCGCGTCGAAGTTGTCCTGCGGGCCGGCGATGAAGGCGATGCGTCGATGGCCGCGGTCGGCCAGGTGGCGAACCATCGCCAACGCGCCGCCGTGGTTGTCGACGCCGATCACCGCCGTTCCGTCGAGGCCGGCCTGGCTGTTGATCAGCACCGCCGGCAGTGACGGTTCCAGGTGTTCACTCAGGATCGTCGGCGCGGCGACGTAGGGCGACATCACCAGCAGGCCGTCGACCCGGCCGCGCATGGCGCGCAGGGCGGCGCCCTGCTCGTCCGGATTGCCGTGGTAGCTCGACACCAGCAGGTGCAGCCGCGCCGCGCGCGCCACCTGGTCGATGCCGCGCATCAGCTCCGAGAAGAATTCGCCGTGCAGGTCCGGCAGGACCACGCCCAAGGTCTGGGTGCGGCGGCTGCTGAGGCTGCGGGCGGCGGCATGCGGCGTGTAGCGCAGCTCGTTGGCCGCGGCCAGTACCCGGTTGCGAACCTCCTCGGCGACGTTGCCGTGGCCGTTGAGCGCCCGGGACACGGTGGCCACCGATACCTGGGCCACGCGTGCGACATCTTTGATGGTTACGCTCGCCAAGATTCATGGCTCCGCGATTGATGCGGGGCCGACTGTAAACGTTTACAAGCGCAAGTGTAAAGCGATTGTTATGCAACCTGTGACATTGCCTAAGAAGACCGTCCCAGAAGGCTTTGCGTGCTCGATAAAATGCTGCGCCGCGGCATGCACCAACGCGTGCCAGGACGGGTCAGGCCGCCTCTTCCGGCGTCCTGGCGCGGATCGCCAGGGCGTGGATGTCGGTCTCCATCAGGCCGCCCATTGCCGCGTACACCGCCCGGTGGCGGGCGATCGGGCTCAACCCGGCGAAGGCCTGGCTGACGATGTCGACACTGAAATGTCCGCGGCCGTCGGCTGCCCCGACGTGGCCGGCATGGCGATGGCTGTCGTCGGCGACCTCCAGCGACAGGGGCGACAGCGCCGCCTCCAGGGCGGCGCGGATGGCCGCGACCCGCTGCTCGCGGGGCAGCGCGGCGATGGTCACGGCAGCACCTTGCGGAACGGTCGCACCTCGACCCGCTGATAGACGCCGGCGGCGACATAGGGGTCGGCATCGGCCCAGGCGCGGGCGGCCACCAGCGATTCGAACTCGGCGATGACGACGCTGCCGCTGAATCCGGCCGGACCCGGGTCCTCGGCGTCGATGGCCGGGCATGGCCCGGCCAGCAGCAGCCGGCCCTGGTCACGCAGCGCGGTCAGCCGCGCCAGATGCTCCGGCCGGGCCTGCAGGCGCTGGGCGAGCACTTCGGAACCGTCATATCCTTCAATCACGTACCACATGGGTCGGCCGTCCTGATCTGGTCTGCATGAATTGTAGCCACTGCCGGCCTCCGGGCCGCTGGACACGGCCAAAGCGAGGCCGTACCCTAGCTTCCACAGCCCAAGGCCGGATGCAGCGGCCGTCGCGACTGGCTCCCCACACCGTCGCCACGCTCGCACCCACAGTGGTGCGCCGCTGCCCCCAACGGCCTGCGCCCGTACCCTAAACGTCTTTCGCCGCCACGCCCCCGCTTGGTGCGCAGGTCGTAGCCGTTCGGGCTCAGCACCGACTTCAAGCAGTCCGTTGCACCCATTGGTGGCCTCATCAGGCCGCCAGCACCGAAGCGATAGCAGTGCCCACGGCCCGGAGGGGCCGGTTCCGAATGACCGAAGAACGCGCAGCCGACGCGAGCGACCCGCAGATCGTGGTCGCCCAGTCCCAGGCTCCCACGCACCCGCAGCAGCAGGAAATGCCGCTGGCGGTGGTGCATGGCCAGCCGGTGCTGCAGATCCCGCAGGACCTGTACATCCCGCCGGACGCCCTGGAGATCATCCTGGACGCGTTCGAAGGACCGCTCGACCTGCTGCTGTACCTGATCCGCCGGCAGAACCTGGACATCCTCGACATACCCGTGGCGGACATCACCCGCCAGTACGTCGCCTACATCCAGGCCATGCACGAGATGCGCTTCGAGCTGGCCGCCGATTACCTGGTCATGGCCGCGATGCTGGCCGAGATCAAGTCGCGCATGCTGCTGCCGCGCGCGGTCGCCGAGGAAGGCGAGGAGGACGACCCGCGCGCCGACCTGGTGCGCAGGCTGCAGGAGTACGAACGCTTCAAGAAGGCCGCCGAAGACATCGACTCCCTGCCCCGTCAGGATCGCGACACGGCGCCGGTGCAGGCCTTCGTGCCCGACCGCGCCTCGGTCCGCCTGCCGCCGCCGGTGGAGCTCAAGGAGATGCTGCTGGCGCTGCACGACGTGTTCAAGCGCGCCGAGCTGTTCACCCAGCACGCGATCAGGCGCGATGCACTCAGTGTCCGCCAGCGCATGGGCGAACTGCTGGAACGACTCAAGGACGGCAGCTTCTACCGCTTCGAGTCGCTGTTCACCGCCGAGGAAGGAAAGCTCGGCGTGGTGGTGACCTTCCTGGGCCTGCTGACGCTGGCCAAGGAGCAACTGGTCGAGATCGTGCAGGACGCGCCGTTCGCACCGATCTACGTCAAGTCGCTGGCGCTGCTGAAGGACGGGGAAGAGATCGAGTTGAGCAGCGAGTTCGACGAACCGGCTGCGAACGACGATTGACGTCCGGGTTTGAGGTTTTGATCGTCATCCCCGCGAAGGCGGGGACCCAGCGCCTTCGAGCGGTGGCAAGCAAAGACACTGGGTTCCCGCCTTCGCGGGAATGACGGGTAACAAGGGCCCCACAGAGCAATTACTCCGCATGGATCAACAGCTAGTCATCCGAATCGTGGAAGCCGCCCTGCTGGCCTCCAACCAGCCGGTCACGCTGGCCCAGTTGCAGGCGCTGTTCCCCGAGGACCAGCCGGCGCCGGCCGACAGCGTCGAACAGGCGCTCGAAGCGCTGCGCGCGGGCGACGAGAATCGCGGCGTGGAACTGGTCGAGGTCGCCTCCGGCTTCCGCTTCCAGGTCAAGGCCGACGTCCACCCCTGGGTGGCCCGCTTGTGGACCGAACGCCAGACCCGCTACACCCGCGCCACCCTCGAGACCCTGGCGCTGATCGCCTACCGCCAGCCGATCACGCGCGGCGAGATCGAGCAGGTCCGCGGCGTGGCGGTCAACAGCAACATCATCAAGGCTCTGGAAGAGCGCGAGTGGATCCGCGTGGTTGGCCACCGCGACGTGCCCGGCAAGCCGGCACTGTTCGGTACCACGCGTGGCTTCCTCGACTATTTCGGCCTCAAGCGACTGGACGAGTTGCCGCCGCTGTCGGAACTCAAGGACATCGGCGAGCTGGAACCGCAGCTGCAGTTCGATGGCGCGCCGCCGGCGATCGCGGCCGGCGGGATTGCCGATCACGTCGACGACCACGTCGGCGATGACATCGGCGCGGACGAGGCCTCCAACTCCGACCTCGACATGGACGCAGCACACGGCGACGACGATCTGGCTGAAGAGCCCGGTGACGCCGCCATCGAAACAACCGAAGTCGGCAGTGAAGTCGCCGACCTCGAAGATTCCAACGAACAAGACACCGCCCCCATGGGCACCCCCGATGCCGCGCCGGGAATGCGCGCGGCGGACGTGAACGATCCCGAGCAAGACATACACGCCGTCGAGACGACGACCGTTCCGGAAGACACAGACGAGGCCGAGATGGCCGAGTCGGAGCAATACAGACATGACTGAAGAAAAGAGCCGCAAGCTCACCCTCAAGCGCATCACCGACACCACCGGCGAAGCGCCGCGGCTGGAAGAGCGCCTGCACAAGGTCCTGGCCCAGGCCGGCCTGGGCTCGCGCCGGGCGCTGGAACAGCGCATCGCCGACGGCCTGGTGAAGGTCAACGGTGAGACCGCGCAGGTCGGGATGAGCGTCAAGAGCGGCGACAAGATCGAGCTCGACGGACGCCAGTTCGTCGCCAGCGCGCTGACCGATCCCTCGCGCGTGCTGATGTACAACAAGCCCGAAGGCGAAGTCACCACGCGTGAAGACCCCGAAGGTCGTCCGACCATTTTCGAGGCCCTGCCCGCCCTCAAGGGCGCGCGCTGGATCGCGATCGGCCGCCTCGACATCAACACCACCGGCCTGCTTCTGCTGAGCACCGACGGTGAACTCGCCAACGCGCTGATGCACCCGTCGTTCGAAGTCGAACGCGAGTACGTCTGCCGCGTGCGCGCGCCGGAAGGCCAGGACGTGGTTCCCGACAACATCGTCGACCGCCTCGCCCGTGGCGTCGCACTGGAAGACGGTCCGGCCAAGTTCGACGAGATCGAACGCATCGGCGGCACCGATTCGCACGACTGGTTCCGCGTCGTGGTCAAGGAAGGCCGCAACCGCGAAGTGCGCCGCCTGTGGGAATCGCAGGGTTGCCAGGTCAGCCGCCTCAAGCGCGTGCGCTACGGCGACGTCGCGCTGCCGCGCGAGCTGCTGCGTGGCCAGTCGCGCGAACTCGCGTCGGATGCGGTCGAAGCGCTGCGCGGCAAGCTCGGCCTCGAGGACGGCGCGCCGTCGTCGCTGACGCTGCAGCCGGTCATCGGCCAGCGCAAGGCGACCAAGGCCACCATCGACCTCACCGGTCGCGCCCGTTCCAATGGCTATGTCGGCGGCCACAACACCGCCGATGAAGGCCGCGAGCTGCGTCGCTTCGACCACGTCCGCGAGGATCGCGGCGGTCGTGGCCGCGGCGGTCCGCGCAAGCACGGCGGCCTGACGGTCAGCGGCGAAGCCGCAGCGAACCAGTCGCAGAAGCCGTTCAAGCAGCGCAAGGAAAAGGGTCCCAAGCCGTTGCCCGATGGCAATCCGGCCGCGTTCCGCACCTGGTACGTGCCGGACGGTGTCAGCACCGGTCCGAGTGGACATCGCAATCCCGACGGTCGCGGCAAGGGTCCCGGCCAGGGTCGCCCGCAGGGCGGTCGCCCCGGCGGCGGCGGTGGCCGTCCCGGTGGCGGTGGCCGTCCGGGTGGCGGTGCAGGCGGCTACGGCGGCGAGCGTTCCGGTGGCTTCGGCGGCGAAGGCCGCGGCGGCTTCGGCGAGCGCGGCCCGCGTCGCGAAGGCGGCGGTGGCGGCGGCCAGGGTCAAGGCCAGGGTCAGCGCAGCTCGCGTCCGTACGGGCATCCGGGCAACGCCCCGAGCTTCCCGTCCGACCACGCCAATCCGGGCAGCTTCAATCCGTACGGCGACAAGCCGCGCGCCCCGCGTCCGGCTGGCGGTCGCCCCGGTGGCGGTGGTCGCCCGGGTGGCGGCGGTCCGGGTGGTCCCGGCGGTCGTCCCGGCGGCGCAGGCCGTCCGGCCGGCGGCCCGCGTCCTGGCGGTCCGCGCGGTGGCGGACGCCCGGGTGGCGGTCGCGGTCCGCGCGGCGGCGCTTGACGGCAATCGGCACTGAACGAGTGAAATGACAAAGGGCGCTTCGGCGCCCTTTGTTTTTCCTGACGAGCAAGGCTGCCTACGCCCGCCCTTGCCCGCCCTTGTCCATCAACTGTTGCAGCAGATCCATGGGCAGCGGGAAAACAATCGTCGAGCTCTTCTCGCCGGCGATCTCGGTCAACGTCTGCAGGTAGCGCAACTGGATCGCGCGCGGATCGCCGCCCAGCAGCCGCCCCGCTTCGACCAGCATCGCGGCGGCCTGCGCCTCGCCTTCGGCATGGATCACCTTCGCCCGACGCACGCGCTCGGCTTCGGCCTGGCGCGCGATCGCGCGGACCATGGTCTCGTTGAGGTCGACCCGCTTGATCTCGACATTGGCGACCTTGATGCCCCACGCATCGGTCTGGCTGTCGAGGATGTTGCGGATGTCGTCGTTGAGCTTCTCCCGCTCGGCCAGCATCTCGTCGAGCTCATGCTGCCCCAGCACCGAGCGCAACGTTGTCTGCGCAAGCTGGCTGGTGGCTTCGTAGAAATGCTCGACGTTGATGATCGCCTTCTGCGGGTCGACCACTCGGAAGTACACCACCGCGTTGACCTGCACCGAGACATTGTCGCGCGAGATCACGTCCTGTGGCGGCACGTCCATCACCACGGTGCGCAGGTCCACGCGCACCATCTGTTGCACGATCGGTATCAGCAGGATCAACCCGGGTCCCTTGACCTTCCAGAAGCGGCCGAGCTGGAACACGACGCCGCGCTCGTATTCACGCAGCACCTTGACCGCGGTGATCAGGATCACCGCCAGCAGCACGACCACCGGGAAGTACATGGCCATGTACATGCAAGCTCTCCTTCAGTCAGACGCAGGTGTGTCGTTCTCGGGTGCGACCTGCAGCACCAGTCCGTCCAGCGCCAGCACGCGCACCGCCTGGCCGCCCCGCACCGGCACGGCCGACCGCGCCTGCCACTGTTCGCCACGGATGCGCACTTGCCCGCGTCCGTCGAAGTCACGCATGGCTACCGCCAGGTGGCCGATCATTTCTTCGCGGCCGCTGACCACCGGCCGTCGTCGCGCACGCGCGGCCAGCCACACCATGCCCATGAACCCCAGCGCGCTGGCGATCGCTATCCCGGCAATGAGCCCGCCGGGTACGCCGAATCCGGGCACCTGTGTGTCGAACAGGATCAGCGAGCCGGCCACCAGCGCGACCACGCCACCGACGCCGGCCGCACCCAGGCTGGGCACCGCGAACTCGATGGCGATCAGCGCAACCCCGAGCACGATCAATGCAACCCCGGCGTAATTGACCGGCAGAACCTGCAGCCCGTAGGCGGCCAGCAGCAGGCAGATCGCACCGACCATGCCGGGCAGGATCGCGCCGGGGCTGTAGCCCTCGAACACCAGCCCGTACAGACCGATCAACAGCAGCACATACGCCACCGTCGGTTCGGTCAGCACCGCCAGCAAGCGTGCGCGCCAGTCCGGGGTCACCACCGTCACCGGCTGCCCGGCAAGGTCAAGCATCACTTCGCGCTGCGCCAGCCGGACCCTGCGACCGTGGGCCTGCCGCAGCAACTCGTCGACGTTGCCGGCAACGATCTCGATCACGCCCTGCGACAGCGCCTGCGATGCCGTCAGCGTCGCGGCGTCGCGCACGGCGGCTTCGGCGAACTCGCCGTTGCGTCCGCGCAGTTCGGCAAGACTGCGCAGGTAGCCGGCGGCATCATTGATCACCTTTCGCGACATCGCGTCGCGCGGCTCGCGCCGTGGCGACGGCGTGGCCGTGGGTGCGCCTGGCGGCTGGTTGCGCGGGTCGGCCGCCTCGTCCGGCTCCTTCTCCGGCGCGCCTGCGGGTCCGCCTCCACCCATCGACACCGGCGTGGCCGCACCGAGCGACGTCGCCGGCGCCATGGCTGCCAGATGGCAGGCATAGAGGATGTAGGTGCCGGCACTCGCCGCGCGCGCGCCTTCCGGTGCGACCCAGGCGATCACGGGCACCGGCGATGCAAGGATCGCCTGGTTGATGTCGCGCGTGGCCGCATCGAGCCCACCTGGGGTGTCGATCCGCAGCACCACGGCGCGGGCACCGTCGTCGCTGGCGCGCTTGAGCCCGCTGCGAAGGTAGTCGCGGGTGGCCGGGCCTATACCGCCCTTGATGTCGAGCAGCAGCACGCCTGCCGATGGCGTCGGTGCCGGCTGCGCATGCACCGCCAGCGCCGCCAGCAGTACTGCGCAGGCAATCATCCACATCCGGAAGTGCACGTTCATGAGTGCGCCGCAGGGCGTGCCAGGCGCCCGCCGTGGTACGAGTTAACTCCACCGCGCGTTAAGGAAACGGAATCGCTGCGACGGCGATCTCAGCGCAGCAGGTTCGGCTGCGATTCGTACCACTGCTTGGCCTTGATCATGTGGAAATCGCGCTGACCGTTGTTGACCGCCACCGCGCAGCTGAGCACACCCCAGTTCGCATAGAGGCTGCCGACACGGCTCTTGCCCTTCAGGCGCAGCCGGGCCTTGAGTTCGTAGCGCTGGTTGCTCGCTTCGACCCGGTCGAGCACCAGCACGTCGTCCTTCCACTGCACGTTGGCGCTGACCTGGGCCTGGCCGGAATCGATCATCTTGAAGACCCACTTCGGGTAGTCGCGCTTGCGCGAGAACAGCGCCAGCAGGAACCCGACATCCTTCATGGCGACGTTGGCGCGGCCGCTGACCGTGGCCGGTTTGTCCCAGTCCATGCGCGCCCGCTGCAGGTCGATCCGCGCCCACCAGCCGCTGCGCGACTCGCCACCGGGCTCGGTGAAGCTCATGTTGTTCAACGCCACACGCGTGCCGTCGATGTTGAAGTTGTGGCCGCTCAGGTCGGCGCGACGCAGTTGCGTGTTGACGTCGACGTTGCCGCGCAGGGCGATGCCGGCGAAGTGCAGTTGCGTGCCGCTGCCCTTGACCCGCACCACGCCGGTGCCGACCGCACCGGCTCCGTCGAGTGTCAGGTCGCCGCTGACCGTACCGGCGCCGCCATCGAAGCGCATGTGCTCCACGGGCAGGTAGCGGTTGTAGGTGCGCAGGTCGGGAACGCGCGCGTCAACGAACACCAGGTGCGCCCGCAGTGCATCGCGCACTTCCTTCATCGCACCGGGCTGCTTCAGCTTGTCGCGCTCCAGCCCCGAAACGGTCTGCAGGTCCAGGCGCAGGTTCTGCCCTTCCACGTAGGGGCGGTCGGGCGCGTCTTCGGCTGCCATGTTGAAGTGTTCCATGACCAGCGCCAGCTGCGGCAGCAGCTCGTCGCCGTCGCCCGCATCAAGTCGGCCGTCGGCCCGCGCGCGGCCCTGGATGCGGCTGCCCATGACGTGCGCGACGGCATCGACTTCCGGGATGCCGATGCGGCTGCCTGCGGCAACCTTGCCCTCGACCACCTGCACGTCGGCGTCGACCGCGCCGGAACCGTCCAGCACCAGCCACGGTGCGTTGAACATGCTGCCCAGCCAGCGCAGCGAGGAGAATTCCCAGCGCCCCACCACATGGCCGGATGCGCGTGGCAGCGCCGCCTTGAAGTCCTGGAAGGGAACCTGCGTGCCGCGAAGGCGAAGATCGGCGTCGAGATACAGCGCCTTGCCCTCGTGCGCCGGTACGTTGGCCTTGACCACGATGTCGCGATCGACGTCGATGAGGAAATCCATCGCGCTTTCGCGAGGCCGGCCGGCGATATCGGTGCCGGTGACCGGCATGTGCCAGCGAAGCTCGCTGCCGGGCTTGAGCGAACCGCGCGCGAACGCCAGCTTCGCATGCGCACGCCCCTGCCCGGGCACGGTGGAGACCGTGGTCTTTCCGTTGGGGTCTGTGACGGTCTTCAGGGCCGCGGTGAGGCCATCGAGGTTGAGCTCGGCATCGGTCATCAGCAGTTTGCGAATGCCTGGCGCCTGCGCCCGCGTATGCCGGGCGATCGCGAACTTCGCGTCGATGCGGGCATCGTGCAGCATCGTGTCGCCCTTGTAGGACAGCCGCGCCTTGTCGAAATGCGCGGTCGATGGCATCAGCTCGAGCGCACCGCCGCGCAGCTGCTTGTAGAAGCCCACTTCGGCGCTGCCCGGCCCCTGCAGCTCAAGGCCGGCGAAGTGCCCGGACTTGATCGAGCGGGTGTGGATGCGATCGAAGCGCAGCACCCAGCCGCCGGGCCGCGGTTGCGGCGGCGGCTTGCGCACCTGGAGCAGGTCGGCGCCACCACTGACGTCGAACGCCTCGACGTCCGGTACGCGGACCTCTTTGTGCAGCAGCGGCAGGATGTCCACGCTGCCTTTCGCCTTGCCGGCCTGCACGGCCCACTTCGTCCGCGCGACCTGGCCTTTCATGGCGACGTCCCACACCGTCACCCTGCCCGGCCACAGGGTCAGGCCAGGCCCCCAATGGATCTCGAACTTTTCCGGTTTGCGATTGGCGACCCACGGCCCCAACGGCGTGTTGAGGAACACGTTGCCGAGCAGTACGTAGGCGGCGTACACGATCAGCAGGCCAAGGCCGATGCGCCTGATCCACGGGCGCGCGCCCGCCGGGAGCCGATTCCAGTACGCGCGCATCTGGCTGTTCCATGGGGCGCTGTTCATGCGCCGGAGCTTAGCCAAGCGCCTGTGAGAATCGGCATCACGCGGGCATGCGTGACTGCCGACCGGCAGTGATCGCAACTAGTGCCGGGTGAGGTGAACCACCCGCGGGTGCACCAGCCGCTCGAAATCCTGCCAGCCCATCCGCATCACCTCACGGTGATTGCCGGCGTTGAAGGCGATACGCGCGTCCTCGGGAAGCGTGTCGGCGGCGTACACCTCCATGCCATAGAGGTTGCCGAACGGCGGCATGGCGCCGACCTCGCATTCGGGGAAGCGGTCCTTGAAATCGGATTCGCTGGCGAGGGCGACTTCACGCGCGCCGCTTACCTGTCGCAGGCTGGCAAGGTCGAGCCATTCGCTCGATGGAATCACCGCCATCGCCAGCTTGCCGTCGAGCCGGACCATGACCGTCTTGGCCATTTCGCGCTGGTCGATGTGGGCGCTGGCCGCGGTGGCCTGGGCAGTGAATGCGTGCGGGTGCGTCATCGTGTCGTACGGGACGCGATTGGAATGCAGGAACTGTTCTAGTCGTGGCGATGACATGGCCTGGGCTCCCTGATGGCGGAGCCGGCACGGCTGGTCCGGTGGCAGCGGGCGCGTCGCGCCGGCGTCCTTGTCGAAGCTGAAGACCGCGCACTCGTGCGCGGCAGGCGCAGTGTAATCCCTGCCGCCCCCTCCCGTTCCCGGGAGAGGGCGGTGATGCGACTCAGCCGGCCGGGGGAGCGGTGTTCTGCATCGCTACGCCGGCGTAGTCGACAACCAGCGAGACACGGCGGTTGTCGCGGCCGGCATCGCCGATGGCGCCTGCGCGGACCTGGCGGTTCTGGTCTTCGCCGTAGCTGACTGCGCGGACCTGCTGGGCGCCCAGGCCGGAGCTGACCAGGTAGTCACGCACCGCCTGCGCACGCTGCAGGCCGAGGCGACGGTTCGCAACCGCCGAACCGGCCGGGTCAGTGAAGCCTTCGATGGTGATCAGCGCGTCGGAATGGTTGTCCTTGATCACGCGGGCGAAGTCGTCGAGAAACGGCTTGTCTTCTTCATTGAGCGAGGCGTCGCCAGTGGCGAAGTGCGCTCCGGTTTCCACACGCACGCGTCCCGCGAGCTGGGTGACCAGTGCATCGTGCTTCTGCGAGAGCGAGTCGATCTGCGACTGCAGCTTCTGGTCGGTGGCGCGAAGGTCGGCAACAGTGCTGTCGAACTCGTCGCGCTTGATGTAGCTGGAGCAACCGGCCAGGGTGGCGGCGCTCAGGGCGACGACGAGGCCGGCATTGCGGAAGGTGCGGGTAACCATGACATGTCTCCTTCAATATCCATGCGCGATGCATGCGCACGGGAAATGCGTGCAGGACCGGGGGAAGTCGCTGCAGCCCGAATGGAACGATTCTTGATTTTCTGTGCGCGGGGCGCGCGGTGGTGGCTAGTCAGCGTTGATGGTGGAGCTGTATCAATGTCATAGCCAACGTTAATGAGGCGTTGCCTGAACACGCGATGGAGCGCCGTCGATCGCGAACGTGTGCACAGTTCAGCGATGTCAATATTGCGCTGCGGTCCTTCGTATCAGCTCGGTTCACGAAAAACCGCGCGACGCCGCGACGCATTGCCATTCGCCGGCGCGCGATTCCGCGTGCCGGCGACGGTTCATCTCAAGCCGTTCATCTCAGCTCGAACGAATCGCCGTCGAGCATGGCCGGGAAGCGCTCGCGGTGCGCGGCAAGTTCCGCGGCAAGCAAGGTTGTGGTGACCACCACTTCCTCGTCGGTGCATTCGCTGAGCGGATGGCCGAGGAAATCGATCACCGCGCTGTCGCCGGCGTAGTGCAGGCCGTTGCCATCGGTGCCGACGCGGTTGACCGCGGCGACATAGCTGAGGTTCTCGATCGCGCGAGCCCGCAGTAGCGTCTTCCACGGATAGCTGCGCGCCGACGGCCAGTTGGCGACGTAGGTCAGCAGGTCGTAGTCGAGCTGGCCAGGGCGCTCCACATCGAAACGGTTGCGCGAGAACACCGGGAAGCGCAGGTCGTAGCAGACCAGCGGGCAGATACGCCAACCCTTCCACTCCAGCACCAGCCGGTCGCGGCCGGCGGCGTAGCGCTCGTGCTCGCGCGCATAACGGAACAGATGGCGCTTGTCGTAGGTGCTCAGTGCGCCGTCGGGCGTGGCGAACAGCAGGCGGTTGAACACGCCCTCGTCCGTGCGCAGTTGCACGCTGCCCATCACTGCAGCGTCGAGCTTGCGCGCCTGTGCGCCGATCCACGCCACGGTCGGGCCGTCCATGCCTTCGGCATTGCCGATGGCATCGTTGGAGAATCCGCTGGTGAAGGTTTCGGGAAGGATCACCAGGTCGGTGGTGCCGTGCAGTGGTGCGATCAGGCGGCCGTAATAGTCACGGTTGCCGGCCGGGTCGTGCCAGCGGGTTTCGCCCTGGACCAGCGATACCCGCAGGTCGTTCGTCGGTGCCTGGCTCATAGCTTCTGCAGCCTTTCGATTGCCGCGTCCAGGGTCGCCTCGTTCTTGGCGAAGCACAGGCGGGCAAGCCGCTGGCCCTGCGGCGGCGTTTCGTAGAACGGCGACAGCGGAATCGCGGCAACGCCCTTCCCGGTGGTGAGCCAGCGGCAGAACGCGGCATCGTCCAGGTCGCTCACCGCCGAGTAGTCGACCAGCTGGAAATAGCCACCCGGCACCGGCAACGGCTTCAGGCGAGTGGTCAACAGCTGCTCGCGGAAGCGGTCGCGCTTGGCCTGGTAGAACGCGCCGAGCTGCTCGTAGTGTTCCGGCTCGGCCTCGATCATTTCGGCGAAGGCCCACTGTGCCGGGGCGAAGGTGCAGAAGGTGTTGTACTGGTGCACCTTGCGCAGCTCGGCCGACAGTGCCGGCGGTGCGATGCAGTAGCCGACTTTCCAGCCGGTGCAGTGGTAGGTCTTGCCGAAGCTGGATACGACGAATGCGCGCTCGCGCAGTTCGCGATAGCGCAGCACCGACTCGTGGACGCGGCCGTCGAAGACGATGTGCTCGTATACCTCGTCCGACAGCAGCAGGACGTCGGTGCCGCGCAGCAGTGCGGTCAGCTGCTCGATATCGTCGCCGTCGAACATGGCGCCGGACGGGTTGTGCGGCGAGTTGATCATCAGCAGCCGCGTCTTGTCCGTCACCGCCGCGCGCACCAGGGCCCAGTCCGGGGCGAACGTGGCCGGATCCAGCGGCACGTGCACGGCGCGGCCACCGGCCAGGTCGATCGCCGGTTCGTAGCAGTCGTAGCAGGGGTCGAGCACGATCACTTCGTCGCCGGGGCGCACCACGGCGGCAATCGCGTCGAAGATCGCCTCGCTGGCGCCGGAAGCGACCGTGACCTCGGTATCGGCATCGGGCCGGTGGCCGTAGCAGCGCTCGGTCTTGGCGGCGATGGCCTGGCGCAGGGCCGGGATGCCGGTCATCGGCGCGTACTGGTTGTGGCCGTCGCGCATGGCGCGGTCCAGGGCCTCGATCAGGCGCTCGGGCACGGCAAAGTCAGGGAAGCCCTGGCCCAGGTTCACGGCCTTGTGCTCGACCGCGAGCTGGGACATCACGGTAAAGATGGTGGTGCCGACCTTCGGCAGCTTGGTTTGCAGGGTCATCGGTGGGGGCTTGCTCGCAAGAGGCTGGACAACAGGGAAACCGTCGAGGCGGACAAGTGTAAGGATGCGCGCCTGGCGGCGTTATGACGAGTGGTCATCACCCCATCGGCCCGGCGGGCTTGGCGCTGCCATGCGATTGCACTGTCGCGTGGCCACACTCACACTGCGCGCCATGCGCGAGCTGCGGATCGTCAATGCCGTCGAACTGGCCATCGCCTACGCTGCCGCGGAGTACGTGGTGGTGCTCGACGGAGACGCCCTGCCGCTGCGGGTCGGCCTGCCGGCCAGCGACCTGGAAGCGTACTGGCCCGCCTCGCGCTACGCCTTCATCACCGCCTGGAACCCGGCCTCGCAGCCGCGTTCGGAGTCGGCCAACCAAGCCGCCGACGCGCTATTGGTGAACCAGCTCGATGCCGCCGGCGCAGTCCGCCACCCCGCCTGGGCGCAGGACCCGACCGGGCACTGGCGCGAACCGGGCTGGCTGCTGGGCGGCATCGACGAAGCCGAACTGCTGCGCCTTGCGCTCGAGTTCGGCCAGGCCGCGGTCCTGGCCTGGCAGCCCGGCGAACCGGTTCGCCTGCGGATGCTGATGCCCAGGCCGCCCGCGCCTGCTTCGGCGGCGCCGGTGGACCATACCGACTGGGTCACCGGCTGAGTCCCCGGGCTGACAGTCGCAGCCCGCCCATCCCGGGCGGAAGACCGCCGGCTACCCCCGCCCGACGCCGACAAACCGGTCCCCCGGCGACTCGCATAAACTGACGCCTTCGCGGCCACCGGGCCGCAGCCTCCCAGCCGATGACGCCAACCGACCGACCTGCTCCGCCGCTGCTCGCAGCCCGCGGCTTACGCTTTGCGCGCAACGACGAGCCCGTGTTCGGCCCGCTCGACTTCAGTGTCGACGCCGGCGAGGCACTGCTGGTCCAGGGCGACAACGGCGCCGGCAAGACCACCTTGCTGCGGGTCTTGGCGGGCCTGCTGCGCGCCGACGAGGGTGAAGTCGACCTCGACGGCCAGCCGGCCGGCACCGCCCGGCGCGCCCGCGCCATTGCCTACCTCAGCCATCTGCCCGGGCTGAAGGCGGACCTGAGCGCGCTGGAGAACCTCAATTTCCTGTGCGGCCTGCACGGCCGCCGCCGCGCCCAGTTGCCGGGCAATGCCCTGGCCATCGTCGGTCTCGCCGGCTTCCAGGACACTCTGGCCCGCCAGCTCTCGGCCGGGCAGAAGAAGCGCCTCAGCCTGGCGCGCCTGTGGATGTCCCCGGCGCCGTTGTGGCTGCTCGACGAACCCTACGCCAACCTGGACCTGGACGGCATCGAGCTGGTCAACCGCATGGTCCAGGCGCACCTGCGCGAGGGCGGGGCCGCCCTGGTGACCACCCACGGCGCCTACGCCGCACCGCCGGTGCGCACGCGGATGCTGGTGATGGCCAAGGGAGGCATGCAATGAGCGCCCAGACCGCCACCCTCGCCGGTGCCGCCCGCGCCCTGCTCGCGCGCGACCTGCGCCTGCTCTGGCGGCGCCGCGGCGATGCGCTGCAGCCGGCGCTGTTCGCCCTGCTCGTGATCGTGCTGTTCGCCCTCGCCCTGGGTGGCGAGAAACTGGCGCTGGCCAAGGTCGCCGGCGCGGTGCTGTGGCTGGCGATGCTGCTGGCCGGGCTGCTATCGCTCGACACCCTGTTCCGCGGCGATGCCGAGGACGGCTCGCTGGAACAGTGGATGCTCGCGCCGGTGCCGCTGGCCTGGCTGGTCGCGGTGCGCACCTTCATGCACTGGGCCACCAGCGCGCTGCCGCTGCTGATCGCCACCCCGTTCCTGGCCGAGCTGCTGTACCTGCCACGCGAGCAGTTGCCGGTGCTGCTGGCCTCGCTCGCGCTGGGCACGCCGCTGCTGAGCCTGCTGGGCGCGGTGGTGGCGGCGCTGACGGTCGGAATGCGGCGCTCCGGTATACTTGTCGCGTTGCTGGCGCTGCCGCTGTACGTGCCCGTACTGGTGTTCGGCGCCGGCAGCGTGGCTGCCGCGGCGCAGGGGCTCAATCCCGTCGGCGCGCTGCTGTTGCTGGGCGCGGGCCTGGCCGTGGCGCTGGTACTGGCACCGGTTGCCGCCGCCGCGGCGATACGGATTGCGCTCAGCTAGTCACCAGACTGTTGAGCCAGATCAAATGCCGCGCCCCGGCCCCGTCCTTTAATGTCCGCCGCGACCCACTGCCGCAACCATCGCCGCAACCACTGCTCCCCCACGCCAGCAACCGGACCGCGGTCCGCAAGCAGGCCGAGAACACGATGAATCCGATCGTCCGCTGGTTCCACAAACTCGGTTCACCGCCCTACTTCGACCGCTTCGCCGCGCGCTGGGCACCCTGGGGCTACGGCCTGGGACTGCTGGTCATGGCCTGGGGCCTGTACGGCGCGCTGTTCCAGGTGCCGGCCGATTACCAGCAGGGCGACAGCTTCCGCATCCTCTACATCCACGTGCCCAGCGCCTGGATGAGCATGGCCGTGTTTGGACTCATGGCCATCTACGCGGCGATCGCGCTGATCTGGCGGATCAAGCTGTGCGAGGTCCTGGCGATGGCCTGCGCGCCGATCGGCGCCGCCTTCACCCTGATCACGCTGTTGACCGGTTCGATCTGGGGCAAGCCGATGTGGGGCACGTGGTGGGACTGGGACCCGCGCCTGACCACCGAACTGATCCTGCTGTTCCTGTATCTGGGCGTGATCGGCCTGTACAACGCCATCGACGACCGCCGCGCCGCTGCGCGCGCCGCCGGCCTGCTGGCGATCGTCGGCGTGGTGCTGCTGCCGGTGATCCGCTACTCGGTGGTGTGGTGGAACTCGCTGCACCAGGGCCAGACCATCAGCATCTTCGGCCAGTCCAAGATGGACTCGAGCATGTACGCGCCGCTGATCTGGATGATCGTGGGCACCAAGCTGTGGTTCGTCGGTGCGCTGCTCACGCGCGCCCGCGCCGACAACCTGCGTCGCGAAAGCGGCAAGGGCTGGGTCGCCGAACTGGCCCGGGGGAAGGCGCGATGAGCTACCTGAACTACGTGATTGCCGCCTACGCGGTGTTCGTGATCGTGCTGGGCTGGGACTTCGTCGCCACGCACCTGCAGATCCGCCGCGAACTGCGTGGCGCGCGCCTGCGTGCCGAACGCGAAGCCGCGCGCCCTGGCAAGGGCAGCGCGACCAATGAACTGATTCGATGAGTGCCTGTTCGATGAGAGCGTATCCATGAACCCTGTACGTCGCCGCCGCCTGCTTTGGGTCATCGCGCTGGTCGTGGCCGCAGGCCTCGCCGCCACGCTGGTGGCCATGGCCCTGCAGCGCAACATCGCCTACCTGTACACGCCCAGCGAAGTGCTTCGCGGCGAAGCCGGCGGGCAGGCGCGGTTCCGTCTTGGCGGCATGGTCGCGGCCGATTCCTTCACGCGCGCACCCGGTTCGCTGGAAGCGCACTTCAAGGTCAGCGATGGGGACGCGCTGATGCCGGTGGTCTATACCGGCATCCTGCCCGACCTGTTCCGCGAGAAGCAGGCCGTGGTCGCCACCGGCCGCATGCGCGGCGACACCTTCGTCGCCGAGCAGATCCTCGCCAAGCACGACGAGACCTACATGCCCAAGGAAGTCGCCGACAAGATGGGCATGGCGCACAAGAAGCACGACGTGCCGCCGCCTGCGGCAGGTTCGGCGCAATGACGACGACACTGCATTGCCGGGTGAGGGCACGCCATGCTCGCTGAAATCGGCCAGATCACCCTGATCCTCGCCCTGCTGGTGTCGCTGCTGCAGGCGGCACTGCCGCTGGCCGGCGCGCAGCGCGGCATCGGCAGCTGGATGGCGGTGGCGCGCCCGGCCGCGTACGCGCAGCTGGTACTCATCGCCATCGCCTTCGTCATCCTCAGCCACGCCTTCGTCACCCAGGACTTCTCGCTGCTCTACGTCGCCGAGAACAGCAACTCGCTGCTGCCGTTGATGTACCGCTACACCGCGGTGTGGGGCGCGCACGAGGGTTCGCTGCTGTTGTGGGCACTGATCCTGGCGTTGTGGACCGGCGCGGTCGCGCTGTTCTCCAAGGCATTGCCCGAGCAGGTCATCGCGCGCGTGCTCGGCGTGATGGGCCTGGTCAGCACCGGCTTCCTCGCCTTCCTGATCTTCACCAGCAACCCGTTCCAGCGCCTGTTGCCTGCCGCCGCCGAAGGCCGCGACCTCAACCCGCTGCTGCAGGACCCGGGCATGATCATCCACCCGCCCATGCTGTATCTGGGCTACGTGGGGTTCGCGGTGCCGTTCGCGTTCGCGATCGCGGCCCTGCTCGACGGCCGCATCGACGCACGCTGGCTGCGCTGGACGCGGCCGTGGACCAATGTCGCCTGGGCCTTTCTGACCTTCGGCATCGCGCTGGGTTCGTGGTGGGCCTATTACGAGCTTGGCTGGGGTGGCTGGTGGTTCTGGGATCCGGTCGAGAACGCCAGCTTCATGCCGTGGCTCGCCGGCGCTGCGTTGCTGCACTCGCAGGCGGTGACCGAGAAGCGCGGCAACTTCCGTGGCTGGACGCTGCTGCTGGCCATCGCCACGTTCTCGCTGTCGCTGCTGGGCACCTTCCTGGTGCGTTCGGGCGTGGTGACCAGCGTGCACGCGTTCGCGGCCGATCCGGCGCGCGGCTTGTTCATCCTGATATTCCTCGGCATCGTCATCGGCGGCTCGCTGGTGCTGTATGCACTGCGCGCGCCCTCGGCCGAAGACGGCGGCAGCAAACCCTTCGAGGTCAATTCGCGCGAGACGTTGCTGCTGGCCAACAACCTGCTGCTGACCACCGCCTGCGCGATGGTGTTGCTCGGCACCTTGTATCCGCTGCTTGCCGATGCGCTGGAACTGGGCAAGATTTCGGTGGGCCCGCCCTACTTTGCGCTGATGTTCACGCTGCTGATGGCGCCGCTGGTGGCGCTGCTGCCGTTTGGTCCGGTCACGCGCTGGCAGCGTGAGCAGGTGTCCAGGCCGCTGGCGATGCTGCTGCCGTGGGCGGCGTTGGCGCTGGTGCTGGGCGTGATCGCCTACTTCTTCGCACCGCAGGGTCCGTGGAAGGTGGCTGCCGGCGTGTTCGGCGCGGCATGGGTGCTGTTCGGCACGATCCGTTTCGTCGTCACGCGCCTGCGCAGCCAGGGCAGCGGCTCGCGCTTCACCGCCGAGATGCTCGGCATGACCCTGGCCCACTTCGGCGTCGCCGTGTTCCTGATCGGCGCCCTGCTGGTCGAAGGGCTGAGCCAGCAGCGCGAACTCGCCGTCGCACCGGGGCAGACCGTGGAGCTGGGTCGCTACGCGTTCCGCTTCGACGGCGTCGCCCATTCGCAGGGCCCGAACTACGAAGCCGACCGCGGCACGGTCACCGTCTTCGCGAACCAGCGCCAGCTGACCGTGATGCACCCGGAGAAGCGCACGTACGCCAGCGGCGGCCAGGTCATGACCGAAGCGGCCATCGACAACGGCGTCACCCGCGATCTCTATGTCGCGCTGGGCGAGCCGCTGGGCGACGGCGCCTGGGCCGTGCGCGTGCACGTCAAGCCGTTTGTCCGCTGGATCTGGGCGGGCGCGCTGCTGATGATGCTCGGCGGCCTGGTGACGGCGACGGACAGGCGTTTCCGCCGGACCAGCACCGCGACTGATCCGGCCGTCGCACGCCCGGCTGCGGGAAATCCGGCGGTCGCCGCTGCAACCGTCGCCCACCCGAGTCCGGAGCCCGCACGATGAGCGAACCGTCACCGCAGCCACGCAGGTCCACGATGCGCTGGGTGCCGTTGCTGATCGTCGCCGCGCTGGGCGTACTGCTCTTTGCAGGTGTCATGCTCAGCCGCAACCCGAACCGCGAGGCGCTGCCGTCGCCGCTGATCGGCAAGCCCGCGCCCGCCTTCCGCCTGCCGGTGCTGCACGAAGCCGGCCGCGCCGTGTCGTCGGAAGAACTGCGCGGTTCCCCGTACCTGCTCAATGTCTGGGGCAGCTGGTGCCCGGCCTGCCGCGAAGAGCACCCGGTGCTGACGCGCTTCGCCGAAAGCAAGCGCCTGCGCGTGATCGGCTTCAACTGGAAAGACGAACACGCCGACGCGATGCGCTGGCTGGAGCAGTTCGGCAATCCGTATTTCATGGTCCTGGTCGACTACGACGGCAAGGTTGCCATTGACTGGGGCATCTATGGCGCACCGGAAACGTTCCTGGTCGACGGCAAGGGCATCGTGCGCTGGAAGTACGTCGGCCCGCTGACCGATGAGGTGATCCGCGACGAGCTGCTGCCGAAGCTGGCCGAGATCGAAAAGGGCGCGCGATGAGCAGAACGCGCGATCAGCAGCGTGCCGTCATTCGCGGCAATGGCGGGAACTTTAAGCTCGCGCTGCTGCTGTGCGTCGCGCTGGTGCTCTCCTCCTTCAGCGCATTCGCCCAGCCCGCCACCGACCCTGCCCCGCTCAAGTTCCAGTCCGCGACGGAAGAGCAGCGTTTCCACGCGCTCGTCAGCGAACTGCGCTGCGTGATGTGCCAGAACCAGTCGCTGGCCGATTCCAACGCGCAGATCGCCGTCGACCTGCGCCGCGAAGTGCTGGAACTGATGCGACAGGGCAAGGACGACCACCAGATCAAGCAGTTCCTGGTCGACCGCTACGGCGAGTTCGTGCTCTACCGGCCGCAGGTTGAATCCAAGACATGGTTGCTGTGGTTCGGCCCGGCGCTGGTGCTGCTGGCCGGCGGCGTGGTCGTGGCCGGCGCGGTGCGCAAGCGCCGCCAGGCGCCAACCCCGCCCACAGGCAACGACGGCAACGAAGAGCAGGAGTGGTAATGGTCGGTTTCGTGATTGCCGGCCTCGTGCTGGCCGTGCTGGTGCTGGCCTATGTGCTTCGCCCCCTGTGGCAGGCGCGACCGATCGCCGGATTCGCGGTGATTGCCGGCCTGTCGCTGGCCACCGGACTGGTCTATTTCGCCATCGGCACGCCGGCCGCGCTGGACGTGGCGCAGCGTCGCGCGCCCGAAACGCTCGGTGACGCCATCACCCAGCTGCAGGCCGAGCTCAAGCGCGACCCCAACCAGGTCGAAGGCTGGCGCCTGCTGGCCCGCGCCCACGTCGCCGAAGGCGAACCGGTGAAGGCACGCGACGCGCTGATGCGCGCGCTCAAGCTGATGCCCGACGACCCCGACCTGCTGGCCGAAGCCGCCGAAATGCGCGCGATCGCCGCACTGGGTCGACAGTTCGATGCCGAGGGCGTGGCGATGCTGCAACATGCGCTGCAACAACAGCCCATGCACCAGCGCGCACGCTGGTTCCTCGGCATCGCCCAGCGCCAGGCCAAGCAACCGGCGGAAGCGGCCCGCACCTGGGAGCCGTTGCTGGCCCTGGTCGACGGACGCACCGGCGAGAGCCTGCGCGAGCAGATCAACGCCGCCCGCGGTGAAGCCGGCCTGCCGCCGTTGCCGCCTGCCGCCGCTTCGGCGCAGACCGCCAGCGCCGGCCTCAAGGTGAAGGTGGCGCTGGCGCCGGCATTGCTGGCGAAACTGCCGGCCAACGCGAGCCTGTTCGTCATCGCGCGCCAGCCCGGCGGCCCGCCGATGCCGGTTGCGGTGGAAAAGCTGGCGGCGGCGAAGTTCCCGGTCGAGGTCACGCTCGACGACGGCGACAGCCCGATGCCGACGATGAAGCTTTCGCAGCTTGATCGCGTCGAAGTGCTGGCGCGCGTCTCGGCCAGCGGCAACGCGATTCCGCAGGCGGGCGACTTCGAAGCCGTCGCCAAGCCTGCCGGCAAGGATGCGGGCACGATCGAACTGCTGATCGACCAGGTTCGCCCATGACGGAATTCATCCCGCCCGGTACCCGCTGGTTCGACCTGCCCACGCCGTTTCCGATGAAGCGTGGCGGTGCACTCAACCATGCCCGCGTCGCCTACGAAACCTGGGGCACGCTCAATGCCGCCCGCGACAACGCCGTGCTGATCGTCACCGGCCTGTCGCCCGATGCCCACGCGGCCAGCAACGGAGGCAACGCCGAACCGGGCTGGTGGGAACAGATGCTCGGCCCGGGCAAGCCGATCGACAGCGATCGCTGGTTCGTCATCTGCGTCAATTCGCTGGGCAGTTGCAAAGGCTCGACCGGCCCGGCATCGATCAACCCCGACACCGGCGCGCCCTATCGGCTCGCGTTTCCCGACCTGTCGGTCGAGGACGGCGCGCACGCCGCCGCGCATGTCGTGCGCGAGCTGGGCATCGACAACCTCGCCTGCATCATCGGTAACTCGATGGGCGGCATGACCGCGCTGGCGTTCCTGCACCTGCATCCTGGCCTGGCGCGCAGCCACATCAACATCTCCGGCGCGGCCAAGGCGCTGCCGTTCTCCATCGCGATCCGCTCGCTGCAACGCGAAGCCATCCGCCTGGACCCGAACTGGAACCATGGCCAGTACGACGACGAGCGCTACCCGGAAGCGGGCATGCGCATGGCGCGCAAGCTCGGCGTGATCACCTACCGCTCCGCGCTGGAGTGGGACGGCCGCTTCGGCCGCGTGCGGCTGGACTCCGATCGCAGCGACGACGAGCCGTTCGGCCTGGAGTTCGAGGTCGAAAGCTACCTGGAAGGCCACGCCCGCCGTTTCGTGCGGCGTTTCGACCCCAACTGCTACCTCTACCTCAGCCGCTCGATGGACTGGTTCGATCTGGGCGAGTACTGCCCCGACCGCCACGGCAACGGCGATGCCGACACCCGCACCGGGCTGGCCAGCCTGCGCGTGGAGAAGGCGCTGGCGATAGGTGTCCACACCGACATCCTGTTCCCCCTGCAGCAACAGGAAGAGATCGCCGAAGGCCTGCGCGCCGGCGGCGCCGACTCGCGGTTCCTGCCGCTGCCGTCGCCACAGGGCCATGACGCGTTCCTGGTGGACATCGCGCGTTTCGGACCGGCCGTCGCCGACTTCCTGAACGGGCTTGGCTGAACGCCGCAGCGCGCCCGTACCGCCGTAGATTGATGCGGCGCAAGATTCGCTGCGCCGGGCGCGCGATAGAATTGCGCCATGACGATCACCGACGCACTGCCCGACCTCGATTTCCCCGGCCACGACAAGCTGGTCGCCGCCATCGATGCTGCCGTGGTGGCGGGCGATGAGCACGCCGTCACCGCGGCGCTGCGCACGACCCTGTGCGGCATGATCCGCGACCGCGACGTGCAGTTGCCTTCGTGCGTGCACGACGCGATCGACGACCACTACGCGCGCCGCGAGATCTACCGCAGCCCGCGCCTGGGCTACAGCGTCGTCGCCATGACCTGGGGTCCCGGCCAGGGCACGCCGGTGCATGACCACTGTGGCCTGTGGTGCGTGGAAGGCGTCTGGGACGGCGAACTGGAGATCACCCAGTACGAACTGCTCGAGCGCGACGGTGAGAATTTCCGGTTCCGCGCCGCCGGCGGCATGCACGCCGGTCCCGGCAGCGCCGGCAGCCTGATCCCGCCGCACGAGTACCACACCATCCGCAACGCCAGCCGCGAGTCGGTCGCCGTTTCGCTGCACATCTACAAGGCGCCGATGGAAGCGTGCTCGATGTTCGTCCCGAACGAAGGCGAATGGTTCGCGCGCGTCGCCAAGACGCTGCAGACCGACGAAGCGGCATAAGTCCTGGGCCCCTCCCCGCCCGCGGCCGCCCACAACCTGACCTCTGGCACTACATTGCAGGTTGAAACCCCCTAGGGTGAGCGCTTTCCGCCGGAGCCTCCCCCGATGCAGACCGACTTCGCCCTCGCCTCCCTGCACCACCTGCTGGTCTATGCCCTGATCGCGATGCTCGTCGGCGAATCGGTGCTGCTGCGCGGAGGCGTCGACCGCACGACCCTGCAGCGACTGGCCGGCCTCGACCGGGGCTACGGCATCTGCGCGATGTTGCTGATCGTGGTTGGCATCTGCCGCATCACCTTCGGCATCAAGGGCTACGACTTCTATCTGCACAACCCCTGGTTCCACGCCAAGATGACCGCCTTCGTGCTGGTCGGCCTGCTGTCGATCCTGCCGACGGTCCGCCTCCTGCGCTGGCGCAAGGCCCTGGCCGCCAACCCGTCGTTCCTCCCGGACGCCGCGGAGGTCGGCAAGCTGCGCGGCATCGTCCGCTTCGAGCTGATCCTGATCGCGGCGATCTTCGTGTTTGCCGCCGCCATGGCCCGCTACGGCGGGCTCTGAGCCGGCCCCCTGCTACCGGAGCGCGACGTCGGCTATACTGCGCGGCCGCGCCGGAATGGCGGAATCGGTAGACGCAGCGGACTCAAAATCCGCCACCGTTAAAAGTGTGTGGGTTCGAGTCCCACTTCCGGCATGCCGCGGCCTTCCAGAGGTCGCAACCCCTTGAAGGCCTTGAAATCAAGGCTTTCAGTGGGCACGATGGCCTAGCTGATGACCCAGCAAGTGACCTAACGTGCCCCCTTCGTATCTCAAGAAACGCGGCTCCACCTGGTACGTTCAAGTGCCAGTGCCGAAGCATGCTCAAGCCGTCATCGGCGCCAAGACTCTTCAACGCTCACTACGAACCGGGTGCGAGAAGACTGCGCACCGGGGGCGCCATAGCGTCATTGCAGAGTTCCACGGACAGATCGCGAGTGCTGGCAAGCCCGAGCCTCGGTGGGAAGCCGCGGACCTTGAGGCTTACGCTCGCCGGCTGGCTGCTGGCATCAGTGCAGGCACCGTCGATCGCGATCAGGCAGAGATCGACTTCGACGCCACCTTCGAAGGCTTCCTGACCCGGCGTGGGAAGGCGCTCCCCAAGGATGCGGAGGGCGACCCCATCCTGCCGCCCGCAGAACTGTCTCAGGTACGTCGCGCGCACACCATTCTAGGTGGAAGCGAAGCGGCGCTCTTGGACGTGGCGGTCTCGCGTTGGCTGGAACTTGAGGGCGCCAAGAAGATCACCCGCGGAGACCTGCAGGACAAGACCCGCTACCTCAGCATGCTGCGCGACTTCGTCGGCAGTGACGCTCGGCTCGTCGATGTGACCCGCCAGAAGGCAGTCGAGTTCGTGGACAGGGTGTTGACGCCGTGGGAGGTCACGCGGAAGACGAAGCTACGCGCGCTGCAGGTAATCGAGGGCTTCTTCATCGCAGCCGAACTGCGAGGACAGGCCGACACTAATCCCTTCACCAACGTCGGACGGCTCGTGCAAGACACGACAGCGGGTCGCAAGGCGCTGAACCGACGGAGTTGGAAACCTGAGGAAGTCCATCAGCTACTTCAGGCGATCCCGCCAACAGACAACGCATGGCCGTTCGTCGCGATCATGGCCTTCACCGGCATGCGCAACAACGAAGCAGCCGCGCTCCGCTGCGAGCATGTGGACCGTAACCGCTGGTCGTTCACCGTAGTCAAGTCGAAGAGCAAGGCTGGCACCGGGCGCGTTGTGCCGGTGCATCCCACTCTGCAGCCGATCGTGAAGCGTCTACTTGAGACATCCACAAACGGGTGGCTGGTTCCCGGCCTTGAGGCTTCCGGCGTGGACGGAAAGCGTTCGGTAACGATCTCCAAGCACGTCAACCGGATCAAGGATGACGTGCACCTGTCCGAGGACTTGGATCTCTACTCCTTCCGCCGCACCGTCATCACCCAGATGAAGCGAGCGGGCGTCGAAACGCTGCTGCGGAATCAGATCGTTGGCCACAAGGGAAGGCAAACCGTCGAGGAAGCTCACTACCTCGACCCCGAGACCCTGGAAGTTCGCCGCACTGCCCTCGATCATGTGACCTACGGGAGCAAAGTCGAGGCGCTCCTGACCGAGCGCGCTGACGATTTCATGTTCGTTCTGCCACCCAAGCGCAGATTGAAGCGTCATCCGTAGCGAGCACCTGCTCTGCCAGAGTTCACAGGAACATCAACGGCACCTGCAATGAGACATGCCAGCCGCCGCGCCCTCCCCCGTTCGGGCACCTGATGAACGCCTGTGGCAACCTCAAGGAAGCCAAGCAAGACGTTCCGCGAAGCGCACCCCCCTCTGACGAGGGGCGCTGCGCGTGAAGCGCCCCCGCGTCAGGGGTCGATCGTAGGCCACATGCTCTCGATCAGCTTGGCGTTGTCGGTGAGCAACTTGATGGTCCGTGCACGCCTCTTCTTCCCAGGGTGCAACACGCCAGTGAAGAGGTCGATGAACTCGAGCTGCTGAGGCTTGACCTCGACTCCGTTCTGCTCCAGAAGCCAGTGGGCAATCTCAAGCGTCATACGCGCGACCTCCGGATCGAGCTGCTCCGCCTTGAAGTTGAAGTAGATGAAGCGTTCCTCATCACCCTCGTAAGCGAAGAGGTCCGGCGACAGGCGCAACTCCACGCCTCCAAGCTCGGCACGGAATCGCTTCTGGATACCCAGGCGGAGACCACGCTTGGAGTGTTCGGATGACCAGAACGTCTCGATCACACGCATGCAATGCATTCGACGCGGCGCATGACCGATGCCCTGCAGCTGCCCGCGCGCCGCGTGGAGGCCCTCTGCGCCGTGCTCGAGGATCTCGCGGATGCCATGTCGAGCAACCTGATAGAAGGGTTGCCTGAAGACCTGCGGGGCCTGTTTGGGGTACTTCTGGTCGTGAAGAATCCGCATCTGGTCGAGCGCGGGCAGCCGCATGAACTGGGCGGCCGTACGGTCGGAGAGACGGGGCTTGGAGATCGGGGGAGTGAACTTAAGGACGGCGGTCATACGGGGCAGTCTTCCTTGTGCAACTAACGATCAAGGGGAGAGGTGGACTATCGGCCACCCCGGGCTTGCTCACTTCCCGCGACGAGGCTTCGTCGCCGACGGCTTCGGAACGACGATGCGTTCTTTCACCGTGGTCGACGGATGGCGCTCGGCGAAGGCGCGAGTTATGAACTCGCCCGACTTCGCGCTACGGTAGAGAGTGGTCTTCTTCACAGTCATGGCTGTCACCAGTGCGTTGTCGATGAAGCCGCAACGAACCCCCGTCGTGCGTCATGCGCGACGCGTCCGGGTAGGAGGGATGCCAGAGTGGATGACCTTCGCGGTTGCTTTGCGAACGTAAGGAACTGCGCCTATACTTCCGCGTCTGCCAAGACAGCAGCTGTAGAAGGCGATCCACCGGCCCGTTGCGGCTGAGATTTCCCTTCGAGTTCGGCTCCACCTCCTATCGCTGTGAGTTCCGAGAAGCCCCGCACGCCAATGCGGGGCTTTCTTTTTGGAACAGTCCGTGTCACCAGTATAGCTCGTTCAGTATCGCCTGCAAGCCTTGACACACAAGATGTTGCGTCTCAGCTGATGAGACACCACGAAATATTGTGTTTTTCCTGTGGATAACTTTCGGCGCACTGATCAATCCCCCGCCAAGCTCCGGCTTGCGCCTGCGGCCGTCATGTGGCTGTGGGGGCGATCTCGAGCGAAATCAAGGGGACGTGAAGACCGGGCTTGACGACGCCGGCGATTCAACCAGACTCGCCCAGGGGGAGTCGCTGATGCGACGGACTAAGGGGCACCTCGTGAAGATCAACGTGTTCGAAGGGGCGCGACGAATCGCGCTGTTGCTATCCATCGTTGCCACACTGATCGTCGTGGGGCTGGCTGTCGTGTTCGAGCCTTACGTCACTCGAAGCTACGTGGCCGACTCCCCCGATGCGCCGTTCGTGAAAACGGAATCATGCGACCTCGACGATGTGACCGTGTATGCCAACGCCGTTACGCCCGACGGAGTTGAGCCGTCTATTCGGCTTTGCATCCCGACGATGCCCTACGGTGATTACGGGCAGCGCATGTTCGCCGTGACGAAGACCGATAAGCGCATCAGCGTCGTTGATCGGTACGACGACAAGGCAGATGCCTACAAGCTTGCCCTCGAGCAGCGGTTCCGGCTCACCGCCGCCGACGCGGCAGAGATCGACTCCGAAGCATCGACACTGAAACGAGCGCGATGGACCGATTCGCTCATCGGCCTGGCTGTTGGCCTTGCGATCTTTTGGGCCTGCGTGTGGGCCATCGGTTGGATAGTGCGAGGATTCGCTGGTATCCCGCGCGGTCGCGACAATCGGCCGGAGTAGCTACGAGCCGCCGCCGTTTCCGGCGAAAATTTGTCCGGGCGGTTCAACAGAACCCATCCGTGCATTTCCCCCCGGGGGGGTACCCCACTACGTGCCTCCTTCTGCCTGACGTTCGGAGCGCGACATGGCGGGGTTGGGTATATGATCCGGCCTAACGTCCATTGCGCCGGTTCGTAAATGCCTCCACGCTTCGTCGCCTACTTCCGCGTGTCCACCGCTGCGCAGGGTCAATCTGGCCTCGGCCTTGAGGCTCAGAGATCAGCCTGCGAAGCGGCCGTTGCTGCTACCGGAGGGATTCTTCTGGACTCCTTCGAGGAGATCGGTAGCCGCGGCGATGCCAACCGCCCCGCTCTCGGGCGCGCCATGGCCTTCGCGAAGCTCACGCGGGCGACGCTGATTGCTGCGCGGCTCGATCGGTTCGGTGAGGGGCACGCGATCCTGGCAGCACTTGAGAAGTCTGGTGTTGAGTTCGCAGGTGCGGACGGACTCCATGACTCGGACCTCGTGAGAGCGATCAAGGCAGCCGTGTCGAAGGAGGAACGTCAGAAGATCAAGGCGCGCACCGTGGCAGCGCTCGCGGCGAAGCGTGAAGCGCTCGCGGCCCTGAATGCGGCGGACGGAGGGGGCCGGCGACTGGGCAATCCGAACGGAGCAGCAGCACTGCGTCGCGCCAGCAAGGGCAACCTCGCCTCGAACTCGGCCCAGATCGCGAAAGCAGAGGCTTTCGCCCTGACGGTGCGCCCCTACCTCCTGCCTCTGGAGGGGCTCTCGATGGCGAAGCAAGCCGCCGCCCTCAACGAGCGAGGCATCCTGACGCGAGCGGGGGGACGCTGGTACGCTGCGTCGGTAAAGTCCGTACGTGATCGACTCGCATCGTTGGACACTGCGCCACGCTGACCTGCCCTCGCTCCTTCCAATGTCCTCCCGCACCAGTACGATCACCGAAACTGCCTACGTCCGCCTACGCGGGTGGGGCCTTCCCCAAGCCCGAGCGGCAGCCTTGTGCAAGCCTGAGGCTGACTTCCAGGCTACAGGCGCCTTGGGCAAGCAGGCCCGCGCCCGCCTTGAAACCACAGTCCGTGAGCAGGCGGCGGCCGGGACGGTCGAACCACGTCCGAACAACTACGGTGCCGATGCGCTTGGGCAAGTTCGCTTCGGCTACTTCAGCGATGCCACGCTCCGGCACTACGCGGGTCTCGGCCCTGCCACATCAGAGGTCGAGAAGTACGTCTCGCGCGCTGCGAAGGAGAAGAAGTGCTCCAATGCGGCACTACAGACGGTGCTGCCCCGCTCTGAACTCGCCAGCATTGGGGATCAAGACGAGCACGCCCTTTCGCTGCCACCCAGAGCTAAGGCTACGTTGGCCGAGCACGCAAAGTCTGCAGACCTGTACTTCGACCGCTCCGTGCGGCACCGGGAGGCCGTAGGACCGCGGCAGGTACCCCTCGGGGTGCTCCTGACGGCCGCCTACGAGGCGAAGCTTGAGGGCCTCTGGGATCGGCGCCATCTCCGGGCGCGCGAGATTTTCGAGAAGGAGGACTCGACCGAGCTTTCGCCGCAGAAGCGCTCTCGCCTGCTTGAGCGGGCCTATGGAAGAGTCTTCGTGGATGAGCACAAGCTCGATCCACGACAGCGCCAGCGCCGGGCCAGCGAGATCGCCAAGAGGACCGACCACTACGCGGGAGACCCCAGATGGCGTGCCCATTGCACGACGCCGGAACTCCGGATGTCGCGCTCAGCCCTACCCGATCCCGATAAGGTAACGGCGAAGGTGAAGGGGAAGCCGGGCCGCCCACGGAAGAAGGGTCAGCGAGCGTCAACCAATCACCAGCCTCTAGAGATTCGCAACGAGATTCATCCCTTCCTTCTTGCGCTTGACGAGGCCGCGTTCTCTGAGTTCGACATGGACGACCGCGGTGCCGGCAGTGTTCACGCCGGCCTGGAAGATGAGGGCGAGGAGGAAGACGGGGAAATCAATGCCACGTCACCCCCGGACTTCGACATCTTCGACCACATGTCGATGGATGAGATCGAGGAGTTTTGCAGCGAAGGCGAGTCCACCTGAGAGCGTAGAGCGGCAATGCAATCGCACTGGGGACTATTGACAGAGAAATAGTTCCTCGCTCAGCTGCTTCGCAGCAAGCTCTCCGAATCTGAACCTCTTATAGATGAAGGCGAAGCACTGAAGCTTCCCCCTAGGTAGACCACAGGAGCGCGCAATGTGCTCCTTCAGGACGGGGACTTCATCGGACCGATCCCTACCTAAGACGGACGGCCCTCAGCAGACCGTCGCGGTAACCAGCGGGGTACGGCAGGGATGCACCACCGCCGCTGGTCGACGCGACATCCCCCAGAGCGCTGCCCTGCAGGGTCGACCGTCCATACGCACATTCAACTAAGCCTGGCACACCCCACTGTGGGCGATCCCTTCTGTCGCCCTCGGCAGTCATGCGGGCATCTGCCTTCTTCCATTACAGGTCTCCGTCCCCGGGGGAGGCCCTACCCTGCCCAAGGATTCCATGACTACTCCCCTCAAGTTCTACCCCGATGCACCGCGCGCCCATGTCTATGCAGCCAAGAGCTGCTCGGTCCTCGGCTGCGAGCGTCAGCCACGCAGCTTCCACTCCATGTGCTCGATGCACGCACTCCGTCTTCGTCGCCAACGCTGTCCTGTTTCGGTCTGGCCAACACGGCAGGTCTTCAACGAATGGAGGGCAGTAGCCAGGTGGGGGTTGAACGAGCGAGGTCTTATTGATGCCCCCGCCACCAGGGCGTGCGCTGCATGGCTTGAACGGGTAGCCAAGGAGACCTCCGGCGCGCCTCCGAAGCTGCAGTACCACCTAGATCGGCTGTCGATGGCAGACGTCCGGGGGGAAGATCTTCTCGAAAGAACTCTCGCCGTCTACCTACTGCGGTGGCATGCATTCGAAGGCTCGAAGATGTATGGCGAAGCGACCTTCCGTGCTTACCTCGGCAACGTGTTCGTTCGCACGGCTCGTCTCGAGAAAAAGACACCTGACTGGATCACGGGAAAGTCGCGTGGCGTCCATCGCCCAAGCGGGACCACGCTCGAGGAACTAGGTGCTGCGATCAACGCCAAGGCAGGCCCAGTGTTGCTGACAATCGCGAATCGAATCCGGGAGCTTCAGCTTGAAGCCCTCGCGGACGAGCGCGAGCTGACCCAAATACTTCGGGAACACCCATTGCCATGACGCGGCTGCGCGCGCCAGGCAGTCGATAGCCCGGAATCGCGATGCAGCTGCGCTGGAGATTTGTCGCGAGCTACGGGCCGGGATGCGGAGCTGGTGCCGTGCCGGGATCGGCGCCGTCCGCATTCGAAGTCCGGGGGTTCCCAGCTGCATCCGTAGAGGGCTTGCAGCCCGTCACTCCGAGGCGTAGAAGATTGAGAGCGAGCAGTAGAGATTGTCTCGCAGCCGGCGAATCGCCGGAATCCACAAAAGGCAGTAGGCCGACCATCACGCTGTCCTCTCGGTCTATCCACGCCGTGGCGTCTACGGAGTAGGCGCACCTCGACGAACCCCAACCGTTTGCTGCGGACGTGCCGTCCCCAGTTGATCGACGTTCGCGTTTGCTTAGCACTCCCCCAAGTTTCCGATTCGGACGATTGCGCACGTGGATTTCGCCACGTGGTCGGGGGTTGCTGCGCCCAGATTTTTCAGATGGCTCCGAATATCTCCCTGAAGGACACGATGATGGACAAGCTGCTCAGAGCGGTTCTCGATGCTCATGGCGACCTTGAAGAGTGGGTCGCGCTCAAAAAGATCACGGCCGAGTTGTCCTTGGGTGGTCCCTTCTGGGCAGCCAGAGGTTGGCCCGATGTCTACTCCAACCAAACCGTCATGCTCGACCCGCACCATCAACACATCAGGTTCACCCCATTCACTGCCGCCGGCCAGACATCGGTGCTGGACGTAGAGCCGGAGCGTGTAGCACTAACGGCCAGTGATGGCGGAATCATCGAGGAACGTCTGCTCCCCCGCGGCTCCTTCCCGTTGCCATTCGACCCCATGACAACTCCGTGGGATGCCGTCCAGGTAGCCTACTTCACCAGTGCTGCAGTCTGGAACTACCTGACAGCGCCGTTCGTCTTCGCCCGACCTGGCGTTAGCGCCCGGGAGATTGACCCGTGGACAGAGGGCAAGGAAACCTGGCGGCGCCTGGCAGTGACGTTTCCGGAATCGAATGCCAACCACAACCCCGAACAGGTCTTCTACTTTGACGATGCGTTCATGCAGAGGCGCATGGACTATTCACCAGACGTCACCGGCAACCCCCCGGTCGCGCACTACAGCGACGACCACAAGACTTTCGACGGCTTCGTCTTTCCCACTCGTAGGCGTGTCTACCTGCACGATGCGAAAGGCGTTGCGGACCAGAGTTTTGCGCCTATCACCATGGACGTGAAGTCCGTCGTGCTCGAACGGACCTGAACCACGGAGTACGGAATGAACACTTTGACCAAAGCAGCCCTCGCGGGAACCGCGGCCGGGCTCCTGATCGTGGCAAATGCGTTCGCACAGAACCCAACCTCGCTAGTGGTGCCTATAGAGAATGAAGCTGCAGTCAAGCTGATTGTGGGGCAGCCCCTTCCAGGCCCTCTCGCCACCGGCGTCGCCTACATCCCATACCGCGTAGAAAATCTGCGAATCCTTCCAGTCGGCGGACCGCATTCGAAGGTCGTCTCGCCCCGCATAGGCCACCTGCATATCACCGTCGACGACCTCCCGTGGGCGTGGGCCGACTACGGCCAGAGCGACACAATCATTCTGGTCAACTTGCCGCGCGGAGAACACAAAGTGCTTATCGAGGCGGTCGATCCAGAAGGTGGCCTCCTAACCTCGCAGACCGTGAAGTTCATTTCGCCGGGTAAGCCGGCCGGACGCTGACCTCAAAGGATCACCATGAATCGCAAGACCAAAATCTGGATGGCGACAGCCGCTGCTGCACTCATTGTCATTACCGGCGCGGCTGTAGGCGCGCAAGATAAGTACGCTCTCGTATCACCTAGCGGAGTCGCGTTCGCCGACTTCAAGGGTTACGAAGACTGGGCCGTGGTCTCTTCTGCCAAGACCGATGTGCTGAAAGTGATCGTTGCGAACCCGATCATGATCAAGGCATACAAGTCCGGCATACCAGGCAATGGTCAGCCCTTCCCCGATGGCGCCAAGATCGCGAAGCTTCAGTGGAAGCCAAAGAAGAGCACCGACGCCCCGTTTGATGTGGATGTCCCCGACGTCTTCACGCAAGCCTTCCTCATGGAAAAGGACAGCAAACGGTTCCCGAAGAGCGGAGGGTGGGGGTATGCGCTCTTCAACTACACCGCCGCCACGGACACGATGACTGTCGATCCAACGGGCGTTTCAGACTGCGGTCATGCATGTCACGTAAAGGTGGCAGACAAGAACTACATATTCCACCCGTATCAGAAGCGCTGATTCCGGCGACAAACGCGCTAACCGCCACTCTGCGCCGCGGGCGCACGCGTCGTTACAACTCGAGCCACAATAGGACCACTCATGGGAACGCCCATTCCAGCAGGCCAAGGTCAGCCTCGCCGGCACGTACGTCGTGTTGCTTCGGCGCTGCTTATGGCAGTTATGACAGGTGCATCGATGCTCGCGGACGCCCAAAGTGGAGTCGATCAATCGCTGAGTAGGCATTCGGGATCGCCCCCTTTGGCGTTGAAGCAGGTGGATGCGGGCGTGTTGAGCGTCGGCTTCGTGGATGCCGGTCCCGCTAGTGGCCCGGTCGTGATTCTGCTTCACGGCTGGCCCTACGACATCAACAGCTACGCGGAGGTCATCCCGTTGCTGGTGGAAGAAGGCTATCGTGTGATCGTGCCTCACGGGCGCGGCTACGGAACGACACGCTTTCTTTCTGCCGACACGCCACGCAATGGTCAACCCGTGGCGTTGGCGTCAGATGTGATCGCGTTGATGGACGCCCTCAACATCAAGAAGGCGACGCTCGCCGGTTACGACTGGGGCGCGCGCTCCGCAGGCATCGTGGCGGTGCTTTGGCCCGAACGAGTCAAGGCCCTCGTTTCAGTAAGCGGATATCTGATCGGGAGCCAAGAGGCCGCTAAGGCGCCGCTCCCACCGAAAGCGGAGCTGCAGTGGTGGTACCAATACTACTTCGCCACTGCGCGCGGGCAGGCGGGATATGAAAAGTATCGCCACGATTTCGCCAAGTTGATCTGGCAACTGGCGTCGCCGAAGTGGGCGTTCGACGACGCCACCTTCGACCGTAGCGCCGTATCCCTAGAGAACCCCGATCACGTCGCGATCGTGGTGCACAACTATCGCTGGCGCCTGGGATTGGCGCAAGGCGAGGCCAAGTACGACGTGTATGAACAACGGCTGGCCCAGTTCCCCCCGATCACCGTCCCCACGGTCACCTTGGAAGGCGACGCCAATGGTGCGCCGCATCCGCTTCCAGAAACCTATGCGAAGCGTTTTACCGGCAAGTACGTGCATCGCCTCCTCACGGGCGGGATTGGCCACAACCCGCCGCAAGAAGACCCGAGGGCGTTCGCACAAGCAATAGTCGATGCAGATCGCCTGTAATGGACATATCCGAACCGCCCGTCCGTCCAGAAGCGGTCGGTTCGGTTCAATACGTAGGCGCCCATGGCGGTAGGTCCATCGGATGCGGCCGGCCGCTCCAGCGCCCCCTCCGCATGCTCGCGACCTCGGCGATGCACTGACGCCGTACGCATGTTGCGCCTCCAGCAAAGTGACCTAACTTCACTCCCGGCTAGTGACCTAACTACCCTGCACGCGACACGTGCAAGCCATTGATTTGGCTGTTGTTTATCTGGCAAATAGATCCGTGCGTCCGAGTCCCACTTCCGGCATGCCCGCAAGTCGTTGATACAAAAAATACAAACGACGACTTCTGCGCCAACAATCCCCAGAGTGTGCCCACCGTAGCGGATATCCACCCCGCTGCGAGTTTCTACTTGGCCACGACTGGAAGGCAGTTCCACTCCGCCGCGCCCACAACTGCTCAAGCGGTTCGCGAGGGTTGGTCCATTGCAGCGGCTCGATATGCAGATTGCACGTAGCCCCATGGCGTTTCCTTGCCGATGAATGGGGAGGAGTCTGAGCAGTTTCTGAAGATCAGTCGGTGCAAAACGGCCGGATTATTAAAGTCTCGTGCAGACTGATGCCGGAACTCACTGGTTGCCACATCTTCACATTCCATCTACGTATTCCAACGTCAACTGCAGACGCGCCATGACTCCGGTGAGAAGGCGCTATGTTTCCGACACCCCAGAGAAGGAGGATTGGTATGTTTGTGACCAAGCAACATATAGCGATTGCGCGTACGGTCGGCGTGGCGCTCGTCGCCACCCTGGGCCTTGCCGCCTGCGCCACCTATGACGACGACTTTGCGCGAGTCAACTCACGCCTCGATCAACTCGACACGAAGGTGCAGAGCGCGGCCCAGAGCGCCGAATCTGCCAATCAGTCCGCGCAGCAGGCCAACCAACGGCTGGATCAATTGGAAGGCCGCGTCCAGCAGCTCGAAACGAAGCCGGGCCGCCCGCCGCGCGGTTAGTCGCTCTTGCACCATTCGCGACGAACGGCCTGAACCGGGACCCGGTGGCCTTTGCTGGCCACCGGTCTCCTAATCCTCACCAATCTTCATTCCAAGGAATCGCCCCATCCGTACGTGCAAACATCCTGCGAACCGTGCCATTCATTGCGCGCTGGCGCTGGCGCTGGCGTTCGCAAGCTTCGGCGCGGCCAGCGCAGAGGAAGTCGCCGCGCAACCGACCGCCGAAGTCGACCAGCTTCCACCAGGCCAAGAAGTGTCCAGCTCGGTGATCGAGCTCGCGGGCTGGGTTGTCGCAGCCAAGGACAGCGTAGGCTATCCATTCGCGGTCATCGACAAGGCCGCCGCACAGATACTGGTGTTCGGTGGCGACGGCCGGCTTCGCGGCGCGGCACCCGGGCTCTTTGGTTCGGCGATCGGCGACCATACGGCCCCCGGCGTCGCCGGTCTCGCCCTTCGCGAGATTCCGGGCCGGGATCGCACGACACCTGCTGGTCGCTTTGTGGGCGGTTTCGGTCCGTCAATCGACGCCGGGCGCGTGCTGTGGGTGGACTACGATTCCGCGGTCTCCATCCACCCCACCGCTACTGGCGTCCCGGCCGAGAAACGCGTCGAACGCCTCGAATCGCCTTCGCCGGACGACAATCGCATCACTCATGGCTGCATCAACGTCTCGCCCGCGTTTTACGAGCAGGTCATCCGTCCGACGTTCGCCCGAGGCGGGGTGTTCTACATCTTGCCGGATGAAGCGCCGATAGAGGAGACCTTCCCGGAGTTCGCGCAAAGCCGCGGGACTACGCAACGCAACGAGGGAACACACGCAACGCCAGCTCCTCATTGAAGGGCGCGCCGGTGCCAGCACCGCATAACCAGTAGCCGCCCCTGTCACCGCCGCCACGCGTCCGGGCGTATATTCCGGCGACGGTCACAGCGACAGGGGGCCATCGGCCATGTGCTACTCCGCCCAGATCTGGGCCGACTACCGCAAGTTCGCCAAGGTCTTTGGCGCCACGATCAGCATCCAGGATTTCGTCCGCCTGTACTGGGAGCGCGGCCAGAGCGGAAAGCAGAAAATCCCCAAGGCGATGGACGCTGCGTTCGCCGAGCCGCTCACCGACCTGCAGCACGAGATCAAGGAACTCATCAACGAGTTCGACCGCGACCAGACCGGCCGCTTCGAGCAGGAGCTGTTCAAGCAGCGCAAGCGCCTGTTCGATGCCGAACGCATCCTGCTCGACAAGACCACCAGGAAGGCGCTCGAAGACAAGCGCATTGCCACCGACAAGATCGAGTGGATACGCGGCAAGCTGGCCGACCTGCACCGCAGTGCGCTGGCCGCAGATGATTCGCGCATCTTCCCCGGTCACTACGCGCCGGTCATGGTCTGGGAGAACGGCGCGCTCGTGATCAAGCCGATGCGCTACCAGTGCCGGCCGCAGGGCAAGCCGGCCAACTTCGACCAGCGATTCCCGGGCACCTACAACGCGAGACGCGACAACCTCGAAGGGTTCTGGAAGGACCTGTTCGGTTTCTCCCATGGCATCGTCGTGGTCAACGCGTTCTACGAGAACGTCAGCCGCCACGCCGTCGAGCACCGCGAGCTGAAACCTGGCGAGACGGACGAGAACGTCGTCCTGGAGTTCCGCCCTGAGCCGGAGCAGGACATGCTGGTGGCCTGCCTGTGGTCGAAGTGGACTGGATCGCACGGGGCCCAGTTGCTGTCGTTTGCCGCCATCACCGACGAGCCGCCCGCCGAGATCGCCGCGGTCGGCCACGACCGCTGCATCATCCCGATCAAGCCGCGCAACATCGACGCTTGGCTCAACCCGGACCCGAACGACCTCGCGGCGATGTACGCGATCCTGGAAGACCGGGAGCGCCCCTACTACGAGCATCGGCTGGCGGCTTGATCGCCCGCGAGGTCCTTTGACTTCGGCGCGTTGCGACAACGCCCACGACGAACGGGAGGGCGGCCAGAGGCTTTGGCAGTGCCCGCTGACGTTGTCTTAACAAGCGCATTGGCATCGTTACCGGAATGGGCGCCCGCCCCGTCACCAGCCGACCACCACATCAGGGGAATCGATGACGACCGCGGACTCCTTCATGCCGCTGCAGGCCGAGGTCCCCTCGACCAAGCAACGGCTCTTCGTACGCTATTACAGCGCGATCCTGATCGACCTGGTGGTGTTGAACCTCTTCAACGAGTTCTCGGAGAAGGTCCACATCGAGTCGTTCACCGTGTCGCTGATGGTGGCACTGGTCCTGCAGATCCTGTTGAAACTGACAATCGCCCTGGAGCACTACGTCGCGGCGTATTTCAAGGCACGGCCCGGCGGCTTCATGACGTTCATGCGCTGGTTCTCGGCATGGCTGATCCTGTTCGGTTCGAAGTTCGTGATCCTCGAGGCGATCTCGTTCGCGTTCGGGACCGACGTTCGCTTCGATGGGCGCTGGCACGGCCTGATCGTGCTGATCGTCGTGATCGTCGTGATGCTGGTGGCTGAAGAAGTGGTCGTCAGGATCTACCGGCGCCTGAACTGAGTAGCGCCGAAGCAACGGACAACCGGGGACGGAAGGATCCATTCCCACACAACCGCAGGCGTCCGACTCCACGCGGGAGTCCGGTCGACGTCAAGGAGGATTTCCACGTGAACACAGTCCCGGTCAATACCGTCCCGTCGAACGTCGACCAGCAGACGCTGCGCAAGATCTTCACCAGCGATCTGACAGAGACGCTGATCAAGGTCGGCCTCATCGCGTTCCTGGCGTACGTGTGCGTGCGCATCTTCGCGCCGTTCGCCAACCTGGTGATGCTGGGCGTGATCCTTGCCATCTCCATCTACCCCCTGTACCTGTGGCTGGTGCGCAAGCTGGGCGGCAAGCGTGGCTTGTCGGCGACGGTACTGGTGCTGGCCCTGCTGTTGCTGCTGGGCGTACCGCTGGTAATCCTGGGCAGTTCCTTCGCCACCCAGATCAGCGATGTCCACCAGCAATTCGAGAAGGGCACGTTCGCGATACCGGCGCCGGACCCGAAGGTCGCCGAATGGCCGGTCATAGGCGAACGCCTGCACACGGCGTGGAGCGAAGCAGCGAGCAACCTGCCCGCCTACCTGCAGAAGAACGCCGAGATCATCCGCGGCTATTCGCGCAAGGCGCTGGCTGTGGCGGCCGGTGCGGCCGGCGCGGTCCTGCTGTTCCTGGCCGCGATAGCCGTCGCCGGCATCATGATGGTCTACGCCGAGGGCGGCAGCCGCGTCACCGAGCGCATCCTCGCGCGCCTGACCACGCCCGAGCGGGGCGCGAGTCTGCTCCACCTGAGCGTGGCGACCGTGCGCTCGGTGGCCACCGGCGTGGTTGGCGTGGCCTTCATCCAGGCGCTGCTGCTGGGCATGGGCTTCCTGCTGGCCGGCATCCCGGCGGCCGGCGTGTTTGCCGCCATCACCATGCTGCTGGGAATCCTGCAGCTGCCGGCGCTGATCATCTCGCTGCCTGCCATCGGTTACCTGTGGTGGGCCGACACGGGTTCGTCCAATACGATGAAGATCATCTTCACGATCTACTTCCTGATCGCCGGCATGGCCGACAACGTGCTCAAGCCGTTGCTGCTGGGCCGTGGCGTGGATGCACCGATGCTGGTCATCCTGATCGGCGCGATCGGCGGCATGGTCACTGGCGGCATCATCGGCCTGTTTGTCGGCGCGGTGCTGCTGGCAGTGGCCTACACGTTGTTCATGGAGTGGGTCGATTCGCGCAGGCCGGAAGCGGTGGTGCCGGTAACGGCCGCCGACCCTGCCCCCAGGGAAGTCGCCGATTAGCCGCGGCCACGCACGCACGGACAGGCGGGGCACCATGGGCAAGCGCGCAGCACGATGCCTGGGCAGCACCGCCGTCCTTGCATCGGCGCTGTTCCTGGTCGCCTGCACGACCCTCGGGCCCGACTACGAGGAGCCCGACGTCGCCTGGCTCAACGACTGGCAAACCGATCTGTATGGCCAGGTGGCCGGCCCCGAAGAGGAGCGCGAGGTCGACCTGCAGTTCTGGTGGCACGCCTTCAATGATCCCGTGCTCAACTCGCTGATCGACACCGCGCGCAGGAACAACCTCTCGCTACGCATCGCCGGCCTGCGCATCATGGAAAGCCGCGCGGTGCTCGGTATCGCCAGCAGCAACATGTACCCGCAGCTGCAGCAGCTCAAAGGCTCGGCCGCGTACATCGACAACCGCAGCAGCGGTGGCTCCGGGCCTGACATCCACGACAACTACGGCGCGTACAGCGCCGGCTTCGACCTGGCATGGGAGCTGGACTTCTGGGGACGGTTCCGACGCGGCATCGAGTCGGCCGAAGCCGGCTTCTTCGCCTCGGTCACCAACCAGCAGGACGTGCAGGTGCTGTTGAGCGCGCAGGTCGCCGACCTCTACTACGCCTATCGCACCACCGTGCTCAGGATCGACATCGCGCGCAAGAACACGGCGATCCAGAAGCGCAGCCTGGAGATCACCCAGCAGTTGTTCAGCAGCGGCCAGGAATCGGAACTCGACCTGCAACAGGCCAAGGCCCAGTACCTGGGCACGCTGGCGACCATCCCCGACCTGGAAGGTCAACTGGTCAGGCTCCGCAATGCGATTGCCGCCGTGCTCGGCCGCAAGCCGGGCGACGTGCCGGAGCTGGATTCGGTCGTGCGTCCGCTGCCGATCGTCAACGGCGCGGTGCTGCACGAGTTGCCCGCGACGCTGCTGCTGCGCCGGCGCGACCTGCGCACGGCGGCCTGGCAGGTCGCGGCGCAGTCGGCGCAGATCGGCATCGCCAAGGCCGATTACTTCCCGGCCATCACCCTGCTTGGCAGCGTCGGCTGGTCGACCACCTCGCTGGGCGGCAGCCCGACGGTGCGCAGCATTGCCGCTGGCCCCGCCATCAGCTGGAACATCCTCGACTACGGCCGCATCCGCAGCAACGTGCGGCTGCAGGACGTGCGGCTGCAACAGACGATCGAGCTGTTCCAGAACACGGCGCTGCTGGCGGCGCGCGAGATCGACGATGCCGCCATCACCGTGGTCAAGACCGCCGAGCAGAAGGCGCCGCTGGGTGGCGCGGCGCGCGCGTCGGAACGCTCGCTGGACCTGGCCAACACGCAGTACCAGGAAGGCTATGCCGATTTCGAACGCGTCCTCGACGCGCAGCGCGTGATGTTCACCCAGACCGAGCGCGAGCTTCTCAACGACAGCGCCCACATCAGCGCCGTGATCACGCTGTACAAGGCTGCCGGCGGCGGCTGGACCGAGATGTCGCCTGAGCAAGTGCTGCCCGAGGCCACGCGCGAAACCATGAAGAACAGGACCAACTGGGGCGGCCTGCTCGAAGCGCCCCTCCCTGCCAGCCCCGATGGGCAGGCCAGCGACAGCGACACCGGGAAACCGAAATGAGCGCAGGCAACGACGACAAGACCGCGAGCGGCGCCACGCCGCCAGGTGGCGACAAGGCCGCACAGGAACAGGCCGGGAAAACCGTGCGCAAGGGCGGACGCTGGGTGGCGGCCGCCATCGTGCTCACGCTGTTGCTGTACCTGTTCGCCGACCGCTTCACGCCCTATACCTCGCAGGCGCGCATCGAGGGCTACATCGTGGGTGTCGCGCCGAAGGTGGCCGGCGAAGTGACCAAGGTCGCCGTCGCCAACAACCAGACCGTGAAGTACGGGCAGACGCTGTTCGAGATCGACCAGTCGCAGTACCGCATCGCGCTGGCCAAGGCGCGCTCGGACCTGGAGAACGCGCGCAAGCAGGTCGGCGCCGGCGGCGCCGCGGTCGATGCCGCACGCGCCAACCTCGACGCCGCACGCGCGAACGAACTCAAGGCACGGCAGGACGCGACGCGGCTGCGGCGCTTGCGCGAAGCCGATCCGGGCACGATCTCCCTGCGCCGGCAGGAAATGGCCGACGCCAGCCTCGAGCAGGCCAAGGCCATGGTCGTGGCCGCGCAGGCGGATATCCGCCGCGCCATCGAATCGATGGGCGGCGACGACCTCGACAAGAACACCCTGCTCGCCACGGCCCTGACGGCCGTCGACAAGGCAGAGCTCGACATGCGCAACACCGTGGTCCAGGCCTCCACCGACGGCGTCATCACCGACCTGCGCACCGAAGTGGGGCAATTTGCCGGCACCGGCAGCCCGGTGCTGACCCTGGTTGGCGTGCGCGATATCTGGGTCAACGCCGAGTACACCGAGAACAACCTCGGCCACATGAAGGCCGGCACACCGGTCGACATCGTCTTCGACGTGTTCCCCGGCCGCGTCTTCAAGGGCAAGGTGCGCAGCGTCGGCCTGGGCGTCAGCGCCGGGCGCACGCCCAATGCCGGCGACCTGCCGTCGATCGACAACGACCGCGACTGGCTGCGGCAGTCGCAACGCTTCCCGGTGTTCATCAGCATCGACCCTGGCGAGGATCCGGAGGATCGCGCCAGGTTGCGCATCGGCGGGCAGGCGTCGGTGATCGCCTACGGTGAAGGCGCGGGCATCCTCAAGCTGCTCGGCAAGATCTACATCCGCGTCGCCAGCTGGCTGACCTATGCGTACTGACCGGAGCTGACGGAGTGATCGCGCCTGCCGCCAGGCGTACCTTCCGGCTCGCCTCAGTGGTGGCGCTGTCGGTCGCGTTCGCCTACGGCCTGGCCATGCCGTTGCCGTTCATGGCGCCGCTGTTCGCGGTGATCCTGACCGCGACGCCGGGCCCGCCACCGGGGCCCAAGGGCCTGCTCGGGCTGCTGGCCCTGGTCGGCATCACCCTTGGCATCGGCCTGGTGCTCAATCCGCTGCTGCGCAACTACCCCACCTCGGCCGTGCTGATCATCGCCGCCGGCCTCTACATGAGCACCTACCTCAGCGTCGGCAAGGGCAAGGGCCTGGTCGGCACGCTGCTGTCGGTCGGCCTGACCATGATCCCGGCGGCGGGCCTGATGGACTACGCGCTTGCCAGCGCGGTGGTGAACTCGCTGATGATCGGCATCGCCGTGGCCGTCGCCTGCCAATGGCTGGTGCAGCCGCTGTTTCCCGAGCCCAGGCCTGCCGGCCCCAAGCCGCAGCCGCCGACGGCCGATCCCGAGCGCGCGGCCTGGCTCGCGCTGCGCACCGTGCTGATCGTGCTGCCGCCGGTCATGCTGGCCTTCACCAATCCCGGCATGTACATGCCGACGATCATGAAGTCGGTGATGCTGGCCCAGCAGGGCTCCACCGTCAGCGCGCGCGCGGCCGGACGCGAGCTGATTGGCTCCACGTTCCTGGCCGGTGTCTACGCGCTCGCGTTCTGGTTCGCACTGAAGCTGCTGCCGAACCTGTGGATGTTCTGCCTGTGGATGCTGCTGTTCGGCATCCATATCGGTAGCCGGCTGTATGGCGTAGTCGCCAATCGCCACCCGCCGTCGTACTGGGTCAACGTGTTCGTGACGATGCTGATCCTGGTCGGCCCCGCCGTCCAGGACAGCACCGGCGACGATGTCTACGGCGAGTTCATCGTGCGCTTCTCGCTGTTCGTGCTGGTCACGCTGTACGCCTGGGGCGCGATCCTGGCGCTGGACTGGATGCGCACGTCGCGCGCGCAGCGCAGGCCGCAACCGCAGGCGTTGAACCCGTCCGCCTAGTCCCGCGTCGAGATCACTCCGGTGCGTCGCGCAACCGCCGCAGCCTCGCTGCGTGAGCGCACGTCGAGTTTGCGCAGGATCGCCGAGATGTGGTGGTCCACGGTCTTCTCCGAGCGCACCAGTCGCCGGGCGATGTCGGCATTGCTCAGGCCATCGGCGAGCAGGCTGAGGATCTGCAGTTCGCGCGCGGTGAGGCCGGCCGGGTTGGCGCTGGTGGTCGCGCGCGGGCCACGCGACAAGCCGCGCACGCCGGCATCGCGCAGGTGATCGCGACAGCGCTTGACCGCGACACTGGCGCCGAGGGCTTCGAACAGCGCCAAGGCCTCGCGCATCGCACCCTCGTCGCCCTCCAGCAGCGCCAGCGCCTGCTCGTAGGGGCACCCCAGTTGCTCCCAGGTGGCGGCCGCCTCTTTCCAGTCGCCGCCGATCTGCAATGCGTACGCGGGCTCGGTGCCGCCGGCACCGCCACCGGCGATGCCCAGGCGCAGGCACCAGTAACGCAACTCGCCGAGCGAGCGCTCATCGCCGCGCTGCTCGGCCATGTCATGGGCCTGCACGATGAACCCGGCGACGCCGCCGACCTCGCCGCGCAGCCAGGCATCTTCCGCGTGCGCGGCGGCAACCGGCGCCAGGCGCTGCAGTTCGCCGGACTGCAGCGCCAATGCCGTCGCTTCGTCCAGCAGTTCGCCCGCGCCAGGATCGCCGCGACGCAGACGCAGCCGCGCCAGCACCGCCAGCGCGCAGATCCGGGTGATCGGGGCGACGCCGTGCGCCCTGACCAGGCTTGAGGCTTCGGACGCGGCGGCGTCCCAGTGGCCGCGCTCGAAATCGAGCCGGGCCTGCCACGCCCGGATGTAGTTCGACCACGAGTCCAGGTCGCGCGCGGCAAAGAAGCGGGTGGCCGCGTCGATCTGCTGCCCGGCCAGGGCATAGTCGCGCAACTTCACCGCGGTGCTGATGAAGTTGGCGTGGCAGCGGGCGACGTGCTCTTCGTAGTTGTTGTCCAGGGATATCTGCAGGCTGCGTTCGATCATCGCCCGGCCGTCGGCGTCGCCGTCGGCGTAGCGGGCGGTGCCGACGTTGTTGAGGGCGTGCGCGAGCACTTCGTTGCTGCCGATCCGCGTCGCCAGCTCGATCGCGCGCAACCCCCACTCGACCGATTCGCCGGTGTGCCCGGACAGCATGTAAAGCTGCGAGCGGTTGCTCAGCGCCCAGGCGTACGCTTCGTCGTCCGGCAGGTCCTGCAGCAGTTGCACGGCCTCGTTGGCATACTCCTCCGCCTCCTGTTTGCGTCCGCCGAACCAGTTCAGCCGCGACAACCAGCGCAACGTGAGCCCTTCCTGGCGGACGTCGCCGATCTCGCGCCAGATCGCCAGCGCCTCCTGCCGTCGCGCGATGGCCTCTTCGTTCTTGTCGATGAGGTAGCACTGGTACGACAGGTCCCCGAGCAGGCGCGCCCGCGTGACCGGCTCCAGTGCCGCCGCGTGCTTGAGCGCCGTGCCATACAGCGCGGCTGCCTCGCGGTGCGCACCATGGGCCGCCGCCTCGTTGCCGGCATGCAGCGCGTACTTGAGCACCGCGTCGGCATCGCCTGCGCCGGATGCGTGGTGCACCAGGCGCGACATCGCCACGCCGCGGTCGCGTTGTTCCAGGTGCGCCAGCACCTTTGCGTGCAGGGCCGCGGCCATCGGCGCCGACAGCGCCTGTTCGATCGCGATCCGCGCCAGTTCGTGGCGAAAGGCGTAGGCGTGGCCAGCTGCCGTCAGCAGACCCGACGCCAGTGCCGCCGACACGTCCTCGGGCGCGGGCGCCAGTACCGCTTCGACGACAGCGACCTCGATGCGCGCCGGAACGATCGCGGCGAGGTCGAGCAGCGCACGTACCGCAGGCGGCTGGCGTGCGGCACGCGCCAGCACCGCATCGCGCACGCTCACCGGCAGGCCTTCGGCGCGCAATGCTTCGGTGACGAAGAACGGATTTCCGCCGGTGGTGGCGTAGATGCCGTCGGCGGCGTGGCTCGACTGCCGCGCCAGCTCCGCCACGCCCGCTTCCGACAACGGCAACAGCGGCACCCGCACCACCGCGTCCGCGGGCAGGTCGCCGAGCACGAGTTTCAGCGGATGGCGGTCGCCCAGTTCGTCGTCGCGATAGCTCAGCACGAGCAGCGCGCGCACGCGCTGGATGCGACGGGCGAGGAACTTGACCAGGTCGAGCGTCGCCGCATCGGCCCAGTGCAGGTCTTCGAGCACGACGATGGTGGGATCGCTGGATTCCTGCAGTTCGGACAGGAAGCAGCTGAACAGTTCCGGGCGGCGCCCTTCCAGACCCAGCAGCGCCTGCAGCCTGGACCCCATCGCGCTGGCCATGTCGTACAGCGGCCCGAGCGGGCGCGGTGAAAACAAGGCTTCGCAGCCGCCCCACAACACGCGTCCGGCGGCATGGCCTGCGACCAGTTGCGTAAGCAGCGAGGTCTTGCCGATGCCGGCTTCGCCGCACACCAGCGCGGTACGACCGGCACCCTGCCCGGCGACCTGCAGTGCGCCTTGCAGCTGCTGCAACGCATGGTTCCGTTCGATCAACTCCACCTGGGGGCTCCGGGGGGGCGCGGCCCGATTATCCCCTCAGAAGTAGAAGAACGGCGACAGGTCGCAGATCTCGATGATGCTGGCCACCGGCAGGCCGTTGCGCCGGGCCGCCTGCCGGATCGCCTCCGGCGACGGCGCGTCGTAGATGCAGAACGTGCGGCGGCGGTCTGCGCTCACGTAGGAGTGCAGCCAGCTCACGCCGCTGTCACCGTTGATGCTGGCTATCCGCGCGCAATCCCGGACGCCCTCCTCGCTCATCGGGATGGCGAGGTCGGCGGCGAACGCGCGTTCGATCAGGTAACGGGGCATGACCGGACTCCTGGCGATGGCTGGACGGACTCAGACGAATCCAAAGCGGCTGGGCATCCAGTCGCTGGTGTAGTGGCGCTCGCTCGCGTAGCCGGAGCTGTTGCCGTAACCGACGCCGAAATCGCGCTGGCGATGGACGTGGTGGATGGCCCCGGCCGGAACCGCAGCGTCGTGCCACTCGTGCAGGCGCGACGTGGCACGGGCAGCGGTGGCGCGCGCGTTCAGCGGCGCGAACAGACCGGTGGAGGCGACGAATTCGATCAGGAAGCTGGACATGGCGTGATCCTCGGGGTGCGCGGTGGTGCTTGCCGCTTCTGCGCAGCCCGAGATCCGGACTGCGATGCCAGCGTAGGCAATGCCCCCCTCGGCAACATCGGGAACGCTCCCCAGATTGCGCCCGCCCCCTCCCCATATTCGGCGCTCACACGGTCACGACGGGCCCCATGGCATGGATGTTGCCGCCGGAGACGTCGCAGCCTGCGAGACCGTCGCACCCCACTCTTCCGGCCGGCCCAAGGGGAGCATTGCCATGACGATTGACACGTTCCACGCCTATGACGATGCAGGAAACCGCTACACCATCCATGTGCGGCGTACTTTCATCGACACGCGCGGCGCCGATGGACTCGGACGCCGCGTCGAAAGCCTGCGCTCGTACCATCTCAACGATGGCGGGCCGGTTGACCGGCTCGACGACGACACGTTCGCCATCGTCGATTCCGGGATCGGCTTACGGTTGACGCGAAGCGCTGCGTAGCGAAGCGCTCGCCTTGGGCACCGCCAGGATCCTGGCGGTGCCGTAGGGCGCATTGTTGAATGCGCCGGTCCTGATCCAGTCGTTGACGATACGGAAATAACCATCGGCATACCGCGTGGAAGTGCGGCTGCCGTCGGTCGCGGTCTCAAACTCGATGATGCCGTGATCGGTGGCCGGGAACTCGACGACGCTGACCGCACGGCCGTCATGCGCCAGCTGGAGCAGGCGTTCGCGCGTCTGCTTCGGCGGTGCTTCCAGATCCTCGCCTGCCAGCACCCAGAGCAACGGCACGCGCAGATTGCGCAGCGTTGGCATCGGGTCGTATTCCCAACTGGTTTCCTGCTCCAGCACCGGTGCCAGCGCGGCCGCCTTGTCGCGCGTGAGCGTGACCACCAGCCCGGTGAACTCGCCCTTCATCGCCGGCCACCACGGCTGCGCGCCGTACTTGCCGCGCACCGCATCCAGCTGGTCCCAACCGCGTGTACCGCGCGAGGCGACAATGGCGCCGGTGACGTCGGTCACCTCGCGCGCCTTGCCCAGGACGTCATCGCCGTATCCAGCATTGCGCAGGTCCAGCGTCACCTGGTCGCGGTCCTCGGCCAGCGGGCTGTCGGCCAGGCCAAAACGCACGACGACGAAATCCGGATCGCTGCCACTGGCCGCCAGTGGCGCAACCCAGCCGCCCTGGCTGCCGCCGTCGTAGCCGATGCGCTTCACGCGCTTACCGGCCAGGCGCCGCGCTTCCTTCAGCGCCGCGCGCGCATCGTCGGCCAGCAGGTGGAAGTTCTGGGTGTAGGTGCCGGTCGATTCGCCGGTGCCGCGCTTGTCGTAGACGAACACGCCGATGCCGTCGGCCGGGTACAGATACTGCGTGTACAAGCCCTGCACGGCCGAGTTGCTTTCGGAACCGTGTACTTCGATGGCGATGGGGACGGGCTGGTCGCCGCGCGGCAGCACCAGGCGGCCGCGCAACTTCACGCCGTTGCCTTCGAATGTCGTTTCGGTGATGTCGAACTGCTGGCGCTGGCCGGGGTGGCCATTGAAGGTGATGCGGCCTTCATTGCAGTTGCCGAACGCAACCTTGATGCCGTCGGATCGGCCGGTCCAGCCCAGGCTGCTGTTCCACTGCCCGCTGGCGTCGGCCTTGAGCAGGCCGCTGCGGCCGTCGAGCGCGCGCCAACGCAGGTCTGGCGAATCGCTGATCGCCGCGATGACGACGGTGTGGCCATCATCGAGCGCATAGGCGCCGGCGTGGCATCGGGCATCGCCGTCAGCAGCAATGGCGACGCCGGTGGATCCGACGCAGATCAACAACAACGATGCGGCTGCCTTCATATCGGGTTCCTGTCAGGGGGACGCCACGATCCGGTCGGGATTCTCGCGGCTTGCATCGTTGGATGCAGTGACAGGCCGATCCGTTGAAACCGGTTACGTTTCGCCGGTGGGCCGCGGCGGGCTCACATCAGCAGGGTGCCAAAGACCACCCGGGCGCGGTCGTCGTAGATGCGCAGCCACAGCGCCTGGCTCATGGTCTCGGCGCAGCGCTTGGCCTGGGGCAACACCGCCGCCAGCGCCGCTTCGGCACTGGAGTAGTCGACCGCAGCTTCTGCGATCTGCTGGGCGAGGATGCTGCCATCCTGTCGCGATAGTTCGACTCGGTACATGGGTCACCTCCCGGCGGTTGGAGCGGACAGTTGGGAGCGGGCGGTTGGGAGCCGGCGGTTGGGAGCCGGCGGTTGGGAGCCGGCGGTTGGGAGCGGGCGGCCGTCCTGCGCAGTGGACGGTTCCTGTGTCATCGTCGTAGGGTCCGCCCAGCGGTGCCAAAACGCAGTCGGCCGGCATCGTCTTCTTGTGTAGGACTTTCCCTACAGCGCCCTGCTCCGCAGCACCGCCCCGAGCCGCCCACCTTGATGAATCCGTCCCCCGAGTTGCCGTCATGTGCCTGATCGCCGTCGCCTGGCGCGCTCACCCCCGCTATCGACTGGCACTGATCGCCAACCGCGATGAGGCGCATGACCGCGCGGCGGCCCCGGCCGGGCTCGACCCCGCCGACCCGGACCTCTACGGCGGCCGCGACCTGCGCGCTGGCGGCAGCTGGCTGATGGTGTCCAGGCGCGGGCGCATGGCGGCCGTGACCAATGTGCGCGCCGGCCTCGCCGAGGGCGCGATGCCGCGCTCGCGCGGTGCACTGGTGCGGGGATTCGTCTCGGCAAGCGATCGCAGCGGGCATTTCCTCTCCGGCCTCGCCGGGGACGCGGCTGAATACGGCCGCTTCAACCTCCTGGCCTGGGACGGCAGCACGCTCGGCTTCGCCAGCAACCACCCTGGCTTTGAACAGCACGACGTGACGCCGGGCCTGCACGCCATGTCCAACGGCGCCTTCGACGCGCGCTGGCCCAAGAGCGGCCACGCCGTGGCGGCGCTCGACGCCTGGCTGCAGTCGCCGCTGTCGCAGGCCACCGACGATGCCGCGCTGGCGCCGCTGTTCGAGGCGCTGGCCGACACCACCCCGGCACCCGATCAGGCCCTGCCAGACACCGGGGTCGGCCTGGAGCTGGAACGCCGGCTGTCACCACCGTTCGTGCGCGGACCCAACTACGGCACGCGCTGCAGCAGCGTGGCCCTGGTCGACGACACCGGCATCACCTTCGTCGAGCAGAGCTTCGGCCCGGACGGGGTCCGCCTCGGCCGGACGCGGGGACGCCTGGACTTCGAGTGAGGCCGGCCGCCGGCACTGGTGCGGCGGCAGGAACGCACTAGTGCACCCGGCGCGCTATCCCCGGCCGGGCCGCGCGCCTACCATGGCGACATTGACCCTCGGCTCCCCCTGTCATGGACACCCTGCTGCACCTGATCACCGTCTACGGCCTGCTGGTCGTATTCGTCAGCGTGTTCCTGGATCAGGGTGGCATACCGGTTCCGGCCTATCCGCCGATCATCCTGACCGCGGCCCTGGCGGTGGATCGCGGCGACAGCGTGTGGCCGATCGTGGTGGTCGCCTCGGTGGCCGCGGTGATGGCCGACTGGCTGTGGTTCATCGGCGGTCGACGCCTGGGCGCGAAACTGCTGCGGCTGATGTGCCGGTTGTCGTTGTCGCCCGACTCGTGCGTGCTGATGACCCGCGGCGTCTACTCGCGCTGGGGTGCGCCGTCGTTGATCGTGGCCAAGTTCATTCCGGGATTCGCCGCCGTCGCCACCACGCTGGCCGGCGAAACCGGAACGCGAACCGGCCGCTTCCTGCTGTACGACGGCATCGGCGCTCTGCTCTGGTCCGGGCTTGCCGTGGCGCTGGGCGCGATATTCCATGAGGCAGTGAACAGCGTGCTCGAACGCCTGGAAGACCTGGGCCGGTTCGCGCTGCCGGCCATCGCCATCCTGATCGTGGCATTCGTCGGCTGGAAGCTGTGGCGGCGGCAGATGTTCCTGCGCCAGCTGCGCATGGCGCGGATCACGCCACTCGAGCTGCGCCAGCTGATCGACCAGGGCGCCTCGCCGCTGATCCTCGACGTACGCCCGGAACCCCTGCGCAATGCGTCGGGCTGGATCCCGGGCGCGATCTTCGTGCGCACGCTCGGTGAGGCCGCGCTGACGCCACGCGACGAGGTGGTCGTGTATTGCGACTGCCCCAACGAGGCGTCGGCGGCGGTACTGGCGCGCGAACTCAACAAGCACGGCTTCAAGCGCGTGCGGCCGCTGGCCGGTGGCTTCGAAGGCTGGCGCAACGAAGGCAACCAGGTGGCGTTCGAGTAAGCCGCTTTCGAAGGGATCGAACATGTTGTCTCCGGATGAATTGGCCTTGCTGGAAGCCATCCGCGACAGCGGCAGCCTGTCGCGTGCGGCCGCGCGCCTGGGCAAGGCGCCGTCAACCGTTTCGCACGCCGCGCGCCAGCTCGAGGAGCGCTTCGATGCCCTGCTCTTCGATCGCCGCCGCTACCGCCTGCAGCTCACGCCCGCCGGGCAGTTGCTGGCGCATGAAGCCGCGCGCCTGATGCTCGACGTGTCGCGACTGACGCGACGCGTGAAACAGGTCGCGGGCGGTTGGGAAGACCGGTTGTGGATCGTGACCGACGAGATCCTCGAATTCGAGACGCTGCTGCCGGTGATCCGCAGCTTCGACAAGCTGCAGTCCGGCGTGACCGTGCGCATCACCCACGAGGTGCTCGGCGGCACCTGGGACGCATTGCGCGATGGCCGCGCGGATCTGGTCGTTGGCGCGACCAACGAACCGCCGGTGATCCCCGGTTTGCGCTGGTTCGAACTGGGCGTCATGGAGTGGGTGTTCGCGGTGTCGCCACGGCACCCGCTGGCCAGGGCGCGCGAGCCGTTGTCGCGCGAGACGGTGCTCGAACACCGCTCGGTCGTGGTCGCCGACACGTCGCGCCGGGTGGATGCGCGCGGCTACGGCCTGCTCGGCGGACAGTCATCGCTGGCGGTGCCGAGCATGCGCGCCAAGATCCAGGCGCAGCACGAAGGCCTCGGCGTGGGGTGGTTGCCGCGGCAGCGCATCGCCGGCCTGCTCAAGCGCGGCGAACTGGTGGAAAGGAAGACCGACGACCCGCGCGAACCGAACACGTTGTACGTCGCCTGGCGCGGCGATCACCAGGGTCGTGCACTGGAGTGGTGGCTGGAGCAGTTCAGGCAGGAGCGGCTGGCGCGCAGGCTCGTGCAGGGCATCGATACCGTGCTCTGAGGGTGCTCTGAGCGCGCCATGCGCCCGTCAGCCTGCCCACGGCCACCATCCCCTGCCGGTGCGCGCGTAGCGATCGGCCGCGCGCTCGAAACGGTTGCGCACGCTGATGCCGCCAAACACCAGGTACAGCGGGAGGAACAGCGGGCCGAGCGCGAGGTACTGATAAACGTGCGCGCGCTCGTGGTCTGCCAGCACGATCGACGGTTCGTCGCCATGACCGGCGCGGTGGGCATAGGTCACGCAGGGCGAGTCGAGGCTGTCGCCGGTATGCAGGATCACGTTGCCGAACGTGATCGCCCCGCCCGGCCCCCACGGCCATTTGTGGAACACCAGCGCCAGCTCGCGCCGGCGCCAGTGCACATGCGCGCCGAACGCCAGCCCGGCGATGCCAAGGGTCAGGCCGATGAGCGTGTTGGGCAGCGTCCAGAGCGCGCCCAGCGCGACCAGCGCGCGGGTCAGTGACGTCGACATGGGTGAAGCCTAGCGCAGCTCATGCCCCGGTCTGGTCATCGGCAGGAAGGTACGCTCGCCCCGCTTCGAACCTGCGCCGTACTTCGGCCACGGGCCAGCCCAGGCGCAACTGGTAGTGCGGGCGATCGACGAAGCGCGTGCTGTCGCCACCCCACTCCAGCCCGGCGACCAGGCCGACCCGGGCAGCCTCGTCGTATGCAGTAACGGCCTGGAGGTAGCGTCCCTGCGCGTCGAACAGGCCGATATCCCAGGCCGTGCCGAAGTTGTGCATGCTCTGGCCACCGCGGGCGTTAGTCACCACCGGCCCGGGGTTGCCGTAACGACCACGACGAAACAAGGCGTTCTGTTCGGCGTAACCGCGTGTGCCCGACAGCAGGCGCGGGCGCGAACCGGCATCGAGCATGCGCGCCAGGCTGGTGCGCGCCAGCCGCTGCGCCGGCAGCAGCAGGCCGGCCAGTTGCGCTTCGCTGCGTGCGTCGAACGTTCGCGTCTGCTCGCGGATCAGCGCCGCGCGGCGTTCGAATTCGGCAGACGCCGCTTCCGTCAGCGGCCCCCAGCGCCCATCCAGCCGTCCGCCATACAGCGTTTGCGCCCTGAGCAGTCGCTGGGTGAACAGCACGTCACCCGGAAACAGGCGCAGGCTCATGGGCTGGGCGTCACTCCGCTTCCGGGCAGTCGCCTTCCGGAATCAGAAGCCACAGGACCAGGTACACCAGCAGGCCCGGAAATGCGGCGGAGACGATCGAACCCAGCACGTAGAGGGCACGCAACAGGGTCGAGTTCCAGCCGTACCGGCGCGAGATTCCGCCGATGACTCCGGCGATCATCCGGTCGTGACGTGAGCGGCATAGTCTGCGGGTGGCATTCATGACGGCGCTTCCCAGGCGGCGGCGCTGCCAGTCTAGCGCCGGATGTCAGGGCGTAGCGTGACGAATTGCGGCCAACCGCGTGGTCAACCAGGTCGAGGAGGTCACGACCGGCTGACCCGGGCAGCGCACCTGGTAGGGCTTGCCGCTCATGCTGCTGGCGCTGCCGGCCCGTTCGATGAACTGTTCGGCGCTGGCGACCAGGTCGCGCTTGCGCAGGTAGTCGTATTTCCGCCGCAGGTGCGACTGCGCCTCGCTCGCCGGGTACCAGCTGCCGTTGCGCTGGAACTGGCAGCCCGAGCCCCCAAGCGCGGTGATCAGCTGGTCGATCTCCTGCTGCGCCTTCGCTGCCTTCGGTGCCTGCTGTGCAGCGGGCGCGGGCGCGGGCGCCTGCGCCAGCGCCAGCGCCGCGGCGCTGCCGGCTAGAAGGCCGGCTAGCAGGACTGGGCGGATCAGCGGGCGCAGGCGACGGGTCATGCCGCCATTACAGCGTATCCAGCCAGCGACCGACCACGTCGGTCCAGATGGCGTAGCCGCTGCGGTTCATGTGCAGCTGGTCATCCAGGAACAGCTCGCCGCGCGGCTGGCCATCGGCGCCGAGCATCGGCGTGGCGATGTCGAGGAAGTCCACGCCCTTGGCCTGCCGCGTGTAATCGCGGATCAGCGCATTGGCCTGGCGCATCTGGCCCAGCAGGGCCTGCCGCGCCGGGCTGGGCTTGATCGAGACGAACGCGATCCGCACCTGCGGCAACTGGCTGTGCACCTGCGCGACCAGCGCGGCGAAGTCGTCGCGCACCTGCTGCGGCGTGCGGCCTTCGGCAAGGTCGTTGTCGCCGGCGTAGACGACCACGGCGCGCGGCTGGTACGGGGTGATGATGCGTTGCGCATAGAAGGTCGTGTCGCGCAGGCGCGAGCCGCCGAAGCCGCGGTTGATCGGGGCCGCGCCGGGGAAATCGTCGCCCAGGGTGTCCCACAGGCGGATCGAGGAACTGCCGACGAACACCACGCCACCGGGCCTGCGCCGGACGACGCTGTCGGCCTGCTCGAAGGCGACGATGTCGGGCTCGAACTTGGTCGAGTCCTGCAGTTGCGCCGCAGGCGTGCTGGCCGGCGACGGCGGATTGGATGCGCAGGCAGTGAGCAGCGCGAGGCAGAAAAGCAGTGCGAACTTGGGCATCGGTGCAGTGTCAGGAGAGGTGCCTGACTGTGCCATGAGGGCGATGACGCGGTCTGTCGATCCGTGCGCCTTTCTACAAAAACCGGGCAACCGCAGGCGCGCGCATCTCAGCGCGAGCGCGCACCCAGCCACTCGTGGATCGCCGACGGCACTTCGCGCTGCGCACGACTGGAGACATAGATGCCGATGTGGCCGCCCTTGAACGACAGCTCGCTGTAGTCACCGGTTCCGACCAGGTCGGCGAGCGCCTTCGACGATGCCGGCGGGACAAGATGGTCCTGCTCGGCATAGATGTTGAGCACCGGCATGTCGACGCTGCGCAGGTCGACCGGACGGCCGCCGATGTCGATGCCGCCCTTGACGAAACCGTTGCCCTGGTAGAACTGCTTGACGAACTGGCGGAACGCCTCGCCGGCCTGGTCGGGCGAATCGAAGATCCACTTTTCCATGCGCAGGAAGTCTTCCAGCGCCTTCTGGTCGTCGAGCACGTCGACCAGGCCGACGTACTTCTGCACGAACAGGCGCCAGGGCTTGAGCGTGAGGTAGCACCAGTTCATCACGTCGGCCGGGACGTTGCCGAGGGTATCGACGAAGAGGTCCACATCCAGCCCGCGCGTCCAGTTGCCCAGCATGTTGTCGCTGGTGTGGAAGTCGACCGGCGTGACCATGGTGATCAGGTTGCGCACCTTGTGCGGGTTGAGCGCGGCATGGCACAGCGAGAACGCACCGCCCTGGCAGATCCCGAGCAGGTTGACCGCGTCGAGGCGGTACTCGGCGCGCAGGTGATCGATGGCGCCGCCGATGTAGCGCTGGATGTAGTCCTCCAGCTCCAGATAGCGGTCGGAACGGTCGGGGTAACCCCAGTCGAGCACGAAGACGTCCTCGCCGCGCTCGAGCAGGCCGCGCACCAGCGACTTGTCCGCCTGCAGATCGACCATGTAGGGACGGTTGACCAGGGCGTAGACGATCAGCAGCGGCACCTTGGCCGTGGGCGCCCGGCCGTTGGGCAGCGTGTGGCCGCGGAAGCGGTACAGCACCACCTTGCCGTCGCGCCAGACTTCCTCGCGCGCGGTCGCGCCGTAGTCGATGTCGTGGACCTGATGCAGGGTATCCAGGCCGGCACGGAGCTTGGCCTGGAAGCGCAGCGATTCTTCTGCCAGCGACTGCGGCGTGAAGCCGAGTGGGCCGTTGCCGAATCCATCCATCTCAGCGCTTCCCCTTTGCCTTGGCGGTGGCCTTGGCGGTGGTCTTGGCGGTGGCCTTCGCAGCAGCCTTGGCCGGCGCCTTGCGCGCCTTCGGCGCAGGCATCGGTGCCGGCCTCGGTGCCGGTTGCGCTGCCTGTCGCGGTGCCGCCGCTTCGCTGCGGCCCGCTCGCGCCGCACTGGCTTCGACCGCGTCGCGCAGGCGTCGCAGTTCGCGTTCGAGCTGGACGATCTTGCGATGCGCCGAATCCAGTTCGGTCCGGGTCGGCATGCCCAGTTGCGCGCACACCTGCTCGATTTCCCGCTGCTGGTGGCCGCGCAGGGTCATCTGCGCATTGACGAATGCAGCGTAGGCATCGCGGAAGCGCGGCGACAGCGCGACCTCCGCGTAGGCCTCTTCGGCCGCGTCGATCCACAGGTCGAACAATGCGCGCACCGACTCGAGCTGGCGACCGGGCACACTGCGCTCGCCAAGCTTGCGCTCGAAACGGACGAAGGCATCCTGGCCGGCTTCGGCCAGCAGGGTCTGGTAGGTCTGGCTCTGCTGTTGCAGATCCACTTGCGCCTGCATCAGGTGCTGCCATCGCTCCTGGTGCTCGCGGGCAAAACCGAACGCCGGCAGGCCCAGCCAGGAGCGTCCATCGCGCTGCCACTGCTGCAACCACGGAGCGGCCTGCTCGAACCACTGCGACGGATCGGTGCTGGCGCTGCCGGGCATCATGCCGAGCATGTGCGCGAACGGATTGGCGCCATCTCCGCCGAGCGCCTGCTTCCAGGCAGCGGTGATGTCGGCGGCTGTGGCCTGCCTGCCGCTGAACTGCGCCGCCAGCTTCTGCATCTGCGCAAACCATCCCTGCGCCTGCGAGCTGAAGCGCGAGACGGCTTCGTCGCCCTGGGGCACGCCGCCCTTGGCGAGCTGCGTCCACCAGTTCATCGCTTCGGTCCAGCCGGGCATGCCGGGCATGCCCGGCACGGCCGTCGCCGCAGGCGCCGCCGCCGAACGCAGGCTGTCGCTCCACGCGTTCCAGTACTGTCGCGTCAACGCTTCGAAATCGTCCTGCTTCATCGCAGCCTCCGCTTGATGCGGGCCATGTTAGCAGCGGCCATGTTGCGGAGCCGCGACGGGCGCTGCTCAGGGCTTGGGAATCTTCAGCGTCTTGCTGATCATCAACGAGCCGGACAACGCGAACATCAGCACCAGCGGATGGAACTGCCAGGGTCCGAGCTTGATCATGCCCAGCCACAGATTGGCGCCGATCGCGCCCTGCCACGCGGCCACTGCCAGCACCACCACCAGCGCCAGGCTGGTCGGGATCGGCGTGCCCTCGAAGAACTTGACCTTGTCGCCGCCACCGGACAGCTGCTCGGCGGTGACGTTGTAGCGCGCCAACCGGCTGACGCCGCAACCGACGAAGTAGCTCAGCACGGCCCAGTCCCAGCCACCCTGCAGGCCACAGGCGTAGGCCAGCGCCGCCGGCGCGACGCCGAAGGAGATCACGTCGGCCAGCGAGTCGAGCTCGCGCCCGAGGGTCGAGGCCGAATTGCGCCAGCGGGCGACACGGCCATCGAGCGCATCGAAGATGAAGGCCAGCGGGATCAGCGCCATGCCGATCAGCAGGTCACGTACCCCGCCCTCCTGCAGGAAACGCATCGCGGCGAAGATCGCGCCGGTGCCGCAGAAGGCATTGGCGAGCGTGAACCAGTCGGCGAGGTGGAACTCGCGCAGCATCGAAAAGTGGCGCGGCATGCGGCGCTCCGGATCCATCAAGGCCTGCCAGCGTGCCAAATTGGGTGTTAAGGGAGCAAGAGGCAGACGAAGTCAGCGCGGCATGGCCAGGTTCGACGCCTGCAGCGGCTTGCCGGCCCGCGGCGTGGTTGCGATGACCGCGTCGCCCGGCAGCGTGCCACTGCCGTCCAGGGCCGCATTGACCCGGTCCAGCGCCGAGTACACGTACGGCAGCAGCGGCACGTAGCGTGCGCCGTAATCGGGCAGGCCGAGGAAGCCGTCGAAGTGCTGGGCGTTGCGCACTTGCCAGTAGCGCACGTCGCGGCCGGCCGCCTGCGCCTGCTTCACGTACGGGGCACTGGTGAAGGCGGGCGGGATCAGGCCGTCGTCGCTGCCGTGGATGACCACCACCGGCAGGCCCTTGCGCGGCAGTCCGGCGCGGGTTTCGGCGATGCCCTTGCGCACGCGCTGCGCGTCGGCGTCGTCGCCGGTCCACAGGGCGCGCAGGCATTGCAACGTCGTCAGCGGCGCGGCCGGGTTCTGCTCGAGGATGTTGACACCGGCGCCGGGCGGAATGCCGCTGGCATCGGACCACCAGGCTGCGCGCTCGCTCGCGCTGGCAGCGCGTGGGCTGACGTCCGGATTGATCGCGCTGTAGCGATTGCCGCAAGGCAACTCGCCGACGCCGTATCGACCGTAGGCCGAGGCATAGGTCACCGCGACGGCGCGCCACAGGTCGAAGCCGACCGAGAGCGCCCCGGCGTGCAGGGCCTCGTCGCTCCAGCCATGGGCCTTGAGCGCGTCGTACGCGGATTTCGCCTGCGCCGCGGTGTCGTTGCCCTCGATCAGCCCGGCCGCCTTCAATGCGACGCAGCGTTGCGTCCACAGCGGCGCGACCTGCGCGGTCAGCGGCGGCTGCGGCAGGTTCTGCAGGTGCAGCAACGCACACGGCATCAGCAGCGCGGCTTCGGTGGTGTAGTCGTAGAGGGCGCGACTTCCGGCGCCGTCGACGTAGACATTGGGTTCGCCAGCCACTACCGCGTCGAGCCAGTCGCCGTCGAGCTCGGCCGCGCGCAGCACGGCGCCGCCGCCGTTGGAGATGCCGACCGCGATGACGCGGGTGTTGTCGAAGGTGAAGGGCGCCGCCTGCGGGAACGCGCTGTCGAGCGACTGCAGCGCGAACTGCGCGGCCTGCTTCACGTGCCGGCCCCAGTCGGCCTCGGGATTGTCGCGCGAGTGGGCGTGCTTGAAGGCCACGCCGGAAGAAGCGTTCGAAACCGGCTCGAACGCCAGGCCATCGCCGCGCGCGCCGACAGTGCCGTCGGCGCGGACGCCCTGCCCCGCGTCCAGGTCGAAATAGTCGGTGCCCGCGCCCTTGTCGGTGTAGGCCACCGCGCAGCCTTTCGGCAGGCCCCAGGCACCGGCGACGGCGATCGCGCCGTAGATGCCGCGCGAACCCGACGACGCGGTGACCACGACACAGCGCTTGCCGACATCGAACGCATCGGGCACCTGCACCAGCACGCGGTGCGGCTGGGTCGCGCCCGCCACCGTGGCCAGGGCGCTGTACTCGCGCCCCGGCACGCTGGCGGTGCTGCCGTAGAGCTCGCCGTATCCGCCACCGGGGGCGAGATCGGCGATGCCGCGCCAGTTGTTCCACAACGCACGCCGGCGCAGTTCGCCCGCGCCGGGATGTGCGGCGTCGGCGAACGCGGGCGGGGTCATCGCGCGCAGGCCGGCCAGGCCAAGGCCGGCGCTGAGCAGGTCGTCGTCACCGCGATGTTCGGTCGTGCGCACTGCGAAGAACATCGGCGCGGCCTCCGTCTTGCTGCGCGGCGTGGTGGTGGTGCAGGCGGCCAGGACGAGCGTGGCGCCGGCAAGGGCAGTTCGGACGGGTCGCAGGTTCATTGCCGCAGCCTAGCAAGGCCAGCCGCGCCGCCCATCGTACTTTCGTACCACGCCGTTGCCGCCCTGCCGGTGCGGCCACTTGCTAGGCTAGGGCCAATGCCGACCCTGCTGATCGCCGACGACCATCCGCTGTTCCGCGCCGCCCTGCGGCAGGCGGCCATGGAGGCCGTCAGCGGTGCGGTGATCCTGGAAGCCGGCCATCTCGATGCCGTGCTGGCCGCACTCGATGCCGCGATCGATGCCGATTCGGGCGTGGACCTGGTACTGCTCGACCTGCACATGCCCGGCAACCACGGCCTGGCCGGACTGGCCGCGATCCGCGCCCAGCACCCGGGCGTGGCGGTGGTGGTGGTCTCGGCCAACGACGACCCGCGCGTGGTCCGGCGCGCACTGGATCACGGCGCCGCCGGCTACCTGCCCAAGAGTGCCGGACTCGACGAACTGCGCGATGCGATCCGCGCCGTCTTCGCCTGCGAGCAGTGGCTGCCGGCATCGCTGCGCGCCGCGGTCGCGCGCACGCAAAGCGACAGCGGCGACGCCGACCTGGCCGCGCGCCTGGCAAGCCTGTCGCCGCAGCAGTTCCGGGTGCTGACGCTGGTCGCGCAGGGCCTGCTCAACAAACAGATCGCCGACCGGCTGGATGTGCAGGAGCGGACGGTCAAGGCGCATCTGTCGGCGATCTTCGAGCGCCTTGGCGTGCGCAACCGCACCCAGGCCAGCGTGGTGCTGCGCGAGCTGGAGCTGTCGGATCCGGCGCGGCAGATCGCCTGATCGGACGCTACGACAGCGCCACTTCGCGCGCCGCGAGCGCACGATCGAGCGCTGACTTCAGCGCCAGTGGCTTCACCGGCTTGGCCAGCAGCGACAGCCCCGCTTCCTCGACCGCCCGCCGCACCACCTCGCCACGGTCGGCGCTGAGGATCAGCGTCGGCCGCGCGCCGAAACGCAGCTCCAGGCGCGCGGCCAGGGCGACGCCGGTATCGCCATCGTCGAGGTGGTAGTCGAACAGCCACAACGCCGCAGGCGCGCGCGACAACGCCGCCTCGGCCTCGTCCGAGTCGCGCGCGGTGACCACGTCGAAGCCCCAGCCAGCAAGCACGGCCGCCAGCGCCGACATCGCCTGCGGGTCGTTGTCGACCACCAGCACGCGCACGCCGGGATTTTCGTCGGGCAAGGATGACAGCGACATCGGCAGCGGCCTGGGCGCGCGCCGCACCCGCACCGCGAACACCGTGCCGCGATCTATCTGGCTGCGCAGGCCCAGCGGTGCGTCGAGCAACTGCGCGATGCGCTCGGCGATCGACAGGCCAAGGCCCAGGCCCTGCCCCGGGGCATCCTGGCCGCGACGGAACTCTTCGAAAATCACAGCCTGCTGACCGGCGGCAATGCCGGGCCCGCTGTCGTGCACTTCGATGCGCAGGCCGTCGCCGTCATGGCGCACGCCCAGCACGACGCCACCGCGCTGGGTGTAGCGCACGGCGTTGGCGAGGAAGTTCTGCAGCACGCGGCGCAGCAACTGCGGGTCGGTATGCGCCCACGCGGTGCTGGCGACAAAGCGGAATTCAAGGCCGCGCGCCGCCGAAATGGCGCCGAACTCCGACGCCAGCGGCTCCAGCACCTCCGCCAGCGGGAACGGACGCGGCTGCGGCACCAGCCCGCCCGCCTCCAGTCGCGACATGTCGAGCAGGCCGGTGAGCAGGTCGCTGGTGGAATCCAGGGCGCCGCCGATCTGCGCCACCGTTTCGCGCTGGCGCGGCTCGAGCAGCTGTTGCGACAGCGCATCGGTGAACAACTGCGCCGCATGCAGCGGCTGCATCAGGTCATGGCCGATCGCGGCGAGGAAGCGGCTCTTGGCCTCGTTGGCGCGCTCGGCCTCGCGCTTGGCGACCTCGAGGTCGGTGGTGCGTTCGGCAACGCGCTGTTCCAGCGTCTCGTTGGCCATGATCAGGCCGGCCTCGGCGCGACGGAATGCGGTCACGTCGGTGAAGGTCGCGACGAAGCCGCCGCCGGGCATCGGGTTGCCGCGGATCTCGATGATGCTGCCGTCGTGCAGTACGCGTTCGGACAGGTGCGCGGTGCCGGCGCGCATGAAGCCCAGGCGTCGTTCCAGGGCGCGTTCGAGGTCGCCCTGGGGCGGCATCCGCTGCAGGGCCCAGCGCGACAGCTCGGCGATCGGACGACCGACCTGCAGCAGCTCCGGCGGGAATCCGAACAGCTCGACGTAGCGCCGGTTCCAGGCGACCAGTCGCAGTTGGGCATCGACCACGCTGATGCCCTGGCTCATGTTCTGCAGTGCCGCCTCGAGCACGCGCTGGTTGAAGCGCAGGTCGGCCGATGCCTCGCCGACGATCGCGGCCACGGTGTCGAGTTCGCGACCACTGGCGGCGCGTCGCGCAGCATCGAGCAGCACGCGTGCCGACGCGGACCCCAATACCGCCGCAAGTTCGCGTTCGATCCCGGCTTCGATCGGCGCGGCCACCGGCTCGCCCGCCGGCACGCCCTGCAGCAGTTGCAGCACGCGTTCGCGCGGCAGGAAGCGCAGGCCGGCATCGCGCAATGTCTTGACGTCAAGGCCGCGGTGGGCGCGATGCGGCGTCTCGCGGCGCCACAGCGCCGCCAGCACGGTGGCCAGGGTGCCGACGAACAGGCTGGCGCCGACGGCGCGACCCAGGCGGCTCCAGCCGGTCAGGCCGAACAGGGCATCGGGCGCCAGCCAATGCAGGCCGAACGGTCCGCTTTCCAGCCAGGGCGCAGTCACGCCACGCACTTCCATCGTCATTGGCAGCAACTGCACCCAGGCCCAGGCGGCAAAGCCCGCGGCGATGCCGATCACCGCCGCTCGCGCCGGCGTCTGCGGCCGCCAGACCGCGAAGCACAGCGCCGGCACCAGTGTCGCCAGCGCCGAGAACGACACCGCGCCAACATCGGCGAGCGCATCGTTGCCGGCGATCAGGCGGCTGTAAGCCCAGGCCAACAGCATGATCACGACGATGCCGGCCCGGCGCAGCGCCAGCACGCGGCCGCGCAGGTCGCTGCCGTCGTTGCGCGACCACGCACCGCGCAGCAACCCCGGCGCGAACCAGTGGTTGCCGATCATCAGGCTCAAGGTGAGCGTGCTGACCACGACCATGCCGGTGGCCGCGCTCAGGCCACCGAGGAAAGCGAACAGCGCCAGGCCCTCATGACCCTGCGCCAGCGGCAGCGCCAGCACGTACAGATCGGACGGCACGCCGCTGCCACCCAGCAGCGCCTGCCCGGCCTTGGCCAGCGGCAGCACTGGCAGCGCGATCAGTACCAGGTACAGCGGAAACTGCCAGCGAGCCGTGCGCACGTCGCGCTCGTCGCGGCACTCGACCACGCCGACATGGAACTGGTGCGGCAGGATGAACATCGCCAGCGCGCCCAGAAGCACCAGCGGTGCGAATCCGTCGGCCGACCGCGGCGGCGGCGCCATGGCCGCCGTCTCGGGAAGATCGCCCAGCCCCCACCAGACGAACAGCCCCAGCGCCAGCATCGCCGCCAGCTTGAACACCGACTCGAACGCCATCGCCAGCACCAGCCCGCGGTTGTGCTCGGCGGCACTGGCGCGACGCGTGCCGAACAGCATCGCGAACAACGCCATCGCCAGCGCGACGTACAGCGCACTGTCCTGCCAGGCCGGCGCCAGCCCGACCTCGGCACTGTGCGTGGTCAGCATGGCAAAACTCATCGCCACCGCCTTCAACTGCAGGGCGATGTAGGGAATCAGTCCGAGCGCGGCGACCAGGGTGACCGTGGCCGCAAGCCAGGCGTCTTTGCCCAGACGCGTGGCGATCAGATCGGCCAGCGAAGTCGCGTTGGTTTCCCGCGCCAGCTGCACCAGCCGGACCATGAAGGCGACCGCGATCGCATACAGCACGATCGCGCCGAGGAAGGTCGGCGGCAGCGGCCAACCGTAGCGAGCGGCCTGGGTCACGGTCCCGTAGAACGTCCACGAGGTGCAGTGCACCGCCAGTGACAGCGCGTAAACATGGCCCCAGTGGCGCGCCAGCACCGTCGGGCGGCGCTCTGCGTAGAGCGCGGTGCCGAACATCAGTGCCAGCCAGGCGACGCTGGCCAGGGCGACCGCGGCGAAGCTCAGCATGGGGCGGCGGGAAGGTGCATTACTGGAGGATAGCCGAGCGTGGAGTCCCTAGAGACACTGTCCGTATCGGCACTCCCCAATGGATCCTGGGCCTTCGCCGAGGTTTACGGGCTTTTCTTGCATCAACGAAGACGGGGCGTCAACGCGCCGGAGCGTTGTCCGCTGCGCCGGGGATTGCGGAGCAGTGGGCTATGGATGGCCCACGCCCCGCGTAAAGCCAGGATGGCGTCCGCGGGGCGGAGCAATCCCCGGCGTAGCGGACAACGCCACGCCGGAGCCAGCCACAGACCACGAACGCCGCCTTCAAACCATCAGAAGTCGTACCGCGCCGACAACGTGTACTGGCGCGGCGCACCGTAGAACCCGGTCAGCACGCCCAGAGCGGCGTTGAGGTTGTAACCGGTGGTGCGGTACTCCTTGTCGGCCAGATTGGTGCCCTGCAGCGACAGCGACCACGCATCGTCGATGCGCCAGATCACGCCGGCATTGACCAGCCCGTAACCGTCCTGCGTGATCGGCAGCGCACCGGTGCGGACGATCTCGGTGGTGGCGACCACCTCGCTCTGATAGCTGTAGCCCACCCGCGCCGACAGATTTCCACCGTTGGACAGATCGGTCCGGTACTCCAGATTGACCGCACCAGAGAAATCAGGCGCGTTGGTGAACTCCTGCTCGTCGGCAATGTTGACCCCGGCGTACATGAACTCGTCGTACTTCGCGTCGAGCCAGGCCAGGTTGCCGCTGATCAACCAGTTGTGCGTCGGCAGCCACTGGTACTCGACTTCCACACCCTGCACGGTGCCCTTGCCGGCATTGGTGAAATCGCCGAAGAACGCATCGTTGGTGCCGTCTCCATTGCTGTCGTAGGACGTGAACACCGACAGCTGGATGTCCTTGTACTCGTTGTGGAACGCCGCCAGGTTCAGGAACAGCGTCTGCTCCAGGAACGACATCTTGCTGCCGATCTCGTAGCTGTCGACCGACTCGTCATTGAACGGCTCAGCCGAACGCGGCACGGCGGTGGCCTGGGCACGGATGTTGAAACCACCCGACTTGAAACCGCGCGAGGCCAGCCCGTAGACCATGATGTCCGGGGTGATCTGGTAGTCGAGCGAGATCTTCGGCGACGTGTTGTCGAAGCCGATGCGCTTGTCGAAGTTGGCCGCGATCGGCGTCGGGTTGTTGGCCGCGCAGCGCGCCGCCAGCACGGTGAACGTCGCGTTGGTGTAGCAGCGGTTGAGCACCACCGCGTGCTTCTTCTCGTCGGTGTAGCGCGCGCCCAGGTCGAGCTTGAGCTTGTCGGTCAGGTCGAACGTCCAGTCCGCGTAGAGCGCCAGCGCATCGGTGTAGACCGTGCCATGAGTGTCGCCGAACGACAGATTGAAGAAGTTGTTGAGGACCTGGCCGCCGGCCTCGCCGTCGAAGGAATAGAAGCCGATCACGCCGCGCGAGCGGCCGCCCGCATCGTAGTTGACCTGCAGCTCGTTGGTGATCTGCTCGTCGGCGTAGAACGCCTTCACGTCGGCAACCTTGTTGGGCAACGTGTCGAAGTCGATGTTGGTCTCGGTGTCGGACTCGCGCTTGGCGAGGATGTACTTGAAACCCCAATCCTCGTTGATGCGCCAGTTGACCGTTGCCGAGGCGCCCTTCATCGAGGTGTCGTTGACGTTGGGCATGCCGCTGCGGATGTCGTAGCGGCTGTCCAGCGGCGCGAAGCCCGGGGCAAACCGGTTCGGGGCCAGCATCTTGGCGCCGCGCACGCCGGACTGGTCATCCATCCAGTCGTAGGCGAACTGGATGTTGAGGTCGTCGCTGATGTAGGCGCCCAACTGGCCGCGCAGCGCCAGCACTTCCTTGTCGCTGACTTCCTGGCCACTGAACAGGTTGTCGCCGAAGCCATCGCGGTTGAAGCTGCCCATCGCCAGGCGCCCGCGCAGTGCGCCGTCGCCGACCGATGCGCCCAGCGAGGCCTTCACGTCGAGCTGGTTGTAGTTGCCGACGGTGACCGAGACCTGGCCTTCCGGCGCGACCGGCAGGCCGCGCGAGATGTACTTGATCGCACCACCAATCGTGTTCTTGCCATACAACGTGCCCTGCGGGCCGCGCAGCACTTCGATGCGCTCGACGTCGAACACGTCCAGCAGCGCGCCCTGCGGTCGGGCAATGTAGACATCGTCCATGTACATGCCCACGCCCGGGTCGACGCCCCACAGCGGATCGGACTGGCCGACGCCGCGGATGTAGGCGGTGACCGTGCTGCTGGAGCCGCGTGCGGCATAGATGGTCAGGTTGGGCACCTGTGCATCGAGGTCGCTGAGGTCCTCGATGTTGAGCTTGTCGAGGGCGTCGGCGGTGAATGCGGTGACCGCAACCGGGACTTCCTGCAGCGTTTCTTCGCGCTTGCGGGCGGTGACGGTGACGCCGCCAAGCGTGGTGGCCTGCGCTTCGCTGGCCGGTGCTGCGCTCGTCGTTTCCTGGGCGAAGGCGGCGGGCGCCAGCAGGGCGAAGGCAATGGCGATGCTCAGGCTGCTTCGGGTCTTGTTGTCGCTGCGATTCATGGTGACGCTGTCTCCCCAGTCCCAAATCGTTGGCCGCGGACCGGCGGTGCGCCGGCAGCGAAATGAACGACGAGTCCCTCCCCCGTCATGCTGGCAAGCCTAGGACCGGGGGCGGTGCCGCGCTGCTGTACCTTCGGACAATGCCGGCCCATCGGGCCATTGCGGAGACTGCATGCCTACACGGGCTGCAGGCATGCCGTCGTCCCCGCGTAGGCGGGGACCCAGCGACTTGACGCTTCCAAGGCAACGACACTGGGTTCCAGCCTGCGCGGGAATGACGGCAAGCAGGCGATCCACACGCTTCGACAAGGAACGGGGAATGGCATTTCTGATCGTGCTGGCCGCACTGTGCTTCCTGATGTTCGTGGCCTACCGCGGCTACAGCGTGATCCTGTTCGCTCCGGTGGCGGCGCTCGGCGCGGTGCTGTTGACGGACCCGTCGCTGGTCGCGCCGATGTTCACCGGTCTGTTCATGGACAAGATGGTCGGCTTCCTGAAGCTGTACTTCCCGGTGTTCCTGCTCGGCGCGGTGTTCGGCAAGCTGATCGAACTGTCGGGTTTCTCCAAGGCGATAGTGGCCGCGACGATCCGCCTGTTCGGTGCCGGCAGGGCGATGCTGTCGATCGTGGTGGTGTGCGCGCTGCTGACCTACGGCGGCGTGTCGCTGTTCGTGGTGGTGTTCGCGGTGTACCCCTTCGCCGCGGAACTGTTCCGCCAGAGCGACATCCCCAAGCGCCTGATCCCCGGCACGATCGCGCTGGGCGCCTTCACCTTCACCATGGATGCGCTGCCGGGCACGCCGCAGATCCAGAACATCATCCCGACCACGTTCTTCGGCACCAACACCTGGGCGGCGCCGTGGCTGGGCACGATCGGCGGCCTCTTCATTCTCGCCGTCGGCCTGGCCTACCTCGATTGGCGCCGGCGCTCTGCACTGGCCGCCGGTGAGGGCTACGGCGACGAGCTGGTCAACGAACCGGCGCCGTTCGCCGGCGGCACCCTCGCCCATCCGCTGATCGCGATCCTGCCGCTGGTGCTGGTCGGCGTCGTCAACAAAGTGCTGACCATCGCCATCCCGAGTTTCTACGGCGAGGCGCACAGCTTCGACCCGGCGGTGATCGGCAGCGCCGCGCCGGTGGTGCAGGAAGTGTCGAAGATCGCGGCGATCTGGGCCGTGCAGGGTGCGCTGCTGGTCGGCATCCTCGCTGTGCTCGCCTTCGCCTGGAGGCCGGTGATGGCCAGCTTTGCCGAGGGCAGCAAGTCGGCCATCGGCGGCGCATTGCTGGCGGCGATGAACACCGCATCCGAGTACGGTTTCGGCGCGGTGATCGCTGCCCTGCCCGGCTTCCTTGTGGTGGCCAACGCACTGGCGGCGATCCCCAACCCGCTGGTCAACGAAGCCATCACCGTGACCGCGCTGGCCGGCATCACCGGCTCTGCCTCGGGCGGCATGAGCATCGCCCTGGCGGCGATGGCCGAAACCTTCATCGCCAACGCGAACGCGGCAGGCATTCCGATGGACGTGCTGCACCGGGTCGCGGCGATGGCGTCGGGCGGCATGGACACGCTGCCGCACAACGGCGCGGTGATCACCCTGCTGGCGGTGACGGGCCTGTCGCACCGCCAGGCCTACAAGGACATCTTCGCGCTCACGCTGATCAAGACCGCGGCGGTGTTCGTGGTGATCGGCACGTTCTACGCCACGGGGCTGGTGTGATCTGAAAGCCCTCATCCGCCTTGCACGATCGGAAGCGACACCGTCACCACGGTCGGATCGTCCGGATTGACGGTGGTGTTGAACCCCAGGCGCCGGCACATGTCCAGCATCGTCCGGTTCTCCTGCAGCACTTCGCCCTCGATCGAGCGCAGGCCCAGCCAGCGTGCGTACTCGATGATCGTCTGCATCAATCGCCAGCCCAGCCCCTGCCCCTTGAGGTCGGAGCGCACCAGGATCCCGTACTCGCCGTGGTCGTAGTTGGCATCGGCGTGCAGGCGCACCGCGCCTAGCATCTCGCCGTCGTCCGGATCAATCGCCACCAGCGCAATCGAACGCGCGTAGTCGAGCTGGGTCAGCTGGGCGATGAACTCGTGGCTGAAATGGCGGATGGTCTGGAAAAAGCGCAGGCGCAGGTCTTCGTCGGTGACCTTGGTGAAGAAGCGGCGAAAGAGTTCATCGTCTTCCGGCCGCACCGGCCGCAGGAACGCGGCGCTGCCATCGGACAGCTCGAGCGTGCGCTCCCATTCCTTCGGATACGGCCTGATCGCGAAGCGCGGATGGCCCGGGCCCTTGTGCACGATGCGCGAGGCTGACACGCCGATTCGCGCATCCACCGCAATGATGCCGTCGCGATCGACCAGCAACGGGTTGATGTCGACCTCGCGGATCTCGGGGATGTCGGCAACCAGCTGCGCCAGCTTCACCAGCGTCATCGCCACCGCGCGCTCGTCGGCGGCCGGCACGTCGCGATAGGCCTTGAGGATGCGGGACACGCGGGTGCGGCCGATCATCTCGTGGGCCAGGCGCAGGTCCAGGGGTGGCAACGCCAGCGCCTTGTCGTCGATCACCTCCACCGCGGTGCCGCCGCGGCCGAAGACGATCACCGGCCCGAAGGTCTCGTCATCGACCATGCCGATGATCAGTTCGCGCGCCCGCGGCCGCACCACCATCGGCTGGATCGTGACGCCATCGATGCGCGCGCCCGGGCGCGCCTCGCGCGCACGCTGCAGGATCGCCGCGGCAGCCTCGTGCACGGCCTGGGCGGTGAACAGGTTCAGGCGCACGCCGTCTACATCCGACTTGTGGCTGATGTCGGGCGACAGGATCTTGACCGCGACCGGCGTCCCGTCTGCCAGCAGCGGCGCGGCGATGCGCACGGCTTCGTCGGCATCGCGCGCGGCCGTGGTCGGGGTGATGTCGATTCCATACGCCACCAGCACGCGCGCGACTTCGATCGGGTCGAGCCAGTTCCGGCCCGCTGCCATGGCTGCCTCGACCACCGAACGCGCGGTCGCCGTGTCGACCACCAGGTCGTCGGGCATGCTCGGCGGCGTTTCCATCAGCGCCTGCTGCGCTTCGCGATGGCGCACCAGGTACATGAAGCCGCGCACGGCATCGGCTTCTGTCGCATAGGTGGGGATCCGCGCCGCATTGAGCCGGGCGGCAGCGCTGTCATCCTTGCCCAGCCAGACCGCGAACACCGGCTTGCGGCTGCCCGCCTTCATCGCCAGCGTTTTCGCTTCGGCCAGCGCCTGCGCACGGCTGTCGGCTCCGATCAGCGCCGTCGGGACGTTCAGTGCCAGCACCGCATCGTTGCCGTCGTCGGCCAAAAGCGCGCTGACGGCCCCGGCGTAGGCGGCGTGGTCGGCGTCGCCGTTGATGTCGACCGGGTTGTTGCGCGGCCACACCGACGAGGCCACCGCATCGAGTTGCTGCACGGTCGCATCCGACAACCCGGCCAGCGTGCCGCCCATGTCGACCAGGCGGTCGGCGGCCAGCATGCCGGTGCCGCGGCCATTGGCGAAGATCGCCAGGCGGCGGCCCGGAAACGTGTGCATGCGCCCCAGCGTTTCGGCAGCGGCGAACAGTTCATCCAGCGCGCTCACGCGCAGCATGCCGGCGCGATGGAAGGCGGCGGCGTAGACGCCATCGGGCGTGGCCAGCGCCGCAGAATGCGTGCCGACGGGAGCGGCGCGCCGCGCATGGCGGTCCGATTTCACCACCACCACCGGCTTCAGCCGCGCCGCCGCGCGTGCCGCCGAGAGGAACTTGCGCGCATCGCGGATCGATTCGACGTACAGCAGGATCGCCCGCGTGTAGCGGTCGCGGGCGAAGTAATCGAGCAGGTCGGCGAAGTCGACATCGAGCGCGTCGCCCAGCGAGGCGACCGCGGAAAATCCGAGCGAGCGGCGCGCGCCCCATTCCACCAGCGCGGCGGCAATGGCGGCGGATTGCGAAATCACCGCGAGGTCGCCCGGCAGCGCGGCATGCGCGGCAAAGCTGGCATTGAGCCGGGCGTGCGGCGCGAGGATGCCCAGCGAGTTGGGACCGACGATGCGCAGGCCTTTGGCGCGCGCGGCGCTGGCCAGTTCCGCCGCCGGCGACTGGGCGCCCTGGCCCATGCCGGTGTTGAGCACGACCGCGGCCGATGCGCCCTTGGCCGCGGCGGCGCTGGCAAATCGCGGCACCAGCGAGTGTGGCGCGGCGATCACCACCAGCTCCGGCGTCCACGCCAGGTCCTGGATCCGCGACACCGCGGCGACGCCCTCGATCGCATCGAAGTTCGGATTGACCAGGCCGATCTGGCCGGCGAAACCGCCCTCGACCAGGTTGCGCAGCACCGCCCGACCGGCCGACTGCTCGCGCGTGCTGCCGCCGACCACGGCGACCGAGGCGGGACTGAAAACCGATTGAAGCTGGTAGGTGCTCAACGTTGCGCGCTCATCTGCAGCCGAATGCCTTCCTGGACCCGCTGTAGCGCCAGCTGGCTGGCGACCGTGCTCCTACGATAGCCGGGCGGCTGTTCAATGGCGCCTCGCGGCGTTAGTATTTTCACTAACAGGCCGACCGACCGCGGCCGTCCGCGCACCCGCGTTGCCCGCCTTGCCCGACTTGCCTGCCCCGACCCGCAAGATCCTCCACGTCGACATGGACGCGTTCTATGCGTCGGTCGAGCAGCGCGACGACCCGTCCCTGCGCGGGCTGCCGGTGGTCGTGGCCTGGCGCGGTGCGCGCTCGGTGGTCTGTGCGGCCAGCTACGAGGCGCGCAGGTTCGGGGTGCGCTCGGCCATGCCGGCGGTGCGCGCCGAGCGCCTGTGCCCGCAGGCGGTGTTCGTGCCGCCGGATTTCGTCCGCTACAAGGCCGTGTCGCGGCAGGTGCGCGAGATCTTCGCCCGCCACACCGAGCTGATCGAGCCGCTGTCGCTGGACGAGGCCTACCTGGACGTCACCACCACCCGCACCGGGCTGGCCACGGCCACCGCGACCGCCGAAGCCATCCGCTCGGCGATCCGCGAGGAGACGCAGCTGACCGCGTCGGCCGGCGTGGCGCCGAACAAGTTCGTGGCCAAGATCGCCTCCGACTGGCGCAAGCCCGACGGCCTGTTCGTGGTCCGGCCGCACCAGGTCGAGGCCTTCCTCGCGCCGCTGCCGGTCGGCCGCCTGCCCGGCGTGGGCAAGGTCAGCGAACAGCGCCTGGCCGAACTGGGCATCGCCACCGTCTCCGACCTGCGCACGCTCGGCGCGGCCGAACTGGAAAAGCATTTCGGCCGCTGGGGCCGGCGCCTGCATGAGTTGTCGTTCGGCATCGACGACAACCCCGTGCAACCCGAGCGCCCCACCCTGCAGATCTCCTCGGAGGACACCTTCGAACGCGACCTGCCGCTGGACGAACTGCAACCGCACATCGAGCGCCTGGCGAGCAAGACCTGGGAGGGTTACCAGCGCGAGCTCGCCCGCGACGACTCGCGCATCGCGCGCACGGTGGTGCTCAAGCTCAAGACGTCGGACTTCCGCATCCTCACCCGCAGCCTGACCGCGGCCGAACCGCCCGCGTCACAGCAGGAACTGGCGCGCATCGCCTGCGACCTGCGCGCACGGGTGGCGCTGCCGGCGCGGACGAAGTACCGGCTGGTCGGCGTCGGCCTGTCAGGCTTCGCCGATCGCGACGACACCGACGTGCAGAGCGACCTGTTCGCGGCGCAACAGGTGTAGACACCGGCTTGAGCGCTAGGCGCGCTCGTTGGGTCCGGCCTTGCGCGCGGCCTCGGCTGCCTGTCTCAGTTTCGCGACGTTGGCGTCGTCGATACCAGCGCGGCGGACGAAATCGGCGAGGTCAATGAACACGCCGACCTTGCGACGGCTATCCAATGCGCGCTCGGCCGCGGCGCGATCCACCCCCGGCAGCAACTGCAGCGATTCCAGTTCGGCCGTGTTGAGATTCACGGCGACCACGTCGCTCTCCGCGCGCCACCCCAGGTGCTGTCCGGGGACCATCAGCCACAGGTCCGGCCCCAGCCCCGCACGCAGCTTCGCCGGATCCTTCGCCACCTGCTCCTGCAGCTGCGCCATCTGAGTGCGCGCCTGCTTGAGGCCGCCGACAAAGGACTCCATGTCGCCCAGGCGACCGTTCGTCGCCAGCGATTCGGTCAGCGCCGGCAGCCCGCGGCCGGTGGTGGCGCCGTAGGTGGTATCGAGCACCACCGCCTGCACGCGTTTGCAGTCGTCCACAGCATCGACGCAGTAGCGATCGACCAGGTCGAGCAGCACCGGCGAGTCGTGGCGCAGGTGGCGGCCGTCGCGCCGCGCAAACGACGCAAACAGACGCCAATAGCGCTGCACGACGGCGTCGCGGTCGTCCGGCCCTGGCACCAGCCAGCGATAGAAGATCGTGGCGACCACGCCCTCCGATGACAGCATCTGCTGGCCGTCACGCAGGCGCGCACTGTCGAAGGCCGTGCTCAGGTCGCGTCGCGCAAGCGCAGTGGCGTCGTCGCCTGGCGGCAGCAGTTGCGCCTGCACGAACCAGTTGCGCCGCACGCCCACGACGCGTCCGGCGCGGTCGAGATTGCTCATCCAGTAGCCCAGGAATGGCTTCGAGGCCAGGCCGAGTTCCTGCTCGCGCAGCTTCGGGTTTGCGGTCATACGCCGCGCCAGCCCCTGGAAATGCGTGGCGAAGCCTTCATCGAACGCGGTGGAATAATCGGTGATGCTCATGCTCGCGTGCGGCGTGCGCGAGTAGCCCGGCGGCAGGTCCGGCACAAGCCGGCGCAGGAACACATGGCCCATTTCGTGGGCGAAGATTTCCTCGAAGTCGCCGTTGGCGACGCTGTCCTCGTCGACGACCAGATCGACATAGGGCTCGTCGACGAAGCGCTGCCTGCCGTTCTCCTGCAGCCAGAATCCCTGGCGGGCGAATCCGCCGTCCTCGGCCGACAGGTACAGCCAGCTCGGCCGGAGTTCGCGCGCACCGGCGGCGCGCTGGGCGCCTTCATCAATCGCGAGCACGGTCGCGACGAAGCCATCACGGGCTTCGCGCTGCAGCTGCGCGTACAGATCGCCATCGACCACGCGGGTCACCACCGGCGCGGGCTTGCCGTTCGCGGCGTCCCTGAATTGGGGTTTGTCGCCGGCCATCACCGGCGCCAGCACGCCGAGTTCGGCGGCCTGCGTCGGCAGCAGCGCGCACCCTGCCAGCAGGCAGCCGGCCAGAATTCTCAAGATCAGCATCAGGCACTCCTCAAGCTTGCCGAGAGGATGCCGTCCACGATGCCTACCTGCACCTGCCAAGCGGTCGCCCACTGGCGACACTTGCCATGCATGGCCGAACTTGCCATGCACGTTGCGGTTGCCTCCGCGGCCGACCCATCAGACAACGCATTGCCGGCGTGGCGCCGGCAACGTCACCTGTCAGCCGCGCGCGGTGCAGCCGTGGAAGAGGTCGAGCCTGGGGTCGTACTCGGGCGTGCTGACCTGCATCAGGCCCAGCACCGAGTGGAACAGGTTGTCCTGGCTCACCGGCGCGGTGCTTTCGCGCTTGAGGCAGCCCTGGTCGATGCCACGCGAGGCAGCCATGCCCGGCGACAGCCACATCACCATCGGCACCCGGGTTTGCGTATCGGGCGCGATCGCATACGGAACGCCATGCAGGTACAGGCCGTTCTCGCCCAGCGATTCACCGTGGTCGGACAGGTAGATCATCGCCGTGTCGCGCCCGGTCTGCTCGGCCAGCATGCGGATCGTCCGCGCCAGGAAGTCGTCCGTGTGCAGGATCGCGTTGTCGTAGGCGTTGACGATCTCATCGCGGCTGCACTTGCCCAGCTCCCCGGTTTCGCAGGTCGGCGTGAACCGCCGCATCGATGCCGGGTAGCGCTTGTAGTAGCTCGGACCGTGGTTGCCCAGCTGGTGCAGCACCACGACCATGTCGCCGGGCTTGCTGGCAACGGCCTCGCTCAGGCCCTTGAGCATCACCTCGTCCATGCAGCCTTCCGCATTGCAGCTCTGCGGGTCGCTGGCATGCTCGTACGACTCGAACGCCAGGCCTTCGCACACGCCCTTGCAGCCGGTCTGGTTGTCGCGCCACAGCGTGCCGATGCCGGCGTGCTCGAGCACGTGCAGCAGCGTCTGGGAATGGTTGATCTTGTCCTTGTCGTAATGCGCGCGCCCGTACGGCGAGAACATGCACGGCACCGAAACCTCGGTCGCCGAACCGCACGAGGTCATGTTGCTGAAGTTGACCGGCGCGATGTGGCGCAACTGCGGCGTGGTGTCACGGGCATAGCCGTTGAGACCCCAGTTCTGCGCGCGCACGGTTTCGCCCACCACCAGCACGAGCAGCCGCGGCCTGGCATCGGCAGGACGACCGACGACCTTGGCGGTGGTGCCCACCGGCGTGCGCGGGCGATTGCGCCCGGCCTGGTCGTCGCGCATCACCCTCACCAGCGAGACGATGTAGTTGCCGGGCGTGATCAGGTGGCGCACCTCGCGGTGGTTGCGCATCAGCGCCGACAGGTCCTGGAACGAGGCCAGCGCCGCGCCCGAGGCAACCACGCCGGCCAGCACGATGCAGCCCAGGCGCACCAGCACCGCGCGGCCGAGCGGACGCCGCCGCAGGCGCACGCGCCACAGCAGCAGCGACGGCAGCACGCCCAGCACCATCAGGCTGGGCACCATGCCCAGCGTCATCAGCTCGCCCGACTCCTTGCCATCGGTGTGCAGGATGTTGCGCAGCATGTCGGCGTCCAGGTACACCGTGTACTGGCTCATGAAATGCGATGCCGCCGCGGTCACCAGTAGCAGCACCATCAGCACCGGTTTCGCGGTCCAGCGGTTCAGCAGCACGCACAGCAGCAGCATGTTCAGTGCGCCGATCATCACCACCAGGCTGGCGCCGGTGCCGACGCCACGCAGTCCATGCAGCGCACCCAGGGCGATCACTTCGCGGAAGAACGCGGTGTTGCAGAACAGGGTGAAGAAAACCGCTGCCGACAGCGCCAGCATCTCCACCGAGATTTCGGGTCTCCAGGCAGCGAACTGCCGCGACAGTCGTGCAATGGAGGCCAGCAACTGCGGGCTGCGACCGGCAACGGTATTCATCGAGTAACCCTCGGCAAGGCGGCCACGGGCGCGGCAGCCTCCATGGAACGGCGCTGGAACCACAGATGCAGGCCCAGGGCGGATGCCCAGCAGATCGCGATGGTCCACAGGTCATGCGAGAAGAAGTGCGCGCCGCGCAGTTGCTGCGAGATGCCGAACACCAGTCCGACGCCCAGGCCAATGGCCAGGCCCAACCAGCGCAGGTTCGGGCGCACCGCACCAAGGAAGAAGTAGAGGGCCAGCCAGGCATAGCCGCCGCTGGCATGGCCGGCCGGGAAGCAGGCACCGCGGGCCAGGCCCAGCGGCCGCATGCCCAGCAGGCCCACGTATTCGCGGGCACCGCCGTAACGCACCAGATCCCAGGGGCAGTCCATGTTCGACCAGGACTTCACCCACGCCACCATCGCGGTCGACACTGTCACCGAGACCAGCAGATAGGCCAGCGGCCGGCGCAGGTGGGCCCATTGAGGGCGCGCGCGCGCCACCAGCCATGCCAATAGCGCGGCCAGCCATGCGGCGGTGCTCAGGGTGCGTCCGAACTGGTGCACAACCCGTTCGGTCAGGAAGGCGTGGCGAAGGCTCCAGCCGTTGCCTTCCCAGGCGTAGAGGCGATCGGCCATCCACTGGTCGCCGCCCAGCGCCATCGACCACACGACCAAGGCCACGAACGCGACCAGGGGGATCCAGGCGTGGGCTACGAAAAAGGTCGTACCTAGGGTCCGGCTGTGCACCGGAGCGGGCCAACGAGGCGGCAGCCACGTGGCAGTGCCGCCGGCGGCACTGGATTTCATCGAAGGGGAATTGTTCATCAGGCCAGGTAGTGGTCGATTGTCGGGAAATACCCCGATATCGGATCCGGAAATGATCTAGACCTGGTTGTCGGAAAGCGGTCGGAGGGACTGCAACTCACACTGTTTTCGCAGGCATCCGTTCAGCGTCGGACGCAGCGAAAATGGCGACAGCGAAGGGCGGCACTTTTGGCCGGCGCCTCCTCCACGCGCGCCGCGGCACATTTGCCGGAGCATTCCGACATAATTCAGACCGGGGCCAAGAGAAACTGATCGGCTGGGCGCGTTGCGCGCCTGCTGCCTTTGTGGAACCAATTGGGACGATTGCCTATGCGCGTGCTGGTGGTGGAAGACAATCGAAATCTGGTCGCCAACCTCTTCGACTATTTCGAGGCGCGCGGCTACACCCTGGACGCGGCCCCAGACGGTCCCACCGGGCTGCACCTGGCGATCACCCAGGACTTCGACGCGATCGTCCTGGACTGGATGCTGCCGCGCATGGACGGCCGTGAAGTGCTCAGCCGCCTGCGCGATGCCGGCCGCAACATGCCGGTGCTGATGCTCACCGCGCGCGACGAGCTGCCCGACAAGATCGCCGGCTTCCGCGCAGGCGCCGACGACTACCTCACCAAGCCCTTCGACCTGCCAGAACTTGAAGTGCGCCTGGAGGCGCTCGTGGCGCGCGCCAGCGGGCGCGGCCGCAGCCGTGTGCTGCAGGTCGGCGACCTGCGCCTGGACCTCACCACCCTCGATGTCACCCGCAACGGCCAGGCGCTGCACCTGTACCCGGCCTGCCGCAAGCTGCTGGAAGTGCTGATGCAGGCCAGCCCTGCCGCAGTCACGCGCGATCGTCTCGAGCATGCGCTGTGGGGCGACGACCCGCCCGACGGCGACATGCTGCGCTCGCATATCTACGAATTGCGCCGCAGTGTCGACGGCCCGTTCGACGTCAAGCTGATCCAGACGCTTCCGCGCGTGGGCTACCGCATCGCCCTCAAAGGCGCGACGCCTTCAGACGCGGAAGATGACGGCGCGGATTGCGCCCCATGAGCACGCCACGTTCCGGACTGCGCCGGCGGATACTGCTGGGACTGCTCGGCTACGTGGTCGTGCTGACCGTCGCCATCATCCTGCACGGCTTCCTGGTCAACGAGCACGCAGAGCAGTTGGTCTGGCAGGGACTGCTCGACGCCGAGCTCGACCACATCCGCGAGCTCAGCCGCAGGGACCCGGACTACCGCTGGGTCGACACGTCCAACATCGCCCTGTTCGACGGCCGAAACCCCGCCGACATCCCGCCGACGCTGCGCGGCCTGGAGCCCGGGGTGCACGACGACGTCATGATCAACGGCATCGAACGCGTCGTGCTGATACGCGAAGTGGAGGGGCGGCCCATTGCCCTTGCACTGGACATCACCGACCTGGAGCAGCGCGAGTTCGACATGTCGCTGACCGTGGTCGGTTCGGCGATCACCATGATCCTGCTGCTGGGCATCGCCATCGCCTGGAGCGTCAATCGGCTGGTGCGACCGCTGAGCAACCTCGCCCAGGACATCGCCCGCCTGCAACCGGACCAGCCCGGGCAGCGGATCGACGTGCCCGCGAGCGCCAGTGGCGAACTGGTCGTGATCGCCGATGCGCTCAACGATTACCTGCAGCGCAACGACCGCTTCGTCGAGCGTGAGCGCACCTTCATCGACAGCGCCAGCCACGAGCTGCGCACGCCGATCGCAGTGATCGCCGGCGCCAGCGAGATCGCACTGCAGCAGGCCGACGTTCCCGCCGGCACGCGCGGCCAGCTCAACCGCATCCAGCGAACCGCCCGCGATGTCGAGCAGTTGATCTCGCTGCTGCTGGTACTGGCCAAGGATCCTGCGCGCCTGGCCCGTGTCAGCGACCGCGTCGCCCTGGACCAGCTGCTGCCCGAGATCGTCGAGGACCATCGCCATCTGACCCGCGACAAGGACCTGGCCTTGACGGTCTCGTCGATGTTGCCCTGCGAGATCCTCGCCCCGCTCCCGATTGTCCAGGCCGCAATCGGCAACCTGCTGCGCAATGCAATCGAACACAGCGATCGCGGCGAGATCTCCGTGCGCCTGGAGGCGCCGGCGACGGTCATCATCGACGATCCGGGCCATGGCATGACGCCGGAAGAAATCAGCGCGATCTACGCCAAGGTCGCCCGCGGTGGCGGCGAACGCCACGGTGGCGGCATCGGCCTGGACCTGATCTCGCGCCTGTGCGAGCACCTGGGCTGGAAGCTCGACATTGCGTCCGATGAAGGGCACGGCACGACCACGACGCTGCGGTTCGTGGCCTGACGTCTATTGCGACAAGTGCAGGTTCGAGGTCGATCCCGGCGTTCACCGGGATGACGCGGTGGCGGGGATGGACGCAAAGAAAAAGCGGGCCGAAGCCCGCTTTTTCAGATTCCAGCGATGCAGATGCGCGGCTTACTCAGCCGGCACGCCCTCGCCTTCCTCAACGGCCTTGATCGACAGGCGGATGCGGCCCTGCTTGTCGACTTCCAGCACCTTGACCTTCACCACGTCGCCTTCCTTGAGCTTGTCGGAGACCTTCTCGACGCGCTCGCTGGAGATCTGCGAGACGTGGACGAGGCCGTCCTTGCCCGGGAGGATCGTCACGAATGCACCGAAGTCCATGATCTTGGCGACCTTGCCTTCGTAGATGCGGCCCGGCTCGACGTCGGACGTGATCTGCTCGATGCGTGCCTTCGCAGCCTGGGCGGCGGCGGCATTGACCGAGGCAATCACAATCGTGCCGTCGTCCTGAATGTCGATCTGGGTGCCGGTCTCCTTGGTGATGGCCTGGATGGTCGAGCCGCCCTTGCCGATCACTTCGCGGATCTTGTCCGGGTGGATCTTCATCGTCAGCAGGCGCGGGGCGAACTCGCTCAGCTCACCGCGCGGCGTGGTGATGGCGTTGGCCATCTCGCCGAGGATGTGCAGGCGGCCGGCCTTGGCCTGGGCCAGTGCGGCCTTCATGATTTCTTCGGTGATGCCCTGGATCTTGATGTCCATCTGCAGCGCCGAGATACCTTCCGAGGTACCGGCCACCTTGAAGTCCATGTCGCCCAGGTGGTCTTCGTCACCGAGGATGTCGCTCAGGACGACGAAGTTGTCGCCTTCCTTCACCAGGCCCATCGCGATGCCGGCGACCGGTGCCTTGATCGGCACGCCCGCGTCCATCAGCGCCAGCGAGGAACCGCAGACCGACGCCATCGACGAGGAGCCATTCGACTCGGTGATCTCCGAGACGATGCGGATGGTGTACGGGAACTCTTCCATCGACGGCATGACAGCCAGCACGCCGCGCTTGGCGAGGCGGCCGTGGCCGATTTCGCGACGCTTCGGGCCCATCATGCGGCCGGCTTCACCCACCGAGAACGGGGGGAAGTTGTAATGGAACAGGAAGTGTTCCTTGTACTCGCCCGAGACGGCGTCGATGATCTGGCCGTCACGCGTGGTGCCCAGGGTGGCAATGACGATCGCCTGGGTCTCACCGCGGGTGAACAGCGAGGAGCCGTGGGTACGCGGCAGCACGCTCACCTTGGAGGCGATCGGGCGGACGGTGTCGAGCGCGCGACCGTCGATGCGGACCTTGGTGCTGAGCACCGAGTTGCGCATGGTCTGGTACTCGAGCTCGCCGAATTCCTTCGACAGCTCGCCCGTGCTCCAGCCGTCGGCTTCGGCGCGGCCGGCCAGCGACTGCAGCACGTCCTTCTTGATCGCGCCGATGGCGTCGCGGCGCTGCAGCTTGTCGCGGACCTGGAAGGCCTGCTCGAGCTGGGTGCCAACGGCTTCCTTGAGCGCGCCGATAAGGGCGTCGTTCTTGGCCGGAGCCTTCCAGTCCCACGACTTGGTGCCGGCTTCGACGACCAGTTCGTTGATGATGTTGATGACTTTCTGCATCTCGCGATGACCGAACATCACCGCGCCCAGCATCACGTCTTCCGACAGCACCTTGGCTTCGGACTCGACCATCAGCACCGCGTTCGAGGTGCCGGCGACGACGAGCTCCAGCTCGGAGTCGGCCAGCTCGGACACGGTCGGGTTCAGCAGGTACTGGCCGTTCTTGTAGCCGACCTTGGCAGCGCCGATCGGGCCGTCGAACGGCGCGCCGGTGAGGGCCATCGCAGCCGAAGCGCCGATCAGCGCCGGGATGTCGCCGTCGATTTCCGGGTTCATCGACATCACGGTGGCGATGATCTGGACTTCGTTGCGGAAGTCTTCCGGGAACAGCGGACGGATCGGGCGGTCGATGAGGCGGGAGATCAGCGTCTCCTTCTCGGTCGCGCGGCCCTCACGCTTGAAGAAGCCACCCGGGATGCGGCCACCAGCGTAGAACTTCTCCTGGTAGTCCACGGTCAGCGGGAAGAAGTCCTGGCCTTCGCGCGCGCTCTTGGCAGCCACGGCGGTGACCAGCAGTACGGTGTCATCCATCTTCACGAGGACGGCGCCGCCGGCCTGGCGGGCGATCTCGCCGGTTTCCAGCGTTACCTGATGGTTGCCGTACTGAAAGGTCTTGGTGATTTTTGCCACGTTGGGTTCCTATCGTTTCGATGCGGTCCGGACGAGGCCCCTGCCCCGCTCCGGTCGGCCGACGAGCGGCCTGGGATTCTTGGTCTTGCGGATGTTGCGGCGGCTGTTGAAGCCTGGCCTCAAAAAACTTCGAAGCCCAAAAACAAACCGCGGCGCATTGCTGCGCCGCGGTGGGTAGTGCTTAGCGACGCAGGCCGAGCTTCTCGATCAGTGCCTTGTAGCGCTCGTTGTCCTTGCGCTTGAGGTAGTCGAGCAGGCTGCGGCGGCGGTTGACCATCTGGAGCAGACCGCGGCGGCTGTGGTGGTCCTGCTTGTGGACCTTGAAGTGGCCGGTGAGCTGCTCGATGCGTGCGGTCAGCAGGGCGACCTGGACTTCCGGCGAACCGGTGTCGTTGGCGCCGCGCTTGTTGTCTTCAATAACCTTGCTGGTGTCGATGGACATCGTTGTATTGCCTCGTAGATGCGTGGCCTGCAGAAGCGAATCGGTCGCGGACAATCCGCGCCAAAGCACCGCTTGGCCCGCCGTTTTCTGGAATGGTGCTGAAGGGAATGCTGAAGTGCTTGAAAAGCGGCGAAATTGTATCAGCCCGCCCCGGCGATTGCGACCTGAATTGTGACAAGCGACAAGCCTTCAGCCATTCAGGCGGAAGGCGCCACCGGCTGTTCAGGCTCGCGCGTCGCCGCCGCGGCCCAGCGGAACAGGCGCTGCGGCGCGAGCTTGCCGCCTTCGCGCTGGGCCAGGCCCAGGCAGCGCCCGGACAATGAGTAGACCGCGACCAGGCCGTCCTCGCCCACCTCGCAGTCGATGGTCTGGCCGTGGCCGAACCGCAGCGCCGCCTCGGCATCGATCGCGGCCCGCGGGAAAGAGCTCAGGCCGGCCTCGATCGGCAGCAGGCAGGCGTCGAGCACGGGCTCGCCCTGGGCGGCCAGCTCGCGCAGCGATTCAAGCGTGAACATCCGCGGCTGGCTGAACGGATCGACCCAGAGCCGGCGCAGGATGGCGACATGGGCGCCGCAGCCCAGCGCCTCGCCGAGGTCGCGCACCAGGCTGCGCACGTAGGTGCCGGAGCCGCATTCGACATGCAGGCGCAGGCGCACGCCATCAGGTCCCTGCTCGCGGCCGAGCAGGTCGAAGCGGTGCACCACGACGTCGCGCTCGGGCGCCTCGATGGTTTCGCCGCGGCGTGCCTTGGCGTACAGCGGCTCGCCGCCCTGCTTGAGCGCGGAATAGATCGGTGCGCGCTGGCGGATGTGCCCGCGCAGCGGGGCCAGTGCCGCTTCGATGGCGTCGTCGTCGATGTCAGGTACCGGGCGCTGCAGCAGCGGCGCGCCATCGGCATCGTCGCTGTCGGTGGTGACGCCGAGCACGGCGATGGTTTCGTAGGCCTTGCTGGAACCCAGCAGCAGACCGGCGATCTTGGTCGCCTCGCCGAAGCAGATCGGCAACAGGCCGGTTGCGAGCGGATCGAGGCTACCGGTATGGCCGCCCTTGTCGGCGCGGAACAGGTGGCGGACCTGCTGCAGCGCCTGGTTCGAGCTCAGGCCCTGCGGCTTGTCCAGCAGGACGATGCCGTCGAGCGCACGGAACACGGTACGGGGCTTTCTGCTCATCGGGTCCGGGGATCGTGCGGGTCGCGGTCGCGCAAGTACGCGTAAGTTCCCGCGGATGCGGGACGGCTGCAACTGGGGGGGGCTCATCCCCTTCTCCCGCTACCGGGAGAAGGTGCCCAGAGGGCGGATGAGGGGAGCATTCGCGCTTGCCCTCACCCCAACCCCTCTCCCGCTGGCGGCAGAGGGGGGCTCAAGGCTCTCAGCTCTCGCTGTCGTCATCCGCCGGCGCGGGGCCGGCCTCATCACGAAGCAGGTTGTCGATGCGCTCCCCACGGTCGACCGAATCGTCGTAGTGGAAGTGCAGCTCCGGCACGTGCCGCATCTTCACCGCGCGGCCCAGCTGGAAACGCAATTGCGGGGCGAGTTCCTTGAGCGCCTTGACGGCCTCGTGCGAACGCTCCTGCTGCAACGCGGTGACGAAGACCTTGGCGTGGGCCAGGTCACGGGTGATCTCGACATCGGACACGCTGACCGACGGCAGGCCGTGCTCGCGCACGGCCTGGTGCACGATCGTACCCAGCTCCCTGCGGAGCTGGGCGGAAACACGATCGGTGCGATGGAACGACTTGGTCGGCATGTCAGTTACAGCGTGCGCTGGACTTCGATGCGCTCGAAGCACTCGATCTGGTCGCCCGGCTTGACGTCGTTGTACGCCTTCACGCCGATGCCGCACTCGGTGCCGTTGCGCACCTCGTCGACGTTCTCCTTGAAGCGGCGCAGCGATTCCAGCTCACCCTCGAAGACCACGGCGTTGTCGCGCAGCACGCGGATCGGCTTGTGGCGCTTGACCACGCCCTCGACCACCATGCAGCCGGCAACCGCGCCGAACTTCGAGCTGCGGAACACGTCGCGGACCTCTGCGGTGCCGATGATCTCTTCGCGGATCTCGACGCCGAGGATGCCCGAGGCCACCTGCTTCACCTGGTCGATCACGTCATAGATGATCGAGAAGTAACGCAGGTCGACGCCGTAGGACTCGATCACCTTGCGGGCCGAAGCATCGGCACGCACGTTGAAGCCGATCACGGTGGCCTTGGCGGTGGCCGCGGCATTGGCGTCGGACTCGGTGATGCCGCCCACGCCGGAGCTGATCACGTTGATGCGGATCTGGTCGTTGGACAGCGCGATCAGCGACTGACGCAGTGCCTCGACCGAACCCTGCACGTCGGCCTTGATGACCAGGTTGAGGCTCAGCTGGCCCTCGCCCTTGCCCATCTGCGCCATGATGTCTTCCATGCGGTTGCCCGCGGCGGCGACCAGGCGCGACTCGCGACGCTTGGCGTCACGCTGCTGGGCCACGTCCTTGGCCAGGCGCTCGTCCTCGACCACGACGAAGTCGTCGCCGGCATCGGGCACGCCCGACAGGCCGAGCACCTGCACCGGGATCGACGGACCGGCCGACGGAACCTGCGAACCGGTTTCGTCGAACAGCGCACGCACGCGGCCGTACTGCACGCCGCAGACGAGGTAGTCGCCCTTCTTCAGTTCGCCCTGCTGGACCAGCACCGTCGCGACCGGGCCGCGGCCCTTGTCGAGCGAGGATTCGATCACCACGCCGGTGGCGCGGCCGCTGGCTACTGCACGCAGCTCGAGCACTTCTGCCTGGATCGAGATGGCATCGAGCAGGTTGTCGACGCCCAGGCCGGTCTTCGCCGACAGCTCGACCATCTGGGTTTCGCCGCCGAAGTCTTCGGCAACGACGCCTTCGCTGAGCAGTTCGTTCTTGACGCGCAGCGGATCGGCGTCGGACTTGTCGATCTTGTTGATCGCCACGATCAGCGGGACGCCGGCAGCCTTGGCGTGCTGCACGGCTTCCTTGGTCTGCGGCATGACGCCGTCGTCGGCAGCCACGACCAGCACCACGATGTCGGTCAGCTTGGCGCCGCGCGCGCGCATCGAGGTGAAGGCGGCGTGGCCCGGGGTGTCGAGGAAGCTGATGACGCCCTTGTCGGTCTCGACGTGGTACGCGCCGATGTGCTGGGTGATGCCACCGGCTTCGCCGGAAGCGACCTTGGTGCGGCGGATGTAATCGAGCAGCGAGGTCTTGCCATGGTCGACGTGACCCATGATGGTGACCACCGGCGGACGCGCGACGCGGTCGCCCTGCGTCTCTTCGACGTGGGCCAGCAGTGCGTCCTCGGCGGAACCGGCATCGGCCTTGACCACGTTGTGGCCGAGTTCCTCGGTCACCAGCGCGGCGGTGTCGTGGTCGATCGACATGTTGATCGTCGCCATGACGCCCATCTTGAACAGCGCCTTGACCACGTCGCCGCCCTTGAGCGCCATCTTCTGCGCGAGGTCGGCCACGGTGATGGTCTCGCCGATGGCGACGTCGCGAACGATCGGCGCGGTCGGGCGGGTGAAGCCGCTACCGGAACGGCTCTGCTCGGTCTGGCGACGCTGCGGCTTGGACTTGCCACGTGCATTGGTGGTGCGGCGCGCGCGGTCGGAAGCACTGAGGTGCATCTGGCCGGCGAAACGGTTGGTGCGGTCGTCGTCCTCGACACCGGCGACCATCGCGTGCGAGCCGCGGGTCTTGTGCGCCGGGGCGCCACGGGCGGGCTCGGCGGCGCGCGGTGCGGCAGGCTTGGCCGGCGGATGGCCGTGACCATGCGTGCTCGGCGGCTTGCGCACGGCAGCCGGTGCATCCTCGTCGGCGACGAGGACGCTGGCGTCAGCGAGCTTCGCCTTCTGCTCTTCCTCGGCCTTCAGGCGCGCGGCTTCCTCCGCTTCGCGACGGGTCGCGGCGATGGCGTCGGCACGGCGCTTGTCGTCGGCGGCCAGCTTTTCCTGCTCGGCAAGATTGCGCTGCTTGGATTCCTCCAGCTTGCGCAGGATCTCGGCGCGCTCGTCGCCTGGCGACTGGCCGTCGACTGGCTTGACCAGCGTGACCTTCTTGCGCACGACCACGTCGACCGTGGTCTTGTTCTTGCCACCGCCAACAGTGATTTCCTGCTTGCGGCTGCGGTTGAGGGTGATCTTCTTCGCCGCGTCGTCGCTGGCTTCGACCTTTTCGGTCTTGCCATGGGCGCGCTTGAGGAAGCCGAGCAGCTTGACTTTCTCGATACTGGTCACGACCTGGTCGGGGCCGCTGAAAGTCATGCCGGCCTCGGCCAGCTGCTCCAGCAACTTCTCGACCGGCGTGTTCACCAGTTCGGCCAGCTTGCGGATGGTGGTTTGCTGCGACATTCGGATTCCGTGTCCTCGTGGCGCGGGACGAGTCCCGCGCGTGTGGGCGACATTCTAGACCTGCGGCACCAGGCCGTGGCATTTAGCCAAATCTGCAGGCAGAACTACGCGGTATTCATTCAAACCAGTGCTTGCGCGCTTCCATGATCAGGGCGGCAGCACGGGCTTCGTCGATACCTTCGATATCGGTCAGCTCGTCAGTCGCCATGTCGGCCAGGTCATCACGGGTCACCACGCCGCGCGCGGCAAGCGCGTAGGCGGTGGCCTCGTCCATTCCTTCCAGCTCCAGCAGATCGGCAGCCGGCTGGTGCTCGTCGAGCTCTTCCTCGGCGGCCAGTGCTTCGTTGAGCAGCGCGTCGCGGGCACGCGAGCGCAGCTCCTCGACGATGTCCTCGTCGAAGCCCTCGACGGCGAGCAGCTCGCCGACCGGGACGTAGGCGATTTCCTCGACCGTGCTGAAGCCTTCCGAGACCAGGATGCCGGCGATCTCTTCGTCGACCTCGAGCTTTTCCTGGAACAGCGACTTGGCGGCGGTCTGCTCGGCCTCGGACTTGGCGGTCACCTGGTCCTGGGTCATCACGTTGAGCTGCCAGCCCGACAGGCGGCTGGCCAGGCGCACGTTCTGCCCGCCCTTGCCGATCGCCTGGGCCAGACGGTCCTCGGCCACGGCCAGGTCCATCGAATGCTTCTCTTCATCGACGATGATCGACTGCACTTCGGCAGGCGCCATCGCGTTGATGACGAACTGGGCCGGGTTGTCGGACCACAGCACGATGTCGACGCGCTCGCCGTTGAGCTCGTTGCTCACGGCCTGCACGCGCGAACCGCGCATGCCGATGCAGGCGCCGATCGGATCTGTGCGGTTGTCGTGGGCAAGCACGGCGATCTTGGCGCGGTCGCCCGGATCGCGTGCGCAGGCGCGGATCGAGACCAGGCCCTGGCCGACTTCCGGCACTTCGAGCTTGAACAGCTCGATCATGAACTCCGGGGCGGCGCGGCTGATGAACAGCTGCGGGCCACGCGGCTCGCTGCGCACGTCGAACAGGTAACCGCGGACGCGGTCGCCGGTACGCAGGACGTCGCGCGGGATGCCCTTGTCCTTCGGAATGATCGCTTCGGCATTGCCGCCGAGGTCGACGTAGATGTTGCCGCGCTCCACGCGCTTGACCACGCCGGTGACCAGCTCGCCGACACGATCCTTCCAGCCGTCGACGACCTGCTGGCGCTCGGCCTCGCGCACGCGCTGGACAATGACCTGCTTGGCGGCCTGGGCGGCGATGCGGCCGAACTCCGGGTTCTCGATCTGCTCTTCGATGTAGTCGCCAACCTCGACGCCCTCGACTTCGTCGATCGCATCCATCAGGCGGATCTGGCGGTCCGGCGATTCCATGACGACGTCGTCGGCGACGACTTCCATGCGGCGGTAGGTTTCGTAGGCGCCGTCCTTCTGGTCGATCGACACGCGCACGAGCACGTCTTCATCGTGATAGCGCTTCTTCGCGGCCGAAGCCAACGCGGCCTCGATGGCCTCGAAGATGACTTCGCGCGGCACGCCTTTCTCGTTGGCGACTGCATCCACGACCAGCAACAGTTCCTTGCTCATCTCGTTACTCCGCACGTTGGCGCTGACGCGCCGCCGGCAATTGGGTGGTGACCTAGGTTGATTTACTTCTTGCGCTTCACAGGACGGCGCTTTGCGGGCGCGTCCTGTGCAGGCTTGTCTTTTCCGGGCTTGACCGGAGCGAATCCCAAGGCGGCCCAATCCGGGACCAGACGCGCCTTGTCGATGTTGCCGACCGCAACCGCGAATTCGTTCGCGTCGGCCGACTCGATGTGAAACACCACGGTATCGCCTTCGACGCGGGCAATCTTCCCGGTCAGGCGGCGACGCCCGTCCTGCGGCAGCTTCAGGCCGACCTTCGCGGTCTCGCCGATGAAGCGCTGGTAATGCTCGAGCGTGAACAGCGGCCGATCGATGCCCGGCGACGATACTTCCAGCGTGTACATCCCGCTGATCGGATCCTCGACGTCGAGCTGCGCGGACACCTCGCGACTCACCGCCTCGCAATCCTCGATCGTGACCGAGCGCGGCTGACCGTCCGCGTCCGTCTCCTGACCCGCAGGCACGTCGATGTACAGACGCAGCACCGCGCTGCCGGGAGCCGGCAGGTATTCGGCACCGAGCAGCTCGACCCCCAGCGACTGGACGGTCGGGGTGAGCAGCCTGGCGATTTCGACAGCTTTATCAGACACGCGTACGACTCCCGCGATAAGCGATCCAGGGACCGGCCAAAACGACTGCCAGCCGATCCAGGGACTGAATTACATGCAACGTTGATCCGGTCTTGCGACAAGCACGTGCGGCCAAGAACTCAGAGCAGCGAACCACGAGCCACGAACCGAGCCACGAACAACGAAAAAGGGCCCTTGCGGGCCCCTTGTCCGTACAGCTGGATGTCGGCGTGGTCGCGCTGGGCGCGGCCACAAAGCCCGGCCTTTGGCCTTGGGACCGCCCGATTCCGGGTGGTCCGAGGGCACGGGGCCCTGGCCGAAGCTGGTAGCGGGGGTTGGGCCAGCATCCCGAAGGACCGGTCACCAAACCGCTAGGCCGCACATGATACCGGGTTGCCCCGGGATGGTGCAAACCCTGTCGCCGGGCCTCCTGAACGAGCAGCACCGGTATCGGTGCGCCCCTCGCCTCGCCCGCCACTGCCGCTACTCATAACTCAGGGTGAAGGTGATCGAGGCGCTCGCCGATCCGCCTCCGACGGTCGCAGCCGTCTGGTAGTAGCGGGCCCTCAGCGGGATCGCGTTGTTGCCGGCCCCGCTGAAACCACTGAATGACTGGTACGAGGACAGCGGCAGCGGGCCGCTGCCGCTGCCGTTGAGCAGCTGCAGGCCGACGCCGGTGGCGGTGGACTGCGCATCGAGCGCAACCACCGATTGCGCCGCATTGACCACCGCGGTCAGTGGATCCACCCGGTAGCGGATCCGGTTGATGCCGCCAGGACACACCAGATTCACCGTAAAGGACACCTGGCGGGTGGTGCTGCCAATCCCTGACAGGTCCGAGCGCCGGTAGCTGCCCATCGCGACGGCGACGTCCGCGGTCGAGCACGAGGGCGTGGTCACCGTGATCGGGTTGCCCAGCCGCAACGACCAGACGTCCCGCGACCCGTAGCGGCGCCGACCCAGTTCGCCGGCAGGGACGACGGTGCCGGCGGTGACCGCCCCGGTCTTGACGAGCTCCAGGATCTGCAGGCGGCCGCCCGACGAGGAAACGACTCCGGCCAGAAAATTCGAACCGAACGACTGCTCGAATTCCCCCCTACCGAAGATCGACCATTGCCAGGACAACCCGGTGGTGCCGATGGGCATCAGCACCCGCCCCACCGCCGGTGTCGGCCCTGCAAAATTGACCAGGCCGTAGAGGTCGCCCGTGCAGACCATCGAAAAGGCGGCTGGACCGTTGAATTCGTAGTGGCCGATCACCGTGCCGTTGGGCGTGTCGCGTGGGACCGCCACCGAAGCCGGGGTCGAAAAATTCACCACACCGAACCCGCCGAGCGTGAAGTTGCAGACTGCAAGGCAATCGCGAGGCAGCAGCGCCAGCGACATCATCGCGGCCAGCAGCGCCGATCGGGCCAGTGTACGTTCGCTTGCCAAGGCAGGCGCCAGCGCCTCCTGAAGTTGCTTTGCCAACGTCACCCCTGCGCTGATCGCATTTCGCGCCCGCAGCCATGAGAGCAACCGGGGTCAGCGGCAACCATCAGAAACGTCTCAATCGCCGGGCAGCGAAGACGCCTTCGCCAAAGCACAAAAACAAAAAAGCCGGCGGCTCATCACTGAGGCACCGGCTTGATCGTTGTTTCCCGGAATGCTCGTCAATCTTCCCGGAAGAATGTGGCAGTGGAGGCAGACTCCATGCTGACGGAACCGGCATGCATTCCCTTCGGCCGAGTTATGGACGAGCCGCGCTAGGACGGCTCGTCGATGTCCTCGACCTGGGCCCGGATCCATCCGGCCAGTGCCACCTCGTCAATGACGCTCGCAGAGACCGCCTTCACAACTTCGACGGCCTCGTGCGGGTCGAACGTGAAGGCAAAGCCGTTGTCGGCCAGGAACACTCGGAGCGCGATCCATGCTGTGCGCTTGTTGCCGTCCTCGAAGCCGTGGTTCTTGGCCAGTCCGAAGCAGTAGCACGCCGCGAGGTCGGCGGCATCGGGGGTCGCGTAGTTCAGCAGCTGGGCGGGGCGGGCGAGCGCGGACTCGATAGCGCCCAGATCCCTCACCCCATCCGGTCCGCCGTGCTCGGCGAGTTGATAGTCATGGACAGCCAGGATCACATCGAGTGCGAGCCAGCGCCATTCCCTCACTTAGCCAGCTCGCGCAGGATGTCCTTGTCCTTGCGTTCGGCGGCGAATAGCCACCCCTAGTGCGCGCACGCGACTTAGCCACCACGCCTGAAAGAACGTCCACGACCATTCGCGAACCTCGGCAAGTCACCAGCGCTCATCGACCTGCCAAACAAAAAAGGCCGGAACTCCGCATGGAGTACCGACCTCATTGTTCTCCCAGGATGCTCGTCTATTCCTGAGAAAATATTGGTAGCGGGGGCAGGATTTGAACCTGCGACCTTCGGGTTATGAGCCCGACGAGCTGCCAGACTGCTCCACCCCGCACCAGAACGACAATCTTAACGTCTCAGATGATTCTTCGCAAGCCCAATTCAGGAGTTTCTGTTCAGGACCTGCAAGTACACGCCGCAATCAGCCCGCGAACGCGCGCTGGCACCACTCCATGATCGGGCTCCACGCCAAGCCCAGCGCAAGCAACGCCAGTGCGTTGACGCCGAACACGATGCGCAACGGACGGTCGCTGCTGGGCTCCATCGGCTCGCCTTCCGGCTCGTCGAAGTACATCACCTTGATCACGCGCAGGTAGTAGAACGCGCCGATCACCGCGAACACCACGCCGACGAGGGTCAACCACAGCATGTCGCCCTGCAGCGCGGCGCGCAGCACGGCGAGCTTGGCCCAGAAACCAAGGAACGGCGGCACGCCGGCCAGCGAGGCCATCACGCACAGCACCAGTCCGGCCATCCACGGGCTGCGGGCGTTGAGGCCCTTGTAGTCGTCGATGCGGTCGGCTTCGAAACCCTGGCGCGACAGCACCACGATCGCGCCGAAGGCTGCCGCCGACATGATCGCGTAGCTGATCGCATAGAACAGCGCGGCGGAGAAACCTTCGCGACCGCCGCCGGCCAGGCCGACGAACAGGAAGCCCACGTGCGAGACCGTCGAGTACGCCAGCAGCCGCTTGAGGTTGCTCTGCACCATCGCGCTGAGGTTGCCGATCGCCAGCGACAGCACCGCGATACCGGCCAGCAGCAGGCGCCACTGGTCTTCGAACGGTGCCGCACCGACTTCAAGCAGCCGGTAGGTCATGCCGAACGCGGCCAGCTTGGGGGCCGAGCCAATGAACAGCGTGATCGGCGTCGGCGCACCGTGGTAGACGTCCGGCAGCCACATGTGGAACGGTGCCGCGCCGAACTTGAAGGCGATGCCGGCGACGACGAACACCACGCCGGTGATCAGCATCAGCGAGGAACCGTCGGCGATCTTCGCCTGCGCAACCGTCGCGATCTGGTCGAGCTGCAGCGAGCCGGTGGCGCCGTAGATCAGCGACAGGCCGTACAGCAGCAGGCCCGAAGCGAGCGCGCCGAGAACGAAGTACTTGATCGCCGCTTCCGAGGCCAGCGGGCTGTCGCGGTCGATCGCGACCAGCGCGTAGGAGCACAGCGCCAGCATTTCCAGGCCGAGGTAGACCATCACCAGGCTGCCCGACGACACCAGGAACATCATGCCGGCGGTGGCGAACAGCATCAGCACCGACACTTCGCCCTTGTACAGGCCGCGTTCGCGCAGGTACGGCCAGGTGTAGATCATGGCCAGGATGCCGACGATGCCGATGGTGATCTTCATCACGTCGGCCGCCGTGTCGCGCACGAACATGCCGCTGAGGAAGGTGCCATGGTCGCCTACGCCGAACGAGATCAGCGCGGTGGCGACCGCCAGCACGGCGATGGCGAAGACATGGCTGATGACGCGGCGGCGCTCGTCGAGGAACAGGTCGAGCATCAGCAGCGCGAACGCGCCGAGGATCACCACCAGCTCCGGGAGCAGCGGCATCAGGTCGGCGGCGGTGCGTACAGGCATGATCATGCGCTACAACCTCAAAGCTTCGACGAGGCGATCTGCATCGCCAGATTCGCAATAGCGGGTTCCATCAGGTCCGTCAGCGGCTTCGGCCACAGGCCCAGCGCCAGCACGCCGGCAGCGAACACACCGAGCACGAAGGCCTCACGCGCATTGATGTCCTCCAGCTCGGCGACATGGGCGTTGCCCACCTCGCCCCAGATGGTGCGTTTGACCAGCCACAACGTGTATGCCGCACCAATGATGAGCGTGGTCGCGGCGACGAAACCGATCAGCGGGTGCTGCTGGAACGAAGCCAGGATGACCATGAACTCGCCAACGAAGCCCGACGTGCCCGGCAGGCCGGAGTTGGCCATCGCGAACAGCACGATGAACGCCGCGAACCACGGCATCACGTTGGCGACGCCGCCGTAGTCCTTGATCATTCGGGTGTGCATGCGGTCGTAGAGCACGCCGACGCAACTGAACATCGCGCCGGAGACGAAGCCGTGGCTGATCATCTGCACCATGGCGCCCTGCAGGCCCAGGCGTGCGCCATCGGTGTTGCCGGCCTCGCGGACCAGGGCGAAGGCGATGAAGATGCCCAGGGTGACAAAGCCCATGTGCGAGACCGACGAATAGGCGATCAGCTTCTTCATGTCGTCCTGCGCCAGCGCGACCAGGCCGACATAGACCACCGCGATCAGGCTCAGCGCGATCACCAGCCACGCCCACTCGGCGCCGGCATCGGGCACGATCGGCAGGACGAAACGGATGAAACCGTAGCCACCGATCTTCAGCATGATCGCGGCCAGGATCACCGAACCGGCGGTCGGCGCCTCGACGTGCGCATCGGGCAACCAGGTGTGGACCGGGAACATCGGCACCTTGACCGCGAAGGCGATCAGGAACCCGAAGAACAACCACATCTGCTCGGTCGCGTTGAGCGACAGCGAGTACATGTCCGACAGCTGCCAGCTACCGCCCTTGAGGTACAGGTAGATCAGGCCGACCAGCATGAACAGCGAGCCGAGGAAGGTGTACAGGAAGAACTTGATCGACGCGTACACGCGGCGCGGGCCGCCCCAGACGCCGATGATGATGAACATCGGGATCAGCATGCCTTCGAAGAAGACATAGAACAGCATCGCGTCCAGCGCCGAGAACACGCCGATCATCAGGCCTTCCAGGATCAGGAAGGCGGCGTAGTACTGGCTGACGCGCTTGTCGATGGAGGTCCAGGCGCCGACCATCGCCAGCAGCGTGGTCAGCGTGGTCAGGCCGATCAGCGCCGCCGAGATGCCGTCCACGCCGAGGTGGTAACGGATGTCGTAGGCGGCGATCCAGGTCTTGCTCTCGACGAACTGCATGGCCGGGGTGGTCATGTCGAACGCGGTGAACAAGGGGATGTTCACGGCCATGGTGACCAGCGCCACGGCGGTGGCGAACCAGCGCGCCGCATTGGCGCGCTCGTTGCCGAACGCCAGGGTGGCGAAGCCGCCGAGGATCGGCAGCCAGATCAACAGGCTGAGCAGGAAGGAAGTGCTCTGCAAGGGCTCGGAGCTCACGTCGGGTCCTTGTCGGATTAGCGCCAGTAACGAATCAGAACGGCCAGGAGTGCAATCAGGCCGATGATCATCGCGAAGGCATAGTGGTAGAGGTAACCGGACTGCAGCCGGCGGGTCAGGCGTGCAACCAGGTCGACGACGCGTGCGCTGCCGTTCACGGCGGCGCCGTCAATGACATAGGTATCGATCGCCCGCGATGCCTTGCCCAGGCCAAGGCCGCCACCGGCGAAACCGTCGATCCACAGCTTGTCGAAGCCGTATTTCTCTTCGAGCACGCGCACCGGCCAGGCGAATGCCTTGCGTGCCTTGGCAGGCAGTTCCGGCTTCCACCAGTACATGACCGTGGCGAGCACGAAGCCGGAGAAGGCCAGCCAGAAGGCGGGCGCCATGAAGCCGTGCAGCGCGAACGCCACCGGACCGTGGAACTCTTCGGCCAGCTTGCCGATGACGTCATGCGCTGCGGGCACGTCGATCGCGCCGAGGAAGAACGGCAGCTGCTTGTGGTGGCCCGTCACGTCGGTGCCGAACAGCATCGGGCCGACGCTGAAGAAACCGATCAGGACCGACGGGATCGCCAGCAGGATCAGCGGCAGCGTCACCACCCACGGCGACTCGTGCGGGGTGTGGGCGTGGTCGTCGTGGCCGTGGCCGTGGTCGTCGTGCTTGGCATGGCCGTCGTGGCCGTGCTGCTCGGCGAGCGCGTCCTCGTGCTCGGACGAATCCGCTTCCGGGGCGACGTAATGGTCGGGCACCGGATCGTGGAAACGCTCCTTGCCGTGGAAGGTCAGGTACAGCAGGCGGAAGCTGTAGAACGCCGTCACGAAGGCGCCCAGCAGCACCGCCCAGTACGCGTACGTGGCGATCCAGTTGTTCGCCTCGTGGGCGTGATGCGCAGCCGCCTCGATGATCGTGTCCTTCGAGTAGAAGCCGCTGAAGAACGGCGTGCCGACCAGCGCCAGCGTGCCGATCAGCATCGTCCAGTAGGTGATCGGCATGTACTTCTTCAGGCCACCCATGCGACGCATGTCCTGCTCGTGGTGCATGCCGATGATCACCGAGCCGGCACCGAGGAACAGCAGGGCCTTGAAGAAGGCGTGGGTCATCAGGTGGTAGACGCCGGCGCTGTAGGCCGACACGCCCAGGGCGACGGTCATGTAGCCCAGCTGCGACAGGGTCGAGTACGCGACCACGCGCTTGATGTCGTTCTGGACGATGCCGATCAGGCCGGTCCAGAAGGCGGTCGTCGCACCGATGAACAGCACGAAGTTGAGCGCGGTGTGCGACAGCTCGAACAGCGGCGACATGCGCGCGACCATGAAGATGCCGGCGGTGACCATCGTCGCGGCATGGATCAGCGCGGAGATCGGGGTCGGGCCTTCCATCGAATCAGGCAGCCACACGTGCAGCGGCACCTGCGCCGACTTGCCCATCGCACCGATGAACAGGCAGATGCAGATCACCGTCATCAGCGACCAGCCCGCCATCGGCGACAGCCAGCTGCCTGCCTGTGCGAGGGCCGGCCAGGCGTGCTGCATCTGCGCCGTCGCCAGTGCCGGCTCGCCGGCCTTGGCGAACACGGTCGCGTAGTCGAGCGTGCCGAAGGCGTACAGGATGCCGGCGATGCCGAGCAGGAAGCCGAAGTCGCCGACGCGGTTGACCAGGAACGCCTTGAGGTTGGCGAACACCGCGGTCGGGCGCTTGAACCAGAAGCCGATCAGCAGGTACGAAACCAGGCCCACCGCTTCCCAGCCGAAGAACAGCTGCAGGAAGTTGTTGCTCATCACGAGCATCAACATCGAGAAGGTGAACAGCGAGATGTAGCTGAAGAAGCGCTGGTAGCCGTCGTCCTCGGCCATGTAGCCGATGGTGTAGATGTGCACCAGCAGCGAGACGAAGGTGACCACCACCATCATCATCGCCGTCAGCTTGTCGACCATGAAGCCGATGTGCGCGTCGAAGCCGCCGACCTGGAACCAGGTGTAGACGTTTTCATTGAACGGTGCGGCGCCCTGCCCGGCCAGCTGCCACAGCACCTGCATCGACAGCAGGCAGCTGATGGCCACGCCAAGGATGGTGACCCAGTGCGCGCCGGCGCGACCGACCTGGCGGCGGAACAGACCGGCGATGATTGCGCCCAGCAGCGGCGCCAGCACGATCGCCAGCAGGACCGTCTTGGAGATTGCATGCTCCACGAGTGCGTGACCCACGATAACGTTGTCCACCGCGTCAGCCCTTCATCGAATCGATTTCGGCGACGTTGATCGTGCGCCGGTTGCGGAACAGCGTGACCAGGATGGCCAGGCCGATGGCGGCTTCGGCCGCGGCCACGGTCAGGATGAAGAACACGAACACCTGGCCGGCCGGATCGGCCAGTTCGCGCGAGAACGCGACGAAGTTGATGTTCACCGCCAGCAGCAGCAGCTCCAGCGACATCAGCAACATGATCACGTTCTTGCGGTTGAGGAAGATGCCGGCGACGCTGATGCAGAACAGCACCGCGCCAAGGGCGAGATAGTGGCCGAGCGCGAGGCCGGCGCCGAAGAATTCACTCACGGCTTGCTCTCCTCTGCGGGGGCTTCCACGGCAGCCGGAACCGGCCGCACCGCATCCATCTTGACCATGCGCAGGCGGTCGCCGGCGCGCACGCGGGCCTGGGCCGACGGGCTCTGGTGCTTGGCGCCGGGGCGGCGGCGCAGGGTCAGCGTGACCGCGGCGATCACCGCCACGGTCAGGATCACCGCAGCCAGTTCGAATGGCAGCAGGAACTGGGTGAACAGTGCGCGGGCCAGCCAGGCGGTGTTGCCGCCGGTCGTGGCATCGGCGGTGAAGGCCGTGGCGACCTTGGCCTTGACCCCGATCAGGGTGAGCATCTCGGCCAGCATGACTACCGCGACCACCAGGCCGACCGGCAGGTAGCGCACGTAGCCCTCACGCAGCGGGGCGACGTCGATGTCGAGCATCATCACCACGAACAGCAGCAGCACCATCACCGCGCCGACGTAGACCAGGATCAGGGCCACGCCGAGGAACTCGGCGCCGGCGATGATCCAGGTGCAGGCGACCGAGAAGAAGGTCAGCACCAGCAGCAGCACTGCGTGCACCGGGTTGCGCACGCTGATGACGCCGACCGCGGCCGCGGTGGCTACGGCGGCGAATACGAAAAAGGAGAACTGGGCGAGATCCATGCTTCGGGGCCTCAGCGGAAAGGTGCGTCGGCAGCGCGGCGCTCGGCGATCTCGGCTTCGAGACGGTCGCCGATGGCCAGCAGCTGCTGCTTGGTGACGATGTTCTGTCCGCGCTTGTCGAAGTGGTACTCGTGGATGTGCGTTTCCACGATCGAGTCGACCGGGCAGGACTCTTCGCAGAACCCGCAGAAGATGCACTTGAACAGGTCGATGTCGTAGCGCGTGGTGCGGCGGGTGCCGTCCTCGCGCTTCTCCGAGTCGATGGTGATCGCCAGCGCCGGGCAAACGGCCTCGCACAGCTTGCAGGCGATGCAGCGCTCTTCACCGTTGGGATAACGGCGCAGCGCATGCACGCCGCGGAAGCGCGGCGACTGCGGCGTCTTCTCCATCGGGTACATCAGCGTGTACTTCGGCTTGAACAGGTACTTGCCGGTAAGGGCAAGCCCCTGCACGAGCTCGATCAGCAGCAGGCTCTTGAAATAGGAAACAACTTTTGAAGTCCGGATGCGATTCATGCCTGTTCCTTACACGCCCGGCTCGAAGATTTTGAAGTACGCCATCAACGCGACCACGCAGATCCAGGCGATGGTGAGCGGGATGAAGACCTTCCAGCCCAGGCGCATGATCTGGTCGTAGCGGTAGCGCGGGAACGACGCACGGAACCAGATGAAGCAGCTGGCGAAGAAGAACACCTTGGCCAGCAACCACCACCAGCCGTTGACCGACAGGAACGGAATGCCCAGGCCCTGCAGCGGGCTGAGCCAGCCGCCGACGAAGAAGATCGAGACCAGGAAGCTGATCAGGATCATGTTGGCGTATTCGGCCAGGAAGAACAGCGCGAACGCCGAACCCGAGTACTCCACCATGTGGCCGGCGACAATTTCCGACTCGCCTTCGACCACGTCGAACGGCGCGCGGTTGGTTTCAGCCACGCCGGAGATGAAGTAGACGACGAACAGCGGGAACATCGGCACCCAGAACCATTCCAGCGCGCCGGCATTGCCGGCCTGCGCCATCACGATGTCGGTGAGGTTGAGGCTGCCGGCGCCGACCATCACGCCGACCATGGCAAAGCCCATGGCGATTTCGTACGAGACCACCTGCGCAGCGGCGCGCATGGCGCCGAGGAAGGCGTATTTCGAGTTCGAGGCCCAGCCGGCGAGGATGATGCCGTACACGCCCAGCGAGGTCATCGCCAGCAGGTACAGCAGGCCGGCGTTGGCATTCGACAGCACCACCTGGTAGTCGAACGGCACCACCGCCCAGGCTGCGAAGGCCGGGGCCAGCGCGATCAGCGGAGCGAACTTGAACAGGAAGGGCTCGGCCTTGGTCGGCTGGATCACTTCCTTGAACAGCAGCTTGAAGACGTCGGCGAACGCCTGGAGGATGCCGCGGCCCACGTACATGGGTCCGTGGCGGACATGCATCCAGCCGATGAGCTTGCGCTCCCAGACCACGTAGAACGCCACGGTGATGATCACCGGCATGGCGATCACCAGGATCTTCAGGACGATCCAGAGAACGGCACCGATGTTGCCGAACGAGAGCAGCCAGTCGCGGAACGGGTCGAACATCGTTATGCCCTCCCCGCCTGCACGCGACCCGACATCGGCGCGGTCGCGCCGTGTCCGCTTTCGACCCAGACCGTGCCGCGGGCGACCTTGTCGCTCACGGCCACGGGCAGCGTGGCGGTGCCGGCTGCGGTGTTGAACTTGGCGACCACGCCGTCGGCCAGGCCGAGGGCGGAGGCGTCGTGCGGATTGAGCACGGCCTTGGGCTCCACGTTGAGCGGGTGCGACTGCAGCGCCGCGGCGCGGCGGACCACCGCATCGCTGCGGTAGATGGCGATGCTGGCGGCGACTTCGAGGCCTTCGCCTGAGGTGGACGGCGCCTTGCCGGCGACGACCTGCGTGTCGCGCATCTTCATGCTCGCGCGCAGGCCGACCAGGTCGGTGAAGCCAAAGCCCTTGGCTTCGAGTTCGCCGCCGAGGGCGCGCAGCACGCGCCAGCCCGGACGGGCCTGGCCCGGCAGCTTGGCGCCGGCCATGGCGACCTGCTGGCGACCATCGAGATTGGTCAGGGTGGCGTCGATTTCGGGCAACAGGCCAATGGGCAGGATCACGTCGGCGACAGCGCGGGTCGAACGGCACGCGAAGGTGCTGAACGCCACGACCTGGGCCGGGTTGAGCGCCTTCAGCGCGGTCGCGGTGTCGGCGAAGTCCAGGCCCGGCTCGATCCCGTAGAGGATGTAGGCCGTGCGCGGGTCGGCCAGCATCGCCTGCGCATCGCGCGCGATCGGCAGCACGCCGTAGTCGGACAGGCCGACGGCATTGGCGCCCTGCGGGATGCGGTTGAGCGCGGCGCCGGTGCTGGCAGCGAACGCGATGGCAGCTTTGCGGATCGCCGCTGCGTGGGCGCCGTTTTCGGCCAGTGCACCGACGATCACCACGGCGCGCGTGGCGTTCTTGGCAACGTCGGTCAGCGCCGTGTCGGACAGCGTGGCGGCAATCTGCGACGGAGCCACGATGTGCTTGCCGGCGATGTCGAAGGTGAAATCGAAATCGACCGGGTTGACCACGTGCACCTTGGCGCCGCGGTTCCAGGCCTTGCGCACGCGCTGGTGGACCAGCGGCAGTTCGTGGCGCAGGTTGGAACCGACGATGACGATCAGGTCGGCATGGTCGATGTCGTTCACTGGCGTCGCGAACGGCGAAGCGATGGCGGCATCGCTCAAATCGTGCTGGCCGATGCGGTGGTCGATGTTGCCGGTGCCCAGCGCTTCGGCCAGGCGCGCAAGCAGCACGCCCTCTTCGTTCGAGGTCGACGGATGGGCAAGGATGCCCAGGCCGTCGGCGCCGTTGTCGCGCAGGATCTTGGCGGCCTTGGCCAGCGCTTCTTCCCACGAGGCGTCACGCCACTCACCATTTTCCTTGACCATCGGCGAGGTCGCGCGGTCCTGCGCGTACAGGCCCTGGTGCGAGTAGCGGTCGCGGTCCGACAGCCAGCATTCGTTGACCGCTTCGTTGTCGCGCGGCACGGTGCGCAGCACTTCGCCGCGACGCACGTGCAGGAAGAGATTGCTGCCCAGCGCGTCGTGGTAGCCCAGCGACTCGCGCGCGGTCAGTTCCCACGGGCGCGCCTTGAACTGGAACACCTTGTTGGTCAGCGCGCCGACCGGGCAGACGTCGATGACGTTGCCCGACAGTTCGGTCGTCAGCGGCTTGCCGTCGAACGTGCCGATCTGCAGGTTCTCGCCGCGGTACATGCCGCCCAGCTCATACGTGCCGGCGATTTCCGCGGTGAAGCGGACGCAACGTGTGCACTGGATGCAGCGGGTCATCTCGGTGGCGACCAGCGGACCCATGTCCTCGTCGGGCACCACGCGCTTGCGCTCGGAGAAGCGGCTGACCGAACGGCCATAGCCCAGCGACAGGTCCTGCAGTTCGCACTCGCCGCCCTGATCGCAGATCGGGCAGTCGAGCGGATGGTTGATCAGCAGGAACTCCATCACGTTGCGCTGCGACTTCAACGCCTTTTCGCTGCGCGTGGTGACCTTCATGCCGTCCATGACCGGCGTGGCGCAGGCCGGCGCCGGCTTGGGCATCTTCTCCACTTCGACCAGGCACATGCGGCAGTTCGCCGCGATCGCCAGCTTGTCGTGGTAGCAGAAGCGCGGGATCGGGATGCCGGCCTTGTCGGCGGCCTGGATGATCATCGAGCCCTTCGGCGCGACCATGGCAACGCCGTCGATCTCGATCGAGACATGATCGGGCGGCACGTTTGGATTCACCGGTTGCGCGCTCATGCGGCCACCTGCTCGACGACGGTGCCTGCGAGCTGGTCATCGACCAGGAAGCGCTTGTTCACGATCGCGTACTCGAACTCGTTCCAGTAGTGGCGCAGGAACCCCTGCACCGGCCACGCCGCGGCTTCGCCGAAGGCGCAGATGGTGTGGCCTTCGATCTGGCCGGCGGCGGCGCGCAGCATCTGCAGGTCCTCCAGGGTGGCCTGCTTGTCGACGATGCGGGTCAGCATGCGGTACATCCAGCCGGTGCCTTCGCGGCACGGCGTGCACTGGCCGCAGCTTTCCTTGAAGTAGAAACGCGCGATGCGCTGGCAGGCGCGGACCATGCAGGCGGTCTCGTCCATCACGATCACCGCACCCGAACCCAGGCCGGAACCGGCCTTCTGGATCGAGTCGTAGTCCATCGTCAGGCCCATCATGGTCTCGCCCGGCAGCACCGGCATCGAGGAACCACCCGGGATCACTGCCTTCAACTGGTGGCCGGCGCGCATGCCGCCGGCCATCTGCAGCAGGTCGGCGAACGACGTGCCCAGGCGGATTTCGTAATTGCCCGGACGGGCGACGTGGCCCGATACCGAGAATACCTTCGGCCCGCCGTTGTTCGGCTTGCCCAGGTTGAGGAACCACTCGGCGCCGTTGCGGATGATCGCCGGCACCGAGGCGTAGGTCTCGGTGTTGTTGATCGTGGTCGGCTTGCCGAACAGGCCGAAATTGGCCGGGAACGGCGGCTTGTAGCGCGGCTGGCCCTTCTTGCCTTCCAGCGATTCCATCAGCGCGGTTTCTTCGCCGCAGATGTAGGCGCCGGCGCCGAGGGCGCCGTAGATGTCGATGTCGACGCCGCTGCCGAGCACGTTCTTGCCCAGCCAGCCGTTCTCGTAGGCTTCCTTCAGCGCCTGCTCGAAATGCTCGAACGGCTCGTGATGGAACTCGCCACGCAGGTAGTTGTAGGCCACCGTCGAACCGGTCGCGTAGCAGGCGATCGCCATGCCCTCGACCACCGAATGCGGATTGAAGCGCAGGATGTCGCGATCCTTCGCCGTGCCGGGCTCGGACTCGTCCGAGTTGCACAGGATGTACTTCTGGGTGCCGCTGCCCTTGGGCATGAAGCTCCACTTCAGGCCGGTCGGGAAACCGGCGCCGCCGCGACCGCGCAGGCCCGAAGCCTTGACCATGTCGATGACCGCGGACGGTTCCATCTTCTCGGTCAGTATCTTGCGCAGGGCGGCGTAGCCACCGGTCTTGAGGTAGTTCTCATACGACCACGGGGTGTCGTAGTGCAGCGTCGTGTAGACGACGTTGTGCTCCTGCGGAACCGGGCCGACCGGACCGTAGCCCTGCGAGTAGTCGTGGTGCGAGTGCGCCATGGGTCGTCCTAAGCCTCACTTCAGACCGTCGAGCAGCTCGTCCACCTTGGCGGTGTCCAGCTTCTCGTGGTAATGCCCGTTGATGACCACCACCGGCGCCCCGCAGCACGCAGCCAGGCACTCTTCCTCGCGCTTGAGGAAGATGCGGCCGTCGGCGGTCGACTCGCCCAGCTTGCAGCCCAGCTTCTTCTCGGCATGGCGCACGAGATCTTCGGCGCCATTGAGCCAGCAGCTGATGTTGGTGCAGAAGGCGACGTTGTTGTGGCCGACCTTCTGCGTCTCGAACATCGAATAGAAGCTGGCGACCTCGTAGGCCCACACCACCGGCAGCTCGAGATACTTGGCCACCGCAGCGATCAGCTCGTCACTGAGCCAGCCGTCGTTCTGTTCCTGCGCCGCATGCAGGCCCTGGAGCACGGCCGAACGCTTGCGGTCCGGCGGGAACTTGGCCAGCCAGTGGTCGATATGGGCGCGGGTCTTGTCCGACAACGCGACCATCGGGTCGACGTGCTGGGTGGCCTCGAAGTTTCCGGTTGCCTTCATCTGTTCAGATCCTCAACGGCCGCCGCGCTTAGCGGTCGACCTCGCCGAACACGAGATCGTAGGTACCGATCATCGCCACGACGTCGGCCAGCATGTGGCCCTTCACGATTTCGTCCATCGAAGACAGGTGCGCGAAACCCGGCGCACGCAACTTCACGCGGAACGGCTTGTTGGCGCCGTCGGAAACCAGGTAGCAGCCGAACTCGCCCTTGGGCGCCTCGACCGCGCAGTAGGTCTCGCCGGCCGGCACGCAGTAGCCTTCGGAGAACAGCTTGAAGTGGTGGATCAGCGCTTCCATGTCGTCCTTCATCTCCTCGCGGGAGGGAGGCGCGACCTTGAAGTTCTCGGTGATCACCGGGCCGGGGTTGGCCTTGAGCCACTTCACGCACTGCTGGACGATGCGGTTGGACTGGCGCATCTCGGCCACGCGCACCAGGTAGCGGTCGTAGCAGTCGCCGTTGGTGCCGACGGGGATGTCGAAATCCATGACGTCGTACTTGGCGTACGGCTGCTTCTTGCGCAGGTCCCAGGCAATGCCCGAACCACGGATCATCGCGCCGGTCATGCCCCAGGCCAGGGCCTGCTCGGGCGAGACCACGCCGATGCCGACGGTGCGCTGCTTCCAGATGCGGTTCTCGGTCAGCAGCGTCTCGTACTCGTCGACGCGCGCCGGGAAGTCGGCGGTGAACGCTTCCAGGTAATCCAGCAGCGAGCCTTCACGCCACTCGTTGAAACGCTTGAGCTTGGCGCCCTTGCGCCACGGCGATTCCTTGTACTTGGGCATGCGGTCCGGCAGGTCGCGATAGACGCCGCCCGGACGGTAGTAAGTTGCATGCATGCGCGCGCCGGAGACTGCCTCGTAGCAGTCCATCAGCTCTTCGCGTTCGCGGAATGCGTACAGGAACACCGCCATCGCGCCCAGGTCGAGCGCATTTGAACCGATCCACATGAGGTGGTTCAGGATGCGGGTGATCTCGTCGAACATGGTGCGGATGTACTGGGCGCGCTCGGGCGCCTCGATCCCCATCAGGGTCTCGATCGCGCGCACGTAGGCGTGCTCGTTGCACATCATCGACACGTAGTCGAGACGGTCCATGTAGCCGATCGACTGGTTGAACGGCTTGGACTCGGCCAGCTTCTCGGTACCGCGGTGGAGCAGGCCCACGTGCGGATCGGCACGCTGGATCACTTCGCCGTCCATTTCCAGGATCAGGCGCAGCACGCCGTGCGCGGCCGGATGCTGCGGGCCGAAGTTCAGGGTGTAGTTACGGATCTCGGCGTTGTTGAGGCCGGAGGTGCTGGAGGCGGTCATGCTGGACGGGATGGTGCTCACTTCTTCACCTCCGCGCCCTGCGCGGCTTCGCCGGCAGCGGTCTGGTAGCGGGCATCGTCGCGGATCACGCGCGGCACGCCGACTCGCGGCTCGATCGACACGGGCTCATAGACCACGCGCTTCTTGTCGGCGTCGTAGCGCACTTCGACATTGCCGATCAGCGGGAAGTCCTTGCGGAACGGATGACCGACGAAACCGTAGTCGGTCAGGATGCGGCGCAGGTCCGGATGGCCTTCGAAGACGATGCCATACAGGTCGAACGCCTCGCGCTCGAACCAGTTGCTGCCCGCCCACACCGAGGTCAGCGAATCCACCACCGGCAGATCGTCGTTCTCGGCGAACGTGCGCAGGCGCACGCGGCGGTTGTGCTGGTACGACAGCAGGTGCGCGACCGCGGCGAAGCGGCGCTCCGGCGAAGCGGCGGCGCCGTTGACCTGCTCGCCCCAGGCGAAGCGGCCGGCGCTCTTGCCTTCGACGCCACGCGAGAAACCTTCCGACGAAACGTCGGTGTCCCACTCGTCGCTGCCGTAGCTGAGGTAGTCGACGCCGCTGACGTCGACGAGCTGTTCGAATCCGAACTCGTCGCGCAGCGCGAAGGCCGTCGCCAGCCACTGTGCGGCGGCGATGTCGATGGTGACTTCGCCCCGCGGTTCGGCGACGACAACGAGCGCACCGTCGAAACGGGAAGCGAGGCGATCGACAAAGGCTTGCACAGTCTCTGTCATGTCAGCGCACGCCCTGGATGTTTTCGCCGAAGTTGGTGCCGCGGCGGATCTTCTTCTGCAGCTGCAGGATGCCGTAGATCAGCGCTTCGGCCGTCGGCGGGCAGCCCGGCACGTAGACATCGACCGGCACGATGCGATCGCAACCGCGAACGACCGAATACGAATAGTGGTAGTAGCCGCCGCCATTGGCGCAGCTGCCCATCGAGATCACCCACTTCGGGCCGGGCATCTGGTCGTAGACCTTGCGCAGCGCCGGGGCCATCTTGTTGACCAGGGTGCCGGCGACGATCATCACGTCGGACTGGCGCGGCGACGGGCGGAACACCACGCCGTAACGGTCCAGGTCCAGGCGCGCGGCGCCGGCGTGCATCATCTCGACCGCACAGCAGGCCAGGCCGAACGTCATCGGCCACATCGAGCCGGTGCGTGCCCAGTTCCACAGCGCGTCGAACGAGGTGGTGACAAAGCCGTTCTGCAGCAGCGGGTTGTCACCTTCCGGGCGCAGGATGTCGTCCAGCCGCCCTTCGGGCAGCGGGTTGTGCATCAGCTCGGAAACATTCTGGATCACTCCCATTCGAGTGCTCCCTTCTTCCAGACGTAGACGAAGCCGAGCAAGAGCATGCCGGCGAAGATGCCCATCTCGATCAGGCCGATGACACCGAGTTCGCGGAACACGGTGGCCCAGGGCACGATGAAGATGATTTCCAGGTCAAAGATGATGAACTGGATCGCGATCAGGTAGTAGCGCACGTCGAACTGCATGCGCGCACTTTCGAACGCCTCGAATCCGCACTCGTACGGCGAGAGTTTTTCGAGGGTCGGGCGCTGGGGGCCGAGCAGTTGGCCCACCACCAGCAGGGCGACGCCGATACCTCCGGCGACGATCAGGAACAGCAGGGTCGGCAGGTATTCGGCCAGCACTAGTTGTTCTCTCGCTTCGTTTAGCTCGGCCGCCATTGCGACCTTGGCTCGGCGTGTTGCCGCCTGGTCATCCCCGCGCGAGATTCCGGCCCGCCGTGCGCGCCGCACCCGCGTCGGTGGTGCTGTTTGCTGCAGTACGTGTTTTTTTGACGTCTTTGAACGTTCAGATCTGGAACGAGTTGAATCGGTGTGGTGCCCAAGGGGGGACTCGAACCCCCACGACTTACGTCGCTACCACCTCAAGGTAGTGCGTCTACCAATTCCGCCACCTGGGCAATCAAACCTTTGTCGTCCTGACGCAACCGCGCCCATGCAGGCCCGGTCGTTGCCGGTCATCGCTGACCGTACCCGGCGTTCCGTGCCGGGCCGATGAAAATCAATGTTACCCCTTCCGACCAGCCGTTCTGCTCAACCGCCAGTGGCGGGCTGCGGCTTGGCCGGCTCGGGCGACTGGGTCGCGGCCGGAGCCTGCGAGGCCGGAGCCGGTGCCGGGGTGGTCGCGCCCGGCGCGGCCGGAGCCTGCGGGACGCTGCTGGCGGGTGCCGGCTGGGCCACGGGGGCCGACGGCACTGCCGAATTGTTGCTGGCCGGAGCCGACGGAGCCGACGGGACCTGCCCGGCCATCACGCCGCCCTGCTGGGCCGGGGCCGCGGCGCCAGTCGCCCGGTGCATCGCCTGCCATGCCATGAACAGGCTGATCGCGAAGAACGAGATCGCCAGCCATTTGGTGGCCTTGGTCAGGAAGCTGGCCGAGCCGCGCGCGCCGAACACGGTCGCCGAGGCGCCGCCACCGAAACCGGAGCCGGCCTGCGCACCTGCGCCGCGCTGCATCAGGATCAGCGCAACCATCGCGATCGCGATCAGCACGTAGATGACGTTGAGTAACAACAGCATCGTTGGATTCTGCTAGTTCACTGAAACCGTGGGAACGATCCGGGACTGGTCACGATGGACCGGGTCCGCGTTTCGTCAGGGTGCCGCCGCAACTGCGATGGCGTGGAAGTCGGCCGCGACCAGTGAGGCCCCGCCAACCAGGCCGCCATCGACGTCCGGCTGCGAAAACAGCGCGGCGGCATTGTCGGCCTTCACGCTTCCGCCGTACAGGATCGGTAGCGAGCCAGCAATTCTAGCATCGTGTGCGGAGATTTCGCTACGGATGAATGCGTGGACGGCCTGTGCCTGTTCTGGCGTCGCGGTCTTGCCGGTTCCGATGGCCCAGACCGGCTCGTAGGCGAGGATCGCGCCGTCCAGCGCATCGGCGCCGCCGAGCTTGAACACCGGCTCGAGCTGCTCCTGGATCCGCCATTGCGTCTGGCCGTCCTCGCGCTCGCGCAGGCTCTCGCCCACGCACAGGATCGGGATCAGGCCGGCAGCCTTGCAGGCGAGGAACTTGCGCGCGACCAGCTCGCTGGATTCGCCGTGGTACTGACGACGCTCGGAGTGCCCGACCAGGCCGTACAGGGCGCCGACGTCCTTGAGCATCCCGGCCGAGACCTCACCGGTGTAGGCACCCTTCTGGTTGACGCTGACGTCCTGGGCGCCGAAGGTCAGGCCCTTGTCGCCGTAACGGGCAATCAGGCCGGCCAGGTACGGCAGTGGCGGCAGGATCAGCTGCTCGACCCCGGCCGGGGCCGGCTGCGCGACCAGCGCATCGAGCAGCTCCAGCGCGAAGCGGCGATCGCCATGCAGCTTCCAGTTTCCGGCGACGATTCTGCGGCGCATGGCCACTCCTTGATTCCTGGCTGGGTCCAGCTGCGGCAAGCACGCTGAACGAAGGGCGCAAAGTTTACCTCACGTCGGCGAGAATCGACCCATGGCCATGTCTCCCACCGCCAGTCCACGCCTTCTGAAAGGCTTTCCCCCGGTCAGTGCAAAGGATGCGCGCGTGCTGATTCTCGGCAGCATGCCGGGAGCCGCGTCGTTGCAGGCGCATCAGTACTACGCACATCCGCACAACCGCTTCTGGCCGATCATGGGCGAGCTGGTTGGCGCGGCACCTGCCCTGCCCTATGCGCAGCGATTGTTGCTTCTGAAGCAATCCGGCATTGCACTGTGGGACGTGTTCGATCGTTGCGAACGCGACGGCAGCCTGGATTCGGCTATTCGCGACGACACGGCGCAGGCGAACGACTTCGTTGCGTTCTTCGAAGGGCATCGTGGGGTCGGGACGGTGCTGTTCAATGGCGCCAAGGCCGAAAGCGGGTTTCGGCGTCTTGCCGGCGTGGAACCGGTTGCGCTGGGGCTGCAGTGCATTCGGTTGCCGTCGACCAGTCCGGCGAATGCGTCGATTGCGCCTGCTGTGAAGCTGGCCGCCTGGCGCGAGGCGCTCGAGGGGGCGGGGATCGTGGTCCCGCCGCCCGTGTAAGACCCCTCACCGTCGTCCCGGGCGGACGCCGGGACCCAATTTCGCCTTCGATGTTGCCTTTCGCCGGGATGACGTTCTGGCAAGGCCGCGCGCTTTGCGCGCGGGCCGAAACGTCACTTCAACTTGATTTCGCGCAGGCGCTCTTCGAGGTAGCCGTGGGCGGTGATCGCTTCCGGGTAGCGGCTCGGATTCGCGGCGCTCACGCACGACGGCAGCACGTCGATCAGGAAGTCCGGGTTCGGGTGCAGGAAGAACGGCGTGGAGTAACGCGGCTGGCGCGCCTTCGCGCCCGGCGGGTTGACCACGCGGTGCGTCGTCGACGGGTACACGTGGTTGGTCAGGCGCTGCAGCATGTCGCCGATGTTGACCACGATGGTGTCGGCGTCGGCCGTGAACGGCACCCACTCGCCCTGGTGCGAACGCACTTCAAGACCCTCGGAGCTGGCGCCGACCAGCAGCGTGATCAGGTTGATGTCCTCGTGCGCGCCGGCGCGCTCGTTGGGGATGTCATCGGTCGTGATCGGCGGGTAATGGATCGGTCGCAGGATCGAATTGCCGGAGTTGGTCTTGTCGGCGAAGTAGGACTCCGGCAGGCCGATATGCAGGGCCAGCGCGCTGAGCACGCGCGAGCCTAGGCGATCGAGCGACTCGTACAGGCCGTAGGCCTGCTCGCGGAATTCCGGGATTTCCTCCGGCCACAGGTTCGGCGGCATCACGTCCGCGTACTTCGAGTCGCGCGGGATCTCGCGGCCGACGTGCCAGAACTCCTTGAGGTCGAAGTGCTTGGAATCCTTCGCCGTCTCCACGCCGAACGGCGTGTAGCCGCGGGCGCCGCCGCTGCCGGCGACGTGGTACTTCAGCTTCACCGCTTCGGGCAGGTCGAAGAAACGCTTGAACACGTCGTAGGACGCGTCGATCTGGCTGGCCGGGATGCCGTGGCCGCGGATTCCGGCGAAGCCCCACTCGCGATAGGCCGCGCCAAGTTCGGCCACGAAGGCGTCACGGTCGCCGGCATTGGCCGGATCGCTGAAGCGGCGGATGTCGAGGGTTGGAATGCGGTTCACGGGGCGTCCCTGTCAGGATCGATGTTCATGGTGGAGATGTTCGTTTTCACGCAGCGCTGCGATCAGGCCGCAGCGCGCACGGCTTCGGCGAGGCGGTCGAGCGTGTTCTGCATCAGCGTCGCGTCATCGGCTTCGACCGTCACGCGCACTACCGGCTCGGTGCCGGACGGACGCAGGAAGGCACGGCCGCGACCTTCGACGGCAGCCACCGCCTGTGCCAGCGCAGCCTGCACCGAGGGCGCTTCCGCCGGCTTGGCGCCGCCCTGGAAACGCACGTTGACCGTCTTCTGCGGCAGCTTGCTGAAGCCGTCGAGCGCCTGCGCCAGGCTGATGCCGCGGCGCTTGAGCACTTCCAGCACCTGCAGCGCGCTGACGATGCCATCGCCCGTGCTGGTGCGGTCCAGGCACAACAGGTGGCCCGAGGCCTCGCCGCCGAGGACGGCACTGTTGGCATGCAGTTGCTGGTGGACGTAGCGGTCGCCGACCTTGGCGCGGATGAAGCCGATGCCACGCTCGGCCAGCGCGCGCTCGAGCGCGTAATTGGTCATCAGGGTGCCGACGACCGGCCCCTTCAGGCGTCCGGTCTGCTGCCAGTCGCAGGCCAGCACGTAGATCAGGTCGTCGCCGTCGCGGACGACGCCTTCGCCGTCGACGAACAGCACCCGGTCGCCATCGCCGTCGAAGGCGATGCCGAGGTCGGCATCGGTGGCCTTGACGTGCGCCGCCAGCGTTTCCGGATGGGTCGAGCCGACGCCGTCGTTGATGTTGATGCCGTTGGGGTCAACGCCGATCGGATCCACACGCGCGCCAAGCTCACGCAGCACCAGCGGCCCGAGCTGATAGGTCGCGCCGTTGGCGCAGTCCATGGCGATGCGCATGCCACCCAGGTCGAAGCCCTTCGGCACCGAGCCCTTGCACGCTTCAATGTAGCGACCGAGCGCGTCACGCGTGCGCACGGCCTTGCCGAGCTGTTCCGACGGCACCGTGCGGAACGGCTGCTCGAGCGCGGCTTCGATCGCCAGCTCGGTGGCGTCGTCGAGCTTCTCGCCTTCGGCGGAGAAGAACTTGATGCCATTGTCGTGGTGCGGGTTGTGCGAAGCGGAGATCACGATGCCGCCATCGGCGCGCATCGAATGGGTCAGGTGGGCGACGGCCGGGGTCGGCATCGGGCCCATCAGCTGCACGTCGACGCCGGCGGCAACCAGCCCGGCTTCGAGCGCGGCCTCGAACATGTAGTTCGAGATGCGCGTGTCCTTGCCGATGATCACCACCGGGTTGCGCCAGTCGCGGCGTGGCAGCGCGTGACCATAGGCATTGCCCAGGCGCATCACGAAGTCGGCCGAGATCGGGCCCTCGCCGACGCGTCCGCGGATGCCGTCGGTACCGAAGTACTTGCGGCTCAAGAACCCACCTCTTCGTCCACCGGTTGCGGTTGTTTCATCATCAACGCGAACAGCGTGGCCAGGCGGTCGCGCATTTCGCGGCGGTCGCAGATCTGGTCGATGGCGCCGTGCTCGAGCAGGAACTCCGAGCGCTGGAAGCCTTCCGGCAGGGTCTCGCGCACGGTCTGCTCGATCACGCGCGGGCCGGCGAAGCCGATCAGGGCCTCCGGCTCGGCGAGGTTGAGATCGCCCAGCATCGCGAACGACGCCGACACGCCACCGGTGGTCGGGTGGGTCATTACGGAAATGAAAGGCAGGCCCCTGGCGCGCATGCGGCCGAGCGCGGCCGAGGTCTTGGCCATCTGCATCAGCGAGAACAGGCTTTCCTGCATGCGCGCGCCGCCGGTGGCGGTGAAGCAGACCATCGGGCAGCCCAGGTCCACGGCGGTTTCGGCGCCGCGGGCAAAACGCTCACCGACCACCGAGCCCATCGAGCCGCCCATGAAGGCGAAATCGAAGGCGCAGGCGACCAGCGGGCGCTGCTTGAGGGTGCCGCTCATGGCGATCAGCGCATCGCGCTCGCCGGTGGACTTCTGCGCGGCCTTGATGCGGTCGGCGTACTTCTTCTGGTCCTTGAACTTGAGCACGTCGACCGGGCCGAGTTCGGCCGCGATCTCGGTGGTGCTGCCGGCGTCGAGCAGCGCGGTCAGGCGCACCCGCGCCCGGATCGCCATGTGGAAGCCGCACTTCGGGCAGACCTCGAGGTTTTCCTCGAGTTCGGGGCGGTAGAGCACGGCGCCGCAGCGGTCGCACTTTTCCCACAGACCTTCCGGCACGCTGCGGCGCTTGGAAGCGCCCGTCTCGGTGCGGATGCCCGAAGGCATGAGTTTCTTGAGCCAGGACATGCGTTGGGTGTTCCCCGTTCAGGCTTGGTGAGTGCCGGAGTGGGGTCCGGCCGAGCGGGCCAGTTTAGCGCAGTGGGGTGCTCAGGCCGGCAGGGCGTCGAGGGCAGCTCGCAACGGTGTGAGGAAAGTCCGGGCCTGGACAGTCGGATCGCCCGCTTCGGCCAGCGCCGCCACCAGTGCGCTGCCGACGACGACACCCTCGGCCTCCACGCCCATCGCCGCCGCGCTGGCCGCGTCCTTGATGCCGAAACCGGCCACGACCGGGACGCGGCTGTGGCTGCGGATCTCGTGCAGGCGCGTGCCGGCGGCCCCGGTGTCGAGCCGGTCGGCGCCGGTCACGCCGGCGAAGCTGACGTAGTAGAGGTATCCCTGCGCCTGCTCGCACAGCACGGCCATGCGGGCGTCGGTGGTCGTCGGCGAGGCCAGCAGGATCAGCGCCAGGCCGTGCTTCGAGAACGCGGCACGGAACTCCCCGGACTCTTCCGGCGGAAGGTCTACCAGCAGCACGCCGTCGACGCCGGCCGCCACTGCCTCCCCAGCAAAACGGTCGGCGCCGGGGATCTCGACCGGGTTGAGGTAGCCCATCAGCACGACCGGCGTATCGCGATCCTGCTCGCGGAAACGGCGCACGCAGTCGAACACGAACGAGCGCCCGGCACCGCGCGCCAATGCGCGCTCTGAACTGCGCTGGATGGTCGGCCCGTCGGCCATCGGGTCGGAGAACGGCACGCCGAGCTCGATCACATCGGCACCCGCCTCGACCAGCGTGTGCATCACCGGCACGGTGGCCTCGAGCGAGGGATCACCGGCGGTGATGAAAGGGATCAGCGCCTTGCGGCGTTGCGCCTTCAGGGCGGCGAAGCGGGTGTCGATGCGATTCATGCTCTCGTCCAAGATGCGCTCATCCAATGGAGATGCCTTCGCGCGCGGCGATCGTATGCACGTCCTTGTCGCCACGACCGGACAGGTTGCATAACACGATTGCGCCTTTCGGCAGCTCCCGCGCCAGCTTGATCGCCTGCGCGATCGCATGGCTGGATTCCAGCGCCGGCAGGATGCCTTCGCAGCGCGCGAGTTGATGGAACGCGGTCAAGGCCTCGTCGTCACTGACGCCGACATATTCGGCGCGCCCTGCGTCCTTGAGGAATGCGTGCTCCGGACCGACACCCGGGTAATCCAGTCCCGCCGAGACCGAATGGGTTTCGATGATCTGGCCGTCGTCGTCGCACAGCACATAGGTGCGGTTGCCGTGCAGCACGCCGGGACGACCGGCGGCCAGCGAAGCGGCATGATGGCCCGTCTCAATGCCCTCGCCTGCCGCTTCGGCGCCTACAAGGCGCACGTCGCGATCATTGAGGAAGGCGTGGAAGATGCCGATGGCGTTGCTGCCACCGCCAACGCAGGCGGTCACTGCATCGGGCAATTGACCGTACTCGGCCAGCATCTGCGCACGCGCTTCACGGCCGACGATGGCATTGAAGTCACGCACCATGCGCGGGTACGGGTCGGGGCCAGCAACCGTGCCGATAATGTAGAACGTGTCGCGGACGTTGGTGACCCAGTCGCGCATGGCTTCGTTGAGCGCGTCCTTCAGCGTGGCCGAGCCGCTGGTCACCGGTACCACCGTCGCCCCGAGCAGGCGCATCCGGTAGACGTTGATCTTCTGCCGCTCGATGTCGGTGGCGCCCATGTAGACCACGCATTCCAGGCCCAGGCGCGCGGCCACGGTGGCGCTGGCCACGCCGTGCTGGCCGGCGCCGGTCTCGGCGATGATCCGGGTCTTGCCCATGCGGCTGGCGAGCAGCGCCTGGCCAATGGTGTTGTTGATCTTGTGCGCGCCGGTGTGGTTCAGGTCTTCGCGCTTGAGCACGATGCGCGCGCCGCCGACTTCCTCGCTCAGCCGCTGGGCGTGGTAGATCGGGCTGGGCCGGCCGACGTAGTGGGCCAGGTCGCGATCGAACTCGGCGATGAAGGCCGGATCGACGCGGGCGGCGTCGTAGGCCGCCGCCAGTTCCTCGAGCGGTCCGATCAGGGTCTCGGCGACGAAGCGGCCGCCGTAGCGGCCGAAGTGGCCGGAGGCGTCCGGGTAGGCGTGGAAGTCCACGCCGCGCATGTCGACGCTCATGTCAGTTCCTTCGAGCCGGTGTGGAAGGCAGGGAATCCAGCTTGCTGGCGACTGGGGAGGGGGCGCCACCAGCAAGCTGGGCCTGCACCATTGGTCCTGACACCTTATCGCAGCGCAGCAGCGGTAAAAACCTATAAAATCGGCACAACCTGTCAGAAAAACTCACACGTCATGAGCCGTGACCTGCCCCCGCTCAATGCCCTGCGCGCCTTCGAGGCCGTGGCCCGGCTCGACAGCGTCAGCCGCGCCGCCGATGAGCTGCACGTCACCCATGGCGCGGTCAGCCGCCACCTGCGGGCGCTGGAGGAGACGCTGGGCACCACGCTGTTCGTGCGCCAGGGCCGCGGCCTGGCGCTGACCTCGGCCGGTCGGCGCCTGCACGAAGCCGCGGAAGCGGCGTTCGAACCGCTGCGCGGGGCATGGGCGGAACTGCGCCGCAAGCCGCAACAGGCGCCGCTGGTGCTCGGCTGCCCCGGCAGCGTGCTGGCGCGCTGGATGATTCCGCGGCTGGAACGGCTGCAGCGCGAACTGCCCGATCTGAAATTGCACCTGTCGGCGAGCGAGACCGTTCCGGATGCGCAGATGAGCGGACTCGACGCCGCACTGCTGATCGCGCAGGCACCGTGGCCACCGGAATGGCAGGTGCATGAGCTGGCGCCCGAGCGCATCGGCCCGGTGCTGGGCCCGCGCCTGGAGGGCCATGAGCGCCTGCTGTCGGCGCCGGCAACGGCGCTGGTCGACTTGCCCCTGCTGCATACGACATCGCGTCCGCAGGCCGGGCGCGACTGGGCCGAGCGGATGGGCCTGGACCCGACCGCGCTGCGCCTGGGCACCGGGTTCGAGCACTTGTACTACCTGCTCGAAGCCGCGCAGGCGGGACTGGGCGTTGCGATCACGCCGGAGCCGCTGGTGGCCGAAGACATTGAAGCGGGCCGCTTGCTGGCGCCCTGGGGCTTCGTGGCCACGCAGGGGTGCTGGGCGCTGTGCGCGCCCAGGCGCAACAACGATCCGCGCGTGGGGCGACTGGCGAAGTGGCTGCGCGCCGAGCTGGCCGCGTAGCTCTGGCGGCGTAGCTCTGGCGGCGTAGCTCTGGCGGCGTAGCTCTGGCGGCGTGGTTCTGGCCGCGCGACTCAGCCCGTCAGATCCGCTCGCCGCACTTCCTCGACGAAGCGGCGCATGCGCGTGGCGTCCTTGATGCCCGGTGCGCGCTCGATGCCACTCGATACATCCACGCCCCACGGCCGCACGCTGCGCACCGCGTCGAACACGTTGCCCGGATGGATGCCGCCGGCCAGCAGGAACGGTTTGCCCAGTTGCGCCGGGATGCGCGACCAGTCGAAGGTGTGGCCGCTGCCACCGGCGCCGCCAAGGGCATGGCTGTCGAGCAGCAGCGCGCTCGCGCCCGGGTAGCGCGCCGACCAGTCGACGCCCTGCCCGCCTGCATCGCCCATGGCGATCGCCTTCAGGTACGGCAGGCCGAAACTGCTGCAGAAGCCCTCGTCTTCGCTGCCGTGGAACTGCAGCAGGCTGGGACGCACCTGCGCGATGACCGCGGCCACTTCGTCTTCGCTGTTGTCCATGAACAACGCGACCGCCTCGATGCCCGCGGCAACGTCCGCCCTGAGCACCGCGGCCTGCCCGGCCTCCAGCCGGCGCGGGCTGCGCTGCGCGAACACCATCCCGATGGCGTCCACGCCCAGCTCGCAGGCAGCGCGCACGTCCTCGGCGCGGGTCATGCCGCAGAACTTGATGTGGGTGTGGCCTGCGCTCACAGCGTGACCTCGGCCGGCAGTCCCCACTGCGCCGGATAGCGCGGGCCCAGGAACACCAGCCCCGCCGACGGCGCGGTCGGACCGGCCACGGTGCGGTCGCGACCGGCCAGCAGCTGGCCGATCCACGCCTCGGGCTGCTCGCCACTGCCGACCATCAACAGGCTGCCGACGATGTTGCGGACCATGTGGTGAAGGAAGGCGTTGGCCTGCACTTCGACCTCGACGATGTCGCCGTCGCGGCGCACGCTGATTGCCTGCAGGTCGCGCATCGCGTGCGGCGCCTGGCAGTGCACCGTGCGGAATGCGGAGAAGTCGTTTTCGCCGAGCAGCGCCTGCGCGGCGCGGTTCATCGCGGCGGCGTCGAGCGGGCGCCGTTCCCAGCTCAGGTACTGACGGCCCAGCGCCGGACGGACCGGACGGTTGAGGATGCGATAGCGGTAGCGGCGCGCGCGCGCGGAAAAACGCGCATGGAAATCGTCCGCCATCGGCTGCGCCCAGCGCACGCAGATCTGCGGCGGCAGGCGACTGGTGACGCCGAGCATCCAGCCGCGCGGATCACGCACGACCCTGCTGTCGAAGTGGACGACCTGGCAGCTCGCATGCACGCCGGCATCGGTGCGACCGGCGCAGACCACCTCGACCGGATGGCCGGCGACGAACGACAGCGCCTGCTCGAGTGCGGCCTGCAGGGTTTGTTCGCCCTCCCGCTCCGGCTCGCCATGCTTGCTCAGCCGTTGCCAGCCCGAGAACCCGCTGCCGTCGTACTCGACGCCTAGGGCATGGCGCCGCGACGGGGGGGCGTCGGCGGCGGTTGCGCTGTCCAACACGTGTCAGTCCAGTAAGTCAGTCCAGGTCCTGCAGCATCCGCGAGGCGCGCTGGCGGGCGGCCAGGTCACCGTTGATCACAACCTCGGCCAGCAGCTGGCGGGCGCTTTCGCGGTCGCCCAGGTCGAGGTAGGCGCGGGCCAGCTCCAGGCGCTCCTGGCCCGGCTGCGTCGCCAGCGAAGGTTCGACGCGACCCTTGGTGTCGGCCGACGCCACGTGCCAGGCCGGCGCCTTGGCGCTGGCAGCCGGAGCCGGAGCCGGAGCCGGCGACGCTGGCGGGGCGGAAGCCCATTGCAGCTCGAGCACGGGCACGGCAGGTTCGTCGGCTGCTTCGTCGACGCGCAGGTCCGCTTCGGCCTGGACCGGTGCACGCTGGGCCGGGAACGACGACTCGTCAAAGGAATCGGCGATCGATGGCGTGCTCGCAGGCGCGGTCGCGGCGTCACCCGGCAGCGGCGCGCGGAACACCGGCTTGGCCGGACGGCGGCGCCAGAACCAACCACCGGCGACCACCAGCAGCAGCACGCCGCCACCGATCAGCCACGGCAGCGCCGAGCCGGTCTGCAGCGCCTGTGCCTGCTGGTTGCTGTGCGCCAGGCGTTGCTGCGCGGCGGCCAGTTCGCTGTCTTTCATCTGGATCAGCTGCTGTTGCTTGTGCTGCAGCTGTTCGAGTTCGGCGACACGGCCCTTGAGCTCCTGCAGCTCGGCCTCGCGCGCGGCAAGCGTTTCGGTGTTCTGTTGCAGTTCCTGACGCAGCATGTCGCCCTCACCACCGGCGTTGATGCCGGATTGTGTCCCCGCCTGGGTAGCGCTGCTGGCACCAGGCGGGACGATTTCCAGACGTGCATCGGCGCTGCGCGGATTGGCCGCAGCAGCTGCCGGGTTTGCCACCGGCGCGGCGGCGGCGGCAGCGGCAACGCCGGCCTGGAGCGCCGGCTGCGGCACCGCGCGGCGCGCATCGCGCCACTGCCGGACCTGGCTGCTGACCAGTTGTCGCGCCTGCGCCGCATCGACGCTGGCCAGCTGTTCACTGGCCGGCACTGCGAGCACCGCACCGGCCTTGAGGCGGTTGACGTTGCCGTCGATGAAGGCCTCGGGATTGGAACGCAGCAGCGCGATCATCGCCTGGTCGAGGGTGAATCCCTCGCCCTGCACGCGGCCGGCGATCTGCGACAGGGTGTCGCCGCGACGCACGGAATACTGCCCGGCGAGATCGCCGGCAGGCGCCGGTGCCGGGGTCACGCTGGCAACCTGCTGGGGCTGTGCGGCTGGGGCGGGCTGGGGAATGGGTTGCGCGACCGGCTGCGGCTGCGGCGTCGGCGCGATGGCGTCGGCGTCGGCATCGCTGTCGCGATTGGCTTCGGCGGCCAAGGCGTCGGCGAGTGCCTCGGCTCCGGCGGGAGCGTCGGGTGCGGTGGCCAGCTCCGGCTCGCGCTCGACGGTATTGGGCGCAGACACCACGGTTTCTTCGATCTGCGGCTGCAGCGGCGCCGAGACCGTGCGCGGCGTGTCCAGCAGCGCCGAGTACTCGCGCACCAGACGGCCCTGGCCCCAGTCGACCGAGACCAGGAAGGTCAGCAGCGAATCGTTGACGGGCTGGTCGCTGGTGACGCGGATGACCGGGCGGCCGCTGGAGTCGAGCGCCGACGAGAAGCGCAGTTCGGCGACCACGCCGGACGGCGGTTGCAGCCCGATGCGGGCGAACACCAATGGCGATGCCAGCTCGGCCTGGAGGTTCTCCAGTTCCGACGGATCGTTGGAAACGATGGGAATTTCAGCGAGGAACGGCTGCCCGATCCGCGACTTCACTTCGATCTGGCCGAGCCCCAACGCGGACGCGGCGCCGCTGGCAAGCGCCAGCGCCAATGCCAGGACCGTGCGCGAACCGCGCCTGGCCTGTTGTTTCACTTGACGTTGTTTCACTTCAGATCCCGATGCCTTCCCCCGGCGGCGACTCTAGCCTTCGCCGGGGTCAGGGGCAATTGAAACCGTCGCCGAGTGGGATCGCGACGACGGATTGAGGGCCGCGGGCGGTTCGGGAGCGGCCACGCCGCCCCCGCCCCTGCTCAGTCCCGCTCGGCCCAGACCAGCTCGGCCAGCTGGACCGCGTTCAGTGCCGCACCCTTGCGGATGTTGTCCGAGACGATCCACAGATTGACCGCGCGCGGGTGCGAGAAGTCGTCGCGGATGCGGCCGACATAGACCGGGTCGTTGCCCGACGCGTGGGTCACCGGGGTCGGGTAGCCGCCGGCCCTGGGCTCGTCGACCACTTCCACGCCCGGCGCGGTCAGCAGCATCTCGCGGACCTGCGCGGCCGTGATTTTCTCGCGGGTCTCGACGTTCACCGCCTCGGAGTGGCCGTAGAACACCGGCACGCGCACCGCGGTCGGGTTCACCTGGATGCTGTCGTCGCCGAGGATCTTGCGCGTCTCCCAGACCAGCTTCATCTCTTCCTTGGTGTAGCCGTTGTCCTGGAAGTCGTCGATGTGCGGGATCAGGTTGAAGGCGATCTGCACCGGGAAGCGTTCGGGCTGCGGGTCCTGGAAGTTCAGCAGCGCGCCGGTCTGGCGGCCGAGCTCTTCCAGCGCGGAGCGTCCGCCGCCCGACACCGACTGGTAGGTCGCCACGTTGATCCGCTCGATGCCGGCCTTGCGGTGGATCGGCGCCAGCGCAACGAGCATCTGCATGGTCGAGCAGTTCGGGTTGGCGATGATGCCGCGCGGACGGTTCTTCACCTGCTCCGGATTGACCTCCGACACCACCAGCGGCACGTCGTCGTCGTAACGGAACGCCGAGGAGTTGTCGATCACCACCGCGCCGGCGGCGGCGAACTTCGGCGCGTACTCCTTGGAGATGCTGCCACCGGCGGAGAACAGCGCGATGTCGACGCCGGTTGGGTCGAATTTGGCCAGGTCTTCCACCACCAGTTTCTTCGCGCCGAACTCGATCTTCTCGCCGGCCGAGCGTTCGCTGGCCAGCACGTGCAATTTGCCGATGGGGAACTGACGCTCGGCGAGGATCTTGAGCATGGTCTCGCCGACCGCGCCGGTAGCACCGACGATGGCAACGTTGCAGGAGTTCTTGGCGTTCATTGGTTCCTTGTGGTCCTGGTTGGTGGGAGCAGCCGGATTCGATCCGGCGGGTGGGGTGAGGCCATTATCGACTACTGAAGCTCCCTTCTCCCGCTTGCGGGAGAAGGTGGCCGCCAGGCCGGATGAGGGGCTCAGCGTTTGAGCTGGCCGGCGTTGACCGGGGTCGGCGGGCGGCCGGCATCGGGCCCGAAGCCCAGTGCGGCGATCAGATTGTCCACGGCCAGGCTGACCATGGCCCGGCGCGTGGCCAGACTGCCGCTGGCGATATGCGGGGTCAGCACGACGTTGCGCAGCGCCAGCAGGCGTGGATTCACCGCTGGCTCGCCTTCGTAGACGTCCAGGCCCGCTGCGGCCAGCCTTGCGCCGGCCAGCGCCTCGGCCAGGGCGTCCTCGTCGACCAGGCCGCCGCGGGCGATGTTGGTGAGGGTCGCAGTCGGCTTCATCTTCGCCAGCGCCGCGGCATCGATCAGGTGGTGCGCCTGCGGCGAATACGGCAGCACCAGGACCAGGTGATCGGCCTGCGCCAGCAGCATGTCGAGATCGACGTACTGCGCACGGCATTCGCGCTCGACCGTTTCCGGGAGGCGACTGCGATTGTGGTACAGCACGCGCATGTCGAAGCCGGCGGCGCGGCGGGCGATGCCCTGCCCGATCCGGCCCATGCCGAGGATTGCCAGCGTCGAGCCGTGCAGGTCGCCGCCGAGCAGGGTCTCGAAGCTCCACTGCCGCCACTGCCCCTCGCGAAGCCAGCGCTCGGCTTCGGTGATGCGCCGGGCCGCGGCCATCATCAGCGCGAAGCCGAAGTCGGCGGTGGTTTCGGTGAGGACGTCGGGGGTGTTGGTCACGACGATGCCGGCGCGGGTCAGCGCGGGCACGTCCAGATTGTTGTAGCCGACGCCAACATTGGCGATGGCGCGCAGGCGTGGGGCGCCGGCGATTTCGGCCGCGGCGATGGGATCGTTGAGGGTGACCAGCGCGCCATCGCAATCGGCCAGCGCCGCGGCAATCTGCTGCGGCGAATGCTTGCCGACGTGCTCCGTCGCGACCACGTCGAAGTGCTCGTGCAGGCGCCCGACGATGTCGGCGAACAGCGGTTGCGAGACCCACACCCGCGATCGCATTTCTCAGCCCACCTGGCCCGGGATACGTGCTGCCGGCAGCTCGACGTCGCCGCACTGGGCGCGATGGCGCAGCGCCTGGTCCATCAGCACCAGCGCCACCATCGCTTCGCAGATGGGCGTGGCGCGAATGCCGACGCAGGGATCGTGGCGGCCGGTAGTGACCACTTCGACGACGTTGCCATGGACATCGAGGCTGTCGACCGGCAGGCGCAGGCTCGAGGTCGGCTTGAAGGCCACCGAGCAGCGTAGCGGCTGGCCGCTGCTGATGCCGCCGAGGATGCCGCCGGCGTGGTTGGACGCAAATCCGCCGGGCGTCATGTGGTCGCGATGCTCGCTGCCCTTCTGCGCGACCACGCCGAAGCCGTCGCCGATCTCCACGCCCTTGACCGCGTTGATGCTCATCAGCGCGCTGGCCAGTTCGCCATCGAGCTTGCCGTAGATCGGTTCGCCCCAGCCCGGCGGCACGCCGGTGGCGATCACGTCCACGCGCGCGCCGACCGAATCGCCGGACTTGCGCAGCGCGTCCATGTACAACTCCAGCTCGGTGACCTGGCGGGTGTCCGGCCAGAAGAACGGGTTGCCCTCGACCGCGGACAGGTCGAAACCGTGCGGGACGATCTCGCCGATCTGCGACAGGTAGCCCTGCACGTTCACGCCGTGGCGATCGGCCAGCCACTTCTTCGCGATCACGGCCGCGGCCACGCGCATGGTGGTCTCGCGCGCCGAGGAGCGGCCACCGCCGCGCGGGTCGCGGATGCCGTACTTCTGCCAATAGGTGTAGTCGGCGTGGCCCGGGCGGAACTGCTCGGAAATCTTCGCGTAGTCCTTGCTGCGCTGGTCGGTGTTGCGGATCAGCAGCGCGATCGGGGTGCCGGTGGTGACGCCCTCGTAGACGCCACTGAGGATCTCGACCTCGTCGGCCTCGTGCCGTTGCGAGGTGTGGCGGGTGCGGCCGGTGGCGCGGCGCTCGAGGTCGTGGCGGAAGTCGTCCGGCGCGATCGCGATGCCGGGCGGGCAGCCGTCCACGACGCAGCCGATCGCCGGGCCGTGGCTTTCGCCGAAGGTGGTTACCGAGAGCAGCTTGCCGAAGGTGTTGCTGGACACGGGGGATCCTGGTGTATGGACCGGTGCACTCTAGCAATCGGAAAAGGTTGCTGCCGGAACCAGCAACAAACCCGTCAGCCGCGCGCGTCCGCCAGCGCCTTGATCCTGGCGTGGTGCTCGACCATGTCGGCGCGCTCAACCACGAAGATGCCCATCTGGCCGACCTTGAACTCGACCCAGGCCATCGGCAGTTCCGGCAGCAGCGCCGCCAGCGCCTGCTCGGCTTCGCCGACTTCGCAGATCAGCAGGCCGTTCTCGCTGAGGTGGTCGGGGGCGTCGCGCAGGATCTTCAGCGCGAGGTCGAGGCCGTCGTCGCCGGCACGCAGGCCCAGGTCGGGCTCGTGCGAATACTCGTGCGGCAGGGCATCGGTTTCGTCGTTGGTGACGTACGGCGGATTGGTCACGATCAGATCGTAGACCTCGCCCTGCAGGCCCTTGAACAGGTCCGACTTGCGCAGGGTGACGTTGTCGGCGTGCAGGCGCGCCTTGTTCTCGTGCGCCAGCGACAGCGCGTCGTCGTTGATGTCGGCGCCGTCGACCTGCCAGTACGGGTGGTAGTGGCCGGTGGCGATGGCGATGCAGCCCGAGCCGGTGCACAGGTCGAGCACACGCTCGATCTCGCGGCCACCCAGCCACGGCTCGAAGCCGGTGGTGATCAGCTCGGCGATCGGCGAACGCGGCACCAGTGCGCGGCGGTCGCTCTTGAAGCTGAGCCCGGCAAACCAGGCCTCTCCGGCCAGGTAGGCGGCGGGGACGCGCTCGTTGATGCGGCGCTCGAACAGCGCCAGCACCCTGGCCTTCTCGTCAGCGGTGACGCGCGAGGTGCCGTAGACCGGGCTGAGGTCGTGCGGCAGGTGCAGCGCATGCAGCACCAGCTGCGTGGCCTCGTCCAGGGCGTTGTCGTAGCTGTGGCCGAAGGTCAGGCCGGCCTCGTTGAAGCGGCTGCCGCCGAAACGGATCAGGTCGATGATCGAGACCTGTTCGAACGTCGCCGACTGGAGCTGCACGGGCGTGAGGGGGGCGGAGCCGGTCATGGCGAGGCCTTGCATAGGGGTCGGCGATTATATCGGCGATTCATACCGGCCACCCGGGCCCGCCAATCCGTGCGGCCCGGCCCATGCGGCACGCACGCCCGGTATCATGCCCGCGCGCCCAGCCGGGCCTGCCGTTCAAGAGGCGACATGTTCAATCGCACCACCGTCCTGATCCTGATTGCCGCCGTCGCCGCCGCCCTCGGGCTGTGGGCCGCGCAACGCCATTTCGGCCCGGTCACCCATTCCAGGTGGCCGCAGACCCAGGCCGTGCGCCTGTTCGAGCCGGCGCGCGAGCTGCCGTCGTTCTCCCTGCGCCAGTCCGATGGCACCGCGCTGGTGCCCGGCGAGCTCAAGGGCCACTGGACGCTGGTGTTCCTGGGCTTCACCCACTGTCCGGACGTCTGCCCGACGACCCTGGCGGAAATGGCGCGCGCGCAGAAGCAATGGGCCGCACTGCCGGAAGCGACCCGTCCGCGCGTGCTGTTCGTCTCGGTCGATCCCGAGCGCGACAGCCCGGACCGCATCGGCGAGTACGCCCATGCCTTCCACCGCGACACTCTCGCCGCCACCGCCGACGTGCCGGCGCTGGAGCGCTTTGCCAAGTCGCTGAGCATGGTCTTCGCCAAGGTGCCGGCACCCGAAGGCGCCCCGGCCGACCAGTACAGTGTCGACCACAGCGCCTCGATGGCGGTCCTCGACCCGCAGGGCCGCATGGCCGGCATCGTCCAGCCACCGCTCGACCCGAAGGCGATCGCCGCGGACATGACCGCGCTGACGCAGGCCGCGGCCGGAGCAAAGCCATGAGCCTGTTCACCGCCCTCACCTACGTCCTGCCGCATCGACTGCTGTCGTCGATGGCGCGCAGCCTGGCGTATTCCGATTCGCCGTGGCTCAAGCAGTGGCTGATCGACACGGTCACGCGCAGGTTCGGCGTCAACCTGGCCGAGGCGGCCGAGTCGGACCCGCAGGCCTACCCGACGTTCAACGCGTTTTTCACCCGCGCACTCAAGCCCGGCGCGCGCATCGCCGATGCCGATCCGCGCACGCTGGTGATGCCGGCCGACGGCCGCATCAGCCAGTGCGGCCCGATCGAGAATGGCCGCATCTTCCAGGCCAAGGGCCAGTCGTTCACCGCCGCCGAGCTGCTCGGTGACGAAGACGCCGCCGAGCCGTTCAACGATGGCCTGTTCGCAACCGTCTACCTGTCGCCCAAGGACTACCACCGCGTGCACATGCCGTGGGGCGGCAAGCTGCGCGAAACCGTGCACGTGCCCGGCCGGCTCTTCAGTGTCGGCCCGGCGGCGGTGCAGAACGTGCCGCGCCTGTTCGCACGCAACGAGCGCCTGGTCTGCCACTTCGACACCGACTTCGGCCCGATGGCGATGGTCATGGTCGGCGCGCTGCTGGTCTCGGGCGTGGAGACGGTGTGGAGCGGCGTGGAGATCCCGCGCTATGGCGACGTGGTGACGGTCAAGGACTACCGCGGCGCCGACATCACCCTTGAGCGCTTCGCCGAGATGGCGCGCTTCAACTACGGCTCGACCGTGATCGTGCTGCTGCCGCCGGGCGTGGCGGCGCTGGATCCGTCATTGAAGGGCGAGTCGCCGGTGCGCCTGGGTGAAGTGCTGGCGCGTCGCGTCGACGCGGCGTAACAAGCGTCCTTCATTCCCGCGCCCCTGGTCCCGTCATTCCCGCGAAGGCGGGAACCCAGGGACGTTGCTTCTGGCGTCGTTGAAGACGCTGGGTCCCCGCCTTCGCGGGAACGACGGAACGTTTCAGCCCTCGCAGCCGTCCAGCTTGATCTTCTGCCCCGGCTTGATCGCGTAACGCGGCGCCTTGAGCTTGTTGGCCTTGGCCAGGTCGCCGGTATCGCACTGGAACTTCTGCGCGATCGCGGTCAGCGTTTCGCCGCGCTTGACCGTGTAGGAACCGGGCTTGGATGCCTTCTTCGGCGCGGTCCTGACCGGCGCGACGGCAACGCCGGCACTTCCGGCTCCGGCACTTTCGGCCTCGTACACCGCATCGGTCGGCAGCACCGGCGTCACCGGGCCGGTGCGCACGATCGCCGAACTGGCATCGCTGGTCACCAGCGTGTGCGCCAGGTCGGCGCGCTGGCCCTGCACGCACCAGCGGTTGTACAGGCTGACGATCTTCGTGGTCGCATTGAGCGTGGTGCCGGCAGGCAGGTAGCGGTCGGCCTCGTATCGCGGGTTGAGGTTGCGCAGCGCGCGCATGTAGCCGTCGCGCGAGCCGCTGCTGCCCAGGCAGATGGTCAGCTCGTAGATCGAACTGGGCTTGTTCAGGCGCAGGCCGGCCGCACGCGCGTCGACCTTGGGGAAGCTCAGGCCGTATTCCTTGGGATGCAGGAACAGCCAGGCCGCGGCGATCACCATCGGCACGTAGTCGCGGGTTTCGGCCGGGAACTGGTTGTAGACCGACTCGTCCCAGAAGTTGCGGCCGCCGGAATTGCTGTAGACGCGCAGCGCGCGCCCTTCGCCGCCGTTGTAGGCCGCCAGCGACAGCTCGATGCTGCGATTGAGTTCGCCCAGGCGCTCGTTGAAGTAGGACGCCGCGGCCTGTGCCGAGGCGCGCGCGTCATAGCGCGTGTCGAAACCGGTACCGTCGTCGCCCAGGCCGAAGCGGCGGCCGGTGCCGTACATGAACTGCATCGGCCCGGCGGCGCCGGCGCGCGAGGTCGCATGCACGCGGCCGTTGGACTCCTTGGCCATCACGCCGAACAGCAGTGCCTCGGGCAGGCCGGCACGCTCGAACTGCGGCCACATCGACTGGCGCAGGTACTGGTAGTTCTCGTGGGTGTCGATCAGCGCGCCGCGCATGTCGGTCAGCCAGCGGCGGATGCCGGCCTGCACGGCCGGGTTGTACTGCACCATCTTGACGAAGCGCTCGCCGTCGGCGCTGAGCAGCGCCGCCGCGCGCGCGGCCTCGGGCACGTCGGCGGTGATGCTGCCGGCGCCCTCGTCCTCGTTGTCCTCGGGCACGTCGTCGCCCGCGGCCAGGTCGGCGTTCTGCTTGAGCAGGCGCTTGTAGGCGGTGAGCATGGTGGTCGGCGAGCAGCCCTTCTGCTTCACGCAGGCCGCCATCACGTCTTCCATGTCCTCCAGCGCGGCATCGACCTCGGTCCGGCCGGCCGGGTCGGTGTTGCCGACCTTGACGATGCCCTCGCGGTAGCGGGCCTCGGCGGCCGCCATGCGCTGATCGAGGACCTCCACTGCCGCCTGGTCGCGCTTGGAGAGGGCATGCGCGCTGGGCGCGAGTGCGGCGAGACCGAGCGCGATCAGCGCGACGGAGGGACGAACCAGTACGGGCATGGACGACAACTGAAAAGGCGGGGGACTGGGAGGGTAGCGTTGCCGTGCGAACAGGGGCAAGCGCTGTTTCCGGGGAAGCGCGTGAATGGGGATATGCGTGGCAGTTGCCGACCGCTGCGTTGCCGATAACGGGTCCTTGCGAACATTCCGGCGGGCCGATGCGCGCCAAGCAGCATTCAGCGACCCCGCATAGAATCGACCGCACTTCCCCACTGACCCCGAGCACGGACCCGGACATGGACCCGACCCCAGGCACGATCCTCATCGGCAAGGCTGTCACCACGCCCACCTCCCTGCCCGAGAGCCACGGCCAGGTCTACCTGCTGCCGAAGTTCGGCAATCGCCATGGGCTGGTCGCCGGCGCCACCGGCACGGGCAAGACGGTGACCCTGATGACCCTGGCCGAGGGCTTCTCGCGGTTGGGCGTGCCGGTGTTCCTGGCCGACGTGAAGGGCGACGTGGCCGGCCTGGCGTTGGCCGGGGCGAGCAACGACAAACTGCAGGCGCGGGTAGCCGAGATAGGCATTGGCGATTACGCCAGCCAGGCCAGCCCGGTCGTGTTCTGGGATCTGTTCGGCAAGCTCGGCCACCCGGTTCGCACCACCGTCAGCGAGATGGGTCCGACCCTGCTGGCGCGCGTGCTGGAACTCAACGACACCCAGTCGGGCGTGCTCGACATCGTATTCAAGCTGGCCGACGACCGCGGCCTGCTGCTGCTCGACCTGGAGGACCTGCGCGCCCTGCTCGGCCTGGTCGCGGCCGAGCGCAAGGACATCTCCACCAGCTACGGCCTGGTCAGCGCGCAGTCGATCGGCGCGATCCAGCGCTCGCTGTTGCGCCTGGAGCAGGAAGGCGGCGAGATGTTCTTCGGCGAGCCGGCGCTGGAACTGGCCGACCTGATGCGCACGCATACCGACGGTCGCGGCGTGATCAACATCCTCGCGTCCGACCAGCTGGTGCTCAAGCCGCGGCTGTATTCGAGCTTCCTGCTGTGGCTGCTGTCGGAGCTGTTCGAGAACCTGCCCGAAGTCGGCGACCTCGACAAGCCCAAGCTGGTGTTCGTGTTCGACGAGGCGCACCTGTTGTTCGACGACGCCCCGCCGGCATTGCAGCAGCGCGTCGAGCAGGTGGTGCGCCTGATCCGCTCCAAGGGCGTGGGCGTGTATTTCTGTTCGCAGTTCCCCGACGACGTGCCCGACAACATCCTCGGCCAGCTCGGCAATCGCGTGCAGCATGCGCTGCGCGCTTTCACGCCGCGCGACCAGAAGGCGGTGAAGACCGCGGCGCAGACGTTCGTCGCCAATCCGGCGCTGGACGTGGCCGAAACGATCTCGCAGCTGGGCACCGGCGAAGCGCTGGTATCGACCCTGCAGGAGAAAGGCGTACCGATGCCGGTGGAAAAGACCCTGGTGGCTCCGCCGCGTTGCCGCATGGGCGCGATCACCGAAGCCGAGCGCGCCCAGGTCCGCGCCGGCAGTCCGGTCGGCGGCAAGTACGACACCCGCATCGACCGCGACTCGGCCGCCGAGGCATTGGCGCAGAAGGCCACGGCTGCGGCCGAGCAGGCCAAGGCGCCGCCGGCACGCACGCGCGAGCAGGACGACGCCGAGGAAGGCGGTGGTTTCAGCCAGTCGGTCAAGGACGCCGTGTTCGGCACCAAGCGCCGCCAGGGCATGGTCGAAACGATGGCAAAGCAGACCGCGCGCACAGTCGGCAACCAGATTGGCCAGCAGATCCTGCGCGGTTTGCTGGGCGGTATTTTCGGCGGCAAGAGCCGGCGCTGAGGCAACCCGTGTCGCGCTGGCGTCCCCCTGCCGAAAAAAGTACCGCCCTGATCACCCGCGGCGGGCACGATCGCCTGAAGACGGAACTCGACGAGCTCTGGCGCGTGAAGCGGCCGGAGGTGGTGAAGGCGCTGGCCGCGGCCGCCGCCGAGGGCGATCGCTCCGAGAACGCCGAGTACACCTATCGCAAGAAGCAGCTCGGCGAGATCGACCGCCGCGTGCGCTACCTCAGCAAGCGCCTGCCATCGCTGCGCGTCGTCGACACCGTGCCGACCGATCCGGAGGCGGTGTTCTTCGGGGCGCGTGTGGAAGTGGAGAACATCGCCAGCGGCGAAAGCCAGCGCTATCGCATCGTCGGCCCGGACGAGACCGACGCGCGCGCCGGATGGATCAGCATCGACTCGCCATTGGCGCGGGCCATGCTCAAGAAACGCGTGGACGACGAGTTCGAAGCGATGCTGCCAGGCGGCGCCGCCCGCTTCGTCATCGTCGAAGTGGACTACGGCGACGCCTGACGCAACCGCGACAAATTCGCGTTGACGCAGTTTTAACAATCTCTCAACCTCCCCCTCGCCCTCCGGTGCTTGCACTCCGGTGGGGTCATTCCAACAGGGGAGTTTCAAGAATGAGGAAGTTCAATGTCCTGGTCCTGGCTCTGGCCATGGCCGGTGCTTGCACTGCCGCGTCGGCTGCCGAGGGGTCGGGAGTCTACGTGCGCGGTGAGGTGGGCAATTCCACGCTGTATGTCGATGGCGACTCCGCAGTCGACACCGCGATGAACGGCTGGCTCGGTTACAGCTTCAATTCGCTGATTGGCGTCGAGGCCCATTACGGCTCGCTCGGCAAGGACAGCGGCGACGGCGCTTCGGTCGAGATGAACGCCACCGGCCTGGGCCTGCGCCTGAAGCACGAGTTCGCGGGCGGCTACTACATCGCCGGCCGTGCCGGCATGGAGCGCATCGAAAGCGAGTTCACGGACGCCGGTTTCGGCATCCAGGTCCGCGACGAGGACCAGAACCCGTACGCCGGCCTGGGCATGGGCTTCAACGTCAACAAGAGCTTCGCCGTGACCGGCTACTGGGACACGCGCGAGGTGCCGTTCTTCGGCGATACCCAGCGCGTCGACACGCTCACGATCGGCGGCGAGTTCCGCTTCTGATCGAACCGCCGGCAACATCGGCGGATACGGCAACGGCCACCCTTGGGTGGCCGTTGTTGTTTGTGCGAAGCCCTGACACGGCCGGGCCGCCGGTGGTTCAGTCCTCGAACGCGACTTCACCGAACAGGTCGTGCTCGTCGCTGCCCATGATCTCGACGTCGACGAACTCGCCGGGCTTGAGGCCGGCCATGAAGCCGTTCTGGATCTGCACCAGGCCATCGATCTCCGGCGCATCGGCCATCGAGCGTGCGATCGCCAGTTCGCCGTCGAGCGCATCGACCAGGCAACGCTGGGTGGTGCCGACCTTGGCCTCGAGCTTGGCCGCGGAGATTTCCGCCTGCCGCTCCATGAAGCGCGCCAGGCGCTCGGCCTTGACCTCTTCGGCGACCGGATCGGGCAGCGCGTTGGCGCTGGCGCCATCGACTGGCGAATAGGCGAACGCACCGACGCGGTCGAGCTGGGCCTCGTCGAGGAAATCCAGCAGCTCTTCGAACTCGGCCTCGGTCTCGCCCGGGAAGCCAACGATGAAGGTCGAGCGGATGGTGATGTCGGGCGCGATCGCGCGCCAGCGCTGGATCCGCTCGAGCGTCTTGTCGACGGCGCCCGGGCGCTTCATCAGCTTGAGCACGCGCGGGCTGGCGTGCTGGAACGGGATGTCCAGGTACGGCAGCAGTTTGCGCATGCCGTTGGCGCCGGTCTCGGCCATCATCGGGATGATGTCGTCGACATGCGGATACGGGTAAACGTAGTGCAGGCGCGTCCAGATGCCCAGCTCGCTGAGGCCTTCGCACAGCGCCTTCATCCGCGTCTGGTACGACTTGCCGCGCCATTCGTGCTGCGCGTACTTGACGTCGACGCCGTAGGCGGACGTGTCCTGCGAGATCACCAGCAGTTCCTTGACGCCGCCCATCGCCAGCTTCTCGGCCTCGCGCAGCACCTGGTCGACCGGGCGGCTGACGAGGTCGCCGCGCATCGACGGGATGATGCAGAAACTGCAGCGGTGATTGCAGCCTTCGGAAATCTTGAGGTAGGCGTAGTGCCTGGGCGTGAGCTTGATGCCGGTGTCCGGCACCAGGTTGAGGAACGGATCGTGCTTGGGCGGAAGCGCCGCATGCACCGCGCTCATCACGCTGCCGTAGTCCTGCGGGCCGCTGATCGACAGCACGCCCGGGTGCGCCTGGCGGATCTGCTCGGGCTTCTTGCCCAGGCAGCCGGTGACGATGACCTTGCCGTTTTCGGCGATCGCTTCGCCGATCGCATCCAGCGATTCGGTCACGGCCGAATCGATGAAGCCGCAGGTGTTGACCACCACCACGTCGGCATCGTCGTAGGTCTGGACGATGTCGTAGCCCTCCACGCGCAACTGGGTGAGGATGCGTTCGGAGTCGACCAGCGCCTTGGGGCAACCGAGGCTGACGAAACCGACTTTGGGATTGGCTAGGGACATTAAGCGAACCGGGCTGATCGAAAAAAATGCAGTCGCGCCAAGCGCAGCGAGCGACCTGCTGGCCACGCGCTCGGCGGCTACAGCAGGTCCCTCGCTGCGCCCGGGAAGACAGGGTGGACGACACGATGGCTGCGGATTATAGCGCCGGCGCTAGAATCAACCGCCCCCAATGGCGAATTGCGCCGCGAAACTGAACACGCCGGTCACTCCCGCCAACTGAATGGACCTCTCCCCATGGCCCACTGGATCGATCTGGACACCCCGCATGGCCCCGTCCGGGCCTGGCGCGCCGAGCCGACCGGCCCCTCGAAGGGTGCCGTGATCGTCCTGCAGGAAATCTTCGGCGCCAACGCCCACATCCGCAGCGTCACCGAACGCTTCGCCGCGGCCGGTTTCGTCGCCCTGGCGCCCGCGCTGTACGACCCGGTGGCCCCGGGGGTCGAGCTGGATTACGACGAAGCCGGGACGCAACGCGGTGCCGCACTGCGCAATGAAGTGGGGTTCGAGCGCGCGGTCGACATCATCAGCGAGGCGGTCGACGAACTGCATCGGGAAGGTCTGCGCGTTGGCGTGGTCGGCTTCTGCTGGGGTGGCAGCCTGGCGTACCTGGCCAACACCCGCCTCGGATTGCCGGCGGTGTCGTACTACGGTGCGCGCACGGTTCCATTCCTCGACGAACCGCTGCGCGCGCGGATGATGTTCCACTTCGGCGAGAACGACAGCAGCATCCCCTCCGACGTGATCGACCTTCATCGCAGCAAGCATCCCGGCGCGACCGTGCACGTCTACCTTGGCGCGGGACATGCTTTCAACCGCGACGTCGACAACCACGCCTACCATGCAGTCAGCGCCGAACTGGCCTGGCACCGCACCCTCGATTTCCTGGCGGAGAACCTGCGATGAATCGCTCTGCGAACACCGGCGGCTGGCAGCTGCATGCGCAACTGGCCGAGGACACCCATCCGGTCGCCCACCTGGGCCTGAGCGAACTGCGGCTGATGGACGACGCCAACCATCCCTGGCTGATCCTGATCCCGCGCGTGGCCGACGCAGTGGAGCTGATCGATCTGGATGAAGCGCAGCAGGCCGTGCTGATGCGCGAGATCAGCGCCGCCAGCCGTGCCCTGCAGGTCGAGTTCAAGCCGCAGAAGATCAACGTCGCCGCGCTGGGCAATGTGGTGCCGCAGCTGCACATCCATGTCATCGCCCGCTTCCACGACGACATCGCCTGGCCGCGGCCGGTGTGGGGCACGGCCAGTGCCCAGGCCTACACGCCCGAAGCGCTGGTGACGCGGATACAGCAGTTGCAGGGCGCCCTGCCGCAGTGAGCACGCCACCGGGCTGCGACATCGAAGCGCTGGCGGACGATGCCTGGCTGCTGCGCTTCGGCGACCGCATCGATGCCCGGCTCAACCTCCAGGTCCACGCGCTTGCCGCGCGACTGCAGGCAAACAAGCCGCACTGGCTGCGCGACCTGGTCCCGGCGTTCGCCAGCCTGGGCGTGTTCTTCGACCCCCATGTCGACCCGGCGCACGTCCACGCCGAGTTGCTGGCCCTGCTTGGCAGCAACGACAGCGGCGACTACGCGGCGATCGCGATGCCTGCGCAGTCGCGCACCGTGGAGATCCCGGTCGCCTATGGCGGCGAGTTCGGTCCCGACCTTGCCGCCGCCGCGACCGAACTGGGGCTGACTCAGGAGCAACTGATCGCGCGCCACGTCGACGGCGATTACACCGTGGCGATGATCGGTTTCGCGCCCGGGTTTCCCTACCTGGCCGGTCTTGATCCGGCACTGGCGCTGCCGCGCCTGGCCACGCCGCGCGCGCGCGTCGCCGCGGGCAGCGTCGCCATCGGCGGTGCGCAGACAGGAATCTATCCGCGAGAGAGTCCCGGCGGCTGGCGCCTGCTGGGCCGCACGCCACGGGTGCTGTTCGATCCGACGCGTGCGACACCGTCGCTGCTGCTGCCCGGTGATCGCGTGAAGTTCGTCGCGATCGACGCCGACTGCTTCGCGGACTACGGCGAATGAAGGAACTGCAAAACGGCCTGCGGGTGACGCGCGCTGGCCTGCTGACCACCGTCCAGGACCTCGGCCGCGTCGGCTGGCGCCACCTCGGCGTCGCCCATGCCGGTGCACTCGATGGCGATGCGGCGCGCCTGGGCAATCGCCTGGTGGGCAACCCTGCCGATGCCGCAGTGCTGGAGATGACCCTGCATGGCCCGACCCTGCAGCTGCATGCGCCACTGCGCATCGCGCTGATCGGCGCCGCGGTGACGGCGCACTGGAACGGCGAGCCGGTCCCGTGCGGCCGACCGGTGCTGCTGCCCGCGGGCACGCTCGAGATCGATGCGATCCGTGGCGGCGCCCGCGCATGGCTGGCGATCAGCGGTGGCATCGACGTGCCAGTGATCCTCGGCAGCCGCAGCACCGACCTGCGCGGTGGCTTCGGCGGCCTCGACGGTCGCGCCCTGCACAATGGCGACTGGCTACCGCTCGGCGCCACGCCGCCGTCGCAGTGCGAACGCATGCAAAGCGTGCGCTGGTGGATCGATCCCGGCCACGACGAAGACCCGCGTGCGCCCATCCGCTATCAGCCGTCCGCGCATCCCTGGTCGGCGCCACTGGCCAGGCGCGGCTGGAAGGTCAGCGCCAGCAGCAATCGCCAGGGCCTGCGCCTGCAGGGCGAGGCGCTGCCCTCGACGCAGGCCGATGGCATCTCCGAGCCGGTGGCCCCCGGTACGATCCAGCTGCCGCCCGATGGTCAGCCGATCATCCTGCTGGCCGACGCCCAGACGGTCGGCGGCTACCCGCGGCTGGGCCATGTCATCGCCGCCGACCTGCCGCGGCTGGCGCAGTGCATTCCGGGACAGACTCTGCATTTCGCCGCCGTTGATGCCTCCACCGCCCACCGCCTGGCTTGCGCGGCGCGTGCGCGGGTCGCCAGAATTGGTGTGATGATCGACGCGCGCGTGCCCGCGGTCTGAACCCTTCAACTCCTGCCTTTCGGAACCCCATGAAATCCAATGTCATCGGCGCGCTGGTGCTGGTCGTTATCGGCACCCTTTTCCTGCTCAACAACCTTGGCTACACCGACATGAGCCTGGGCCGCATGTTGATGACCTGGTGGCCGGCCATCCTGATCGTGGTCGGGCTGGGCATGCTGTTCAAGCGCGGCTGAAGCCGCGATCCGGCCATGACGTGAGCAAGCACATCGACTTCAACTGCGATCTGGGCGAAGGCTGCGGCGACGATGCGGCGATCGTGCCGCTGGTGAGTTCGGCCAGCATCGCCTGCGGCGGTCACGCCGGCGATGAGGCCACGATGCGCGCAACACTGCTGTTGTGCCGCGCGCACGGTGTCGCCGCCGGGGCGCATCCCTCGTTCGAGGACCGCGAGCATTTCGGCCGGCGGGCGCTGTCGGTGCCCACGGCGGAGATCGCCCGCAGCGTGCGCGCCCAGATCGAGCGCCTGGCCGCCATCGCCACTGCCGAAGGCGTGCGGCTGGTGCACGTCAAGCCGCATGGCGCGCTCTACAACGTCGCCGCCGACGATCGCGGGGTGGCCGATGCGATCGCCGCGACCGTGCGCGAGATCGATCCGTCGCTGGTGTTGTTCGCGCTGTCGGGTTCGGCACTGGCCGATGCCGGCGCCGCGCACGGTCTGCGCGTCGCCCACGAGGTATTCGCCGAACGCGGCTACGACCGGCGTGGCCGCCTGCTGCCACGCGGCAGCGACGGCGCGGTGATCGAATCGCTCGATGCCGCGATCGCCCAGGTGCGGCGCCTGGCCAGCCGCGGCGAAGTCGTCGCCGACGACGGCAGCATCGTCGCGCTGCGGGCCGATACGCTTTGCCTGCACGGCGATCGAAGCGATGCCGCCCTGTTCGCCCGGGCGGTGCGCGATGCACTCGAGGCCGACGGGGTGGTCATCGCGGCGATGGCGACCGCATGAACTACTGGCCGCTGCTTGGCGTCGCCTGGGTGGTCGTCGGCTTCGTGCTGCGTGCCAATCCGGTGATCGTCGTGGTCAGCGCCGGACTGGTCAGCGGCCTGGCCGCAGGCAAGTCGATGCCGGAGCTGCTGGCCCTGCTCGGCGACAGCTTCGTCTCCAACCGCGCCCTGCTGATGTTCGCGATGACGCTGCCGACCATCGGCCTGCTCGAACGCGCAGGCTTGCGCGAGCACGCGCTGCAGTGGATCGCGCGCTGGCGCGGCCTGACCCTGGCGCGGCTGCTGATTGTCTACCTTGCCGCCCGCCAGGGCCTGAGTTCGCTCGGCCTGATCGACATCGCCGGCCATGCCCAGACCGTGCGCCCGCTGCTGGCGCCGATGTCGGAATCGGCCGCCAACCGCACGCCCGGCGTGCAGGCGCTGGGCGCGCTGCCGCGCGAGGAGATCCAGCGCGTGCACGCCCTGGCCGCGGCCACCGACAACGTCGGCCGCTTCTTCGGCGAGGACGTCTTCCTGGCATTCGGCGCAGTGCTGCTGATCCAGGGCTTCTACGCCGAGCACGGCATCACCCTGGAGCCGCTGCAGATCGCGCTGTGGGCCATCCCGACCGCGGTCGCCGCGTTCGTCATCCACGCCGTGCGCATCGTGTTCTTCCAGCGCGGCCTGGCCCGGCGCATGACAGCCGCCGCCGACCGCGTGGAGCGCAGCGATGCTGTCGATTGAGCATTTCTACATCCTGCTGGCGCTGTTCCTGTTCTTCGCCGGCGGCTGCAACCTGCGCGAGGGCCGCCATGCACACGCGGCATTCTGGTCGCTGCTGGGCGTGCTGTTCGCCACCGGCAAGCTGGTGCTGGCGGCGAGCAAGGCCGGCAACGCCCTGCCCTCGCAACTGGCCGGGGCAGCGGTGATCACGCTGGCGCTGCTGGCCACGCGCATGCGCCGCGAGCACATCGCCGAGGCCCCGGAAGCCGAACGCAAGGCCTCGGCGCTACGGCTGGGCCATCGCCTGTTCGTGCCGGCGCTGCTGATCCCGGCGATCACCGTGCTGATCGTGCTGTTCGGCAAATATGTGGTGGTGTTCGGCACGCCCTTGTTCGGCGAAGGCAGCATCACCCTGATCGGCCTGGCCCTGGCCTGCGTGCTGTCGGCGCTGGCCGCGATCGTGGTCACGCGCGAGCGGCCGATCCGCGCCGCCAGCGAAGGCCGCCGCCTGCTCGACACGATGGGCTGGGCGGCGCTGCTGCCGCTGGTGCTGGCGACCCTGGGCGGCGTGTTCGCCGCCAGTGGCGTCGGCGAGGCGGTGGCGTCGATTGTGTCGGCGCTGATCCCCGCCGACAGTCGCCTGGCCTGCGTGCTTGCCTACGGGCTGGGCATGGTGCTGTTCACGATGATCATGGGCAATGCTTTCGCCGCCTTCCCGGTGATGACCGCCGGCATCGGCCTGCCGCTGCTGATCCAGCAGCACGGCGCCGCGCCTGCCATCCTGGGCGCGCTGGGCATGCTGACCGGTTACTGCGGCACGCTGCTGACGCCCATGGCGGCCAACTTCAACCTGGTGCCGGCGGCGCTGCTGGAACTGGACGATCCCAATGCGGTGATCCGGGCGCAGGTCGCGACGGCGGTACCGTTGATGGTGGTCAACCTGGTGCTGATGTACTGGCTGGCGTTCAAATGACGATGCAGATGAACCAGACACTCCCCACCATCCTGCTCACCGGTTTCGCCCCGTTCGCTGGCGAGGACAGCAACCCGAGCTGGGAGGCCGTGGCCGCCCTCGATGGCGAGCAGATCCTTGGCCACCGCGTCGTCGCGCGTTGCCTGCCGGTGGAGTTCGGCGTGTCGTTGCAGGCACTGCGCGATGCGCTGGACAAGACCGCGCCGGCGCTGGTGATCTGCGTGGGACAGGCCGGCGGGCGGGCGCAGATCGGCCTGGAGCGCGTTGCCATCAACGTCGACGACGCCCGCATCGCCGACAACGCCGGTGCGCAGCCGATCGACGAAGCGGTCATCGCCGGCGGCCCCGCCGCCTACTTCAGCAGCCTGCCGATCAAGGCAACTCTGGCGGCACTGCGCGAAGCCGGCATCCCGGCCGAGATCTCGCAGACCGCTGGCACGTTTGTCTGCAACCACGTGTTCTACGGGCTGATGCACGCTTTGCGAAATGTGCACGGCGTCCGCGGCGGCTTCATCCACATTCCGTATGCTCCCGCGCAGGCGGCGCGCCACCCCGGCGCGCCCAGCCTGCCGCCAGCGGTGGTGAGCCAGGCCTTGCGCCTGGCGATCGCCACCGCGTTGACCGTCGAACACGATGCCCGCCTCGCCGCGGGCACGACCCACTGAAGGACACCCGATGCGCAAGATCGTGATCGCGGCCGCTTTGGCCGCGTGCCTGCTGGCCCCTGCCCTGGCGCTGGCCGCCGGCCAGTCCCACTACGACAAGAAGGCCGCCGAAGCGGTGCAGGCCGGCCAGCAGACCGTCAGCCTCTATGTCGATGTCGACCTGGGCGCGCGCAAGAGCGGTTCGGCGAGCGAGCTCAACCAGGCGCACCGGGCGTTCAACGCCAACGGCTACCAGGTGGCCAGCGTGGTGGGCTACACCGAGAATGGGGACCTGCAGGGGTTTTTCGTCACCTACGTCAGGCGCTGAGGCGCGAGGCTGCCCTCACCCCAACCCCTCTCCTGCAAGCGGGAGAGGGGCTTGATGCTCAAGTGCGCGGCAGCGTTACGCCGACCTGGCCCTGGTACTTGCCGCCGCGATCCTTGTACGAGGTCTCGCAGACTTCGTCGGACTGGAAGAACAGCATCTGCGCCACGCCTTCGTTGGCGTAGATGCGCGCCGGCAGCGGTGTGGTGTTGCTGAATTCCAGCGTCACGTGGCCTTCCCACTCCGGCTCCAGCGGCGTGACGTTGACGATGATGCCGCAGCGGGCATAGGTGCTCTTGCCCAGGCACACCACCAGCGTGTCGCGCGGAATGCGGAAGTACTCCACCGTGCGTGCCAGCGCGAACGAGTTCGGCGGGATGATGCAGACGTCGCTCTCGATGTCGACGAAGCTGCCGCTGTCGAAATGCTTGGGATCGACGATCGTCGAGTTGATGTTGGTGAACACCTTGAACTCGCGCGAGCAGCGCACGTCGTAGCCGTAGCTCGACGTGCCGTAGCTGACGATGCGGTGGCCGTCGGCGGCGGTCTTGACCTGGCCCGGCTCGAACGGCTCGATCATGCCGTGCTGCTCGGCCATGCGACGGATCCAACGGTCGGACTTGATGCTCATGGAGTGTTCGGAGGCAATGGGAACGGGGATTGTGTCAGCCGGAGCCGGAATGGGGAACCGGGCACCATGAACCAGGAACCGGCACCTACAGCAGCGACACCGAGAGCGGCGTGGCCACCTGCGGGCGGCGCGCCAGCTCGATGGCGATCCGCCGGGCGGTGATCCGGTAGGCGCGCGCGGCGGCGCTGTCCGGGGCCGCGGTCACCACCGGCACGCCGGCATCGCCCTGCTCGCGGATGGCGATTTCCAGCGGCAGGCTGCCCAGCAGCGGCACGCCGTACTGCGCGGCCATGCGCTGGCCGCCGCCCTCGCCGAAGACGTGTTCGGCATGGCCGCAGTTGGAGCACACGTGCACGGCCATGTTCTCGACCAGGCCCAGCACCGGCACCTGCACCTTCTCGAACATCTTCAATGCCTTGCGCGCATCCAGCGTGGCCACGTCCTGCGGCGTGGTGACGATGACCGCACCGGCCACGGGGATCTTCTGCGCCAGCGTCAGCTGGATGTCGCCGGTGCCGGGCGGCAGGTCGACAATCAGGTAGTCGAGTTCGCCCCAGCGCGTTTCGTTCAGCAATTGCGTCAGCGCCGAGGTCGCCATCGGCCCGCGCCAGATCATCGGCGTGTCCTGCTCGACCAGCAGGCCGATCGACATCGCCTCCACGCCGTGCGCGCGCATCGGCTCGATGGTCTTTCCGTCGGGGCTGTCCGGGCGTCCGGACAGGCCAAGCATGGTCGGGATGCTGGGCCCGTAGATGTCGGCATCGAGCACGCCGACGCGGGCGCCCTCGGCGGCCAGCGCCAGCGCCAGGTTGACGGCGGTGGTGGACTTGCCGACGCCGCCCTTGCCCGAGCCGATCGCGATCAGGTTGCGCACGCTCGGCATCGGCGTGACGTTGGGCTGGACCGCATGCGAAACGATGCGCGAATGCAGCTCCAGCCGCGCCAGCTCCCGGCCTTCGGCCGCGACCAGGGTGGCGACCTGCGCCTGCAGCCACGGCTGCAGCGCAACGCAGGGGAATCCGGCGACGATCTCGACCACGACCCGACCATCGGCATCGACGGCGCGGATACGCGCGCCGGTTTCGCCCAGCGTCACGTCGGTATCGGGCAGGCGGAGGGCGGCAATCTGGGTTTGCAGGGACTCACTCACGACAGCGACCTTGATCCTTCTTCGATGCGGTATTGCTGGGGCCGTCATGTTACGTGCTATTTCCAGGCGCCATTCCCGAGGTCCCGCAAAACCGCCGCCAACCGCGCTGGAGCGCGTCAACAGCCATGCAAATGCCGCCCGGCCAGGGCATTGCCAAAGCCTCGACCAGGGCCCATCCATACGCCAACGGATGCGGTATAAAGGTCCGCAACCGCATCCCGGTGCGGTCCGAAACCGAGTGAACCGAAACATCCCTGGGAGGGGACTCATGCGTACGAAGTTGCTTGCCCTGCTGTTCCTGGCTGCCCTGCCGTTGAGCCTGCTGTCGACTGCCGCGGCCGCACAGACGCCGACGCCGGTCGGCCAGTGGACCACCATCGATGACAAGACCCAGAAGCCCAAGTCCATCGTCGAGATCTACCAGGCCAAGGACGGCAGCCTTGCCGGCCGCGTGACCGAGGTCCTGCAGTCCGACCGCGGCCCCAACCCGGTCTGCGACAAGTGCTCGGGCGACCGCAAGGACAAGCCGGTCAAGGGCATGGTGATCCTGTGGGGTATCAAGCAGGACGGCGAGACCTGGGAGGGTGGTCAGATCCTCGACCCGGCCAGCGGCAAGATCTATTCGGTCAAGGTCACTCCGATCGAAGGCGGCAAGAAGCTCGAGGTGCGCGGCTTCATGGGCTTCTCGCTGCTCGGCCGCACCCAGACCTGGATGCGCAAGCAGTAAGCCGTTTCTGCCCTCCCCCGCGTGGGGAGGGACAGGCCGCACGCGGCCAGGGAGCGGGGGAAGCGCGCATGCGATAATCCCCCGCTCTTTACGCGTCCCGGCCCCCCATGTCCCGCGAGTTCGTCGTTTCCTGCGCCCTGCCCTACGCCAACGGGCACCTGCACCTCGGTCATCTGGTCGGCTATACCCAGGCCGACATCTGGTGCCGCGCGCAGCGAATGGCCGGGCACACCGCCTGGTATGTCTGCGCCGACGACACCCACGGCACGCCGATCATGCTCGCCGCCGAGAAGGCCGGGCAGTCTCCCGAAGCCTTCATCGCCGGCATGCAGGCCAGCCACGAGCGCGACTTCGCCGACTTCGGCGTCGCCTTCGACCATTACGACTCGACCAATTCCGAGCGCAATCGCGTCCTCACCGAAGCGATCTACACCAAGCTCGACAACAACGGCCACATCAGCCGCCGCTCGGTCGCGCAGCTCTACGACCCGGTCAAGGGCATGTTCCTGCCCGACCGCTACGTCAAGGGCATCTGCCCCAACTGCGGCACGCCCGACCAGTACGGCGACAACTGCGAGAACTGCGGCGCCACCTACTCACCCAGCGAGCTGAAGGAACCGCGCTCGGTGGTCAGTGGCGCCACGCCGGAACTGCGCGAGTCCGAGCACTTCTTCTTCGAGGTGGGCCAGTTCGACGCGTTCCTGCGCCAGTGGCTGTCCGGCGACGTCGCCGTGCCCGGCGTGAAGGCCAAGCTGCAGGAGTGGCTGGACGCCGAGGGCGGCCTGCGCGCGTGGGACATCTCCCGCGATGCCCCCTACTTCGGCTTCCAGATCCCCGGCCACCCGGGCAAGTACCTGTACGTCTGGATCGATGCGCCGATCGGCTACCTGTCGAGCTTCCAGGCGCTGTGCGAGCGCGAGGGCCTGGACTTCTGGTCGTACCTCAGCCGCGACAGCAAGGCCGAGCTGCATCACTTCATCGGCAAGGACATCGTCAACTTCCACGGCCTGTTCTGGCCGGCGGTGCTGCACGGCGCCGGCTTCCGCGAACCGACCCGCCTGCACGTCAACGGCTACCTGACCGTCGACGGCGCCAAGATGTCGAAGTCGCGCGGCACCTTCGTGATGGCGCGGACCTACCTTGAGGCCGGCCTCGACCCCGAGGCGCTGCGCTACTACTACGCGACCAAGACCAGCGGCGGCGTCGATGACCTCGACCTCAACCTGGCCGACTTCACCGCGCGCGTGAATGCCGACGTCGTCGGCAAGTTCGTCAACCTCGCCAGCCGCTGCGCCGGCTTCATCGAGAAGCGCTTCGACGGCCAGCTTGCCGCTGCCCTGCCCGATCCGGCGATGTACGCGCGCTTCGTCACGCAGCTGGCGCCGATCGCGGAGGCCTACGCGCGCAACGAGGCCGCTACTGCGGTGCGCCTGACCATGGCGCTGGCCGACGAGGCCAACAAGTACATCGACGAACACAAGCCGTGGGTGCTGGCCAAGCAGGACGGCGCCGATGCGCAGCTGCAATCGGTCTGCACGCAGGGCCTGAACCTGTTCCGCGTGCTCAACGCCGCGCTCAGGCCGGTACTGCCGCGCGTGACTGCGCAGGCAGAGGCGTTCCTGGCGGCGCCTGTCGCCCGTTGGAGCGACCTGGAATCGCCGTTGCTGGCCCACCGCATCGGCAGCTACACGCCGCTGTTCACCCGTATCGACCCCAAGCACATCGAACACATGATTGACGCATCCACGGAATCGCTGAAGCCCGAACCGGCCCAGCCCGCCGCAGACACCGCGACCAGGTCGACCGCCGCACCGGTAAAGGTCGAGAAGGCCGCGGCTGCTGCACCCGCCGCTGCCGGCGCAACCATCGGCATCGACGACTTCGCCAGGCTCGACCTGCGCGTGGGCAAGGTGCTGGCGTGCGAGTTCGTCGAAGGCTCCGACAAGCTGCTGCGCTTCGAGCTCGACGCCGGCGATCTGGGCAAGCGCCAGATCTTCTCCGGCATCCGCGGTTCCTACGGCGAGCCGGAAACCCTGGTCGGCCGCAGCGTGGTGTTCATCGCCAACCTGGCGCCGCGCAAGATGCGCTTTGGCATCAGCGAAGGCATGATCCTGTCGGCCGGATTCGACGGCGGCTCGCTGTTCCTGCTCGATGCCGATGGTGGCGCCGAGCCGGGCATGCCGGTCCGCTGACGCCTCCCGTGGCGCCGGCACGCCGGCGCCCGCGAGTGACTCGCGAACCTGTGACCCGCGCACAAAGATGGCCGTCGACCTGACCGAACGCATCGACCGCATCCTGCCGCAGACCCAGTGCGGCCAATGCGGTTTTGCCGGCTGCCGGCCCTATGCCGAGGCGATGGCCGCGCGCCAGGCCGATGTCGACCGTTGTCCGCCCGGCGGCGATGCCGGCGCACGCGCGCTGGCACGATTGCTCGGAGTGGACGCCAGGCCCTACGACCGCGCGCGCGGCGAGCACAAGCCGGCGCAGGTTGCGGTGGTCGTGGAAGCCGATTGCATCGGTTGCACCAAGTGCATCCAGGCCTGTCCGGTCGACGCGATCATCGGCGCGTCCAAGCACATGCACACGGTGATCGAACCGCTGTGCACCGGCTGCGAACTGTGCGTGCCGGCGTGCCCGGTCGACTGCATCGTGCTGCTGCCGCCGCTGCGGTAGGCGCGAGCCCAGCTGCAGTCAGGTTACTGCGCCGACAACTGCTGCTGGCTGCACGCCGAGCACACGCGCTCTACCGTGTAACCCTTGCCGCGCAGCATGCCGATCACGCCGTCGTCGCCGAGCAGGTGCATGGCGCCGACCACAACCAGCGTGTCGCCCTTCTTCACGCCGTCGAGCATGCCCTGGATCTGCGGCAACCAGGCCTGGTTGCGCTCGACGTTGACCATCCGATAGGTCTGCGGGGTCTTGTCGCGCATCTCCTCGCCGGTGAGCTTGTCGAGGCGGGCAACGTCGCCCTCGCGCCAGGCCGAATGGATGTCGTCGAGCTGCCCCGTCATTTCCTGCGGCTTGTCGAGGAACTCCTTCAACGAGGCAATCTGTTCGTCCATCGGCGATGCATCGAGAACCTGCAACTGGGTTTCGATGGTTTCCAGGGCCGCGGTCGGCTTGTTCGCCGCGGCGGCGCGCTGCATCAGGTACATGTCCAGGCCACGCGAAGGGCTGAAGCCGAGCTGCTGCGACACGCCCAGCATCAGCGAGAGGTTCACGAACCATGGCTCGTAACCGTCGAACTGCGCGATCGAAGCGCCGCTCTGGGCCAGGATCCGGTTGAACTTCTCCCGCATCGCCGCCGGCAGCACCTGGCTGAGCGTGCGACCGTCGCTGTAACCGGCGGCGATCAGGAATTTCTGCGCCATCGCCGGATCCTGCATCTGCTCGGGCGGGACTTCGAACACGACTTTGTCGGACGCGGCGAAGGCGCTGTCGATGTCGGGCGACAGCGGGTAGTCATCGTCCTTGAGCAGATGGAAGGAACCGAGCAGATACACCGCGTTGTCGCCGTCGGACACCTTCCACAGCAGCGGCAGCGGCGGCGCCTTGGCCACGGCGACCGGTGCGACCGGCGCGTTGGGCGCCTTCGCCGGCGTCGCGACCTTCTCCACGGCGAACGCCACCGAGGCCAGTCCGGCAGCGGCCAGCACGGTCAGGCAGAACATCTTCAGGCGACGCATCGGAACGGTGTCCTTCGGCTTTTGGGCGCGTGGTTGGGGGTGTCGGGAAAGTGCAGCGGGAAAGCTCAGGGTGTCGCGTGTGCGTAGGTCTTCTCGCCGGCATTGATGGCCAGGTCGAGCCGGTTTTCCGGCGGCGGCAGCGGACAGGTCGCGAACGCGGTGAACGCGCACGGCGGGTTGTACGCCTGGTTGAAATCCAGCACCACGCGCGCCTCGACGCCGGGCTTGGGCGCATCGAGGAAACGCCCGGCGGGGTAACTGCCATGGCCGCTGGTGCGATCGGCGAAGACCAGGAACAGGGTGTCATCGCCTTCGTCGAGCGCTTCGATGCGGTACTGCTTGCCGTCGCGTTCGAACTCGAACGCGCCCGGATTGGGCACCTCGTCGGTGGTGCCGATGATGCTGGCGATGGGCAGCGTCTTGCCGGCCGGGTGGGCGACAAAATGCGCCTGGACCTTCCAGTCGGTGCTCGCCGGCCAGTAGGTCAGGCCCTGGAAACCGGTACGGCTGGGGGCATCGGCGTGCTTGACGCGCAGAGCGTAGCGGTCGCCGCGCTTGATCACCGTGACCAGGCCCTTGCCTTCGTCGAAACCAATCACGCTCGGACCGGTCGGCGAATCGTCGGCGCGCAACTCGGCGGCGCCCTGCAGCGGCTGGCCGTCGAGGGTGAGCGCCAGGCCCTTCTCCGGCACGAAACGCAGGCGGCCGTTGTTGAGATCGATCATGCCCAGGTGCGGCGGCCCCACCGACAACTGGATGCCGTTGCCGGCAGACGCGCCGAAGTAGTGCGGGCCCGGATCGATCCAGTGCAGGCCGACGACGCTGGTCCAGCCGTCAGGCTTGGTCAGGTTGGCCACGCGCTGGCCGCGCCACAACTCCAGGTCGCGCGCGAACGCCACCTGCGTGGCCTGGTCCTGCGTCGCCTTGCCGGCATCTCCGGCGGGCTTGCTGCACGCGCTCGCCGCGACCAGGACGGCCACGATCAGCGCGCATCGGGTGCCACTCGCAATTACCGACATTCAGCGTCCTCGCAGGAACCAGCGATCGATTTCGGGAAGGGTGAAGCGCGCCCAGGTCGGGCGGCCATGGTTGCACTGCCCCGAGCGCTCGGTGGCTTCCATCTCGCGCAGCAGGGCGTTCATTTCCGGCAGCGACAGCCGGCGATTGGCGCGCACCGCGCCATGGCAGGCCATCGTCGCCAGCAGTTCGTCGCGGGCTGCGCCGACGCGGCGCGATTCGCCGTGTTCGCGCAGGTCGGCGAGGACGTCGCGCAGCAGCGCTTCGACATCGCCATGGGCGAGCAGCGCCGGCACGCTTCGAAGCGTCAGCGATTGCGGGCCGCTGCGGGTCACTTCGAAACCAAGCGCGGCCAGCGTCTCGCCCTCGCGTTCGGCGACCTCGGCCTCGCGCTCGGACACCGCCAGCGTCGCCGGCACCAGCAGCGGCTGCGTGCGCAACCCTTCGCCGTCGTGCGCGCTCTTGAGCTTCTCGTAACCGATGCGCTCGTGCGCGGCATGCATGTCGACGACGATGAGCCCTTCGGCCGTTTCGGCCAGCACGTAGATGCCGTGCAGCTGTGCGATGGCGTAGCCCAGCGGCGGCAAGGTCGCGTCGCCGCCTTGCGGCATCGGCATGGCCATCGGCGAGGCTGCGGCCATTGCCGGCTGCGGCGCGCCATAGAGCGCGGCATAGCCCGAGCGCGCCTCGGCGACCTGCATCGGCAGCGGCGACTGCTCCTGCCGCCACAACGCCTGCGGCGCAGACCCGTGCATGCCCGATGCGGAAAATGCGTTGGCGTCGCCCAAGCTTGAGGTTGCAACGCCCGCGGCGTCGGCCGCCGCGCCCGGGACCGTACCGGCGCGCGTGTGCGCCAGCGCACTTTGCAGCGTGCGATAGACGAAGTCGTGGATCAGGCGCGCATCGCGGAAGCGGACTTCGTGCTTGGCCGGATGCACGTTCACATCGACCCGGCGCGGGTCGAGTTCGAGGAACAGCACGTAGGCCGGCTGGCGCCCATGGAACAGGACGTCGGCGTAGGCCTGCTTGATCGCATGGGCGATGCTGCGGTCGCGCACGGCGCGGCCGTTGACGTAGAGGTACTGCTGGTCGCCGCTGGCGCGGTTGTAGGCCGGCTGTGCGATCCAGCCGTGCAGGCGCAGGCCCTGACCCGAGCCCTCGCTGTGCGCGCCACCGGAATGGTCCACGCGCAACGCGTTGCGTGCGAACTCCTCGCCGAGCGCCTCGTGCAGGCGCACTTCCGACAGCAGGTCACCCTCGCCCTTCCAGCGTCGCGACGGCTTGCCGTTGTGCGAGACGCGCAGCTCCACATCCGGGCGTGCCAGCGCCAGCTGCCGCAGCCACTCCTCGATGTGGCCAAGCTCGGTGCGTTCGGCCTTCAGGAATTTGCGTCGCGCCGGCACGTTGAAGAACAGGTCGCGCACCTCGACCGTGGTGCCCTGCGGGTGCGGCCTGGGCACGACCGCGCCGATGCGGCCACCTTCGACGTCCAGCGTCGCCGCGTGGTCGTTGCCGACACGGCGCGAGGTCAAGGCGAAACGGCTGACCGAGGCGATCGACGGCAATGCCTCACCGCGAAAGCCCAGCGTGGCGACGCCTTCAAGGTCGTCGAGCGAGGCGATCTTGCTGGTGGCGTGGCGCTGGATCGCCAGCGGCAGCTCGTCGGCGGCGATGCCGCCGCCATCGTCGCGGATGCGGATCAGGCGTACGCCGCCCTCTTCCAGGTCGATGTCGATGCGGCGCGCGCCTGCATCGAGGGCATTCTCGACCAGTTCCTTGACCACGGACGCCGGGCGCTCGATGACCTCGCCGGCCGCGATCTGGTTGATGAGGGTGTCGGGGAGTTGGCGGATCGTCACGGCCTGGGCGACGCAGTCCTGCGTCGTCGGAGGAAACGATGCAGATGATAGCCGACGCAGACCCCGTTCCGAGGGCGCGAGGCACTCTTCGCCCAAAGCCCGGCCCGCCCGGCCTTGCTGATGGCCCTACGGACTGCCGCCACCGGCTCCGACGTCGGAGGTCACATACGTCGCATCGGCGCGCGCGGCGTACATCGTGCCCGGCGGCGGCTGGCGGGTGAAATAGGTGTTGACCCCGTCGAGCACGGCGCGCGCGAGGTTGCGCTGGTGCGCCGGGTCGGTCAGCCGGCGCTCCTCATCCGGATTGGAGATGAAGGCGGTCTCCACCAGCATCGCCGGCATGTCGGAAGTCCGCAGCACGGCGAAGTTGGCGCGCTCGATATTGGGCTTGTGGTTGCTGCCAACGCGCTTGAGGCCGTCCAGGACGTGCCCGGCGGCGTCTTCCGACGCCTTCATGTGGCCGCTCTGGGTCAGGTCCAGCAGCACCGAGGCCAGGGTGTTGCTGGTCTGTTCCAGGCGCACGCCGCCGATCATGTCGGAGGCGTTTTCCTTGTCGGCCAGCCAGCGCGCACGCTGCGAGGACGCGCCCTTGAGCGATAGCACGTACACCGACGAGCCCTTGGCGGCGCGGTTCTCGGCGGCATCGGCGTGGATCGAGATGAACATGTCGGCCTTGGCCTGGCGCGCCAGCTGCGCGCGCCGCGGCAGCGGCACGAACACGTCGCTGTCCCGGACCAGGTACGACTTCAGGCCCGGCGTGGCATTGATCTGCCGCGCCAGCTCGCGGGCGATGGCCAGGGTGACGTCCTTTTCGCGCTTGCCCGACGGGCCGAGCGCGCCAGGGTCCTGGCCGCCGTGGCCGGCGTCGATGGCGATCACCAGCGGCCGCATGCCGCGGCCACGCATCACGTCCTTCATGGTCTTGACCGGCGCCTCTGCGGGCGCGGGCGGCGTTGCGGACGGGGTTGCGGACGGCGCAGCCGCAGCAGCAACCGTCGCGCCGGGCATCAGCGTCGGCTGGCCGGTGGCGATGCGGGTCGGCACGCCGGTGGCGACAGTGGTCGGCAGCGGCGCGGCGGACGAGGCGGCCGGAGCCGGCACCGGCGCCGAGGCGGCGGTCGATCCGGGAATCCTTGCAGCACTAGTGGCGGGCGCCGTCGCTGCCGTCGTGCCGCCGTGACCGGCGACGATGGCCGAGATCAGGCGCGTCGTGGCTTCCGACGACGCGGCACTGACCTCACCTGGCGAAGGCGTCTGCTGGGGCGTCGTGGCTGCGCTTGCCATCGCCGGCGTCGTTCCCGACGGCGTGGACGCGGGGCCCGCTACCGGCGGGGCGGCCGAGGGGGCCGGAGCCGGCACCTGCGCCAGTGGCGGCGCCGTCGGCGCGGCAACCGTGGCGATGCCTTCGATCGGCTCGGCGCCATCGCCCGGCCATTCCAGCACCAGGCGCGGACCGTTGGCGCCCTGCTCGATGCGCGGCTTGAGGACCGTCACCGGCTGCGACAGGTCGAACACGATGCGCGAAGTGCCGGGAGCCGGCTGGCCAGTGCGCACCGACTTGACCACGCCTGCGCTAGTGGGCAAGTGGAAATCGCGCGCCAGCGAGGAGGCGGGAAGATCCACGACCAGGCGGTCGGGTCCCTTGAGGCTGATGACCTTGAATTCGCCGGCGCCGTCGAGGGCGATCTCGGCTCGGGTGCCGGTGGCCCCGGCGCTCAGTTCCAAGCCTTTGATTTCACTGGCATGCGCCAGATTCCAGGCGAGGGCGGCGAGCAGCGCTAGGCCGAGCAGAAACTTCTGGACGGTGGCGGCCTTTACGCGCATGGCCGGTAGTCAACCACCGCGCCAATGAATTTGCAAGCACTTTTCCCTTACGAATCCATGACCTGCCGGACTTTCCTGCAAAACCGTTCAGGAGTCGGGCGCAACTCCCTGCCCTGGGGCCGGCCGGGCCGGCCCGGCCAGCCCGGCCAGTCGGCCGAGCCAGGCCTCACCGGCCGCCGTCCCCGCCAGCAGCCGGGCCCGTCGCCCGCCGCCCTGCATGGCCAAGTCCACGGTCAGGTCGGCCGCTGGCAGCGCTCCGACGCCGCGCTCGGGCCATTCGACCAGCCACAAGCGGACTTCCGCGCCATCGAGACCGAGGAATTCGAGTTCGCCCGCATCGGCGATGCGATACAGATCGAGATGCCACGCTTCGCCACCATCGGCGAGCGGATAGCGTTCGACAAGCGTGTACGTCGGACTGCGAATCGCACCGCGCACACCCAGTGCGCGCAGCAACGCGCGAGCGAGCGTTGATTTTCCTGCGCCCAGATCACCGTGCAGATGCACAACGGCATCGGCTGGGCGCGTGCGTGCAAGCTGCGCACCGAGTGCGTCGGTCGCTTCGGCATCGGCCAACCAGATTTCATTCATCGCTTCTGAACTCACATCAACGCTCCGGATTGACGAAGTGGCGAAGCCACGGCATCAGGTCGCTCGGCAACAGTCCACGTTCGCCGCCTTCGTGCGCGGCTGCATCACCCGCAGCAGCATGCAACAACGCACCCGCGCTCGCCGCTTCGAACGCAGCAAGCCCTTGCGCGCGCAGCGCGGCGATCACGCCACTGAGCACGTCGCCCATGCCGCCGACTGCCATGCCCGGATTTCCCGCCGCAATCAGGCGCGGTGTTTCGTGCGCGGCCGCGACAATGGTGCCTGCGCCCTTGAGCACGGCCACGCACGCATAGCGTTCGCACAGCGCCTTGGCGGCGGCGAAGCGATCACGCTGGACCTGCGCGGTGGTGATGCCCAGCAGGCGCGCGGCTTCACCCGGATGCGGCGTCAGCACCGCATCGGCCGGCAGCGCGAACGGATGCGTTGCCAGCAGGTTGAGGGCATCGGCGTCGAGCAGCAGCGGTTTCGCGCTGGCGACGGCGCGCTCGTACAAGCCGCGCCCCCACTCGTTCTGGCCGAGGCCCGGGCCCAGCGCAATCGAGCCGGCGCGGTCCAGTGCCGGCTGCAGCGACTGCGCATCGACGACCTCGTTCACCATCGCTTCGGGCAGCCGCGCCAGCAGCGCGGCGACATGCTGCGCGCGCGTTGCGACTTCCACCAGTCCGGCGCCGCTGCGCAATGCCGCCTGCGCGCACAGCACGATCGCGCCGCCGCTTCCAAGCTCGCCGCCGATGCACAGCACGCGACCGTTGCTGCCCTTGTGGCTGTCGCGCCGGCGCGGCGCCAGCCAATGCGCGAGCGCGACCGGCGTCAAGCGTTGCGCATGCACCGGGCAGCCATCGAACCAGTCGCGTGGAATGTCCAGATTCGCCAGCGACAGCACGCCGGCGTGATCGAGCGCCGCACCGGTGCGCAGGCCTGCCTTGCCGGCGATGAACTCGATCGTGCGCGTGGCAATGACGGCCGCGCCCATCACGCAACCGCGGTCGGCGTCGACGCCGCTGGCCACGTCGAGCGCCAGCACCGGTGCATGGTGCGCGTTGATCTGCGCGATCAGCGCCTGCGTGGCCTGGTCCGGTTCGCGCGAAAGGCCGATGCCGAACACCGCATCGACGATCACATCGGCCGGCGGCAGCGAGCCTTCGAACCGTTCGACCGCGCCGCCGACTGCGAAGTAGTCCTGGGCCGCGCGTCGCGCCAGCTCGCTGCGCGGTTCGTGCCCGGGCAGGTGCACCACCACGACCTGGCGCCCGGCCTGGCGTGCATGCCGCGCCAGCACGTAACCGTCGCCACCGTTGTTGCCCGGCCCACAGGCGACGAGCACCCGCTGTGCCTGCGGCCAGTGCGCCAGCAACTCGCGCCAGGCCGCCTGGCCGGCACGACTCATCAGCCCGAAGCCCTCGCCAAGCGCCTGCGCCGCGCGCGCCTCGACCACGCGCAGCGACGCGGCGTCGTAGAGCGAGTCGGCGGCGAACGCGTCTGAAAGCGGCACTGCGTCGTGTGGCATCACGGGATTCTATACTTGTGCATCGTGAACCCCCCTGCCTCCCAGCCGCCCGCCCCACCCGTCGCGACGCCCGACTACGCCGCGCTGGCCCAGCGCGTGCGCCTGCTGGCGCGCGAGTTCGGTTTCCAGCGCTGCGGCATCACCGACATCGAACTGGCCCAGGACGAAGCGCACCTTCGCGACTGGCTGGCGCAGGGCCTGTACGGCTCGATGGACTGGATGGCGCGCCACGGCGAGCTGCGCGCGCGTCCGGACGAACTGCATCCGGGTACCGTGCGGGTGATTTCGGTTGGCCTCGACTACGGCCGCGACAGCGACGAAGCCTGGGCCACGCTGGACGACAGCGAGCGCGCCTACGTCGCCCGCTATGCGCTGGGGCGCGACTACCACAAGCTGATGCGCCAGCGCCTGCAACGCCTGGCCGACCGCATCGCCGAGGAGGTCGGGCCGTTCGGCCACCGCGTCTTCGTCGACTCCGCGCCCGTGCTCGAGCGAGCGCTCGCCCGCAACGCCGGCCTGGGCTGGATCGGCAAGCACACCTGCCTGATCGACAAGGACGGTGGCTCGTTCTTCTTCCTCGGCGAGATCTACGTCGACCTGCCGCTGCCGATCGACCTGCCGGCGAGCGCGCACTGCGGCACTTGCCGCAAGTGCATCGACATCTGCCCGACCCAGGCGATCATCGCGCCGTACCGGCTGGATGCGCGCCGCTGCATCGCCTATCTGACGATCGAGCATGAAGGCGCGATTCCCGAGGAACTGCGCCCTCCGATCGGCAACCGCATCTTCGGCTGCGATGACTGCCAGTTGATCTGCCCCTGGAACAAGTTCGCCCAGCGCACCGACGAAGCCGATTTCCGCGCCCGCAACGATCTCGACAAGGCAACGCTGGTGCAGTTGTTTGCCTGGGACGAAGGCGAATTCCTGCAGCGCACCGAAGGCACCGCGATCCGCCGCAGCGGGCATGAGCGCTGGTTGCGCAATATCGCGGTGGCGCTGGGCAACGCGCGCACCAGCCCCGAAGTGATCGCGGCGCTGAAGGCGCGGCGCGACTCAGCCAGTCCGATGGTGCGCGAGCATATCGAGTGGGCGCTGCGGCGGCATCACGCCGCCTGAGAGTGTGTCGGCCCGATCACCCTTCGACTCCGCTCCTGCGGAGCTACGCTCAGGGCGAACGGGGATACGACCCACCGTTCGTACGGGGAACCCGTCATCACTACGCTCATGGCGAACGGGATACTTCTCACCGTTCGTCCTGAGCGTAGTTCTTACCGTTCGTCCTGAGCGTAGATACTTCTTACCGTTCGTCCTGAGCGTAGGCGCGCAGCGCCGAAGTCGAAGGACACTCAGCGCAGCTGCGCCAGCAATTCCCGCGTGACCGGATCATCCGCCCGCGCGTCTCCCGCCAGCGCCGGCAGCAAGCGGCTCGCGACCTGCTTGCCCAGCTCCACGCCGAACTGGTCGAAGGCGTTGATGCCCCAGATCACCGACTGCAGGTACACGCTGTGCTCGTACAGCGCCAGCAGCGCACCGAACGACTGCGGCGTCAGCGCATCGAGCAGGATCATCGTGCTGGGACGGCCACCGGCATAGGCGCGGTGCGGATCGTCGCTGGCCTGGCCGTTGGCGAAGGCTTCGGTCTGCGCCAGCAGGTTGGCCTGCAGCGCGCGGTGGTTGTCCGGATATGGCGCATCGGAATGGACCACGCCGATGAAGTCCGCAGGCACGATCGAGGTGCCCTGGTGCAGCGCCTGGAAAAAGCTGTGCTGGGTGTCGGTGCCGGCGCCGCCCCACCACACCGGCACGGTGTCGACGCTGACCGCCGAGCCGTCGGTGCGCACCGATTTGCCCAGGCTTTCCATCACCAATTGCTGGAGGTAATTGGACAGCAGCTTCAGGCGCTCGTCGTAGGCCAGCACGGCCTGGGTGGAATAGCCCAGGCCATTGCGGTTCCAGATCGCCGTGAGTGCGTGCCATGCCGCCAGGTTCTGCGGCAGCGGCGTGTTCAACACGTGCGCGTCCATCTGCGAGGCGCCATCGAGCATCGCCTCGAACGCGTCCATGCCGATCGCCAGCGCGATCGGGAAACCGACGGCGGACCACAGCGAATAACGACCGCCCACCCAGTCCCACATCGGCAGGATGCGTTCGGGCGGAATGGCAAACGCTTCGGCGGCGCGTTCGACGTTCGCCGAGACGGCGTACAGGCGCTCGGTGCCGCCGAGCCAGTCGCGCAGGATCGCGCCGTTGAGCAGCGTCTCCTGGGTACCGAAAGTCTTGGAGATCAGCACCGCGGCGGTGCGGCGCGGGTCCAGGCCAGCCAGCACGCGTTGCGCGGCATGGCCGTCGACGTTGGAAAGGAAGTGGACGCGCAAGCGCCCCGGCCTGGCGCCCCTGAGCGCATCGACCGCCAGGCGCGGACCAAGATCGGAACCGCCAATGCCGACGCTGACGATGTCGGTGACGTCGCTGGCTGCAAGCGAATCGACCAGCGCACGCATGCGGGCGCGCGCCTCCAGTGCCTGCACGTGCGCGGCGCGGGCCACCGGCGCCGACGAGACGTCGCCGCGCAGCGCGGTGTGCAGCACGCTGCGGCCTTCGGTCAGATTGATCTTCTCGCCGTCGAACAGGGCGCGCAGCTTCTGCCGCACGCCGGCCTGCTCGGCCAGTTCGAACAGCGACGCCAGGGCATCGCGGTCGTAGTGCTGGCGGGCGAAATTGGCGTAGACCGGACCGACGCGGACGACGAAGTCCTGCGCGCGCGCCGGATCGGCGGCGACGAGGTCCTTCAGCGGGGTCTGGATGACGCGCCCTGCCTGGGCGCGAAGGCGGCTCAGACGGGCATCGGCATCCATGGGCAGGTCAGGCTGCCTGTGCCGGCATCGAACGGTTGGTGTGCGTCAGCGCGTTGTGGCGGTCGACGTAGACCAGGGTCGGCTTGTACTTGGCCGCCTCGGCCTCGTCACAGACGCCGTAGGCGCAGATGATCACCAGGTCGCCGGGCTGCGCGCAGTGGGCGGCGGCACCGTTGACCGAGATCACGCCGCTGCCCTCTTCGCCGCGGATGGCGTAGGTGACGAAGCGCTGGCCGTTGTTGACGTTGTAGATGTGGATCTGCTCGTACTCGCGGATACCCGAGATGTCGAGCAGGCGCCCGTCGATCGCGCACGAACCTTCGTAGTGAAGCTCGGCGTGGGTCACGGTGGCGCGGTGGATCTTGGCCTTGAGTACGTTCAGTTGCATGTGTGTGGCTCCGGCCGCGGGCATGCGGACGCGTCAGGCCACAAGTCTAGCAGCGCATGGCGCAGTGCAACATCTCCTTGGCTTCGCGGGAATCGGGAATGTGGACCGGGAAACGGGAACGCTACGTTCCAGCAGCGGAGCCCCCAAAGAGCCCCCGCCGTTCATTCCCCACTCCCGTCTCACCAGTCCCGCTTCACCACTCCAGATTGTCGATCAGCCGCGTCCGGCCCAGCCGTGCTGCGATAAGGGCCACACGCGGGCCGTCCTCGCCGTCCGCCGGCTCGCTCAGGTCCGGGCGCCGCACCACGGCGTAGTCAGGGACGAAACCGTCCGCCTGCAGGCGCTGGCTGGCCTCGGCCTCGACGGTCGCACGCGGCGTGCCGGTGGCGACGGCATCGCGCATCGCCTGCAGGCAGCGATGGATCGCCGCCGCCTGCACGCGCTCTTCCGCCGACAGGTACTGGTTGCGCGAACTCATCGCCAGGCCGTTGTCCTCGCGGACGATGTCGGCGCCCACCAGTTCGATTGCGAACGCCAGGTCGCGGACCATGTAGCGGATCACCGCCAGCTGCTGATAGTCCTTGCGTCCGAACACGGCCACGTCCGGCTGGACCTGGTTGAACAGGCGCGCGACCACGGTGGCGACGCCATCGAAGTGTCCCGGGCGGAACGCGCCTTCCAGTGTCGTGGTGATGCCGGGCACCTGCACGCGCACGGTCGCCTGGGCGCCATAGGGGTACATCGTCTCTACCGTTGGCAACCACATCGCATCGCAACCTGCGGCGCCCAGGCCCAGCGCATCGGCCTCGGGCGTGCGCGGGTACTGGGCGAAATCCTCGTTCGGGCCGAACTGGGTCGGGTTGACGAAAACGCTGGCGACCACGCGGTCGGCGTGGCTGCGCGCCAGCCTGATCAGCGAGAAATGGCCTTCGTGCAGGTTGCCCATGGTCGGCACCAGGGCCACGCGCAGGCCGTCGCGGCGCCACTGCGCCACCCGCGCGCGCAGCGCGGCCAGCCCGGTGATGGTCTCGATCGTGGCCTTCTTGCGGAGGTTTGCGGAGTGCGCGCCAGCGGTAACAGGGGTGCGGCGGTCAGGCATAGGAGTGTTCAGCATCCGGGAAGCTGCCGTCGCGAACGGCCTGGGCGAATGATTGGACAGCGCCCGCTACCGAGCCGCCCTCGGCGAGGAAATCCTTGACGAAGCGCGGCCGGCGATGGCCGGAGTTCACGCCAAGCAGATCGTGCAGCACCAGCACCTGGCCATCGCATTGCGGGCCGGCGCCAATGCCGATGGTGGGAATGGACAGGTCGGCGGTGATCGCCGCGGCGACCGGCGTCGGCACGCACTCGAGCACCAGCAGGCTGGCGCCGGCTTCGGCCACGGCGCGCGCGTCGGCGCGCAGGCGCGCGGCGGCAGCCTCGTCGCGGCCCTGGACCTTGTAGCCGCCCAGGCGCAGCACCGATTGCGGGGTCAGGCCCAGGTGCGCGCAGACCGGGATCTCGCGCTCGACCAGGAAGCGGATGACGTCGAGCTTGTGCCCGGCGCCCTCCAGCTTGACCATCGCCGCGCCGGCCTGAAGGAACCGCATCGAGGCGTCGAGCGCGCGCTCGGGCGTGGCGTCGGCCTGGAACGGCAGGTCGGCGATCAGCAGCGCCTTTTCGAGGCCGCGGGCGACGCAGGCGGTGTGGTAGACGATGTCGTCCGTGGTCACCGGCAGCGTGCTGCCGTGGCCCTGCACGACCATGCCGAGCGAATCGCCGACCAGCACCAGGTCGACGCCGGCGGCGTCCATGGTGCGGGCGAAACCGGCGTCGTAGCAGGTCAGCATCACCAGCCGGCGGCCGTCGCGCTTGGCGTCGGCCAGGGCCGGCACGGTCCAGGGCTTGTTGTTGGGGGTTCCGCTGTACATGGCGTGGGGTACCAGTTGTCGCGCGGGTTATGGGTGCGGGCTGTAGCCGGCCAGGGGGCGGCTACAGGCGATCGCGGTCGGAATCCGCATACGTTACCGCCTCGACCTCTCCCGGTTCCATCTTCGCCAGCGCATCGCGCGCCGGGCCGACGCCGGGGATGACCGCATCGGCTGCGATTTCCAGCAGCGGCACCAGCGCAAAGGCGCGCTCGTGCAGGTGCGGGTGCGGGACGCGCAGGCCGGGCTCGTCAACCACGGCATCGCCGTACAGCAGCAGGTCCAGGTCGAGCGTGCGCGGGCCCCAGCGGTCGCTGCCGTCGGCCAGGCGGTTGCGCCCGGCCTCGCGCTCGATCGCGAGCAGCTCGGCCAGCAGCTGCTGCGGCGTGCGCGCGGTTTCCAGCATCGCCACGGCGTTGAGGAAATCCGGTTGCGCGGTCACGCCCCATGCCGGCGTGCGGTAGAGACGCGAGGCCTCCACCACGCGGGTGGCGTCGATCGTACCCAGCGCGACCAGGGCCGCGCGCAGGCACGCGGCGCTGTCGCCCAGGTTGCTGCCCAGGCCGACGAATGCGATCACGCTCATTGACTCATTGCCGGGCGTTCGAACCTGCCCGCCTCATTCGGCGCTGGCGGCAGGCTTGCGGCGACGGCGGCGACGCTTGCGCGGCGCTTCCTCGTCATCGGCCTGGGCGGCGCGTTCGGTTTCAAGCTCTGCGATTGCCACGGCGTCGCCCGGGTTCTCCTGCGCCTCGCGCCAGAAGGCGACGTCGTCGGCATGCTCGTCCGACGCGGTCAGGCGCAGGCCGAGGAAGTCGAACGCGGCGCGGAAACGCGGGTGCGCAAGGGTGCGGAACACGCGCTTGCGCTGGCGCATCGAGAAGCGCGACTGCAGCAGCCAGATCTCCTGCATCGGCAGCGAGAAGCGACGCGGCAACGCGATGGTCTCGAGCTGGTGCACGGTGACGCGGTCGGCCGCTCGGCGCTGCGCCTCGGCGGTGTGCACGCCCTGCGCCTGCAATGCCATCAGGGCGCGGCAATAGGCCGGCCACAAAAGCAGCGCGAACAGGAACGCGGGCGAGACCGGTTCGTCGGTGGCGACGCGCGCATCGGTGTTCTTCAGGCCTTCCAGCACCATCTTGCGCAACGCGCCGCTGCGGTTGGACTTCAGTGCGGCGGCGGTCTCCGGCAGCAGCGCCGGCAGCAGGCCGTGGCGCTCCAGGCCGAGGAAACTCTTCACCGCATTGCCCGACAGGAACATCTTCAGGCATTCCTCGAACAGTCGCGCCGGTGCGGACTCGCGCAGCAGCGGCGCCAGAACCGGAATCGGCGCGGCCGTGGCCGGTTCGATCTCGAAGTCGAGTTTGGCCGCCAGGCGCACCGCGCGCAGCATCCGCACAGGGTCTTCGCGATAGCGTGTCTCGGGGTCGCCGATCAGGCGCATCAGGCGGTTGCGCACGTCCTCGAAGCCACCGACGTAATCGCGCACCGAGAAGTCCTCGATGGCGTAGTACAGCGCGTTGGCGGTGAAGTCGCGGCGGACGGCGTCGTCCTCGATGGTGCCGTAGACGTTGTCGCGCAGCAGGCGCCCGCCTTCGTGCAGTTCGCGGTCGCCGCTGCCGTCATCGGTGTTGGCGCGGAACGTCGCCACTTCGATGATCTCGCGGCCGTAGACCACATGCGCCAGGCGGAAGCGTCGGCCAATCAGGCGGCAGTTGCGGAACAGGCCCTTGACCTCTTCCGGGGTCGCGTTGGTGGCAACGTCGAAATCCTTGGGGTGGCCGCCGATCAGAAGGTCGCGGACGGCGCCGCCGACGAGGTAGGCATCGAAGCCGCCTTCGCGCAGGCGATACAGCACGCGCAGGGCATTGGGGCTGATATCCCGGCGCGAGACGTTGTGCTGGTCGCGCGGAATGGTTTGCAGCCTGAGTTGGATTTGGTTGTCGGATTCCATCGAGCGGGCGTTGCCGCAGTCCATTTTAGGTGTGGGAGGCCATTGCCCGGGGCAGCGGCGCCGCATATACTAGCAAGCCGCGCTGCGTTGAGAGCCTGGCGTGGGGGTTACCGTTCCACAGCCCGCTTTACCTGCACCCTTCGTCTAGAGGCCTAGGACGGTGCCCTCTCAAGGCATCAACACGGGTTCGAATCCCGTAGGGTGTACCAATTCCGAAAGCCCGTGCAGCGATGCGCGGGCTTTTTCTTTGGGCGGCTTTGGGCGTTGGGCGGCGCTTTGAGCGGAGCTTCGGGCGGCGCTTTGGGCGGCGCTTTGGGCGGCGCTTTGGCTGGCGCTTTGGCTGTCGGAGAGGCGCCGTCCGCCGGGCCGGGGATTGCGCAGCCCCTTAGTCGGACATCCTTGTCCGATGCGGGGCGCGGGCCATCCATGGCCCGCTGCTGCGCAATCCCCGGCCCGGCGGACGACGCTTCGGCACTTCGTTGCCCGGTCTTCGTCGGGAGAAGGCCATGCGGTTGGGTTTGATCGGCCGGGCTACGGGCGGCGCGCTCGAATCGCTACAATGCACGATGCCCGTCTGGGGCCTTCATTTTCACGGAATCATCGCCATGCCCTTCGTCGTCACCGAGAACTGCATCAAGTGCAAGTACACCGACTGCGTCGAGGTGTGCCCGGTCGACTGCTTCCATGAGGGCCCGAACTTCCTGGTGATCGACCCGGACGAGTGCATCGACTGCACCCTGTGCGAGCCGGAATGCCCGATCAATGCGATCTATCCCGAGGACGATGTGCCGGCCGGCCAGGAGGCATTTGTCGCGCTCAACGCCGAGCTGGCCAAGGCCTGGCCGGTGATCACCACGCGCAAGGACGGCCTGGCCGATGCCAAGGACTGGGAAGGCAAGCCGGGGAAGCTGGATCTGCTGGAGCGCTGAGGCGGGGCGTTGCGGGAAACTGCGGGGCCGCAGGCTGCCGCCAGGACATGAAAAAACGGGCGCCAGTGGCGCCCGTTTTTTGTTGACGCCAAGCCTGACTCAGCGGCCGACCATGGCCGTGCGCAGGGTCTCGATCAGCTTCTTCGGGGCGTCGCCCGTGGCCGGCACGCCGCGCGGGTCGACTGCGGCGACATAGGCGCCGACATCGGCACCGGCCACGCGCACGAGGAAGTTGCTGCCTTCGTAGTTGACGTCGTAGACGCCCATGGCCTGGGCGCTGCTGGTGATGGTCACGCCTTCGACGGCGCCCAGCGCGGTACCGACCTTGGCGAACACGTCGTCGCGCGTGCCGGGTACGGTGAAACCCACGCCGGCGTTCTTGTTGCCCAGCGCCGTGGCAGGCGTCGGCACGTTGACGGCGGTGTCGGTGCGCGGCGCGTCGAGGTCCGGCGGCACTTCCAGCGGGCGCATTTCCGGCGCCTGCGCGTACAGGTCATTGCCCTTGCGGAACCAGCTGCAGCCGGAACCGGCGGCAACACCGACCAGCACCAGGGCGGCGACGGCGGCGCGGGACATCGAACGATTGGAAAGCATGTAAATCTCCTGCAGGGTCAGGCCGCGAGGGAATCGCGGCAGGCGTGTTCGAGTTCGCGGACGAGCGCATCGATCGTCGCGGTGGAGGCGGCATGGGTGGGCGAAAGCGGCAGCAGCGGAAGGCGCAAGCCGTGGCCGATGCCCTGGCGCTGCAGCAGCGCTTTCACGGGAATGGGATTGGGCTCGACACCGAGGAAGTCGTAGGCGGCGAGCATGCGCGCATCCAGTGCCTGGGCTTCGTCGTGGCGACCGCCACGGGCCAGGTCCGCGAGGCGACGGAATGCGCGCGGAAGCACGTTGGAGGCGACCGAGATCACGCCATCGGCGCCGGCCAGCATGGCGCGGCACGCGGTCGGGTCGTCGCCGCTGAGCACGGCGAAGCCTTCGCCCTTGAACGCAAGCAGTGCCGCCATGCGTTCCGGTTCGCTGCGCGCTTCCTTGATGCCGATGATGTTCGCGTGCGGCGCCAGCTCCGCCACCGTCTCCGGCAGCAGGTCGCCGCCGGTGCGGCCCGGCACGTTGTAGAGCACGAGCGGCAGTGCGTCGTCGCCGGCAATGGCGCGGTAGTGGGCGACCAGGCCGGCTTGGGTCGGACGCACGTACGGCGGCGTCACGACCAGCGCGGCGTCGGCGCCCAGCGCGGCGACGCGGCGGGTCAGCTCGATGGTTTTGGCGGTATTGGACAGGCCGGTACCGGCCAGGACCGGGATCGCGCCGGCGACGCGCTCGACCGCGCTGCGCAGCAATGCGTCGTATTCGGCGTCGAACAACGCCGCCGCCTCGCCGGTGGAACCGGCGACGACGATGCCCTGGGTGCCGCCCTCGAGCTGCTGGTCGAGCAATCGCTGCCAGGCGTCGAAGTCGATTTCGCCGGACGCGGTGAAAGGCGTCGCCAGCGCGGTGATGCTGCCGGAAAGTCGCAAGTTGGAAGTACTCGGTGCACGTGTTGCGTTGAACCCCGCACGCCATGTGCGGGCCCTGGATCAATGGCCTGGCCGCCATCCGGACCGCGTTCCAGCCATTGGCTGGTCTGGCCGATCGGATGCCCTGATCGGCCGGGATGATCGCACGGGATGTTACTTGCGGGCCGAAAGCGCGGGCAAGTATGCTGCCCGGCAACCACAGCCCGCTCACGGGCCGCCATTCAGTATCTGAGCACGTTGCTCCCCAAGCAGGCGCCGCCTTGACCGATTCCGCTGCCCGGCCGTCGCCGAACGAAAACCACCTCCTGATCAACGCCTACACGACGCATCCGGAGACGCCACTGTTGTCGGTGACTCGCCGGATCGCCGATTCCGGCTGCAACCTGGTCGATGCACGCCTGGCCACGGTCGGCCGCGACGTGTCGGTGACCGTGCTGGCCGTGGGTTCCTGGGACGCGGTGGCCAAGCTGGAGGCCATGCTGACCCGGCTGGAGCGCGAGGAAGGCCTCAAGCTGGTCTGGTACCGCACCGGCGCCAAGCAGGTGCAGTCCAACCTGCTGCCATACGTGGTCGAGGTCGTGGCCGCCGACAAGGCCGGAATCCTGTTCCAGCTGGCCGACTTCTTCGACCGCCAGGGCATCACCATCGAAAGCCTGCACAGCTCGCGCTACCGCGCCATGCAGACCGGCGCGGAGATGTTCTCGGCGCAGATCACGATAGGCGTGCCCTCCAGCATGCACATCGCGGCCCTGCGCGACGACTTCCTCGAGTTCTGCGACCACCTCAATCTCGACGCGATCATGGACCCGATGAAGTTCTAGGAATTCCGTGGTAGCGTCACGACAAAGCAGCATGGAACGAAAAGGCGAAATGCCCGACACCGGCGACAGGATTGCGAAAGACGTCTCCGAACTGCCCCTGGCGCTGTCCAGCGGCCAGACCGCGCATCTGAAGGACTTCGCCGGCCAGTGGCTGGTGCTGTACTTCTATCCGAAGGACAGCACGCCCGGCTGCACCACCGAAGGCATCGACTTCAACGCCCTGCTGCCCAGGTTCAAGAAGCTTGGCGCGACCGTGCTCGGTGTCTCCCGCGACTCGATCCGCTCGCACCAGAACTTCTGCGCGAAACAGGGGTTCAAGTTCGACCTGGTCAGCGACCCCGACGAAACCCTGTGCAACGCCTTCGGCGTGATCAAGCTCAAGAACATGTACGGGCGCAAGGTGCTGGGCATCGAGCGCAGCACGTTCCTGATTGATTTCACTGCCGACCCCAACGGCGTCATCGCCCAGTCATGGCGACCGGTGAAAGTTCCCGGCCATGCCCAAGCCGTCCTCGACGCACTCAAGGCTGCCGCAACGCAGTGACCCCCTCCGCCCTCCACCCACGCTGCCGTCCCGCCCCGCGGGCCACGGCAGCGTCGCCGTGTCCGACGTCTGCAACGCTTCACCGCTCCACGCCACATCGATCCACCCGGCCGTTCACCATGTTCAACCCGCATCGGAGCATTCGATGACCAGAAGCAAGCGGATCTACGTGCTCGACACCAATGTGCTCATGCACGACCCGACCGCGCTGTTCAAGTTCGAGGAACACGATGTCTTCCTGCCGATGCAGGTCATCGAGGAGCTCGACAACGCCAAAAAAGGCACCTCCGAAGCCAGTCGCAACGCCCGCCAGGTCAGCCGCTTCCTCAATGAGCTGATCCAGGCCGAAGGCACCGACAAGATCTCCTCCGGCATCACCCTCAGCCGTCCGCAGGGCCTGCAGCTGCGCGGCGAGCAGAGCATCGGCAAGCTGCGTTTCCAGACCCGCGACTTCGATTCGGGCAAGCGCTTCGGCGCGGTGATCCCGGACAACCACATCCTCGGCTCGATCCTGTCGCTGAAAGAGAGCGACCCCGGCGTGCCGGTGGTGTTCGTGTCCAAGGACATCAACCTGCGCATCAAGGCCTCGATCGCCGGGATCGTGTCGGAAGACTACGAGAACGACCGCGCCCTCGACGATTTCAGCCTGCTCTACACCGGCGCCACCGCGCTGCCGGAAGACTTCTGGCAGCGCTTCGGCAAGGACCTGCGCTCGTGGACCGAGAAGGGCCGCACCTTCTACGAGATCTCGCGCAACCGCGACAACCCCGAGGACGACAACTGGCATCCGAACCAGTTCCTGTACCTGCCCGGCGACGACGAGTCGCAGATGAAGGTCGCGCGCCTCACCGACAGCAAGGTCGTGCTGCAGATCGTCGACGACTTCCGTCACAGCCAGCATGCGGTGTGGGGCATCACCGCGCGCAACCGCGAGCAGAACTTCGCCCTCAATGCGCTGATGGACCCCGAGATCGACTTCGTCACCCTGCTCGGCACCGCCGGCACCGGCAAGACGCTGCTGGCACTGGCGGCGGGCCTGGCGCAGACGATGGACCAGCAGCGCTACCGCGAGATCATCATGACCCGCGCCACCGTCAGCGTCGGCGAGGACATCGGCTTCCTGCCCGGCACCGAAGAGGAAAAGATGACGCCGTGGATGGGCGCGCTGACCGACAACCTGGAAGTGCTGACCCACAACCAGGACGGCGGCAGCTGGGGCCGCGCGGCGACCAACGACCTGCTCGCCAGTCGCATCAAGATCCGCTCGATGAACTTCATGCGCGGCCGCACGTTCCTCAGCCGCTGGCTGATCCTCGACGAGGCGCAGAACCTCACGCCCAAGCAGATGAAGACGCTGATCACCCGTGCCGGCCCCGGCACCAAGATCGTCTGCCTGGGCAACGTCGAGCAGATCGACACGCCCTACCTCACCGAGACCACCTCCGGCCTGACCTACGCGGTGGATCGCTTCAAGAACTGGGACCACAGCGCGCACATCACCCTGCGTCGCGGCGAGCGGTCACGACTGGCGGACTACGCGTCGGAAGTGCTCTGACGGCATAGCGGAAGGCCCCCTCTCCCCTTGCGGGAGAGGGACAGGCCGCGAAGCGGCCAGGAGAGGGGGATCGCGTCGAACACATGCGGACAGGCACACTGTCGGCATGAACTCCGCTTCCCGCCCCCTCTGCGCCCTGACCATCGCCGGCTCCGATTCCGGCGGCGGCGCCGGCATCCAGGCCGACCTGAAGACCTTCGCTGCCCATCGCGTGCACGGGCTCAGCGCGATCGCCGCGCTGACCGCGCAGCACACGCGTGGCGTCACCGCGGTCGAGGTCCCCGACACCGGCTTCCTGCGCGCGCAGATCGATGCCTGCTTCGACGATTTCGCCATCGGCGCGGTCAAGCTCGGCATGCTCGCCAATGCCAGGGTGATCGACGCGGTGGCCGATGCACTCGAACACTACCGGCCCGCGCAGGTCGTCCTGGACCCGGTGATGGTGTCGACCTCCGGCGCGCGACTGCTGGAGACCAGCGCGCTGGACGCGCTGCGAACCCGGCTGATCCCGTTGGCCTCGCTGATCACGCCGAATCTGCCCGAGGCGGAACTGCTGCTCGGCCAACCAATCGACGACGTCGCGGCAATGCACGCGGCCATCGAGCAACTGCACCGCCTGGGCGCCCGCGCGGTGCTGCTCAAGGGCGGCCATCTGCCCGGCAATGGCGACGTGATCGACCTGTATTCCGGCGGTGATGGCGCGGTGCGCTCAATGGCCCATCCGCGCCTGCAACTGGAAGCGCACGGCACCGGCTGCACGCTGGCCTCGGCGGTCGCCGCCAACCTGTGCCTCGGGCACGACCTGGGCGAAAGCTGCGCCGCGGCGGCCGAGTACGTCCACCGGGCCCTGCTGCGTGGCTATCGCCCCGGCAACAGCGACATCCTCGTGCTCGACCATTTCGGTGCCGCCCGCCATGAATGAATCCATCGCCGCGCAACCGATCGAAATCGACGCCCGGGCCGAGGACGGCCATCGCTGGACGTTGCTGGCGCGAATTCCCGCCAACCCGCAGGCGAGCCTGCTGTGGCTGCCGGCATTGGGCGTGGCATCGAAGCACTACCTGCCCTTCGCCGAGGCGCTGGCGGCGCGCGGCGTGGCCGTGTTCCTGCACGAATGGCGCGGCGGCGGTTCCAGCAACCTGCGCGCCGGCCGCGACAGCGACTGGGGGTATCGCGAACTGCTGTGCGGCGATATTCCGACCAGCGAAGCGCTGGTTGCACAGCATGCGCCGGACGTCCCGCGCATCATCGGCGGCCACAGCCTCGGTGGGCAGCTGGCCTGCTGCCGGCTTGGCCTGTCGCCGGCGACCGCTCAGAAGTTATGGCTGGTCGCCAGCGGCGCGCCGTACTGGCGCGCGTTCCCGCTGCGGACGAAGTGGTTCCTGCCGTTCGTCTACCGCTTCCTGGCGTGGCTGGCCGATCGCAATGGCGCCCTGCCCGGTCGTCGCATCGGTTTCGGCGGCCAGGAAGCCCGCGGGCTGATACGCGACTGGAGCCTGACCGGCCTGAGCGGCCGTTATGCCGCGCGCTGGCTCGACTTCGACCTGGATGCGTTGATGGGCGCGGTGGAAGTCGACGTCCATGGCGTGGTGATGGACAGCGACTGGCTCGGACCGGAGTCGTCCTTGCGCTTCCTGCTGTCGAAGCTGCGGCACTCGCCTGCACAGGTCGACGTGCTCGATGCCACCACGCTGGGTGCGCCCGCGGACCACTACGCGTGGATGAAGCAGCCGCGGGTGGTGGTGGAGAAACTGCTGGGCTGATCGCGATTGTTTACGGCGAATTTACGCCCGTCCCCGGACGCGGAATAGAGGCTTTACGCCCCCGATACCAACAATGACGCCGTGGCCAAACGGGCCTCGTTCGTTCATTGGGTATCTGCAATGTCCTCCCATTTCATCCGCGCGCGCGAAGCTTCCGTGCCGTTGCTGTTCGCCGCCTGCGCGGGTATCGGCCTGCTTGCCCTTGGCAGCCAGGCCCACGCCGCGACGCTGTCCGGCAACGCCGCACTGACCAGCGACTACGTCTGGCGCGGCACCACCCAGACCCAGGGCGACCCGGCCGTCCAGGCCGGGTTCAAGCTGGCCAGCGATTCGGGCTTCTACGGTTCGGTGTGGGGCTCCAACGTCGAGTTCGCCCCCGACACCCACGCCAGCAGCGAGCTCGACTTCACCGTCGGCTGGGGCGGCGCCCTGTCAGGCAAGTGGGCCGTCGACGTCAACCTGCTGCGCTACCAGTACCCGGCAACCACCGTCGACCTCAACTGGACCGAACTCAACGGCACGCTGACCTACGACAACAACTACTGGCTGTCGCTGGGTTACTCGACCGAAGCACTCGGCGGCGAAGAGGACGGCCTTTACACGCAGCTCGGCGCCAGGTTCCCGGTCAACGACACATTCCGCCTCGAGGGCGCGCTCGGCTACTACTACCTCGACGGCTACAGCACCGCGGCCGACAGCTACCTGCACGGTCAGCTCAGCGCGGTGTGGGCGGTGAAAGCCCCGCTGGAGCTGCGCGTCACCGCGCACGCGACCGATTCCAACGCCGAAGACATTTTCGGCAAAGACCTCGCAGGCAACCGCATCGAAGCGGCCCTGCAGGCGTCCTTCTAAGGAGATACGACATGCCCGGCTGGCTTGCCCTTGTATGCGGTGTCGCGGTGATCGTCGCCTCGGCCTACCTGCTGTACGTGGTTCTTCGACCCGAAGATTTCTAAGGTATTGCCCGAGAGCACAACGATGAACGAGACACTTCTTGTACTGGTGCTGGCGATCGGCCTCGGCTGGCCGCTCGGACACTACCTCGCCCGCGTCATGCGCGGCGACCGCTGCTGGGTCGACCGCGTGGCCGGTCCCGTCGAACGCGTGATCTACAAGGCGCTGGGCACCAACCCCGAGCGCGGCATGAGTTGGCATGGCTACGCCAAGGCCTTTGCGATCAGCAACCTGGTCGTCGGCCTGGTGGTCTGGGTGCAGTTCATGACCCAGGCCTGGCTGCCGCTCAACCCCGACGACATCCCCAACATGCGCTGGGACACCGCGCTGCACACGATGGTGTCGTTCCTGACCAACACCAACCAGCAGCACTACTCCGGCCAGGCGCAGCTGAGTTACCTGTCGCAGATGGTCGGCATTGTCAGCCTGCAGGTGGCCACGCCGATGATGGGCCTGGCGATCGTGGTGGCGACGCTGCGCGGACTGTTCGGTGGTCGCCAGGCGCTTGCGCGCTTGCCTGGAAAGGACGTAATCGCCGGCGCTTCGGGCGATCAGGAAGGCGCTGACCGCGACCTTGGCAACTACTGGGTCGACGTCACCCGCGCGACGCTGCGCTTCATGCTGCCGCTGTGCCTGGTTTGGGCGATGCTGCTGACGTGGCAGGGCGTGCCTTCCACGCTGCAGGCTGGCCCGGACATCACGCCGGTCGATGCGAGCGTCGAGATGAAGCAGCAGAAGATCCCGGTCGGGCCGGTCGCGCCGATGGTCGCGATCAAGCAGCTGGGCACCAATGGCGGCGGCTGGTATGGCCCCAACAGCGCGGTGCCGCTGGAGAACCCGACGCCGTTGTCGAACCTGCTCGAGATGCTGGCGATCATCCTGATCCCGGTCGCGGTGACCTTCATGGTTGGCGCGCTGGTCGGACGTCGCCGCTTCACCGCGATGGTGTTCGGCAGCATGCTGCTGATGTCGGCTGCCTCCACGGGCCTTGCGATGTGGTCGGAGGCACATTCCACCACCGCTTCCGACATCGCCCTGATGGAAGGCAAGGAAATGCGCTTCGGCGCCGACACCTCGGCGCTGTGGGCGGCAGTGACCACGCAGACCAGCAACGGTTCGGTCAACGCGATGCACGACTCGCTGGCGCCGCTGACCGGCGGCGTGACCCTGGTCGACATGCTGATCAACGCGATCTGGGGCGGAATCGGCTGCGGCCTGCAGCAGTTCCTGGTGTACCTGATGCTGAGCGTGTTCCTCGCCGGCCTGATGACCGGGCGCACGCCGGAGTTGTTCGGTCGCAAGATCGAGGCGCCGGAAGTGCGACTGCTGGCGCTGCTGATCCTGCTGCAGCCGCTGGTGGTGCTCGGCTTCACCGCGGTGACCCTGGTGTTCCCGTCGATCACCGGCAATTCCAATCCGGGCTTCCACGGCATCAGCCAGGTGTTCTACGAGTACACCTCGGCGTTCGCCAACAACGGCTCGGGTTTCGAAGGACTCGGCGACGCCACGTACTGGTGGAACCTGAGCTGCGCGGTCGTGCTGGCCCTGGGCCGCTACCCGGCGCTGATCATCCCGCTCGCCGTCGCCGGCCTGCTCGCGAGGAAGCGCGTCGCACCGGAAAGCAGCGGCACGCTGCACGTGGAGACGCCGACCTTCGCCCTGACCCTGGTCGCGGTCATCGTGATCCTGACCGTCCTGCAATTCATGCCCGCCCTGGTGATGGGTCCCATCGCCGAGCACCTGACCCTTTACAGCGCTGCCCCGGCGGGCCCGTGAGGTTATGAACGTGAATGACACCATGCAATCCCATCTCGGCACGGCCCGTCGCAAAGCGGCAGGCTTCGACGGCGCCGCCCTGCGCACCTCGCTGATCGATTCCTTCCGCAAGCTGTCGCCGCGGCAGGCCCTCAAGAGCCCGGTAATGGCGATCGTGCTGCTTGGCACGATCCTGTCGGCGCTGATCACCGTGGCGGTGCCCGGCAACCTCGCCTTCGGCATCGCGGTGACGCTGATCCTGTTCGTCACCGTGCTGTTCGCCAACTTCGCCGAAGCGGTGGCCGAAGCGCGCGGTCGCGGCCAGGCCGCGTCGCTGCGGGCCGCACGCCGCGACCTGGTGGCGCGCCGCCTGGACCCTGCCACGGGCACGGGCAAGCACGGCGCCGAGAACCGCGTCTCCGCCGCATCGCTGCGGCCGGGCGACCGCGTGATCGTCTCCGCCGGCGAGTTCGTTCCGGCCGACGGCGAGATCGTGGTCGGCGTGGCGACCATCAACGAGGCGGCCGTCACCGGCGAATCGGCGCCGGTGCTGCGCGAGGCCGGCACCGACCGTTCCGGCGTCATCGGCGGCACCAAGGTGCTGTCGGACGAGATCATCGTCGAGGTCAGCGCCGAACCGGGCCAGAGCTTCCTCGACCGCATGATCGCGCTGGTCGAAGGCGCCAACCGCCAGAAGACGCCCAACGAGATCGCGCTGACGATGCTGCTGGCAGCGATGACGCTGACGTTCCTGATCGTCGTCGCCACCCTGCCCGCGCTGGCCGGCTTCGTCGGTGCGAAGCTCGACCCGCTGCTGCTGATCGCACTGCTGGTGTGCCTGATCCCGACCACCATCGGCGGCCTGTTGCCGGCGATCGGCATCGCCGGCATGAACCGCGCGTTGTCGGCCAACGTGCTGGCGAAGTCGGGCAAGGCGGTGGAAGTGGCCGGCGATGTCGACGTGCTGCTGCTCGACAAGACCGGCACGATCACCCACGGCGATCGCCAGGCCACCGTGTTCCATCCGCTCGCCGGCGTCGACCTGGGCCAGTTGCGCGATGCCGCGCTGCTGTCGTCGCTGGCCGACCCCACGCCTGAAGGCAAGTCGATCGTGCGCCTGGCACGCGAACTCAAGAGCACCGTGGCCGAACCTGAGCGCGCCAACTACGTGCAGTTCACTGCACACACGCGCATGTCCGGCGTCGACCTGGCGGTCGAAGGCGGCAACGACCGCGTGATCCGCAAGGGCGCCGGCGATTCCATCGGCAAGCACGTGCAGGCGCTCGGCGGCCAGGTCGTGCCGGAGCTGGCGGCGCGCATCGAGCAGGTGGCCCGCGGCGGCGCCACGCCGCTGGTGGTGGCCGAGGGCCGCCACATCCTCGGCGTGATCGAGTTGTCGGACGTGGTCAAGCACGGCGTCAAGGAACGCTTCGCGAAGCTGCGTGCGATGGGCGTGCGCACGGTGATGATCACCGGCGACAACCCGCTCACTGCCGCGGCGATCGCGGCCGAAGCCGGCGTCGACGACTACATCGCCGAAGCACGGCCGGAAGACAAGCTCGCCCGCATCCGCGCCGAACAGGCCGGCGGACGCCTGGTGGCGATGGTTGGCGACGGCACCAACGACGCACCGGCGCTGGCCCAGGCCGACGTCGGCCTGGCGATGAACTCGGGCACGCAGGCGGCCAAGGAGGCCGGCAACATGGTCGACCTGGACTCGGATCCGGCCAAGCTGCTGGCCGTGGTGGAGGTCGGCAAGCAGCAGTTGATCACCCGCGGCGCGTTGACCACGTTCTCGCTTGCCAACGACGTGTCGAAGTACTTCGCGATCCTGCCGGCACTGTTCGCAGCCGCGATCCCGCAGATGGCCGCGCTCAACGTGATGCACCTGTCGAGCCCGACCCACGCAGTGCTGGCGGCGCTGATCTTCAACGCGATCATCATCCCGGCGCTGATTCCGCTGGCCCTGGCCGGCGTGCGTTTCAAGCCGGCCAGCGCGGTCTCGCTGCTGCGCCGGAACATGCTGGTGTACGGCCTGGGCGGCGTGCTGCTGCCGTTCGCCGGCATCAAGCTCATCGATCTCGCCCTCGTGGCAGTGGGGTTCTGACATGGCAACCGTGACAACCGCAATCAACGTTTCCCCAACCACGCAGGCCACCGTGCTGGAAGACCGCGGCTCGCTGCGCGCGGCGCTCGTCTTCACCGTCGTGATCCTGCTCGGCTTCGGCCTGCTGTACTCGCTGGCCGGCACCGCACTGGGCGGCCTGCTGTTCCCACACCAGGCCACCGGCAGCATCGTCACCATCGATGGCAAGGCGCGAGGCTCGAACCTGGTGGCCCAACCCTTCGCCGACGCCCGCTACTTCCAGCCCCGCCCGTCTGCGGCCAACTACGACCCGATGGCCGCCGCCGGCAGCAACATGGCCCGCAGCAACCCGGACCTGCGCAAGCGCATCGACGAACTGACCCAACAGGTCGCCAAGCGCGAAGCTATAGCGCCGGCGCAGGTACCGGGCGAGCTGGTCACCCAGTCCGGCGGCGGACTCGACCCACACCTGTCGCCGATCGGCGCACAGGTGCAGATCGCACGAGTGGCCAGAGCGCGAGGCATGAGCGAGGCGGACGTGGCCGCGATGGTCGCAGCGAACACCGAGGAGCCGCAGTTCGGAATGCTGGGTCAGCCGCGGATCAATGTGCTGCAACTGAACCTTGCGCTGGACGCCCTGCGCTAGAAGCTGCCCTCACCCCAATGAAACGATGAAGCGTTGTCCGCAGCGCCACCCCGAAACCAGCGGCAGCAAGGGGCCCAGCGAATTCAGCGGAACCACACACCACCCACCGGCGACAAAGGCACAATGCCCCCATGACCGACACCAGAAGCGCCCAGGCAGACGCACTCATCGGCGAACTGCAACGCCAGGGCGCCGGTCGCCTGACCATCTTCCTCGGCGCCGCACCCGGCGTCGGCAAGACCTACACCATGCTCAGCCGCGGCCGCGAACTGCAGCGCCGCGGCCTCGACGTCGTCGTCGGCCTGGTCGAAACCCACGGCCGCGCCGAAACCGCCGCACTGGTCGAAGGCCTCGAAGTACTGCCACGCAAACGCATCGACTACCCCACTGCCCAAGGCACCGCCCGGACCCTTGAGGAACTCGACCTCGACGCCCTCCTCGCCCGCAAACCCAGACTCGCCCTGGTCGACGAACTCGCCCACCGCAACGTCCCCGGCAGCCGCCACGAACGGCGCTGGCAGGACGTGATCGAACTGCTCGACGCCGGCATAGACGTCTTCACCACGATCAATATCCAGCACCTGGAAAGCCTCAACGACGTCGTCCACCGCATCACCGGCGTACGCGTCAGCGAAACCGTGCCCGACGCCGTGTTCGACCGCCTGCGCGACATCGTCCTGGTCGACCTGCCACCGCGCGAACTCATTGAACGCCTGCAACAAGGCAAGGTCTACGTCCCCGAACAGGCCGCGCACGCCCTGCAGGCATTCTTCTCACCGAGCAACCTCACCGCCCTGCGCGAACTGGCGATGCAGACCGCCGCCGACCGCGTCGACAGCGACCTGCGCGAAGCCCAGACCGCGCGCGGCCTGGCCGGCGTCACCCTGCGCCGTGGCGTGATGGTCGCCATCGACGGCCGCGGCCAGTCCGAATACCTCGTTCGCGTGGCCCGCCGCATCGCCGAGCGGCGCGACGCACCGTGGACCGTGGTGACCGTGCAGGGCGCCGATGCCGCGAACGAAGCGCAGCAGCTCGAACTCGACCGCGCCTTCGCCCTCGCCCGCCGCCTCGGCGGCGACGCCCTGGTGCTGCACGGCAACAGCATCGTCGACGCCCTGCTCGACCAGGCCGCGCGCTCGGGCGCCAGCACGATCGTGCTCGGCCGCACCCGAGAACGCCCGGTCGCACGGATGTTCAACCGTACCCTGACGCAACAGCTTATCCAGCGCGGCGCGCATTACGAGCTGACCATCGTCAGCACACCCGAAGCACGGGCGCGGGCACGCCGCTCCTGGCGCCGGCCCGGCGGTTACCTGACGCGCAGCGATACCGCCCTGGCCGTGACTTCCGCCGCGCTCGCCACCGCACTGGCCTGGGTGGCCGAACGCTGGATCGGGCTGGACGACCTCTCGCTCATCTTCATCGTCGCCGTCGTGCTGGTGGCCTCGCGCACGCGCATGGCCGCGGCCGTCATCGCCGCGGTGCTGTGTTTCCTGGCGTACAACTTCTTCTTCATCGATCCGCGCTACACGCTGCGCATCAGCGCAAGCCAGGGCGTGATCACCGTCGTGCTGTTCCTGATCGCGGCGCTGGTCGCCGGCCGGCTTGCGTCGAAACTGCGGATGCAGGTCGTGGCGCTGCGCGCGACCAATGCACAGACCACCGAACTGCAGACACTGGGCCGGCAGCTCGCGACTGCGGCCGACCTCGGCCAGGTGTTGCGCGCCGGCCGCGACGCCCTGCGGCGCGCGCTCGACGCCGAGGTGGTGCTGGAGGCCGGCGATCAGCGCCTGCATGCGGAACTGCTGGGAGAAAAGGACCGTGCCGCCGCCGACTGGGCGGTGAAGCAGCGCCAGGCCTCGGGCCGCTACACCGACACCCTCGCCGGCTCGGACTGGTGGTTCCTGCCGCTGGAGCTGGGCGAACGCGAGACCGGCGTCGTCGGCCTGCGCTTTCCCGCGCAGCTGCATCGCCTCGGCATCGAACAACGCCGCCTCGCCGAGGCCATGGCCGAGGACATCGCCCAGGCCGTGGTGCGCACCCGGCTGGTCGCCGACCTGGAGAACTCGCGCATCAGCAACGAGACCGAACGCCTGCGCTCGGCGCTGCTGTCGTCGGTCTCGCACGACCTGCGTTCGCCGCTGGCATCCATCATCGGCTCGGCCAGCAGCCTGGACCACTATGCCGATGCGATGAGCGCGCAGGACCGGCACAGCCTGCTCGAGACGATCCGCATCGAAGGCGAGCGCCTGGACCGCTATATCCAGAACCTGCTCGACATGACCCGCCTCGGCCACGGCGGCCTGACGCTCAATCGCGACTGGATCGGCGTGGACGAACTGATCGGCTCGGCGGTCAGCCGGTTGCAGCGTTACGAGCCCGGCGCACACTTCGAGGTATCGATAGAGCCCGGCCTGCGCCCGATCTGGGTGCACCCGGCGCTGGTCGAGCAGGCGCTGTTCAACGTGCTCGAGAACGCAGCGAAGTTCTCGCCGCCGGGCGCGGCGATCACGGTCCGCGCGCAGTCGGTGGAAGACGGCCAGCTGCGCATCGACGTGCGCGACCGCGGGCCGGGCATCCCGGAGGACGAGCGCAAGCGCATCTTCGACATGTTCTACAGCGTCGAGCGCGGCGACCGCGGCCGCCAGGGCACGGGCCTGGGGCTGGCGATCTGCCAGGGCATGATCGGCGCGCACGGCGGCAGCGTGGAGGCCTTGCCCGGCTCCGACGGGCGCGGCACGACAATCCGGATTACGCTTCCAAGGATGGAACCGCATTGACCGCCCATGAGCGAATCCAAGCCCGATACCAGCGCCCCGCCCGCCCGCATCCTCGTCATCGATGACGAGCCGCAGATCCGCAAGTTCCTCGACATCAGCCTGCGCGCGCAAGGCCATGCCGTCGAAAGCGCGGAGACCGGACAGGGCGGCCTGGAGGCGCTGGCGACGCACGGCGCCGACCTGGTGATCCTGGACCTGGGCCTGCCCGATCGCGATGGCCATGAGGTGCTGCGTGAGCTGCGCCAGTGGTCGACCGTGCCGGTCATCCTGCTGACGGTGCGCGCCGGCGAAGACGAGAAGGTCGCCGCGCTCGATGCCGGCGCCAACGACTACGTCACCAAACCCTTTGGCGTGCAGGAACTGATGGCGCGCGTGCGCGCCCTGCTGCGTTCGCACGCCGCGCCCGCCGGCGCCCAGCCGCTGTACGACGACGGCCGCCTGCACATCGATCTGTCGCGACGCGAAGTGCACCTGCAGGGCCAGCCGGTGGCGCTGACGCGCAAGGAATACGCACTGCTGGCCCTGCTGCTGCAGCATGCCGGCCGTGTCGTCACCCAGCCGCAACTGCTGCGCGAACTGTGGGGGCCGACCCACCAGCACGACACCCACTACCTGCGCATTCTCGTCGGCAAGTTGCGGCACAAGCTCGGCGACGATGCTGCAGCGCCGCAATGGATCGCGACCGAACCCGGCGTCGGCCTGCGTTTCATCAGTCGAGACCCGACGCACACAGGGCACTGACCTGGGCCCGGGCCGGACCGGTCGCCTGCGCAGGCAGCGTCCGGCGGACAGCCAAGCGAGGGTCGGCAATGGTCAAGCAGGTGGCAGCCGGTCCTGACCGGACCTGGGCATGGATCGCACTCAAGCTGGTGCTGATCGTGGTCTACCTGCTCGGCAGCAATCGAATGCTGATCGAACGGGTGGGCCACATCGGCCTCAAGCCGGGGTTGCTGGTCTTCGCCGCGATCTGGCTGATCTGCCTGGTGTCGATGCTGGCCCTGGCGTTCCACGCGCGCACCGTGACCCGGGTGGGCTGGAGCATCGCCTTCTTCCTCGCCAGCACGATGAGCCTGAGCCACGCGCTGATCGTTTCCCGCCACCTGGGCCTGTCGGATTTCGAGCAGTTGCTGGGCCTGGTCGGCTTCGCCGACAACCTGGTCGGTTTCCACGACACCGAGCTGGTCCTGGCCGTGCTGTGGTCGCTGCTGGGCGTGGTGGCCCTCAACCTGCCGCCGGTCCTGCCCTCACCCACGTGGCTGCCGGCGCCGCTGGCCTGGCCCCTGCGCAATCCCGGCCTGATGCAGCTCGCCCCGATCCTGGCCATCGCCGCGATCGTGTACCTGCGCGGCGGCGAAGGCTCCAACGGTTTCCCGGGGCAATACAACCCGGCGGCGTTCGCGTTCGTACTCGCTGCCGAGAAAGTGCTGGAACCGGCAACGCCCGCGCGCGAGGAAGTCGCATTGGCGCACCCGGGCAAACGGCCATTCCGCCATGTCGTGCTGGTGATGGACGAGAGCGTGCGCGGCGACTACATCGACATCAACGTCGACGACGGCGTGGAGACCGGACTGCGCCCGCTCGGACCGGCACTGTTCAACTTCGGCATCGCCGCCTCGGCCGCCAACTGTTCCTCGACCTCCAACGCCAGCGTCCGCTACGGCGTCACCCGCGACAGCTATCTGCGCGATCTCGACGTCAACCCCTCGTTCTGGCGCTATGCCAGCCAGGCCGGTTACCGGACCATCTACATCGACGCCCAGCGCCAGGGCGGCCGGCTGCACAACTTCATGGACGAACGCGAGCGCGCCGAGATCGACGAGTTCGTGCAACTCGACGCCTCGGTGCCGCTGGACCAGAAGGACATCCAGGCCGGACGCAGGCTCAACGAGATGCTGAAGCGATCGCAGCCGAGCTTCATCTACGTCAACAAGGTCGGCTGCCACTTCCCGTACGAGGGCAAGTACCCCGCCGACCGGACGCTGTACTCGCCGACGATGGAACGCACCTACTTCAGCAACGAAGTCGATCCCAAGATCGCCAGCCAGCCCCGGGCGGACGGCGCCAACAGCGAGGCGCGCTGGCGCCAGGTCAACAGCTACCGCAACTGCGTGGCCTGGAATACCCGCGAGTTCTTCCGCGAGATGCTGGCCGACGCGCCGCTGGACGACACCCTGGTGCTCTACACCTCCGACCACGGGCAGAACTTCCACGAAGACGGCAGCTCCGGTGCGCAGACGCACTGCACGATCGGCCCGGCCTCCGCCGGCGAGGGCCGCGTGCCGCTGGTCGCCATTACCCGAAAAGCCGGCGTCGAGGCACCGCTGCGCGCCGCCGCCAATGGCAACCGCGACAAGGCCAGCCATTTCAATGTCTATCCCACCGTGTTGTGGGCGATGGGGTACCCCGCTCCTGCCAGTGGCGGCAATTTCGAACCGGACCTGTTCGCCACGCTGCCGGCCGATAACCGGCGCTTCCTGTCGACCTACTTCGTGCGCTTCGGACGCGAACCGGTCTGGAATTCGCTCGGCGAATCCGAACAGTTGCGCGACGGTCTGCAGCAGGCGCTGGCGGAGGGAAGTCCGCCCGTCGTGCCAGGCACGGCAGTCGGGTCACGCTGAGCTGCCGCGGGCAGGTGCCGCGACAGGTGCTGCGACAGGGGAGTCCGACGGGCAACGCTGGCCGATCAGGCCCCGGCCAGTCGGGCGACGACGGCACGCGGGCGCTGCACGCGAGGCGTGGTCGCGCGCCGCAGCGGCGAACGGTAGCCCTGCGGGTTCTGCGCCTGCCAGTGCCAGGCATCGCGGCACATGGCGTCGACGTCATGTTCGGCGCGCCATCCCAGCAACGCATGGGCAAGCGAGGGATCAGCGAAGACTTCGGCCGAGTCGCCAGGACGCCGCGCGACAACATCGTAGGGGATGCGCCGTCCGCTGGCGCGTTCGAAGGCATGGACCAGCTCGAGCACGCTGATACCGCGACCGGTTCCCAGGTTGACGGTGAAGCCGCGATCGGCGCCGACCATGTACTCGAGCGCATCGACATGCGCGCGCGCCAGGTCGACGACGTGGATGTAGTCGCGCACGCCGGTGCCGTCGACGGTCGGGTAGTCGCTGCCGAAGACCTGCAGCCGGTCACGCTGGCCGACGGCGACCTGGCAGATGTAGGGCATCAGGTTGTTGGGTTCGCCGCACGGGTCTTCGCCAATCAGCCCCGACGGATGCGCACCGACCGGATTGAAGTAACGCAGGTTGGCGGCGCGGAAGTGCGGGTCCGAGCCGCACAGGTCCTCGATCAGTTGCTCGGCGACCAGCTTGGTGCGGCCGTAGGGGTTGGTCGCCTGCAGGGCGGCGTCCTCGCGCACCGGCACCTGGCTGGGATCGCCATAGACGGTGGCGGAGGAACTGAACACCAGCCGGCGCACGCCCGCTTCCTGCATCACCTGCAGCAGCGCGATGGTGCCGCCGATGTTGTTGTCGAAATAATCCAGCGGGCGCCGGCACGAGTCGCCCACTGCCTTCAACGCGGCGAAATGCAGCACGGCGTCGAAGCGGTAGGTGGCAAACAGCGCCGCCATCGCGCGCCGGTCGCGCACGTCGACGCGGTGCATCGACAGCGGCGCACCGACCAGCCGCTGCAATCGCTGCATCACACGCGAGGAGCTGTTCACCCCGCTGTCGGCGATCACGACCTGGTGGCCGCGTCCGGCCAGGGCCACGCAGGTATGGCTGCCGATATAGCCGGCGCCGCCGCAGACAAGGATTCGCATGGTGGATGCCCAGCTTCGGTGGCCTGTGCGCAGGAAACCAGCACCCTGCGCCGCGATGCCGGCAGGTGCTCCCCAGACGTCGGTTTTTTCTCGTCCTGATCCAAGGAACGCAGAACACCGGCATTACCGGCAGCCCGATTGTTCCTGCAGTCCCTGCACTGCGACCCGCCTTCCACCCGATCGGGCAAGGTTGCTGATGGCCGGATCGCGCCCTTCCCGCCGTTGGAATGACACGAATGCAAGGGGGGCTCACAGCCATGCGCTTGTTCCAAAACTTCCAGACCGTTGCCTTGGTGCTGTTGCTGTCGGCGTGCGCTTCCTCCGGTGGAAGCGCTACCGCGCCACCGCCCAGCAGCGAGAACTCGGTCGACTCCTATCAGATCGGCATCGACGACATCGTCCAGGTGTCGGTCTGGCGCAACCCGGAGCTGGGCATCACCGTGCCGGTGCGTCCGGACGGCAAGATCTCGGTACCGTTGATCGGCGATGTCGCCGCCGGCGGCCGCACCCCGGATCAAGTCGCCAAGGACATCCAGACCCGCCTGGCCGTTTTCGTCCGCGACCCGCAGGTGGCGGTGATCCTGACCGACCTGCGCAGCCACGAGTACCTGTCGCGCGTTCGCGTCACCGGCGCCGTGCGCCAGCCGATCTCGATTCCGTATCGCCAGGGCATGACCGTCCTCGATGCCGTTCTGGCCGCCGGTGGCGTCACCGAGTTCGCCGCGCCGGCCAAGTCCGACCTCTACCGCAAGAGCGGCGAAGGCACGCGCAGCTACGCCGTCCGCCTCGACCACATCCTCGAGGACGGCGACCTGACCACCAACTTCAAGGTCGCCCCCGGCGACGTCATCACCGTTCCGGAACGCACGCTATGAACGGATCCATGGAACTTTCCGTACCGGAGTCGCGGCCGTCGATGGTGGCCACGCTGGGCCCGGTGGCGATCGAGGAATGCCGGCGCCATCCGGTGCTGCTGGCGAGCATCTTCACCGGCATCGCACTGGCCGCCCTCGCGGCAGGCCTGCTGCTGCCGAAGAAGTACAACTCGCAGACCACGATCCTGGTCGAGGAAAGCAACATCATCAAACCGCTGATGGAAGGCCGCGCGGTTCCGACCGGCGTCTCCAGCCGTGCCGGCATCACCCGCGAGGTCGCCTTCAGCCGCAAGGTGATGGACGAGGTCCTCGATACCGGCGGCTGGCTCAAGAGCCACCCGTCGCCGCTGGTGCGCGAGCAGCTGATCGAGCAGATCACCAACCGTACGATCATCTCCAACCCTCGCGAGAACCTGATTCGCGTGTCCTACACCGACACCGATGCCGGCCGCGCCCACGACGTCACCAAGCGCTTTGCCGAGCTGATCATCAAGGAGAGCCTGGCGACCAAGGAACGCGAGAGCCGCGAGGCCTACGAGTTCATCGATTCGCAGGTTCGCCAGTACCACAAGAAGCTCACCGACGCCGAATCCAAGCTCGAGGAGTACCGCAAGTCCAATCCCGACGCGCGCCAGGGCATCGACGGCGACGTCAACTCGCGCATCGGCGAACTGCGCCGCATGGTCGACAGCTCGCGCATGGAGCTGATGGACCTCAGCTCGCAGGGCGAGGCCCTGAACGCGCAACTCAACGGCGAGAACGAGATCAGCGTCGTGCAGACCCGCTCCGGCCAGCTGATGGCGCGCATGGCGGAACTGCAGAACGAGAAGGACCGGCTGCTGATGAGCTTCACCGAACAGCACCCCGACGTGGTCCGGGTCGAACACCAGCTGCGCGATCTCGAGGACGAGGTGCATCGCGAGGACGCTCGCCAGGCCGCGCAGAAGAGCGGCGCGCCCAAGACGCTGGACGGACCGGCCTCGTTCAACCCGCTCTACGGCGAGCTCAAGAGCAAGCTCTCCGAGAACCGCCGGCAGAGCGCCGCCGTCAGTTCGCGCATCGCCACGAGCCAGTCGCTGCTCGACCAGGAACTGGCACGCAGCCGCCACATCGCCGCCTCGGAAAGCACGCTCGCCGAGCTGTCGCGTGACTACGAAGTCAACCGCGATCTCTACCAGGACCTGCTCAGGCGCCGCGAGAACGCGCGCGTTTCGATGGGACTCGATGCCGAGCAGCGCGGCCTGAGCTTCCGCATCCAGGAGCCGGCCAGTTACCCGCTGCGTGGCGTCGGCCTGCGCCTGACCCACGTCGCCAGTGCCGGCCTGGGCGCCGCCACGCTGGCGCCGCTGATCCTGCTGCTCGGTTTCGTCCGCCTCGATCCGCGCGTGCGCTCGCCGCACCAGGTCGAAAGCCTGGCCGCGCTGCCGGTGCTGGGCGCGGTGCCGCGCTACCAGACCGCTCCGGCGCGCCGGCAAGGAAACCGCCGTTTCATCATCGCCGCAATGATCTTCCTGCTGGTGCCGATGCTCTATGGCCTGGTCCTGATCCTGAAGATGGTGCAATCCCCATGAATGCAGCGCCGCAGCCCATCATTGAACTCGACGATGTCCAGCACGAGCGCGATCTCCAGCGTTCGATCTCGCCGGTGGCCGGTGTCACCGCACTGACGCCGACGCAGCTGGAAGAGCGCGCCATCATCCACCGCGGCGCGGTCGCGCGCCCCGAGGTCGATGCCTTCCGCGAGCTGCGCACGCGCCTGCTCGCCGCGGTCGACGGCAGCTTCGTGGCCCTGGTCGCGCCGGTCAGCGCCGGCAGCGGCGGCAGCTTCGTGGCCCGCAACCTCGCCACGGCGATGGCCTTCGACGAAACCAAGAGCGCGATGCTCGTCGACTGCGACCTGCGCCATCCATCGCAGCACCGCACGATGAAGATCGAGATTCCGCAGGGCGGCCTGGTCGACTACCTCGAGAACCCGGATGCCGAGTTCAACGACGTCGTCTACGACACCGGCGTCACCGGCCTGCGCCTGATCCCGGCCGGGACACCGCGCGAAGTGGGCGCCGAGCACTTCTCGTCCTCGCGCATGCGCCTGTTGCTGGACTCGATCCGCAGCCGCCACCCCAACTGCTACGTGTTCCTGGACGGCCCGCCCGTGCGCGGCACGCCCGACGCCCGCATCCTGGCCGACATCGCCGACGTGGTGATCCTGGTGGCCGGTTATGGCCGCGACACCGCGGCCGCGATCTCGCTGGCAGCCGGCAACTTCGACCCGAGCAAGTTCGCAGGTGTCGTCTTCAATGAAGGCGTATGAAGGAGCGCGAATGGCCAGCGAAGGATTTCCACGGACGGCACACCGGCTGCGCCGGACGACGCTGTTCGTCGCCCTGCTCGCAGCCGCGCCCTGCGCGCAGGCGATAAAGGTCGACTATTCCCTGGGGGGATACGCGGAGTACAGCGACAACGTCGCCCTGGTCGAAACCGACCCCGACTCCGAAACCACGCTTGGCACCACCCTCGACTTCAATGTCGACGAAGTCGGCCGCAATACGACGCTGACCGCGCGCGGTGCGCTGGAGTACCTGTATTACACCAGTGGCCAATACGACAACGACCTGCGCACCTCGCTGGCCGGACAGTTCGCCTGGACCACCTGGCAGGACCGGCTGAAGTTCATCGCCGAGGACTACGCCAGCTACGAGCCGATCGACATTCTGGTGTCGAACTCGCCGGACAACCAGCAGCAGGTCAACGTCTTCGTCACCGGCGCCAACTTCAACATCCGGCCCGGATCGGTCACCGGCGGCGAGCTGGCCGTGCGCTACAACAACTACTACGCCGAGCAGACCACCGAGTTCAATGGCGACCGCTACGCGGCGTCTGCCAGCCTGGTGCAGCGCCCGGGGCCGACCACGCGCCTGCGCCTTACCGCCGAGGCCAGCCAGGTCGACTACGACGACACCAGCCTAAACGCCAACTACCGGCGCGACGACATCTTCGGCACCTACAACCGCACCCTGGCCAACATCGACTTCGAGGTCGTCCTGGGCTATTCGTGGGTGGAACTGACCAGCTTCAACAGCAAGGACAGCTCGCCGCTGTTGCGCCTGGTCACCAACTGGCGCCCGACGCCGCGAAGCACGCTCAATGCCGGCTTCTATTACCAGTTCTCCGATGCCGCGCTGGACCTGATCGCGCGCTCGGAAGGCATCGGCGGGCCGCCCATCGGCGAACAGACCGACGAACTCAACGTCATCCCCGACGTCTACCAGCAGCGTCGATTCGAGCTTGGCTACCGCTTCACCGGCGAGCGCTGGGACTTCGAGGTCCGCCCGTACTACGAGAACAACGACTACGTCGACCCGACCATGGAGAGCGAAGGCAGCTACGGCGTCGGCGTGGGCATGACCTACCGCTTCCAGCCGACCCTGTACACCAACCTCCTGCTGTCTCGCGGCTACCGCAGCTTCGACTCGTTCGATCGCGACGACGACGACTTCGCCATCTATCTGGGACTGACCAAGTTGCTGACCGGCAACTGGAGCGTGTCCTTCGACCTGCGCCACCAGGAGCGCGACAGCAACCTTGCAGAAGCCAGCTATGACGAGAATGCCGCCATCTTCAGCGTTCGCTATACCCGCTGAAGCGGCGATCGCCGGTCGTCAGGACCGGCGAATCCGCCTGCTGCTGCTGACCGACACCCCGGTGTTGGCGCCGGGCGGCAGCGAGCGTTTCCTGCAGAACCTGGCCACGCGCCTGCCGCGCGACCAGTACCGCGTCACCCTGGTGCAACTGCATGCCGACCACATGCCCCTGCCCGGCCAGGTCTCCACGCGCCTGGCGGGCGTGCGCCTGCAATCGCTGCCGGTGCATGCGGTCTACGATCGCACCGGCCTGCGTGCATGGTTGGCGCTGCGTGCGCTGCTGCGCGCCGAGCATTTCGACATCGTGCAGTCGCAGCACGAGAAGGCCGATCTGCTCAACGCCCTGATGCCCCGCAACGCCGGCACGGTGTACATCTCCAATCGTCGCGACATGGGCTTCAAGAAGAGCGAGCGCCTGCAGCAGGTGTTCCGCCACCTCAACGTCCGCTTCAACTCGGTGGTGGCGCCGGCGCGGCAGATCCTGTCGGGCCTGGCCCAGGGCGAGCGGCTCGACTCGCTGCAGATGACCTGGATCCCGAACGGGGTCGACACCCGCCGTTTCCACCCGGCAACCGCACAGGCGCGTCAGGACGCGCGGCGGGCGCTTGGACTGGAGCAGCACGCGGTGGTGTTCGGCTGCGTGGCACGGTTGACGGCGGTCAAGCGCCATGTCGACCTGATCGACGCCTTCGCCCAGCTCCACCGCGGCAATCCGCAGGCGCGCTTGCTGCTCGTCGGCGATGGCCCGCTGCTGGCGCCGGTCCAGGAGCGGATGCAGGCCCTTGGCGTTGCCGATGCCGTGGTGCTGCTGAGTTTCCGCGAGGACGTCGAGGCGATCCTGCCGGCCATGGACGCGCTGATCCTGGCATCGTCGAGCGAAGGCATGTCCAACGCCATCCTCGAGGCCATGGCCTGCGGGCTGCCGGTCATCGCCACGGCCGTCGGCGGCAACCTCCACCTGGTCCAGCACGAGACCAGCGGCTTGCTGGTACCGCCGCGGGATCCGATCTCGCTGGCCGCGGCGATGCAGGCCCTGGTGCGTTCGCCGCAGCTTGGCCAGCGCATGGGCATGGCGGCGCGAAGCCGCGTCGAGCGCGAATTCTCGCTCGACGCGATGATCAACTCATTCGACCAGCTCTACCGGCGCCTGCTGAACCAGCGCACGCAGAGGTCGGCATGAACGCGGCCGCGCTGTCCACGCTGCAGCTGCGCTCAAGTGCCGGCCTGTACGGCGCCGACCGCATGGTGCTGGCATTGAACGACGGCCTGGCCAGCCATGGCGTGCACAGCCGCCTGCTCAGCATCAACAACTACCGCATGCGCGAGCAGGCCCTGCATGCCCTCGCCCTGGCGCGCGGGCAGGAATCGGTGCTGCTGCCGTGCCGTGGCCGCATCGACACGGCAACGGTCAACGCACTGTCGGCACAGATCGCCATGACCGGCGCGGCCGTGGTGCACAGTCACGACTACAAGAGCGCCTTCTACGCCTGGCTGGCCACGCGCCGGCAACCTGCGCGGCTGGTGGCAACGCTGCACGGCTGGGTCGAAGGCTCCTCGTCGTTGCGGCTATACACCCGCCTGGAGCTGGCGCTGCTGCGCCGCTTCGATGCGCTGGTGGTGGTCGCCGCAGAGCAGGTCGAACGGCTCCTGCGCGCAGGCGTACCGCGTTCGCGGATCCACCAGATCGACAACGGCATCGAGGCCACGCACGCCGACGGCGCCGGCGCGGCGGTGCTGCGCGACCGTCTCGGGATCGCGGCAGGCGCGCATGTCTTCGCCGCCGTCGCGCGCCTTTCCAGCGAGAAGAACCTGGCGATGCTGCTGCAGGCGTTCGCGCCGGTGGCCACGGCCTCCCGGGATGCGGTGCTGGTGCTGGTCGGCGACGGCCCCGAGCGCGAGGCCCTGCAGGAACAGGCGCAGCAGCTGGGCCTGTTCGAAGGCCGGCAGCTGCATATCCTCGGCAAGCGCGACGACATGGCCGCGATCTACGCCATGAGCGACTGCCTGGTGCTGCCTTCTCTCAACGAGGGCATGCCGCTGGTCGTGCTCGAAGCGATGGCCTGCGAAGTACCCGTGCTGGCCAGCGCAGTGGGCGACATCCCGCGCCTGCTCGCGCACTCCGACCACGGCAGGCTGGTGCCCGCCGGCGATGTCGCCGCGTTGCAGGCCGCCCTGGTCGAAGCGTTGACGCTGCGTGGCCGGCGCGACCTTGCCGCGCGCGAATACGTCGACGCGCACCACTCGGCGCAGGCCATGGCCGCGCGCTATCTGGACCTGTACTGCCGCCTGCTGGAGACGACGCATGACTGCCGTGCGTCCTGACGCGATCAACCGCCGCGCCGGTGCTGGCGCTGCGACGCCGACAGACGCCAGCGGAAGCGGCAGCGGCGACGCGGCGCAACCGCGCTTCCCGCTTGCCGCCCGCGCCCTGCGGCAGAACATTCCGGGTGGCCGGGCCGCCATCGTCCGCGGACCGGCCGGCCGTGGCAGCGCACCCGCCGCGGCCGCCATCGCGCGCGCGGCCGAGACAACGCGTGCACCGCGCAACTACCCGCTGTACCTGTTCCTGGTCCTGTTGCCGCTGCAGAACATCACCACCGGCTACCTGCCCAACATCGGCGGCGGCGTGAACTTCCTCAACGTCATGTTCGTGCTGTCGCTGGCAACGGCGTTCATGATCCGCGGACGCCTGGCGCACGGCGAGCCGATCAACTTCTGGGTGATGGCCTACGCCGCCTACGCCGTGTTCTCGCTGTCGATCGGCTATCAGTACGTCAGCGACACCGAGACCCACTTCAACCAGCTCAAGGACCACCTCATCGCGGTGTTCATGCTGTACCTGGTGCAGATGAGCGTGCGCGACTGGCAGGGACTGCGGATGATCGTGCTGGTGATGCTGGTGCCGCTGCCCTACATCGCCAAGGTGGTCTGGGTGCAGCACCAGAGCGTGTTCCACGATCACTACACCGACGACCTGCGCATCAGCGGCACCTTCTCGCTGCTCGGCGCCAACGAGTTCGCCGCCTTCTGCGTGACCGTCGCCGTCGTGCTGTTCGCGCTGCTGCTGGCCTGCCGGCTGCCGCGCAAGTGGAAGCTGGTGCTGGCCGGCGGCATCGCCTGCATGGTCCTGGGCGTGCTGTATGCCTATTCGCGTACCGCCTACATCAGCCTGATCGTCGGCATGGTGGCGGTGATCCTGGTATGGCGCGGCCGCTGGAAGCTGATCCTGCCACTGGTACTGGCCGCCGCGATCCTGCCGGGCCTGTTGCCATCGTCGGTGGTGGAGCGATTCGACAGCACCACGGTCGAGGAAGGCCAGCGCGATGAAAGCACCGAGATGCGCATCGAATACTGGAAGGTCGCGTGGGCCAACTTCCTGCGCCACCCGGTGACGGGAACGGGCTTCCACACCTTCCACCACCGCGAGATCAATCCGTACGGCAAGGACACGCACAACCTCTACATCCGCACCCTCAGCGAAGGCGGCGTGATCGGTGCGGTGATGCTGCTGGGCGTGCTGCTGTCGTTGCTGTACACGGCCTGGCGCGGGCTCACGCGCTCGCGCTCCGGCACCTGGCAATACGCACTCGCGCTGGGCCTGCTAGGCGCCTGGATCTCGATGATCATCAGCAACCTGTTCGGCGACCGCTTCACCTACTACCCGGTGGTCGCCTACTTCTGGACCTACGTGGCGCTCGTGGTCAAGGCACGCCACCTGCCCGCCGAGGACATCCCGCGATGACGGTTCCGATTCGCTCCTGGCTGCGTTACCTGCTCGCCGTGTGCAGCCACTACAGCGGCGTGGACTGGCTGTACCGCCACGTCAGCGGCGCCGGGCTGGTGATCCTCATGCTGCATCGACTGCGCGATGAGCACGATCCCTACCCGCTGAGCATGTCGCGCGCCCACCTGCGCCAGATCATCCGCTGGCTGCGCGGCCAGCAGGCACTGGTGGGCCTGGGCGAAGGGCTACGCGATCTCTCGCCGGCGGCGTCGCAGCGGGTGCGCTATGCCCTCACCTTCGACGACGGCTACCACGACAACCTCGGCCTGATCGACGCCAGCCTCGGCCATGTGCCTGCCGTGGTCTACGTCGCCACCGGCCACATTGGCGGCGAGCCGATCTGGGCCTACCGCCTGGCCCACGCGATCGAGTCGCGCAGCCGCGACCAGGTCGATCTCGGTGGACTGGGCCTGGGCCATTTCGACCTCGCCGAGGCCGACGACCGCTATCGCCTCTACGCCCTGCTGCCGGCGCGCCTGAAGGAACTCGAGCCGGCCGAACTGGAGGCCTGGGTCGATCATCTGTGCGAGCAGGCGCGACCGCGCCCGATCCCGCACGAGAACCGCGAGATGCTCGACTGGGACGATGTCCGCAAGCTCTACGTCAACGGCATCGAGATCGGCGGCCACACCTGCAGCCACGCCATCCTCAGCCGGCTCGACGAAACCGCCGCGCGCGAGGAGATCGGCCTGGCCCATGCCAGCATCACCTCCGAACTGGGCATGCCGCCGCGGCACTTCGCGTACCCCAATGGCGGCAGCGCCGACTTCGGCGAACGCGATGTGCGGCTGGTGCGCGAAGCCGGCTTCGAGACCGCAACCACCTCCATCGAGGGCATCAACCGCCCCGGCGCGGATCCTTACCGGCTGATGCGGTTCAACGTCCACGACGAGCGTTTCCTGGCACCGTCCGGGCGCCTGTCCAGGGCGCTGTTCTTCAGCGAAACCAGCGGCCTGCTGGGCTGGCTGCGCGGCTGCCGCCAGCCGGCCGAACCGTTCCGCGACAGCAGCATGCAACCAGGGTGACGACGTGACCACAAGCGCCGCCAACGGACCGGCAAGACTGCCGATCCTGATGTACCACGGCCTGCACGTCGACGCCGATTCGCGTGGGCGCTTCGACCCGGTGTACAGCGTCGCGCCGGACCGGTTCGCGCGCCAGCTCGACTGGATCCAGGCGCAGGGCTACCGCTGCCTGCTGCTCGACGAGGCGATGCAGCAGCGCGGCGATCGCGCGGTGGTGATCAGTTTCGACGACGGTGATGTAACCAACGTCGAAGTGGCGCTGCCACTGCTGGTCGAGCGCGGCATGAAAGCCGAATTCTTCATCACCACCGGCTATATCGGCGCAACCGGGATGCTGTCCGCCGACGAGGTCCGCCAGTTGGCGGCGGCCGGAATGGGCATCGGCTCGCACGGTTGCAGCCACGCCTTCCTCGAGGATCTCGACACCACCGCGCTGATGTCGGAACTGGACGACAGCCGCTGCCGCCTGCAGGCACTGAGCCGGCGTCCGGTCGATGCCATCGCGCTGCCGGGCGGACGCGGCGGCGAACGCGAGCTGCAGGCCGCGCACGGCCTGGGATACCGGCACCTGCTCGGCTCCGTGCCCGGACCCAACCTTCGCGCCCGCGGCGACCGCTGCCTGCAACGCCTGGCCATCACCCGCGCCATGGGCATGCAGGACTTCGCCGCGCTCGTACGCTGGCACGGCCTGGCGCCGCGGCTGCTGCAGGCGCGTCACGCGGCACTCTCCCTGCCCAAGCGCGTGCTCGGCAACCAGGGCTACCAGCGCCTGCGCGAGCGACTGCTATGACGGCAGGGGCGATCACTGCCGAAAGCGTCTTCTGGCTGAGCATCGGCGTGGTCGCCTATGCCTACGCCGGCTACCCGTTGCTGGTCGCGCTGCTGTCGCAGCGCTATGGACAGGTGCCCTTCGAATCGCGGATCTGCCCGGCCCTGACGGTCATCGTGGCGGCCTACGACGAAGAGCTGCGGATCGCCGCGCGCATCGACGACATCCTCGCCCAGGACTACCCGGCGCAGCGTCTGCAGGTGCTGGTGGTCAGCGACGGCAGCCGCGATGGCACCGCCGACGCTGCCGCCATCGGCGACCCGCGCGTGCGCGTGCTGGCGCTGCCGCGCAACGTCGGCAAGGCCGCGGCGATCAATGCCGCCATGCGCAATGTCGAAACCGAACTGGTGGCCTTCACCGACGTCCGCCAGCGCTTCGCACCGCGTGCGCTGCGTGCGCTGGTGGCGCCGTTCGCCGATCCGGCGGTTGGCGCGGTGACCGGCGACCTGGTGATCGCCGCCGCCCACCGCGGCGGAGCCACCGAGGGCGTCGGCCTGTACTGGCGCATGGAGAAGCGCCTGCGCTGCGACGAGGCGCGGCTGGGCTGGCTGCACGGCGTCACCGGCGCCATCCACGCCATCCGTCGCGACCTGTTCCGGCCGATCCCCGCCGGCACCGTGCTCGATGACATGTGGATGCCGCTGCAGGTGCTGTGGTCCGGGCACCAGGTCTGGATGTCGCGCAGCTCGATCGCGCACGACCACGCCAGCACCAGTGCCGACGAGGAGTTCCACCGCAAGCTGCGCACCCTGGCCGGCAACTGGCAGTTGCTGGCGCGCATGCCGTCCTTGATGAACCCGTTTTCCAACCCGGTGTTCTTCGCCTGGTTCTCGCACAAGTTCCTGCGCCTGCTGGTGCCGTGGGCGCTGTTGCTGGCACTGGTCTCGTCGGCGCTGGCGCCGTCACCGTTCTACCGTTGGGCGTTCTACGCGCAGTTGCTGGGCTATGCAGGCGCGATGATCGGCCTGGGCCTGCCGAAGCTGGCGGCGCGCTTGCCGCTGCTGCCTGCGGCGAGCGGTTTCGTGATGCTCAACCTGGCCGCGCTGCTGTCGCTCCCCGCCTCGCTGGCGGGTCCGTCGCGCCTGTGGCGCAAGCACTGAGCCGCACTCACCGACGCGCCATGGCACGCATCCTCGCCCTGACCAGCCGCCTGCCCTACCCTCCGCGCGAGGGTCACCAGCTGCGCGCCTGGCACCTGCTCAAGGCACTGGCTTCCCGGCACGAGGTCACCCTGCTCAGCTTCCTGCGCCGCGACGACACGCTCGACGAGGCCGGCCCACTGCGCGACGTGCTGGCGCGGCTGGAGACCTTCCCGATCGCCAGCGAACATTCGCGCCCGGCGCTGGCAGCCGCCCTGTTGCGCGGAACGCTGACACGATCGCCATTCCTGGCCGCCAAGTACGACTCGCCAGCGCTTCGCCGGCGCCTGGCCGAACTGTCACGCGATGCCGACCTGGTCCACTTCGACATGCTGCCATTGATGGCGCACGCCGACTGCGTGCCGGCTGGCGTGCCGGTCGCCCTCAACGCCCACAATGTCGAACACCATCTGCTGGCCAAGCGTGCGCAGATCGAACCGGGCCTGGCCGCGCGCGCGTTCCTGTCGACGCAGGTGGCGCCGCTTCGCGCCTTCGAGCGCGCCGCGTGCCTGCGCGCCGATGCGATCCTCGCCTGCTCGGATCCGGACGCGCAGTCGCTGCGCGAGCTGGCGCCAGGTTGTGACGTCGAAGTCATCGCCAACGGCGTCGACCTCGACAACAACCGGCCTGCAGCCGATGCGCCCGATCCGCGGCGTCTGGTGTTCGTCGGCCAGATGGGCTGGTTTCCCAATCGCGATGGCGTCGACTGGTTCCTGCAATCGGTGTTCCCCAAGATCCTCGCGGCACGTCCGGACGCGCAGTTCGTCCTGGTCGGAAAGGCCGATGGCTTCCAGGTGCCCGAACCTGTCGCGACAAACGTCCGGCTGGCCGGCTTCGTCGATGACCTGCGTCCGCACGTGCACGAGGCCGCGGTCTATGTCGTGCCATTGCGCGCCGGCAGCGGCACGCGGCTGAAGGTGCTCGAGGCGATGGCGCTGGGCAAGGCGATCGTGACCACGACCATCGGCAGCGAGGGCATCGCCCTGCGCCACGACGAGAGCGCGCTGTTCGCCGACGACGCGGGCAGTTTCGCCGCCGCCGTGGTGACGCTGATGGACTCGCCGGACAAGGTCGCGCGCATGGCTGCGGCGGCGCGGCAACTCGCCGAGCAACGCTACGGCTGGGACGCGATCGGCGCGCAGTTGCTCGATCGCTACGGGCGTCTGCTGGCACCTTCGGCTGACCGCGCCCATGCATCGTCGTCGTCAGGGACCAGCATCCCGACGCCGACCCAGCCGGTGGCCAGGCAACCGGCGGCATAGCCGGCGCCGCAGCGCCATCCGGCATTACTTCGGCGCATGGCCAGGATTCGCACAATTCATTTTACGCAGGCGCAGACGGGCTGCGAGATTCGATCCTGACCTCCTGTCAGGACCAACCCTTGGCCAGCATTCCCCGCTTTGCGAACGCAGACACCGCCAAGGCGGCTTCGCCTAGCCCCACGAGCCACTGCATCGCGTGACCTGCACCGCCGAGGCGGCAAGCGGCCGCGGCAATGACACAAGCATCAGCAGCGGCCGTGCGTGGTACGCGGTCGGGGTGCTGCTGGTGGCCTACATCTTCTCGATCATGGACCGGCAGATCCTCACCTTGCTGGTCGATCCGATCCAGCAATCGCTGGGCGTCAACGACACACTGATCGGCCTGCTGCACGGCTTCACGTTCGCCGCCTTCTACGCAGTGGCCGGCCTGCCGATTGCGCGCGTCATCGATCGTGGCGATCGGCGCTGGATCATCGCCATCGGAATCGCGATCTGGAGCGTGGCCACGGCCGCGGGCGGACTCGCCGGCGAATACTGGCACCTGCTGCTGGCACGCATCGCCGTCGCCGTCGGCGAGGCGGTACTGCTGCCGGGCGCGGTGTCGCTGCTGGCGGACCTGTTCTCCGGCAGCGAGCGCGGGCGCGCCATGGGCGTGTTCGGAGCGGCCGGACCGCTGGGCTCCGGCATCGGCCTGATCGCCGGTGGCCTGCTGCTGGCCGCCTACACCGCGTCGCAGCCGGTGCTGCCACTGCTCGGAGCCATCGAACCGTGGCGGGCCACGTTCATCGCCGTCGGGCTTCCCGGCGTCATCGTCGCCGCGGTCATGCTCACCATTCCCGAACCGAGGAAACGCAAGCGCGGGGCGAACCCGGTGGCGACAGCCACTGCGCCCGAAGTACCCGTTGCGGCGGTCCTGACCTACCTCGGCGCCAACGCACGGACCGTCGTTTCGCTGTTCGTCGGCGCCGGATTCTTCTACACCGGCGTCTACGCGTGGGCCGGTTGGGCTCCGACTTTCTTCGTGCGCGAGTTCGGCTGGACCTACCCGCAGATCGGCAAGGTATTCGGCCTGGCACTGGCGATTACCGGGCCCGCCGGCGCCCTGTTCGGCACATGGCTGGGCGACCGTTGGCGCAGGAAGGGAATCGCCCACGGTTACCTGCGCGTGGCACTGACCGCTGCCATTGGCCTGACCACGGTGGCCAGCGCGATGGTGCTGGCGCCAGGCGCGGACCTCGCAGTGATTTTCCTGGTCTTGAGCGCCGGCTTTTCGTTCTTCCTCTTCGGCGCCGGCCCTGCGGCCATCGCGCAGATCGCGCCCGGCCGCATCCGCGCACAGCTGACAGCGCTGTACACCGGTGGATTGAACCTGATCGGCGCCGGCCTGGGGCCAGTCGCGGTCGGCGCACTCACCGACTACGTCCTGGACGACCCCAAGGCGATCAAGTTCTCGATGCTGGCCATCTTCGTGGCCTCGGGCGTGGTGGCGATCGTGTTGTTCCGCAGCGGCGTCCGCGGCTATCGCCGGACGCTCGACAACGCCGCCGCATGGGAGGCCGCAATCGAGCTCCCGCCGAACGCAGCCGCCGCGACGAACGCCAGTCGCTGATCGCGATCGCCTGCCCACATCGCCCCCTTTCCCCCAGGAAGACACGAATGCTTGGTTTGATGATGGACCGTCCGCTGCTGATCAGTGGCCTTCTCGAGCATGCGCAGCGCCAGTTCGCCGACGTCGAAGTGGTGTCGCGCGAAATCGACGGCACGGTCCTGCGCTACACCTATCGCGATCTGGCCGCGCGCGCCCGCCGCCTCGCCAGGGCATTGGCAGGCCTCGGCATGGGCCATGGCTCCCGGGTGGCGACGCTCGCCTGGAACAACCATCGCCACCTCGAGGCCTACTTCGCCGTCTCCGGCAGCGGCGCGGTCCTGCATACCTGCAATCCGCGACTGCACCCGGAACAGCTGGCGTACATCCTCAACCTCGCCGAGGACAGCATCGTGCTGTTCGACAGCAGTTTCCTGCCGCTGCTGGAGAAAGTGGCCGCGCAATGCCCCGCCATCGGCGCGTTCGTACTGATGGGGCCGGTGGCCAGCATGCCTGCGCATTCGAGCCTGCCCAACCTGCTGTGCTACGAAGCGCTGCTCGATGCGCACGACGATGCGTTCGAGTGGCCCGTGTTCGACGAACGCACGGCCAGCGCGCTGTGCTTCACCTCCGGCACGACCGACCTGCCCAAGGGCGTCCTGTATTCGCACCGGTCGACCCTGCTGCACAGCTTCGCCCTGGGCCTGCCCGACTCGCTGTCGTTGTCGGCGCGGGACTGCGTGATGCCGGTCGTGCCGATGTTCCACGTCAATGCATGGGGCATTCCCTACGCCGCCCCGATGAACGGCTGCAAGCTGGTGCTGCCCGGCCCGCACCTGGACGGCGCGAGCCTGTTCGCGCTGATCGAACGTGAACAGGTGACCTGCAGCGCCGGAGTACCGACGATCTGGCTCGGCCTGGCCCAGTACATGCAGAGCAACGGCGTGCGTCCGACCACCATGCGCCGCTCCGCGGTCGGCGGTTCGGCGATGCCGGAGTCGCTCATCCGCACGTTCGCCGAATCGTTCGATGTCGAAGTTCGCCATTGCTGGGGCATGACCGAGACCAGTCCGCTGGGCACGCAAGGCGTGCCACTGGCAAAGCACGCCGGCATGAGCGCGGACCGGGAGTACGCGCTGCGCAGCAAACAGGGGCGCTGCGTGTTCGGGGTCGAGCTGAAGATCGTCGACGGCGAGGGCGACGCGTTGCCTCGCGACGGCAAGGCCGCCGGTGAACTGTTGGTGCGCGGCCCCTGGGTCGCATCCGCGTACTTCAGGTCCGACACGCCCCTGCTGCGCGATGGCTGGTTCGCCACCGGCGACATCGCCACGATCGATGCGGACGGCTTCGTCCAGATCACCGACCGGGTCAAGGACGTGATCAAGTCAGGCGGCGAATGGATCAGTTCGATCGAGCTGGAGAACGCCGCCATGGGCCACCCCGCCATCGCCCTGGCGGCGGTGATCGGCGTCCGCCATCCGAAATGGGACGAACGACCGGTGTTGTGCGCGGTGAAGCAGCCGGGCCAGGAAATCGACAAGGCAGCGATTCTCCAGTTCCTGGCCGACCGGGTCGCCCGTTGGTGGCTGCCCGACGAGGTGATCTTCGTCGACAGCCTGCCGCTCGGCGCCACCGGCAAGGTCCAGAAGGTGGACCTGCGCCGCCGCTACGCGCACGTGCTGTCGAGTACCTGAACCCCAACTCCAACCCTTCCAACGAGAGGAACCGGAAAATGCAGATGATCAAGGGCGCATGCCTGTGCGAAAGCGTTCGCTACGAAAGCGATGGTCCGGTGGCAGTGGTGGCGACCTGCCACTGCACCCATTGCCAGAAACAGTCCGGCAGCGCGTTCTCGGTGAACGTGGTGGTCCCCATGGCGACGCTGCGGCTGGAGGGAAACTCGCTGGCCACGTTCGACGACGTCGGCGACAGCGGCCTGCCGGTACGGCGGCATTTCTGCCGGCGCTGCGGTTCGCCAATCCACACCGTGCTCGATTCGATGCCGGGGATGGCCGTGATCAAGGCTGGCACGCTCAACGATCCTTCCTGGGTCCGGCCGCAGGTCGAACTCTGGTGCCTGTCGGCGCAACCCTGGACCCTCAGCTCCGCCAACACCGACCGGTTCGACCAAAACCTGCCTGCGCAGTAGGCAAAGGCGGCCTCTCATGTACGATCGCCATGACCGTCATTCGACAACGCCGGCCTGCCGACTCGCCAGCCTTTTCGATCGCCAGCGAGCGGCATTCGCGGCCCACCCCTACCCGGGCATTGCCGAGCGCCGTCACCACCTGCTGGCGCTGAAGCGCCAGCTGCTGCGCTACCAGGACGTGCTCGCAACGGCGATGAGCCGCGATTTCGGCTCGCGTTCCCCGGCCGAGTCCAAGATGCTGGACATCCTCGGCACCACGCTCGAGATCAACCACGCGCTCTCGCGCCTGCGGCGGTGGATGAAGCCCTGTCGCCGTTCGACCGAACTGCTGTTCCTGACCAACAGCCTGCGGGTGCACTACCAGCCCAAGGGCGTCGTCGGGGTGATCACACCGTGGAATTTCCCGCTCTACCTGTCGCTGGGTCCATTGGCCATGGCGCTGGCTGCTGGCAACCGCGTGATGATCAAGATGCCCGAAGCGACGCCCCACACCAACGCGGTGCTGCAGGAAATGCTGGCCGCGGCATTCGACGAAAGCCAGGTCGCCATGGTCGGTGAGGAACTCCTCGACCCGAACGAGTTCACGTCGCTACCCTTGGACCATATCGTCTTCACCGGTTCGCCTGCGGTGGGGCGGACGGTCATGCGCACCGCGGCGGCGAACCTGACGCCGGTGACCCTGGAACTGGGCGGCAAATCGCCGGCCGTGGTCATGCGCGACTACCCGCTGGCAGACGCCGCGGCGCGCATCACCCATGGCAAGGCGACCAACTGCGGCCAGATCTGCGTATCGCCGGACTATGCGCTGGTGCCGCGCGAGCGCGTCGAGGCCTTCGTCGGCGCCGCAAGAGACGCGTTCGTCTCGATGTTCGGCAGCCGCACCGCGGGCAATGACGACTACACCAGTGTCGCCAGCGAACGCCAGCACGCGCGGATTCTCTCGCTGCTCGAGGATGCTCGCGCCCGAGGCGCGCGGATCACCGTCTGCGGCGACGACGACGGCGACCGGGGCCGGCAGATGCCGATGCACATCGTGACTGGCGTCCGGCCGGACATGCGGCTGATGAGCGAGGAAATCTTCGGGCCGATCCTACCGGTCGTTGCCTACGACCACCTCGATGAAGCCATCGACCACATCAACGCCGGTCCACGCCCCCTGGCCCTGTACTGCTTCAGCCACGATCCGCAGGCGCGCCAACGGTTGCTGCAGCGGACCCACTCTGGCGGCGTCACCATCAACGACTGGGGCTGGCACGTGATGAACCACGACGCCCCTTTTGGCGGAATCGGCAACTCGGGCATGGGCACCTATCGCGGCGTCGAAGGGTTCCGCGAGCTCTCCCACGCCAGGACCGTGTTCAAGCGTCACCGCTTCTTTCCGACGCAGTTGTTCCATCCGCCTTATGGAACCCGCGTGCAGCGCCTGCTGATGCGTGCGTTCCTCGGCAAGGCCGACACCACACTGGACTGAGACATCGCGTCGGACTGAATGGCGCAGCCGTCAACGGGCCGGCTGCGCAGGTTCCCCCCGGTCGTCGCGCTCCAGCGGCCTGAGCAGCCACCGGCACAGCGCCGGCAGGAACACGATCGCCGCGACCATGTTGACGACGAACATGAAGGTCAGCATCACCCCCATGTCGGCCTGGAACTTCAGGTCGGAGAAGATCCACAGCGCCACTCCGAGCGCCAGCGTCAACGCGGTGTAGAAGATCGCCACTCCGGTGGTCTTGAGCGCCACGAAGTAGGCCTCGCCGACGGTCTTGCCGCCGCGCATCGCCTCCGCCATGCGAGCAAACAGGTAGATCGCGTAGTCCACGCCGATGCCCACGCCCAGCGCCACCACCGTCAGGGTGTTGATCTTCATGCCGATGCCCAGCTGCACCATCAGTGCGTGGCCCAGTTCGGTCACCAGCACCAGCGGCAACACGATGCACAGTGCCGAGCGTGCGCTGCGGAACGACACCAGGCACATCAGGAATACCGCCGCATACAGCAGGTACAGGATGCGGTGCTCGACCGCGCGCACGGTATCGTTGACCGCCGCGGCAACGCCGATATGGCCGGTGCCAAGACGAAGATTGACCTCGTCGCTGCTGAACGCCTGCCCTCGCGCCTCGGCGGCCCTGGCGTCGGCTGCCAGCTTCTCGCGCAGGTTCACGTCGCTGCCGGCAGCGGCACCGTTGCGCTCGCGAAACCCGCGCACGGCCGCGATGACGCGGTCGATGGTCTCGGCGCGGTGGTCGCTCAGGAATATCGATACCGGCATGGCCGAACAGTCGGCGTTGAGCAGGCCGGAATCGGTTTCGAATCCCTGTGTCGCCACGCGCAGGCTGTCGGGGTCGCGCGGCAGCACGCGCCAGCGCACCGAACTGTCGTGCCAGCCGGCGTTGACGATCTTGGCCGCCATCGGCAGGGCGATCACCTGCTCCACGCCGTCCACCGTGCCCATGTGCCAGGCGAAGCGGTCGATCAGGTCCATGGCCTTGAAACTGAGCGTGCAGGCATTCGGCCGCGCTTCGGCGATGACGTTGAGGATGTCGATGCTCAGCGCGAACCTGTCGGCGATGAGCCGCGCATCCTGGTTATAGCGCGCCTGCGGTCTCAGCTCGGCCACACCCGGCTCGGAATCGCCGATCTTCACCTCGTCGCCGCGCTTTTCGGCCGCGAACCAGATCGCCACGCCCAGCACGATCACCACCGCTGCGGGCAGCGGACGACTCAGCCGCGCCAGCAGTGCCCAGACCCGATCGAAGCGGGTCAGCTGGCGCAGCCGGTACTCGCGCTTGCGCTCCAGGTTGCCCAGGCGGGTGTGGCTGAGCAGCACCGGCAACAGCACCAGGTCGGTCAACACGATGATCGCGACCCCGACCGTTGCCGTGATCGCCAGCTCATGAATGATCCGGATCGGGATCACCAGGATCGCGGCGAAGCCGATACAGCCGGCGGCCAGCGCCACCGCACCGGGGACCAGCAGCGCCCGGAATGCACGTCGCGCGGCCTGCTCCGCCGGCACGCCGCGGCGGCAGCGCAATTCATCGGTGGTGCCGTCTTCCAGGCCGCCGAAGAACAGCTCGCCACGGAAGCGGTTGATCATCTGCTCGCCGTGGCTGACCGCGATGGCGAAGATCAGGAACGGCGTCAGCATGTTCATCGGATCCATGCCAAAGCCGAACAGGCGCAACGCACCCAGCATCCAGACGGTGGCGACCAGGGCGCAGGCCACGGTGAGTGAGGCGAGCTTGACCGACGTGGAATACAGGAACAGCAGCAGCCAGGTCAGCCCGACCGTGACAGCGAAGAACTTGATCACCGAGCGCGCACCGTCGGCGATATCGCCCACGACCTTGGCGAAACCGATGATGTGGACCGTGACGCCTGCCTTCTCGTACTTGCTGCGGATCGCCTCCAGTTGCCCGGCGACTGCCTGGTAGTCCAGTCCCGGGCCGGAATCCTCCGCAACCAGGTCCGCCCAGACCATGGCCCCCGACCAGTCCCTGGCCACCAGGCGGCCGAGGATGCCCGCCTTGAGGATATTGTCGCGGATGACCTGGAACTGCTCCGCCGTGGCGGTCGTCCCATCGAAGGTATCGGGTACCACGTTGCCGCCGGCAAAGCCGTCCTCCACCACTTCGACGAAGCGCACGTTGGGCGTGTAGAGCGATCGCACGCGCGCGTCATCGGTGGCTTCCATGGCCATCACGTCGGCGGTCACGCCTTCGAGCGTGCTGAAGAAGTCCGGCGTGAACATCCTGCCGTCCTTCGCCATCACCGCGACCAGGACACGGTTGGCCGCGCCGAACTCGCCCTCGTATTCGAGGAACGTGCGCATGTACTCGTGCTGCAGCGGGACCTGCTTCTTGAACCCGGCATCCACCTTCAGCTGGCTGGCGAAGTACAGCATCGCCAGCGTGATGGCGGCGAAAGCCAGCAGGATCAGCGGGCGGGCACCGAAGACGCACTGTTCGGCAAGCCGGCTGAAGCGGCCGTGCGGGGTATGGTTGTCATGCATGCTGTCGCCCCTGCGCTTGCCGGTCATGGCGCCGGGACCGTCATTGCCACACGGCCGACGCCGCGGTCGCCGAAGACGAGGACCGCATTGCCGGCAACCGGCAGCGCTGCGGCCAGCGTCGGCGTTTCGCCGGTCCTGACGGTGTGTGTCAGTCGACGGAAGCCGGCGTCGCCGCGATCGCGCCGCAGCACCACACCATCGGCGCCGACCAGCACCGCGCCGCCCTCGGGCAGTGCGACTGCGCCCATCAGTGCCGTGGCGACACCGGACTCGACCGCCGTCCAGCTTGTGCCCAGGTCGCGGGATTCGAACACTTTCCCGCGCATGCCAAAGGCAAGCACATGCTCACCTGACCAGCCGATCACGCCGAACATCGAGCCGTTGTACGGCAGCTTGCCGCGCACCCATGTGGCGCCGTCATCGCGGGAGCGGTAGACGCTGCCACGTTCGCCCACGATCACCAGGCCACCTGAGCCGGTACGGGCGATTGCGTTGAGGTGCGGGTCACTCTCGTCGCCCAGCTCGAGCTGGTCGTCGCTGAAGACCCAGTCGGCGGTTGCGGGTGCCGTCGGTACCGCCAAGACCACCGGCTGTGCGGCCTGCGTATCGTCGCCACCGCCCGGCAGCGTCTGCGTCACCCAGGTCCTGCCGCCATCGTGCGTTTCCAGCAGCAGCGAATAGGCGCCGATTGCGAATCCGTGGCGGGCGTCGACGAACAACAGGTCCAGCACCGGCGTGCCGTGGGCAGGATCGGCGTCGTCCGCCGTCCAGGGCGCCGCACGTTGGCGGACCCAGCTTCGGCCGGCATTGCTGGAGTGCACGATCACCCCGTCATGGCCCGCAGCCCACACCGAGTCACCGACCGAAGCGATCGCGACGAGCGTGCTGCGGGTCGGAACCCGCACGGCCTGTCGCCAGGCCTGCCCGTCGCCAGACAGCAGTACCAGCCCGCGCTCACCTACCGCGACATAGGCGTGGCCGACGAGGCCGGCATCCAGCAGGAGCGCACCCTCGCCATGCCTTGTGACGTCGGCAGGAAGAAAGGCCGGATCGGACAACGGACCGGTCGCGCCGGTGGGCAGGGCAAGCGCTCCGACGAGCACCAGCAACGGCGCGCGCAGGCGCGGACACGGATGCGACATGCAGGTTCCTGTTGTCAGCGCACGCCAGAAGCGCGGAGGTTCTGGGGCGAATAGGCAGCCGGGCTGGTCTGGTGCGTGAAGTCACGAGGTCGGTCTTCGTTGTCGAGGAACACGGCGTTGTAGCGTCCGGACTTCAGGTCGTAGTGCACGTCCGCACCGGTCCAGAACAGCGGCACCTCGTAGTACTGGATCGGCAGCGCCTCCGAGTAACGCCAGATCTTTCCCGCACCGTCGTAATGGTCCACCTGCAGGATCTGCCAGCTGTCCTCGTCCAGGTAGAACGTGCGTCGCGGATTGATATGGCGCATTCCCGGCTTCAGCGTGGCTTCCACGACCCAGACCCGGTGCAGCTCGTAGCGGAGCTTGTCGGGATTGAAATGGCCCGGCCGCACCAGTTCGTCGAGCTTGCTCAGCTTGGCCCGGTAGGCGTTGTAGGGCACGTACATTTCCTTCTTGCCGACCAGCTTCCAGTCGTACCGGTCCATTGCACCGTTGAACATGTCGTACATGTCGTTGGTGCGCAGGCCGTCGGATGCCGTCGCCGGGTTGTCGTAGGCGATGTTGGGCGCGCGCCGCACGCGGCGCTGGCCCGGGTTGTAGACCCAGGCCTGGCGCGGCGAGACCGCATCGTTGATGGAGTCGTGCACCAGGATCACCTGCCCGGCCAGGCGCGCCGGCCCGAGGACTTCCTGCTTGAAGTACGAACCGACGTTGTTGATGGTGTCCGAGGTGCTTCCCTGCTTGTCGTACGGCACCAGGAGGTCCTCGCGGATGCGCACCAGGTTGTAAGTGCCGCCGGCCGTGACCGGAGCCTGGTTGTCGAAGATCTGCGAGGAGAAGCCGCGGTACTTGAGCTTGTGATTCCAGACCGCCTCGGCGCCGGTGCTGGGCGCGCGAAAGGGAATGCCGCCGCCGGTGCAGCCCTGCACACCGGCGCTGTCACCGACCCGCTTGCAGGCAGCAGCATTCTTCGCCGTTGCGTCGTATACCCACTGCGGAAACGCGGCCGTGCGGTGGCTCGGGTAGACGTCGACCCGATAACTCCTGTAGCGCGCCAGCATCGCCCGCAAGCCCGGCGACAACCGGTCCTGGTATTTGTCGGCGTTGGCCGCGGTGATCTGCAGGACCGGTTTCTCGGAGGCGAACGGATCGGGATGGTGGCGGCGTGGCTGATAGCCGGGTTGAGGCTTGGCCAGGCCACCGGTCCACGGCGGTATGGAACCGTCTGCGTTCGCGCCTTGTTCGGCCCCCATGGGCGTCGCGGCAAAGGCCGCGCCCAGCACCAGCAGGCCGCCCCCGACAAATGCCGCGCAAAGTGCGCTCGACTTCCGAAGATTGATGCTCATCGCGGTGTCTCCCATCAGAATGAGTACTTCACGCTGGCCGACGCGAAGTCGCGATCGGAAGTCTGGTTGTAGGGTTCGGCGCCACCGAAGGCGGTGTAGCTGATGTCGAGGACCCAGCGGTTGAGGTAGTTGGCTTCCATGCCCACGGTCAGCGACATGCGCCCCTCCAGGAAGTTGCCGCCTGGCCCGGGCGTGGTGCCCTGGACGTCGTGGTTGAGGCCGATGCGCGGCCCCAGGTTGACCGGACCGCCCAGCACCGAGTTGAAGTCGGCGCGCGCGGCGACGCGGTATCCCCACGAGAAATCCGTGGGCAGTCCGGCGCCGGGCAAGGTCTGTGCATTGCGCAGGCAACCGGGCGTGGACAGGCCCGTGCCTGGAATCAGTGGCGTGCTTCCGGTTCGCGGATCCGGCGAACCGAACGTGCCGACGTCGGCAATGGCGCAGCCACCGCCGGTGTCGGTGCCCTCCCCTTCGAAGCGCAGGCGCGACCGGTCCGGCAGGTTGTTGATCAGCGTTGCGCCGATCTCGCCGACCAGCGCGATCTGGTCGGCGCCGAACACTTCGCCGAATACCTTGGTGAATGTCGACTGCAGCTGGCTGGCCTCATACCTCCCCCAGCCGCGGACGTACTGCCCCGCGGAGAACTGCCCGAGCTGGCTGACGAACCGCGCCGCAGGCGGAACCGGGCTGCCGGGCGGTGTCAGCGGCGACAGCGTGGCCAGCAGCAGCTCGACGTCGTCGTACTGCAGCGGCAGGTTCGGCCGGTAGCTCGCCTCGCCCTGGAACGCAACGCCCAGCGGCAGGTTGCTGTTCCAGCTCAGGCCATACAGATCGATGCCCTCGGGATATTCGACGATGACGCTGGCGCCGCGCACCGGCGCGCCGAACCCGCGCGAACCGGGCGTGGTGGCGGGCGCCGCGCTGGCGGCGTAACCGGAGATCAGCGGCAACCGGCTGTGGTAACGCAGGTAATAGAAGCCGAATTCGGTATCGCCCAGTTCCGGCACCAGCCAGCGTGTGGCGGCGCCGAACTGGCCGTTGTCGCTGGCATTGTTGTTGGGCCCGCGCCGGTAAGAGGCCGCGCAACCGGTACCAACCAGCGCCAGTGCCTGCTGGCGGATCACCGCGTCGGACGTGCCCGCCGGCAACCGGGCGCGCAACGTGTCCGCGTAGGCGCCGACGCGATCGCTCTGCGCCCAGCCATCGGCAGTGCCGTTGCAGACCCGGGAATACAGCTCGGGATTGTCGACCGGCTGCGGCACCGTGCCCGTCCCGAGCATCGCGTAGGTGCCACCGGGAGAGGCGAAGTCGTTGCTGCTGAAATACGTCCCGGACGGATCGACCTCGATTTCCTCGAACTCGCCCAGCACGACACCTTCGATCGAGAGATTGTCGGTCACCTGGAACGACGCCCACAGCGACTGCACCGGCAGGAATGCTTCCTTCAGCTCAGCGCCGGCCACGCGCAACGCCGACAGGTCGACCGGGTTGATCACGTTGATGCCGTTACTGATGAAGGTGCTCTCGCCCCAGCTCACGACCTGGCGTCCCACGCGCACGCTGGCCGTCTTGCCCTCGCCGTAGCCGAAGTCCCTGTAGACGAAACCATCGAGGACGCGGAAGCGCTCGCCGACGCGGCTGCGCGCGATACGGGTCAGGTCCTGGCGGTCGTCGTTCTGGAAATCGTGGAGCCAGGTGGCGCGCGTGAACGCGCCCCATCCACGCCACTCCAGACTCAGTTCGGAGGTGACCTTGAGCGCGCTGGAGATCAGGTCGCCCCTGTCGTACTTGCCGTTGCCGTCGTCGCGGTTCACAGAAAAACTGCCAGGCGCGGCCACCTGCGCGGGGCTGCCAGGAAATGACGACGCCCCCAGCGTGACGTTCTGCCGCCCGATCAGCGGATTGATCGTCGCCTTGCCTGCCAGCTGCGGATCTCGCCCATGGCCGCGCACCGAAGCACCATAGGAAACCGTGGTGTCGAAGCTGCCCTCAAGTTCGCCGTTCTGGAAATCGATGGCATGGGCGAGGGGGAGATCGAGCAGGGCGATCACCACGGCCATCGACAACGTTGCGCGACGCATGAGCGCCAGATTGCCCGAAGTACGCATGTCGTTCCATCCTTGGAAAATGTCGCCTGTGTGCCGGTCCGGGTGTCAGCTGCTTCCTTCAGCCACAGCGATCTCCTCGCGCCAGATGTTGTCATCTCGCCAGAACCGGTCCTTGCGCCAGCAGTCGGGGAGCCCGCCCGCGGTGGAGCCGATCACGCGCCGGAGCAGCATCTTCAGCACCTGGGCCTCGCGATGGTCGAGGTCGCGCACGGCATCGCCCTCGGCCGACTTGCCGAATGCAAGCAACTCCATCGCGTAGCGGCGGCCGTCGTCGGTGAAGCACACCACCGCCTCGCCACCTCCGTCCGTGCTCACGACGCTCACCAGGTCGCGCTCGATGAGTTCGGCGATGTCGGCCTCGCCCATCTGGTAACCGGTCATGGCCACCAGCTTGCCGAGATCGTCGATCGTCCTCCCCTCGCCCATGCTGAGCACCGTGAGGATGGTGTAGTCGAGGTCGCGCAGGCCGTGCTCGCCGAGGCTCTTCTTGATCGGCATCAGCAGCTGGTAGAAGGCACGACCAAGCAGGAAACCCAGCCAGTCGTTGCCAATGCCCGCACCGGCGCCGGCCGCTTCATCGGACTTCTTCAGCAGCAAGCCGTAATTGCCGCCGTGAAATATCAGCGGCGGCCGGTGGAAGGTGTCGAAGGCCACGACCTCGCCGACGAAGATGATGTGGTCGCCGCCGTCGTACCTGTAGGCAACCCGGCACTCGAACCTGGCCGAGCAGCCGTCGAGCAGGGGCACATCACCGTGACCGCGCGCCAGATCCATGCCTTCGAACTTGTCGACGCCGCTGCGCGCAAACCGGTTGGAGGTCGACTCCTGGTCCGCGGCCAGGATATGCACCGCGAAGTGGCCGGCGCCGGAGAATGCATCGAGGCTGGTGGACGTCTTGTCCAGGCTCCACAGCACCAGCGGTGGATCCATCGATACCGAGTTGAAGCTGTTGGCGGTCAGGCCGCAGTCGTTGCCTGCCGGGCCGCGCGTGGTCACGATCGTGACACCCGTGGTGAACGCCCCAAGCGCGCGACGGAATTCCCTGGAGTCGAAGGTTGAATCGAAGCTGGAGTCGGAGGAGGTCATGTCGGTCTCCTGGGGCGATCAGCCGCGAGCGGTCAACAGCGGCATCACCAGGCGACCGAAGCGCTCGGCTTCCTCGTGATGCGGGTAGCCCGACAGGCAGAATCCGCTGCAACCGACGTCGATGAAATCCTGCAGTTGCCTTGCCACCTGCGAGGGATCGCCCACCACCGCCACGCCCGCGCCGGGACGGACCTCGGTGATGCCGGTCCACAGGTGCGGCGTCATCTTGCGACCCACCGTCTTCGACAGCTCCCGCTGGCGCTGGTTGGCCACCGAGCCGCTGGAACCCTCCAGCGCCTTGACCAGCGCCTTGCCTTCTTCACCGACGCCCGCAATCAGGTTGTCCGCGGCTGCCCAGGCGTCCTTCTCGGTCTCGCGGCAGATGATCTGCAGCCGCATCGAGAAGCGGATCTCGTCCTCGCGACCGTACCTGGCGGCACGCGCCCTCATCTGCATGATCTCCTCGCCGATGCGCTCGGGGAAATCACCCCAGAACAGGTGCTCGCTCGAATGCCGGGCCGAGATCTCGGCGGCCTGCTCGGAACCGCCGCCGAGGAAGAACGGCGGATGCGGTTGCTGCGCGGGGCCGGGCGTGATCCGCGGCCCGGCAACGCGATGGAAGCGACCGTCGAAGGCGACGCTTTCCTCGGTCCACAGCCGCTTCATGAGGACGACTTCTTCCTCCAGTTGCGCGTAGCGCTCTTCCTTGGATTCGAACTGTCCTTCCGCCCGCGCATCCTTCTCGCTGATGCCGGCGATGAGGTTGAGCAGCACGCGTCCGTTGGACAGTTGATCCAGCGCGGCGACCATCTTTGCCTGCGCGACCGGATGAATGTACCCGGGCTTGATCGCGACCAATGTCTTGATGCGTTTTGTCCTTGCCAGCAGGAACGATGCAACCATCCACGCGTCCCAGCAGAACGGCGTGACCGGGACGAGGATGTAGTCGAAGCCGGCGTCCTCCGCCGCTATCGTGACCCGCTCGAAGTGCTCGAGCGACTGCGGGATGGTCATGGCAGGATCGCCGAACGCGCTGGTGTCTCCGAGCGTCGGGCAGAACCACCCCAACGAAACCGCGTTTGCCGCGTTGGCCGCGCCGGCCTGTACTGCACTGCTTCCTGTCATCGATGTCTCCTCGCCTGATGCTGAGCTGGGCAGGACTGAATCTCTCAACGCCAGGGCTCACAAGTAAAATGAAATGTCCGAATCCATCGCATGCGTAAACTGAATGTCGACAACTTCGATCTGAACCTGCTTGCGGTGTTCCTGCGCCTGTGGGAGACACGAAGCGTGACCCGCGCGAGCGATCGCCTCGCATTGACGCAGCCGGCAGTCAGCCATGCGCTCAGACGCCTTCGCGATGCGCTTGGCGACGAACTGTTCGTGCAGAGCAGGAACGGGCTGGTGCCGACCTCACGCGCGCAAACCCTGATCGGCCCGGTCACGGACGCGCTGGCGAAGCTGGGCGTTGCGCTGCAGGAATCGGAGCCGTTCGCGCCTGCGCTGGCGCGGCGTGAGTTCGCGATCGGCTGCGGCGATCTGGTCGAGTTCTCGATCGCACCACAGTTGCTCGAGGCGATCAGGCGCGAGGCGCCGGGCATCCTGATCCGGCTGGTTCCCGTCCCGGATGCGGAACAGGGCCAGCCGCTGCTGGAATCGGGCGAGATCGACGCCGTCATCGACGCCCAGGCCATCCGGAGTTCAGGCGTGTGCAGCGAGGCCGTGGCCGAGGTGAACGTGGCCACGCTGATCTGGAAACGGGAGAAGCTCGGCAAACGCCGCTTCCCGCTCGAACTCTTCCTCGACAGGCCGCACGTCGTCATCCGGACAGCGGACCGGCGTGGCACCGTCGTCGACCAGATGCTCGCGCAGCGGGGCTTGCAAAGGTCCATCGGCGCGGTGGTCCAGCACTTCCTCGCGATGCCGATCATCGCGGCCAGGACCGGCTTCATCTGCAACCTGCCCCGGCGCATGGGCACTACATTCGCCGAGTTGTTCGAATTGAGCGTGCACGAACCGCCACTGCCTTTTGCCTCGACAACGGCCTTCCTCTCCTGGCACAGGCGATTCGATGCCGACCCCGGCCTGGCGTGGCTGCTGCAGCAGATCCGGCACGCGGCAGCGGATTGAGGCTGCTCCACTTCGAGAATCAGACAGTTCTGATGTGGCAGTCAGCACCAGAGTGGTTGAATCCACCGCCCCCACAGGGCTGCCGGGTCCGCCTGGACCCGTTGGTTTCCCACACTCTGGATGTCCTTGATGAAGAAGACCTTGCTGTTCATTGCACTTGCTTGCGCGTCGGTTTCCGCCAACGCCACCGAAGCCAACGGCCTCGGCTACTCCAACGTCGAACTCGACTACATCTACAACGACGCACCCCAAGCGAACTACAAGGGCATCGGCCTGGCGGGTTCGTTCGAAGTGGGTGCAGGCTTCTTCGTCACCGGCAGCTACCGCGAGCAGAAGATCAACCACTTCGGCGGCCACAATGACGTCAACGAGTGGTCCCTCGGCGGCGGCTTCGCCACCGGGCTGAGCGAGAACCTCGACTGGGTCACCCAGGCCGCCTATGTCGAGAAGGATGCCAACCTCAGCGTCGGGCAGTTCCAGATCAAGAACGCTCCGAACCGCGTCAGCGACGATGTCGCCGGCTTCCGTGTCAGCAGCGGCCTGCGCGGTCGCATCGCGCCGAAGCTGGTCGGCCATGCCTACCTGGGCTACCAGGACCTGGGCGACGTCCGGGAGTCGCTGGGCTCGTTCGAGCTCGATGGCAACGTCTACGCTGACCTCGGCCTGGAGTACCACTTCACCGACCGCTGGGCTGCGACCACCTCGGTGACCCTGTCCGAAGGTGTCACCGAGTACCTCGGCGGCGTGCGCCTGTCGTTCTGATCACGGGCTGGCGCACTGCCAGCCAACATGCAGGGAGCCCGGCATGTGCCGGGCCCTGCCTCGACTATCGCGAGGCAGTCACCGGCGCCGCGGTCCGCTCGCGCATGCGATAGCTCACCATGCCGGCCATCTCGTACAGGGCCGTCTGCGACTTCTCGACGCCGGATGTCTGCGGCAGGAAGTAGCCGATGCCACCGGCCGGCATGTAAGACGAATCGCTGGCTTCCACGCACGGCTGGAAGCCGGCGGCGCGGAACGACAGCAGTGCCCGCGGCAGGTGCTCGGCCGAGCTGACCAGGCGGATGCGCGCGGGTAAGGTGCCGCGCAGGGCCATCGCACTTTCCCAGGTGGTCGTCGAATCCGATTCGGTGCGCAGCACGGTCGATGGCACGCCCCAGTCGCGCGCCAGACTGGCGAGCACCGCGGACTCCTTGATCCGGAACGGGCCGCCACCGGCGATCACCAGCGGGGTACCCGGGCTTGATCGCCACAGCGAAACCGCGCCAAACAGACGCCGCCAGCTGGCCAGGGTGAGGGCGGCATAGTCGTCGTCGGCACGCGGCTCATCGTCGAGGCCGCCGGCGAGCACGACAATAGGTGTACCTGGCGCCTGGCAGCGCGCATCGTCGGGCAGTTGCGATTCGACATGGCCCAGCAGGGCATTGCCGCCCAGCGGCATGCACAGCACCAGCACCGCCATGACCAGGACAACGCCGATCGCACGCAGCGCGGTGCCCATCCGTGACCAGCCCAACAGCAGCACCGCCGCCAGCAGCAGGCCCCAGGTGATCGGCGAGAGCAGGATCAGGTGCATGGCGCCAGAGTCTTGCATGAACGCGCAAACGGCGCGACCACAGGCCGGCGCCGGCCGCGAAGTCCGTTGTCAGGGGTGTACCGGCTGTTCGCCTCTCGCGCATCCCTGCCCCCGCTCCGGGAACCATCATGCCCGCTCAACCGCGCCCTCTTCCGCTCCGGCTCCGCTGGCTTCTGATCCTGCTGTCGCTGCTCGCCGGGTGGGGCCAGGCCGCGGCGGCCACGACCTACTACGTCCGCACCGACGGCGGCGACGACAAGCAATGCAACGGCCGCGCCGACGCGCCCTACCCCGGCAGCGGCAGCAAGCTCGATTGCGCCTGGAAGCATCCCTTCTACGCATTGCCGACCAACGACCGCCCACGCATCGAAGGCGGCGACACGCTGATCATCGGGTCCGGCGACTACATGATCGGCTGGGGCGCCCCCAGTGCCGGCGACGACAGTTCACGCTGCTATGAAGAAGCCCCGTACGACTGCTATCCGGCCGCGCCGCCCAGTGGTCGCAGCCCCGATGCGAAGACGCGCATCCTCGGCCAGGGCTACGACACCGGCTGCAAGGCCCCGCCCAAGCTGTGGGGCACGCAGCGACTGGACATCGTCCTGAACCTGCAGAAGACCGACAACGTCGAGGTCGGCTGCCTGGAGATCACCGATCGCAGCGACTGTGTGGAATTCCACACCGACGACAACGTCCGCTGCGAACGCGACAAGTCGCCCTACGGCGACTGGGCGTCGGTGGGCCTGTACGCCAAGCACTCGCGCAACGTCTGGCTGCATGACCTCAACATCCACGGCCTGTCCGGTCGCGGCATCATGGCCGGCGCGCTGACCGACTGGACGGTCGAACGGGTACGCATCATCGCCAACGGCTGGGCCGGCTGGGACGGCGATGTCGGCGAGGATGAGAGCTCCAACTCCGGCGACATCATCCTGCGCAACGTCGAGATCGCCTGGAACGGCTGCGCCGAGCGCTGGAAGACCGGCGAACCCTATGCGTGCTGGGCGCAGGAGAACGGCGGCTACGGCGACGGGCTGGGCACGGCGCGGACCGACGGCCACTGGCTGGTCGAGGACTCGCGCATCCACCACAACACCTCCGACGGCCTCGACCTGCTCTACACCGACGGGTCCAAGACCGCGACCGTGGTGGTGCGGCGCACGTATGCGGCGGCCAACGCCGGCAACCAGATCAAGACCGCCGGCAACGCGCTGATCGAGAACTCGGTGATCATCGGGCAGTGCGGCTACTTCCACGACAAGTTCGACATGACCTGGAGCGACATGTGCCGGGCCATGGGCAATGCGCTTTCGATCGGCATCGGCCGCAACCAGAAGGCCATCGTCCGCCACAACACCATCACCGGCGAAGGCGATTGCCTGATCCTCACGTCCGGCGGCGATGAGTCCTCGCGCGTGGACATTCTCGACAACGCCCTGGTCGGCCAGCCCGACTTCCTCGCCAACGGCGAAGACAAGAGCGGCGAACTGACCTGCGGCCACTACGCCGACGAGAGCAAGGCGATCGTGAACTTCTCCGGGAATGCCTTCTGGAACGTCAAGGACGACCAGTGCTTCAAGGGCAACCTGTGCGGGCGCAATCCGCGCCTGACCGGCATGGACATGGCCGGCTTCGATGCGGTGCCGCTGGCGGGAAGCCCGCTGATCGACGGCGCGTCACAGTCGACCGATGCAGGTGTCGACTACCTGCACCACACACGCCCGTCGGGCGCGGCCGCCGATATCGGCGCCATCGAGGTCCAGGGCGGCAAGACCGCGGCCCCGGCAGCGGCAGGCGGCGGCGCAGCGACGCCGCAACCGTCCACCGGCCCCGCGCCGGAACCGATCGGCCCCGACACGGTCGCGCCGCCACAGGCTTCGGCCAAGACCATCGGCTCGATCGTGATTGCCTCGCTGCTGACCGCCGGAATCTTCGTTGCCCTGCGCAAGCAGCGCGCACGTTACGGGTAAGCCGCGGCCCGGTTACCCCGCCAGCGATTCGCCAGTGCCCTGCGGCGCCTTGCGCCCCATCGGCAGCATCGCGCGCAGGCGCGGATCGAGCAGCAGCAGCGTCGCCAGGTAAGGGCCACCGATCAGCAGGCCGGCGCCGATCAGGCGTTGCCATCCAGGCCGCAGCCCCAGGTGCAACGAACCCCATGCGCAGATCGCGGCGACCACCGCGGCGACGCCCGCCACCGCCAGCGTGCGCCGGTCCGGCAGCTGGCGCAGTGTCGGCGACACCAGCATGCAGTGGCCGATGCCGGCGACAAAGGAGCTGGCCACCGTCGCGTACGACGCGCCCATGAACCCGTACCTGGGGATCAGGACGAAGTTGAGGGCGGTGTTGAGCAGCACGGTCGTGCATCCCAGGGCGAACACCGTGCGGGTGCGCTTCTCGAGCATGAGACCGTAACCGCATACCAGCATCACCGGCAGCACGGCATTGGTCGCGCCAATGACTGCAAACACCGGCCCGGAGGCGGCCTTGCCGGCGCCGCTCAGGGCGATGATGACGTCGGTGCCCAGGCACAGCAGCGCAATGGAGATGCCGACCGCGGCGTAGGTCATCGGCAGCAGCATCTTGAGCTTCAGGGCGCGCACCGCCGCCGCGTTCTCGGTGACGAACAGCCGGTTCGCCATCGGCGTGAACGACTCGAACACGGTGAGGTTCATGAACATGTGGACCTGCATCGCCAGGCCTGCACCGATGCTGTAGATGCCGACCACCGCGAAGTCGCCCGACAGCCCCTTGAGCATCAGCCGGTCTACCGAAACCAGCGCCACCGACAGCATCTCGGTCGCCACCAGCGGCATGCCGAACGCCATCGATTGCTTCAGCGAGCCTGGATCCAGGGCCTGCCGCGAGAATCCCAGATTGCGGTGGGCCCAGAACACGTAGAAGGCGATGCCCAGCAGCGCAGACACCAGCTTGCCGGCATAGGCGACCAGCGCGGTGTGCTGGATCGCCACGACCGCTCCGACCATCAGCAGCAGCTGCAGATAGCGCCAGGCGATGCGGGTGAACATCACCGTCCGCGAGCGCTCGGTGGCGCGCAGCACGGTCTCCACCAGGCTGCTGTAGACCATGGCCGGGATCATCAGCATCGCCATCCAGAACACCGGCGACTGGGTCGCGCCGACGAACCAGTCGGTGACGACGATTCCGGTTCCGGTGAGCACCCACAGCACCAGCGACACCAGCAATGGCAGGTAGAACAGGTTGGTCGCGAACGCGCGCACCGCGGTGCTGTCACCGCCGTGCGGGTAGAAGCGCAGGATCGAATGCTGGGCACCGAGCTTGGCGATCGCCACCGCCATCAATACCCAGGTGTCGTAGTAACCGAGGATGCCGTACTGGGTGTTGTCCAGCAGCCGGGTCATGATCGGGAACGACACCAGCCCGGCCAGCAGCACCAGGATGTTGGCCGAGGAATAACGCAGGTAATGCTTGCCGATGCCGGGAGATTCGCTGGCCATTGCCGTCACTGTCCCGCCGGCCCGAACTGCGACTGCATCCAGCCAGCGATGCGTTCGATCAGCACGCGGCGATGCTTGCGCAGGTAGAAGGTGTGGTCGTACTCGCGCCAGAACTCCAGGCTGACCTGGGTGGACGCCGCGGCACTGCCAAGGCAGGCGGCAAGCTGCGCGCGATGGTTGAAGTACGGGTAGGCGCCGCCAGTGAAGACGAACAGCAGGCGCGCATCGCGCGCGACCATCGTAGACAGCATCCGCACCGCATCCGGACGCGACGGAAAATCCCGGTAATCCGCCAGCGATGGCGCACCGCTGCCGCGCGAGCGCAGGTAGCGCAACACCTTGCCCGGATGCAGCAGGCGCGGCAGCACGTGGCGCAGCCAGAAGCCCACGGTCGGATAGGCCAGACCGTCGATCAGGATGGTGCCGGCGACGCGTGGATCGGCCGCCGCCACGTGGAAGGCGTCATCGGCACCCGAGCACAGGCCGCACAGCACGAAGCGGTAGACGCCGGTGTTCTCGGCGAGCACGCGCATCGCCGCATCGACCTCGCGACGGCGGCGGTCGCTGGTCGCCTGCCCCGGCAAGGCGCTGTCGCCGAGCCCGGACTGGTCGAAGCGCAATACCGGAATGCCCTGCGCCGCGAGCCTGCGGGCAAGTTCGACATGGCCGCGGAACGGGCCGACATGGCGGGTGATGCCGGCATTGAGCAGCAGCACGCCCACGCGCGGTTTAACCGCCTTGCCCACGTGGCTGATCACACCGACCAGGCCATTGCCGAACTGCACCACGCGCTCGCCGGTGTCGAGCGGTTCGACGTTGTCACCTGTGATCTTTACTTGCAGGTTCATCGCGCCACCCCTGCGGCCAGGCGCTGTCCCAGCTGCGCGACACTGCGGCGCGGGTAGGCCTGGCTGCCAAACTGCCGGGGCTCTTCCCAGGCAGGTTGCTCGGACGGTTCCAGTTCGATCACGTCGACCTCGACTGCATTTTCCTGCTGGGTCCGGATGAAGCGTGCGGTTGCATCGCAAGCCTGCCACTGCGCCAGGCGCACGCGGCTGCCGCGTGGCAAGGGCGTGGCCGTGACGTCGAAGGATGACCACGTCGCCAGCGTCTGCGCATCGACGCGGAAACCCAGCAGGTCGTCGGGATCGGGTTCATGCCGCGCATGGGCGTAGCGGCCGCTGTCGTACAGCTGGGCGTGATGCTGGCGACGCCAGGAGTCGACCACATCGGCGCCGACCAGCTGCGGATCCCACAACACCACGTCCACCGGCTGCACCAGCGTCGGCAGATAGGACAGCAGCGGCAACGCGGCACTGCGCAACGCCAGCCAGGTGATGCGATCGCCACCACTGCGCCCGGACAACAGCCGCCGCGCGGCGTCGAGGTCGTCGAACAGTCCGGCCAGACCGAGCTCGGGATCGGCGCCGGCGGAATCGCCGCTGCCATACCAGTCGAAGCACAGCGCGGTTGCGCCCGTAGCGGCCACCGATTCGGCCACCGACCACAGCGCGCGATGCGTGCGGATGCCTTCCTGCAGCAACGGCGCGCACAACAGCATCGAGCCGCGCCCGGCATCCTGCGCGGCATGTGCATGCAGCAACCCGAACAGGCGGCGGTCGGCGCCGCCGAACAACACGGGGCCGCTGCTCACCGCTGCGGCTTCGTCGATGGCGATTGCGTTCATGCCGGTCACTCGACGATCCCCGTGCGCAACAGACGCTTGACCTGGCGCGCCATTCGCGAGGCGACGCCGCTTTCCTCCTGGCTGCCGGCCGAAGCCGGCAGCTCGGCGGCGATCTGCGCCAGGCTCTGCGTCGCCAGTCGCATCAGCTGGATTCGCACGCCGGTCTCCTTGGCGACGCGGCTGGACATCTGCACCGCGAGCATCGAGTTTCCACCCAGGTCGAAGAAGTTGTCCGCATGGCTGACCTCCGTGCCCAGCAGTTCCTTCCACAGGCCACGAAGGTAGGCGCAGCGCGGGTCGGCTGCGTCTATGGCGGCGGTGTCGGTCACCGACTCGTCGTTGCCGGGATCGTCCAGGCCGGACAGCGCCAGTGCAGCGAGATCTTCCGTGGCGCCAGCCTGGGCACGGACGATGGTGGCGCCCAGCGCCCGCGCCAGCGCCGGCGCTTCGACCAGGCCGCGGTGCGAGCCGGGAATGGCGATGATGCGGATCGAGTCGACCAGCGACTCCCAGCCCAGCGCCGGTTTGTCGCGCAGGTGCGCGGGCTGTTCGTTGGCGCGGAACAGCACCACGGCAGCCGGATAGGCCTGCACCGCATAGTTGACGTAGGCGCGGGTGTGCACCGCCTCGAGCTCGGCGTAGCGGATGTCGTGCGGAAGCGGAGCACCGCTGAGGCGTGCCTGCTCGGCGTGCTGGCGCAACTGCCGGGCCTGGATGCGACGATTGACCGCATCGCTGATCGTGGCGATGCGTTCACCGAACGATTGCCCCTGCATGCGCTGGCGCAAGCGGCGCACGCGCGCGACCAGTCCATTGCGCACACTCTCGCGGTAGCGGCTGCCGAACTCGGCGGAGGTATCGATGAGTGCGAGCAGCCCGACCCGTTCTCCGGCGGCGACCAGTTGCTGCGCCATCTCATAGGCGATCATGCCGCCCATCGAGCCGCCGGCCAGATGATACGGACCGTGCGGTTGCAGCTGACGGATCTCGCGCACATAGCGCTCGGCCATGGCCTGGATGTTCTCCAGCGGCGCCGTCCGGCCGTCGAGCCCGAGCGCCTGCAGGCCATGGATCGGGAACCCTTCCGGCAACGCCTCCGCCAGGGCGCGATAGTTGAGGACGTTGCCGCCGACGGCATGCACCAGGAAGAACGGCAGGCCATCGCCGTGCGTACGGATCGGCACCAGCGGCGCCCACGGGTCCGGGCGCGCGGATGCGTTCTCCTCGCCTTCGGCATGGGCGCCGGCATGGCGGTAGGCCAGTGCCAGCGCGCGCACCGTGCGCGCGCTCAACAGCGTCGCAAGCGGCAGGTTGATGCCGGTCTCGTGGTTGAAGCGGTGGAACATCTGCACTGCCTGCAGCGAATGGCCGCCGAGGGTGAAGAAGTCGTCGTCGGCGACGATGCGCGGGTTGCGCAGCAGGTCGCGCCAGATCTCGAGCAGGCGCGCGGCCAGCGGATCGAGGTCTTCATCGTTGGCCGCAGCAGTCAATGCGACCGCCCCGGCCGGTGGTTCCTGCGCGGCAGGCGCATCGACCGCGGCCTCCGCGGCTGGCCGGCCGAACAGCAGCGGCTGGCCGTCGTCGAACGTGGTCAGCGCTTCCAGGGTCATCGCCGGATCGCGGCCGATGCGCTCGAGAAGTTGCAGGTAGCGGCTATAGAGCAGGTCGGCGGTTTCGGCGTGGAAGATGTCGGCGTTGTGCATGAATCCGCCCGACAGGCCTTCGTCCTGCTCCACCAGCCACATGCCCAGGTCCTGGGTGGCGCCGGTCTGGAACACCGGGAAGCGCCCGTGCTCCAGCGGCCCCCAGTGGGTCACGCGCTTGCGGATGTCCTGGAACGAGAACAGCGCGTGGTACAGCACCGCGCCACCTTCGCGGCTGCGCATGCTCAACTCGCGCACCAGGTCCTCCAGGCGCACGTCCGGATGGCCGAAGCTGTCGAGCACCATGTCCTTCACCCGGGCCAGCGCCTGGGCGAACGTCATCGATGCATCCAGCTCCACCCGCAGCGGCAGCAGGCTGGTGAAGTAGCCCATCAGCGGTTCCACTTCGGCGCTGTTGCGGCCGCGCACCGGTGTGCCGACGATCAGCTCGCGCAGTCCTGATGTGCGGCTGACCAGGGTGAAGTACGCGGTCAGCAGCACCATGAACAGCGTCGCATCGAGCTTCAGCGCGGCGGCGTGCAGGGTCTCGGTGGTGGCGCGCGAGACATTGACGCGTCGCGTGACGCCGCGACCGGACATGCCCGGTCGCCGCGGCAGGTCGGTCGGCAATGCCTCCACGCCCTGCCCCGCGCCGCCGAGGCGGTCGCGCCAGAACGCCAGCTGCTTCGCGTACTCGCTGCCCTGCAGCCACTGCCGGTGCCAGACCGAGTAGTCGAGGTAGGTCACGCTGAGTTCGGGCAGCACCGGTGCGCGGTTCTCGACCTGCGCCTGGTACAGCTCGGACATTTCGGTGTACATCAGGTCGAACGACCAGCCGTCCCAGATCAGATGGTGCGGCATGAAGAACCACACGTGTTCCTCCGCGCCCAACCGGAACAGGCGCGAGGCGATCAACGGCGCCTGGTCGAGCCGGAACGGCTGCTTGATCAGCGTATCGAGGCGCTTCGAGACTTCGCCGTCGCGGACGTCGTCGCCGAAGTGGCTCAGGTCCTCGACCTCGCGGATGTCCAGCGCGACATGATCGTGCACGACCTGCATCGGTTCGCCATCGACCAGCTCGATGGACGTGCGCAGCGCCGACTGCCGCTGCAGCATCGCCTGCACGGCGCGCTGGAACGCCTCGGTATCGAGCGGACCACGCAGGCGGTGCGCCGACGGCGTGTTGTAGGTGATCTGGCCCGGGTTGAACTGCTCCAGCAGGTACAGGCGTTCCTGCATCACCGACATCGGGCCGTGCGACTGGTCGGCCAGGTGCACGATTGGCTCGCGCACGATCGCGCCTTCGCCGCCGTGCTCGCGCTGGTAGGCGTCGACCAGGCGCGCCAGCTTCGCCACCGTCGGGCCGTCGAACAGCGCCCGCAGCGACAGCGCGATGCCCAGTTCCTTGTTGAGTCGCGAAGTCAGCTGCGCCGCCAGCAGCGAGTGGCCGCCGAGCGAGAAGAAATCGTCGTCGACGCCGAGCTCGGCCACGCCCAGCACCTTGGCCATGGCCTCGGCGATGGTGCGTTCGAGCGGGTTGCGCGGTGCGATGCGCTCCCCGGCGGCGCGCGCGCTCATGTCGGGCACCGGCAATGACTTGCGGTCGATCTTGCCGTTGGGCAACAGCGGAATCGCATCGAGCAGCATCAGGTGCTGCGGGATCATGTAATCGGGCAACGAGCCGCGCAGGTGCGACAGCAGTTGTGCCTCGTCGACCGCGTGCCCTTCGGCAGCGTGCCCTTCGGCAGCGTGCCCTTCGGCGGCGACGACATAGGCAACCAGGCGCACGTCGCCGGGGCGGTCCTCGCGCGCGGCAACGACCACGCGCGCCACACCCGCATGGGTCGCCAGCAGTGCTTCGATCTCACCCAGTTCGATGCGGTAGCCACGGACCTTGACCTGGAAATCCAGGCGGCCCATGTGTTCGAGCACGCCGTCCTGGCGCCAGCGACCGCGGTCACCGGTGCGATACAGCTTCGCGCCAGGGGTCTTGGCGAAGGGATCGTCGATGAAGCGCTCGGAGGTCAGTTCGGCGCGATTGAGATAACCCAGGGTGACGCCATCGCCACCGATCCAGATTTCACCGGGCACACCGAGCGGGCACAGGCCGCCCTGCGGGTCGAGGATCCAGACCTGGGTGTTGGCGATCGGGCGGCCGATGTGGATGTCGGCCGGCTTGCCCTGCGCCGATGCGACGACGTGGGCGCAGGTCGACCACACCGTCGTCTCGGTCGGGCCGTAGACATTCCACAGCGAACCGCAGCGCTGCAGCAGCTGCGCGGCCAGGTCGGCCGGCAGGGCTTCGCCGCCGCAGAGGATCTTGAAGTTCGTGTCGCCTTTCCAGTCCGCGTCCAGCAGCAGGCGCCAGGAGGCCGGCGTGGCCTGCATGATCGTCGCCCCGCTGCTGCGCACCAGTTGCGCCAGTGCAACGCCGTCGGTGGCGGTGTCGCGGTCGGCCAGCACCACCTGCGCGCCGACGCTCAACGGCAGCAGCAGTTCGAGCACGGCGATGTCGAACGACAGCGTCGTCACCGCGACCAGCCGGTCGCTGTCGACGATGCCGGGCTCGCGCTGCATGCTGGCCAGGAAGTTGCTGACCGCACGGTGCGGCACCTGCACGCCCTTGGGCCGCCCGGTCGAGCCGGAGGTGTAGATCACGTACGCGATCGATTCCGGCTCGGCCGCCATCGCGTCACGACCCAGGCGCTCACCCGGCAGGCTTTCCAGTTCGTCTTCGAGCGCATCGAGCGCAAGTACAGGCCTGCCGCGCAGGTCGAAATTGCCGGCATGGGCCTGCTGCGTGAGCAGCGCCGCCAGGCCGGCATCGCCGGCCATGTAGGTCAGGCGTTCGGCCGGGAAGTGCGGATCCAGCGGCACGTAACCGGCGCCGGCCTTGAGCGTGCCGAGCAGGCCGGCCAGCATGTCGACACCGCGATCGAGCACCAGCCCGACCAGCGAGCCACGCCGCACGCCGCGACTGCGCAGCAGCTGGGCGATGCGGTTGGAGCGGTCCTCCAGTTCGGCGTAGCAGACCGCGCGCCCGTTGAAGATCAGTGCGGTGCGGCCGGGGGTGAGATCGCACTGCCGCTCGAAGTACTCATGCATCCGGCACTGCCGGTCGAATGCACTGGGCTCCGGTTGCAGCGCATTGAGCTCGGCGTAGGCGGCGGCGTTGACCACCGACAGCGCGCTGGCATCGGCATCGGGCCGGGCCACGGCGTCGCGCAGCAGCGATTCGTAGGCGGCCAGCCAGCGGCCGACGGTGTCGGCGTCGAACAGGTCGCTGTTGTACTGGCACTCCAGGCGCATTCCGCCCTGGGTCTGCACGGCATTGATGAAGATTTCGAAGTTCTCGAAACTGCGCGCGTTGTTGCTGAATTCCAGGGTCAGGCCCGGGAAGCCGGCGGTCTCGCGTTCCAGCGCCTGGTCGATGTTGAACATCACGCTGCACAGCGGCAGGCGCCCCGGGTCGCGCTCGATCCGCAGTTTGCTCAGCAGCGTGCCGAACGTGTAGCGCTGGTGGTCGATGGCGTCGAGCAGGGTCGACTGGGCGTCATCGAGGACCTTGCCGAAGGCATCCTTGGCCTCGATGCCGAAGCGAAGCGGCAGCAGGTTGACGCAGTGGCCGACCAGCTGGTCGTTGCCGTCGACCGATTGCCCGGCCGCCGGGATGCCGACCACGACCTCGTCCTGCCCGGCCAGGCGTGAGAGCACGCAGGCGAAGCCGGCCAGCAGGGTCGCGAACAGGCTGACGCCACGGCGTGCGCCCATGCGGCGCACCGCGGCGACCAGTTCCGGGTCCAGCAGGTGGTCCTCGCGGCGCGAGGCGAAGCTGCGCCGGACCGGACGCGGCCGATCGGTGGGCAGGTCGAGCACGGGTGCGCCGCTGGCAAAGCGCGACAGCCAGTAGGCCTCGTCGCCGGCAGCGGTCGCGCTGTCGGGGTGGATCGCCTGCGCCAGCGCGTATTCGGAGAACGCTACCGCCGGCGCGATCGGCGCGACCGGGGCGCCACAACGGCTGCCGTACAGCTGGCCCAGGTCCTGCACGATCAGCCACCACGACCAGCCGTCGCAGACGATGTGGTGCGCGGTCAGCAGCAGGACGTGGTCGTCTTCTCCCAGGCACAGCAGTTCGGCGCGGAACAGCTCGCCGTGGGCCAGCTCGAATCCGGTTTCCACCGCGAGGCGCTGCCGCTCCAGGCGCGCCGCATCGCGGGCTGGCGGCGCCAGCGCCGACAGGTCGATGACGGGCAGCGGCAGTTGCGCCACTTCGCGCACGCACAGCGTTTCGCCATCGGGGCCGAAGTTGGAGCGCAGTGCGTCGTGGCGTTGCAGCAGATCGCCCAGGGCGGCGTGCAGCGCGGCACGATCGAGGCGGCCGCGCAGATGCAGCGACACCGACTCGTTGAACGCGAGCGTGGCGTCGTCGCCGAGCTGGGCGGCAAGCCAGACTTCGCGTTGCGGTTCGGTGGTGGGTACGACGCGATCGAGTACGCCGTCAGCGAACGGATCGTAGTCGACCGTATCGCTGGGCGGAGTCTGCACGATGGCCGCCATGCTCATGCTCCCACTTTGCGGTACTTGCCCGGTTCGCTTTCGTTGGGCACGAACCAGGCCGGGCGTCCGTCCGGTTCGCGACCGAGCCGCGCGCCTGGCACCGGCGGACGGTTCGGATCCATCACCACCGGCGGCGGCCCGAGGCGGCCCGGCAGCAGCTGCGCTTCCACCAGTTCCAGCACCGACTCCTTGTAGGCCTTCAGCATCGCCTGGACATCGGCTTCGCTGTGCGCGGTGGTCAGGAAGCAAGGGAAGTTGTCGACGATGTGGACCCCGCGGCTGCGCAGCATCGCAAACAGCAGTTCCTGCATCGGGTGGTCTTCGAGGAACTGCGTGCGCCACAGCGAGGCGAAGCGCTTGATGCTGATCGGCGCGCCGACCTCCTCCAGGAATGCATTGAGCTCATCGACATACGCGGTCGTGCGCGCAGTGAGCTGCTCCTGCAATGCCGGCCCGACTTCCTTCATGTGCTCCAGCACTGCCTTGGCCGCAGCCAGCGCCAGCGGGTGGCGGACGAACGTGCCGGCGAAGTACGTGACGCCGACGGTGGGCACCGAATCGTCGCCGTACTGCCAGTGGCCGCCGTCGAGGGCGTCCATGAACTCGCGCCTGCCGGCGACCACGCCGAGCGGGTAGCCGCCACCGATGACCTTGCCGTAGGTCGCAAGGTCCGCCTTGATGCCGAACAGCGCCTGCGCGCCAGCCGGATGGCTGCGGAATCCGGTGATGACTTCGTCGAAGATCAACGCGGCACCGGCGTCTTCGGTGATCTTGCGGACCTCGCGCAGGAACTCCACCGGCTGGAAATCCGGACGACGGCTCTGCACCGGCTCCACCAGCACCGCGGCCAGTTCGTGGGCACGGCTGCGGATGATCTCCAGCGATTCGGGCGTGCCGTAGTCGAGCACCAGCACGTTCTCGGCGGTGTTGGCCAGGATGCCGGGCGCGGCCGGCACCGCGCGCAGCTTCTTGGTGCCGCGCACGATCACTTCGTCGTTGATGCCGTGATACGAGCCGTTGAAGGTGACGATGGTGCTGCGGCCGGTGATGGTGCGGGCGATGCGGATCGCGCCGAGCACGGCTTCCGAACCGGTGTTGCACAGCGCGGCGCGGTCGTGGCCGGTGAAATCGCAGATCAGCCTGGCCACCTCGCCCGACAGCGGATGCTGCGGGCCGATCTCGTAGCCCAGGTCCAGCTGCTGGCGGATCGCATCGAGCACGAAGTCCGGCTGCCAGCCGAACATGCTCATGCCGAAGCCGTTGGTGGCGTCGATGTACTCGTTGCCGTCGATGTCGAACAGGTGCGAACCCTTGGAACGCCCGATCACGATCTGGTAGATGATCTCCTTCAGCGCCGGCCGGAACCCGTTGACCACGCGCGGATCGGCCATGTGGGCACGGTGCTGCTGGGTGTATGCCTTCGACTTCGGGCTGCGCGCCAGGTAGCGCGCGATGAACTCGGCCAGGCGCTTGCGCTGGTGATCGTTGAAATCCTGGCGCGCGTTGTGGATGCGGGCGATCGCGCCAAACGCCTTCTGCACGTCGTACTTGGTGTGGGCGAGCGCGGCCGCTTCGGGGTCGGCAGTCGCGTCGGTGGCGGCAGACGGTGCGGCCGGGGCGGCGGACATTGGAGCAGCGGCGACTGGAGCGGCAGCGACTGCGGCGGCAGCCGGGGCCACCGCAACCGTTGCAGGCGCGGCAACGGCGACCGGCACCCCCGTCAGCAACGCCAGCTGTTGCTGCATCAGCTGCATCTGCTGCGCGATCAGGGTACGGGCAAAGTCGCCCTGGGCTGCGCCAAGCAATGCCTGCGCCGGCATCGCCATGACCTGCGGCGCTGCCACTGCCACGGCGGCCTGCGCCACCGCTGCGCTCGCAACCGGCGCCGGCGCGGCGACAGGCGCCGGCGGCGCCTCCGGCGGCAGACGCTCGTCGAGCATCTTCGACAACCGCTCCAGGCTCGAGAACTCGCCCATCAGCTGGCGGAAGGTGACGCTGACCGCGAAGGTCCGCTGCAACTGCGTCGCCACCTGGGTCAGCATCAGGCTGTCCAGGCCGAGCTCCATGAAGTTGGCTTCACTGTCGGCATCGGACAGATCGAAACCGACCACGTCCTCGAAGACATCGCGCAGCCGGCCGATCAGCGCCGGCCGACGATCGGCGGCTACGGCGCTCTGGGCAGGCGAGCCGACGTCCTGGGTGGTGGGGGACGCGACGAGGTGCGGCATGGGAATCTCCAGATCCGTGGTGATGTTCAGTGCAGGGTGCGGAACGACATTGGCGATCGCCGATGGCGCTTCCACCCAGAAACGTTGCCGCTCGAAGGGATAGGTCGGCAGCAGCACGCGGCGGCGCTGCTGGCGGCGGTCGAACGTGGCCGGGTCGATGGCGGCGCCGCGGCACCAGAGCTGCCCGGCGGCGTTGCGGATGCACGCCTCCTCGGCGTCCGGCGAATCGGTGAGCGTGGAGACTGCGACGGCCGGTTGGCGCTGCACGCCCGGGTGTTGCCGCGCCAGGGTGGCCAGCGTGGTCCGCGGGCCGACTTCCAGCAGCACGCGCGGGCGCTCATCGACCAGTCGCTCGAGCGCGGCGGCGAAACGGACCGGCTCGCGCAGGTGCTGTGCCCAGTACTCGGCGGACATGGCCGTCTCGTCATCGAGCCACTGCGCGCTTGCCGTCGACATCAGCGGCACGGCCGGTGCACTGCGCACCACCGCCGCCACTTCCGCGCGGAACGGCGCGACCACGTCGTCCATCATCGAGGAGTGGAAGGCGTGCGAGGTATGCAGCACCCGGCACGCCACGCCGTCGGACTCCAGTTGCCCCTGGAACCGCGCGATCGCGTCGTCCGGACCGGACACGACACAGGCACCGGGCGCGTTCTCGGCCGCCAGCGAAAGATCATCCGGCAGTCGCGGCAGCAGTGCGTCCAGCGCCAGGCGAACCGACATCATGGTGCCGGTCGGCTGCGCCTGCATCAGCGCGCCGCGGCGGGCGACCAGGCGCAGTGCATCGGCAAGCGTGAACACCCCGGCCAGCGCGGCGGCGACGAACTCGCCGACGCTGTGGCCGATCATCGCCGCCGGCATCACGCCGTGGCTCATCCACATCCGCGCCAGCGCGTACTCGATGGCGAAGGTGGCTGGTTGCATCGTGGCCGTCGGCTGCAGGTCCTCGGCACTGCCGGCGAAGACGCGTTCGCGCAGATCGAAGCCGAGTTCGGCGCGCAGCAGGTCGGCACACTCGTCGAAGGCGGCGCGGAACGCCGGCTCGCTGGCGTACAGGCCACGGCCCATGCCGGCGTACTGCGAGCCCTGCCCCGGGAACATGAAGACGACCTCGCTCGAACGCGCCGGCCGGCTGCGTGTCGCCGCGGCGGTCAGCTCGTTCGTGCGCAGTGCATCCACGGCGGCGGCGACGTCGTCAGCCACCACGCACACACGGTGTGCGAAGGCCTTGCGGCCCACCGCCAGGGTCCAGGCGACGTCGGCCAGGTTGGCCTGCGGTTGCGCCGCCAGATGGTCTGCCAGGCGCTCGGCCGAACGCGCCAGCGCCGCCGGGGTCCGCGCCGACAGCACCAGCAACTGTGGGCCCTGCCCCCGCTCGGATTCGTCGCGCGCGGGCGCTTCTTCGATCACGACATGGGCGTTGGTTCCGCCCACGCCGAACGAGCTCACGCCGGCGCGCCGCGGCGCATTGCCCGCGGGCCAGTCGCTGAGGCGGTCGTTGACGATGAAAGGAGTCGTGGCGAAATCGATCGATGCATTGGCCTGCTGGTAGTGCAGCGACGCCGGGATGCGCTGCTCCCACAGCGACAGCGCCGTCTTGATCACGCCCGCACCGCCAGCAGCGATGACCAGGTGGCCGACGTTGCTCTTGACCGAGCCGATCCGGCAGAAGCCAGTGTCGGCGGTGCTGCGACGGAACGCGCGCGTCAGCCCCTCGACCTCGATCGGATCGCCCAGCGGCGTGCCGGTACCGTGCGCCTCGACATAGCCGATGCTGCGCGGGTCGACGCCCGCGTCGGCGTGCGCCATCGCGATCACCGCAGCCTGCCCTTCGCTGCTGGGCGCGGTGAAGCTGGCCTTGTGGCCACCGTCGTTGTTGACGGCGGCGCCGCGGATCACGGCATAGACCGGGTCGCCATCGGCGAGCGCGTCGTCCAGGCGCTTGAGCAGCACCACCGTCGCGCCATCGCTGAACACCGTGCCGGTGGCCTCGCGGTCGAAGGTGCGGGTGTGGCCATCGCGCGAGAGCATCGCGCCTTCGATGTGGCGGTAGCCGCTGCGCGGCGGACACGTCGCCGACGCCGCGCCCGCCAGGGCCATGTCGCAATGCCCGGCGCGCAGACTGTCCACGGCCTGGCAGATCGCCACCAGCGAGGTCGAACACGCGGTATGCGTGCTCACCGCCGGCCCGGTCAGGTTGAGCTTGTGGGCGACGTGGGTGGCGATGTAGTCCTTCTCGTTGTTGACCATGACCTGGAAGTCGCCGAGCTTGGCGATCAGGTCGGGACGATGCGCGAGATGGCGCTGGAAGTAGGTGCCGTTGTTCATGCCGGCGAACACGCCGACCGGTCCGGGCGTGGCATCGGGCGCGTAGCCGGCGCGTTCCAGGCATTCCCAGCTCAGCTCCAGGAAGATGCGCTGCTGCGGATCCATCAGCTCGGCTTCGCGCGGACTGATGCCGAAGAAGGCGGCGTCGAAGTTCTCCAGGCCTTCAATGACGCCACGCGCGGCGACGTAGCCCGGATCGCTGCGCTCGCTGGCGGTGACGGCCGGATCGAGCTCGTCGGGCTTGAAGTAGGTGATGCTGTCGCGGCCTTCGCACAGATTCCGCCAGAACGCCTCGACGTCGCCGGCACCGGGGAAGCGGCCGGCCATGGCGACGATGGCAATGGCTTCGTTGCGGGCGGCGCCCTCGCGCGGCGCGCGGCCGAAGCGCGACGCCGGGATGGTCGTCTGCGCCCCGCCCTGCAGGAGCGATGCCAGTGCCGACGGTGTCGGGTGACGGAAGAAATCCAGCGCCGACAGCGGCGTGTTCGATGCGCCCTCGCCTGCCGTCGCCTCGCGCTCGCGGCGGACGCGCTCGAGCAGCCGCATCGCCAGCAGCGAGTTGCCGCCCAGGTCGAAGAAGTTGTCGTTGCGGCCGACCTGCTCGATGCCCAGCACCGACGCGTACGCCGCGCAGATCATCTGCTCGATCGCACCCTGCGCCGGTTCGAATGCCACGGCCAGTTCCGGCCGTTCCGAACCCGGCTCGGGCAGCGCGCGCCGATCGAGCTTGCCGTTGGGTGTCACCGGCAGCGCCGGCAGGCGGACGAAATGCGCCGGGATCATGTGTTCGGGCAGCTGCAGGCCCAGGTGTGCGCGCAGCGCTTCCACGCCGATCGCCGCATCGACCGGCTGGGTCACGTAGTAGGCCACCAGGCGCAGGTCGCCATCGCCATCGGGGCGCGCCAGCACGACGCCGGCACTGACCTGCGGATGCTCCATCAGCCGCGCCTCGATCTCGCCCAGCTCGATGCGGAAACCACGAATCTTGACCTGGAAATCGTTGCGGCCCTGGTACTCGATGTTGCCGTCCGGCAGCCACCGGCCAAGGTCGCCGGTGCGGTACATGCGCGCCTGCCGATCGCCTGCGAACGGGTCGACCACGAAGCGCTCGGCCGTGAGCTCGTCGCGATTGAGGTAACCGCGACCGACCTGCACGCCGCCAATGTAGAGCTCGCCGGTCACGCCCTGCGGCACCGGTTGCAGGCACGGGTCGAGCACGTACATGCGGGTGTTGGCGATCGGCTTGCCGATCGGCACGCTCAACGTCGCCTTGCCCGGTGCGCTGGTCCATGCGGTGACATCGACTGCAGCTTCGGTCGGGCCATAGAGGTTGTGCAGTTCGACGCCCGGCAGGCGCTGGTGGAAGCGCTCCGCCAGAGCGACCGGCAACGCCTCGCCGCTGCACATGACGCGCTTGAGCACGCCCGCGCAGGAGGGTGCGGCATCGTCCTCGAGGAACGCATGCAGCATCGACGGTACGAAGTGCAGCGTGGTCACGCCATGCTCGCAGATCACCGATGCCAGATAGGCCGGATCCTTGTGGCCGTCAGGGCGCGCCATCACCAGGCGCGCGCCGGTCAGCAGCGGCCAGAAGAATTCCCACACCGACACGTCGAAGCTGAAGGGCGTCTTCTGCAGGACCGTGTCGTGCGCACCGAGCCCGTAGGCGTCCTGCATCCACAGCAGGCGATTGACGATGCCGCGATGCTCGTTCATCGCTCCCTTCGGCAGGCCAGTCGAACCGGAGGTGTAGATCATGTACGCCAGGTGCCGCGCGGTCAGTCCGAGCGCCTGCGCCGCGACATCGGTATCGGCTTCACCGGCCCAGGCCGGCTGTTCGACGGTGAGGTCCAGCACCGGGCAGCGCACTTCCAGCGTCTGCAGCAGCGGCAGCAGCGTCGCCTGCGTCAGCAGCACCTTCGGCGCGCTGTCGCCAAGCATGTGGACGAGACGATCGTGCGGGTAAGCCGGATCCAGCGGCACATAGGCGCCACCGGCCTTGAGGATGGCGAGCAAGCCGACCACCATCGCCCAGCCGCGTTCGATGCAGATGCCGACGCGGTCGTCCGGGCCCACGCCCTGCGCGCGCAGGTGGCACGCCAGGCGATTGGCTTCGCGGTTGAGCTGGGCAAAGGTCAGCGTACGGTCCTTCGCGATCACCGCAGGGGCATCGGGGCTGCGCGCGACCTGCGCTTCGATCAGCGCATGCAGGCTGCAGTCAAGCGGGTAATCGACGTACGTGTCGTTGCAACCGTCGAGCAGGTCGGCGCGCTCGTCGGCATCGATCATGGCCAGGCGACCGGTTGCAACTTCCGGTGTTGCGGTCGCGGCGATCAGCAGGTTGCGTGTGTAGCCAAGGTAACGCTGCAGCGTGGCTTCGTCGTACAGCGCGGCATCGCCTTCCAGCGCGATCTCCAGGATGCCGCCGTTGTCGCGCATGCGAAGGCCCAGCTCGACACCTGCCATCGCGCCGTCGCCGCTGGCGAAGCCAATCTGCCAGCCGGCCGTGGTCTCACCCTGGTCGCGCGCCTTGGCTGCGAGCGACAGCTGCTCTGCGGTGGCGGCCAGCAGGTCCGCGGTCGATGCAGCCGGGTCGAGTTCGAAGCGAACCGGCAGTGCCGCGGCATCGACCGAGAATGCGGCCGCGACCGCCAGCCCGGTCTGGTTCGACAACCGGTACAGCGCGACCGCCCAGCCGGCCAGCATGGCGACCGCCAGCGATTGCCCGTGGTCGTCGGCCAGCAGCTGCAGCGCGGTGCGTAGAGTCGCCGGCAGGAGCTGCTGCGCGTGCACACGCGTGTCAGTGGGGTCGCGTCCGCGGGGGCGATCGGCCGGGACTTCGATCAATGCCGGCAACAGCAGCGACAGGTCGGCTTGCGCGGTGCTGCCACACGTATCCCGCGCTTCGTCCAGCGTGCCCGCACCCGTGTTACGCATGTTCTATCCCCCGATATCCACTGAGGGATAACGTGCTCGCGCCGCAATGGCGGTCAGCACTGAAGTCATTGCAAGGGAATGGACCGGAATATTTGCCGCGAATGTCGCGAGGCAGGACGCATGCACACTGCCGCTTGTCTGTTCCAACGCAGTACAGGCGGCAAAGCGGCCTTCCATGCCCCAGCTTGTGCGCACGGCTCCGGTACGCGCTACGATGCGCCGAATCAGGGGGGGCCATGAGTCAGGACTTCTCGCTTCTGTACTTCCAGCTCGGGCTGGAGCCAGGCTGCAGCCTCGAGGACCTCAAGCGTGCCTACCGGGTGCGCGTGGCCGAACTGCACCCTGACCGCCACGGCGAAGGCAGTGCAACGAGCGAAGACCACGACGCCCTGACCGAGCTGACGGCGCTCTACTCCAAGGCGATCCGCTTCCACCGCATCCACGGCCGCCTGCCGGGCGCCGCGCCCAAGGCCAGTGGCCTGCACACGGTGCACCCTGCACACGCGGCCCAGGCGCACCCGGCACAGACGCATTCATCGCAGACGCATTCATCGCAGACACAGGCGCCTGGCCGCAGCAACCACGAAACAGCCGCTTCCGCGGCGCGCGTCACCACCCCTGCCAGCCGCATCGCAAGCGGTCGCCTTTCGCCCAACCGGACCACGCCGACGCTGGCGATCGTGACCATCCTGGTGCTGATCGTGGTGATGGTCGCGCTGCACTGGTCGGAGACCCGGTTCGAACAGAAGGTCGAAAACGGCCTGCACGCGCAGGAATCCGAACCGGCCTACGACCCGCAGCAACCCAGGCTGGAACTGGGCATGGAAGAAGGCGCGGTCTTCGCGCTCGAGGGAGCGCCGGTGCTGGTCCAGGACGACATCTGGAACTACGGCTCGTCCTGGGTGCGCTTCGAGGACGGCCATCTCGTCGACTGGAGCAGCGCCCCACCCAACCGGCTCCAGGCAGCCACGCCACGCCCGGTGCAGGAAGAAGAGCAACCCGACGAGGCCCAGTAGGGTTCCCCGCCGGCAGCCGCCTGCGAGCCGGCGGCCGCCTCCTGCCTTCGCTCGACCTCAGCGCGCTCCGCGCTGGAACAGCACCACTTCGACCGTCTGCAGCAGGATGATCAGGTCGAAGGCGAGGCCATGGTTCTTGACGTAGAACAGGTCGAACTTGAGCTTCTCTTCGGCATCGCGCACCGATGCGCCGTACGGGTAGCGCAACTGCGCCCACCCGGTCAGGCCCGGCTTCACGCAGTGGCGCACGGCGTAGTAGCGGATCTCGCGGCTGAGCATGTCGACGAACTGCGGCCGCTCCGGCCGGGGCCCGACGATGCTCATCTCGCCGCGCAGGATGTTGAACAACTGCGGCAGTTCGTCGAGCCGGGTCAGGCGGATGAAACGCCCCACCCGCGTGGTGCGATCGTCGCCGGTCTGCGCCCAGCGGGCGACGCCGTCAACTTCGGCATCGACGCGCATGCTGCGGAACTTGATCAGCTCGAACGGTCGCCCGCCCTCGCCGATCCGGGTCTGCTGGTACAGGATCGGACCGCTCGACTCCAGGCGGATGCACAGCGCCACCAGCGCCATGAACGGCCACGTCACGATCAACAGCATGGCGGCAGCCAGCACGTCGAAGAAGCGTTTGTTCATGCACCGCGACGTCGAATGATCGAAGCCGCCGGAGAACACCAGCCACGACGGGTCGACCAGGTTGGTGGTGACGATGCCGGCCTCGCGCTCGAAGAACGTCGACAGGTCGGTCATGGCCACGCCGCGCTGCACGCAGGCCAGCATGTCCTCCATCGGCAGGCCGCCGCGACGCTCGTCCGGCGCCACTACGACTTCGCTGATCTGCAACCGGTGCGTCAGCTCGGCCAGTCCGCCGTCGGCCGACACATGCAGGCCCGCCGGCACCGCCATCTCCTGTCCCGCGATCGGCACGAATCCGACCAGGGTGAAGGCGCGACGGTCGCTGTTGCGGCGCATGCGGCTGTTGATGAGGTCGGCGTTGTGGCCGGCGCCGAGCACCAGCACCCGCCGCCGGAACAGGTCGCCGGCGAACACCTGCAGGATGCCAAGGCGCAGCAGCGCCATTCCGGCCATGGCCAGGATCAGCGCAATCACGATCACGCCGCGTCCGATGTAGGCCGCCGGCACCAGGTAGTACAGCACCATCAGGCCAATGCCGCCGATCGCGAACGACACCAGCAACCGCAGCGCGAACTCGAACCGGTTCAGGCGCACGTGCACTTCGTACAGGCCCAGCGCGGCCATCGAGGTGGTCACGAACAGGGCCACCATGAATGCCCTGATGGCGAGGTTCTCGGAAAAGATCTGGTGACCTTCCGGGTCGTTCATGAAACGCAGCCATGCTGCGCCCGCGACCGCCGCCATCACCAGCAACAGTTCCAGCACCCAGATGAGCGTGAGCGCTCGATTCTTGCGACTAGACTTTGCGAATACCATGGAACCGCACTCCCGCGGGGGGCATGCAATACCCGTTCGATGCGGGCTGCATGCAGTTGACGCACACGCTGCGTGGGGGCTCCCTTGCTCAGTGATGGCGCGGGAACCGTTGCATTGCGTCGAGGGGTGGGCGGGTCTCGTCACGATGGCGCTCGCCATCGACCCGGCCGTCGTTGCCTATCCCCCCAACGACGAACTCACGACACGTACAACGCCGGCTCGGCGACCACCCGGCCACCCAGCGGACGCAACCAGACGCCCTCGATCACCGCATCCACCGGAGCGGCCACGGCCGCGGTCCAGCGCGCACCGATCTCGAGCATCGACAGGCGCACCGGTCCACCGGAACGGTCGGCAGCCGGATGCGTCAACGGCACGACCGCACCGTCGGCGGCGACGAAACTGGTCATTTCCCGCTCCAGGCCGATGCCTTCGGCTTTGAGCAGCGCTTCCTTGCGCACCCACAACGCGAGCAGTTCGCGGCCATAGGCCGGCTCGCGCATGCCGGCAAGCTGGCGGGCTTCGACCTCATGGCAGACGCTGGTGGACACCTGCGGCAATTCGCTGGCGCGCTGCGAAGGTTCGATGTCGATGCCGACCGGCCCCATGGCGCAGACCGCAAAAGCGGCAACGCCCTCGGCATGGCTGAGGCTGGTGTGCAGCGACAGGCCTGGCAGGCACGGGCAGCCGCGTTCGTCGCGCGCCAGCGGCACCTGCGCCGGTGCGATGCCGAGCACGCCGGCCAGCACCACGCGATGCAAGGCGTAGGCAATGGTCAGCGCTTCGCGGTCGGAAGCGTGGCGACGGTGCAGCACCCGCGACCGTTCGGCCGGGTCCAGCAGCGCCCATGCCTCGTCGTGCCAGGACTGCCACGTTTCCAGCTCGGCCAGCGCCACCACGCAGGAACGCGCGCGCGAAGGACGCAGGTCCGGCGCCTCGGGCATGGCCCCGCCGATGGCCACCGGTACCCCCAGCGGGCGCACTGGCGCAATGAGTGTCATCGATTCCCCCTGCCCCGGCCTGGCGCCAGCTGCCTCGTGGATCACGACTACCCTCAACGCAGCAGGGGTCGCGACGAGGCCACGACAGCCGCGAACCGACACCGACCGGCACCGACCGGCACCGCCGCGATCGATGGCGTCCTGTTCTGGCGCCCCGACGCGTTCTCTGCAGCGAGGCCGGATGTCGCCACCGTGGCGTCGCCTCCTACCGGGGCCAACATGCGCGCACGCCAGAGCTGCCATCCGTCCACGCCCACGCGCGGCGCGCGTCGCCGCCAGCGCGGCTGAGCGCCATGGACACCACCGATTTCGAAGGCCGGCACGTCCACGCCGGCACTCGCGAAGGACGCGGCGCGGACGGCAGCACCGTCGCGCACGGCGCCACCGCGAGTTTCGCGCCGCCGTCGCTGCAGACCGTCAGGGTCGGCGTGGTCGGGCTGGGTTACGTCGGCCTGCCGCTGGCGGTCGCGTTCGCGAAGTACTTCGACACTGTCGGCTTCGACATCAATGCCGCCCGCGTCGACGAGCTGCGGCAGGGGCGCGACAACACCCTGGAGGTCGACCAGGCCGAACTGGCCGCGGCGCGCCGCCTGCGTTGCAGCAGCGACCTGGCTGACCTGCGCGCGTGCAACGTCTACATCGTCACCGTGCCCACGCCGATCGATGCCGCCAAGCGTCCCAACCTTGGCCCGCTCGCCCGTGCCAGCGAAAGCCTGGGCAAGGTGCTCAAGCGCGGCGACGTGGTCGTGTACGAATCCACCGTCTACCCCGGATGCACCGAGGAAGTGTGCGTGCCGATCCTGGAACGCTCGTCGGGCCTGGTGTTCAACCGCGACTTCTTCGTTGGCTACAGCCCGGAGCGGATCAACCCCGGCGACAAGGACCACCGCCTCACGTCGATCCTCAAGATCACCTCCGGCTCGACACCGGAGGCCGCCGACTTCGTCGATCGCCTCTACGGTTCGATCATCGAGGCCGGTACGCACAAGGCCAGTTCGCTCAAGGTCGCCGAGGCGGCCAAGGTCATCGAGAACACCCAGCGCGATCTCAACATCGCCCTGATCAACGACCTGGCGATCCTGTTCAACAAGCTTGGCATCGACACCCTGGAAGTCCTGCAGGCGGCCGGCACCAAGTGGAACTTCCTGCCGTTCCGGCCGGGCCTGGTCGGCGGCCACTGCATCGGCGTGGATCCCTACTACCTCACCCACAAGGCGCAGGAGATCGGCCACCACCCGGACGTGATCCTGGCAGGCCGCCGCACCAACGACGGCATGGGCTCCTACATCGCCAGCGAAGTCGTGCGCCTGATGGTGCGCAAGGGCATCAACCCGGTGCAAGCGCGGATCCTGATCCTCGGCCTGGCCTTCAAGGAAAACTGCCCGGACCTGCGCAACACGCGCGTGGTCGACATCCTGCATGCGCTGCACGGCTACAACGCCGACGTCGATGTCCATGACCCGTGGGTGGATGCCGGCGAAGCCAGCGCCGAGTACGGCATCACCCCGATCGCCGAACCCGCAGCGGGCCAGTACGACGCGGTGATCGTGGCCGTGGCCCACCACCAGTTCGCCGCACTCGGCGCGCAGGGCGTGAAGGCCCTGGGCAAGCCGGTGTCGGTGATCTACGACGTCAAGTACGTGCTGCCCCGCGACGCGGTCGACGGCAGGCTGTGATGCCCGCGCGCGGCAATCCTTTCAACCATTTCATTCCACTTTGCGGAGATTCACTGCGATGAAGGTCCTCGTCACCGGCACGGCCGGATTCATCGGCTCGCATGTCGCGTTGGAACTGTTGCGTCGTGGTGATGAAGTGGTGGGTTTCGACAATCTCAACAGCTATTACGACGTCGGCCTGAAGAAGGCGCGGCTGGCGCGTTTCCTCAGCCATCCGCGCTACACCCACCTGCACGCCGACCTGGCCGACCGCGACGCGGTGGAAGCCGCGTTCGAGCGCCATCGCCCGCAGCGGGTGGTGCACCTGGCCGCACAGGCCGGCGTGCGCTACGCGGCGGAAAACCCGCACGTGTACGTCAGCAGCAACGTCAGCGGCTTCCTGCACGTGCTCGAGGGCTGCCGCCGCCATGGCAGCGAGCATCTGGTGTTCGCTTCGACCAGCTCGGTGTACGGCGCCAACACGGCGATGCCCTTCTCCGAGCATCAGCCCACCGAGCATCCGCTGACGCTGTACGCGGCGACCAAGAAGGCCAACGAGCAGATGGCGCACAGCTATGCGCATCTGTACGGGATCCCGAGCACGGGCCTGCGCTTCTTCACGGTCTACGGTCCGTGGGGCCGGCCGGACATGGCGCTGTTCCTCTTCACCAAGGCGATCCTCGCCGGCGAACCGGTACCGGTGTTCAACCACGGCCGGCACAAGCGCAGCTTCACCTACATCGACGATATCGTTGCCGGCGTGGTGCGCGCGCTCGATCGCGTGCCCACGCGTGACGACAGCTGGCGCGGCGATACGCCCGACCCGGCCAGCAGCGGCGTCGCGCCGTATCGCCTCTACAACATTGGCAGCCGCCAGAGCGTGGAGCTGCTGCGTTATATCCAAGTGCTCGAGCAATGCCTGGGCCGCAAGGCGACCTTGCAGATGCTGCCGCTCCAGGCCGGCGACGTGCCGGCAACGGAAGCCGACTGCAGCGATCTGGCCGACGACATGGGCTATTCGCCACAGGTCACGGTCGAGGAAGGCGTGGCGAATTTCGTCGACTGGTACCGCGACTACTACCACCTCGGCGCCGCAGTGCCGGCGCGGCAGTACGCGTGAGGTAAAAGCAAAAGGGCCGATGGTTTCCCATCGGCCGCACGCTGCTACAAAGCAAAAGGGCCGATGGTTTCCCATCGGCCGCACGTTGCTACAAAGCAAAAGGGCCGATGGTTTCCCATCGGCCCTTCGCTTTCTTGTGTGGCGCGCCCGGAGAGATTCGAACTCCCGACCACCAAGTTCGTAGCCTGGTGCTCTATCCAGCTGAGCTACGGGCGCTGAGTTGAAAAATTATGACGGGTCGATTTCGATTCGTCAAACATTTTTCGAACATTTCCCTGTCGATGGCCTCGCGTATTGCGAGGGTCTTCAGGTCCACGAAACTCCCGAAGGTGTTTCGTGATTGGCGAATTCCGCGGTTCCGGGCATCGCATGGTGCCAACCATGTCGAGGCGTTTTCAGGAGTGCATGCACTACTGCGGAACCCGGGCCTCGCCGGTAGAACTGGCGGAGACTGAGGGATTCGAACCCTCGATGGAGCTTTTGACCCCATACTCCCTTAGCAGGGGAGCCCCTTCGGCCACTCGGGCAAGTCTCCGCGACAAAACTCAAGTCGGCGCGGGCGCAAAGCATAACGGCTCGCCCCGCGCACGGCAAACAATTTGTGTCAGGCGTCGGTGTTCTTGCCTGCGTCATCAGCGGGCTCTTCGCCGCGCTGGATACGCTGGTAGATCTCTTCGCGGTGCACAGCGACATCTTTCGGTGCGGTAATTCCGATCCGCACCTGGTTGCCCTTGACGCCGAGCACGGTGACGGTCACCGAGTCGCCGATCATCAGGGTCTCACCGACGCGACGCGTCAGGATCAGCATCTAACATCTCCTATGGCCGGCAGGTCCACCGCCGGCAAATGGGCGCTCCCGGGAGCGCCTCCAGTTTTGTACACAAACGTGAACCATATTAGCGGCCGGTCAAACGTGACCGCAACCGCAGAAGGTCATGTTTCTCGTTCAGTTAAGCTTGCCTTCGACCCAGCCAGCGACACCTGCCAGCGCCTGGACCAGTGCCGGACCGTCATCGCCTCCGCCCTGGGCCATGTCGGCGCGACCACCGCCCTTGCCGTTGATCTGACTGGCCACATGGGCCAGGAGTTCCCCGGCCTTGACCTTGCCTGCGGCCGCGCCATTGACGCCGGCGACCAGGGCCGCCTTGCCGTCGCTGGCGCCGGCCAGGACGATCACGCTGTCGCCCAGCTGCTGCTTGAGGCGATCGACCGCGTCGCGCAGCGCCTTGGCGTCGAAGCCGTCCAGACGGGTGGCCACGACCTTGACCGAACCGACCAGCGTCGCTGACGCGCCCAGGTCCGAGGTGGCGCCAGAGGCGGCCTTGGCCTTGATCGATTCGAGTTCGCGCTCGAGCTTCTTCTGCCGGTCGAGCAGGCCACGAAGCTTGTCGGCGACGTCAGCCGCGTTGCCGCCAAGCAGGCGGGCGGCTTCGTCGAGGCGACGCTCTTCCTCGGCGACGAAGTCCAGTGCGCCCTGCCCGGTCAGCGCCTCGATGCGGCGCACACCGGCGGAGACGCCGCCTTCGGAGACGATCTTGAACAGGCCGATGTCGCCGGTGCGCGATACATGCGTGCCGCCGCACAGTTCGGTCGAGGTATCGCCCATGCGCAGTACGCGCACTTCGTCGCCGTACTTCTCGCCGAACAGCGCCATCGCGCCGAAATCCAGCGCTTCCTGCATGCCCATGTGACGGACTTCGGCGGCGTGGTTGCGACGCACTTCTGCATTCACGCGACGCTCGATCTCGGCCAGCTCGCTGGCACTGACCGGCGCGAAGTGGGCGAAGTCGAAACGCAGGCGGTCGGGCGCGACCAGCGAACCCTTCTGGGTGACGTGATCGCCGAGCACGCTGCGCAATGCCGAATGCAGCAGGTGCGTGGCCGAATGGTTGAGCACGGTGGCGGCGCGACGCGAGCCATCGACACTGGCGCGGACGCGATCACCGCGCTTGATCGAGCCGCTGGCAAGGTTGCCGACGTGGCCGTGGAACTGGCCGGCGAACTTCTGCGTATCGCGCGCGACGAAGCGCGCGGCGCCGGCGTCGAGCTCGCCGGTGTCGCCCACCTGGCCGCCGCTTTCGGCGTAGAAAGGTGTGCGGTCGAGGATCACCACGGCGTCGTCGCCCGCACCGATCTGTTCGACCGGGCGTCCATCCTTGAGCAGGGCCAGCACTTCCAGGCCCTCTGCGTCGAGTTCGTCGTAGCCCAGGAAGCGGGTCGGCGTGAGCTGTGCGGCCAGCTCGGCCGGCATCGTGGTGGCGTTGCCGAACTTGCCGGCCTCGCGCGCCTTGCGGCGCTGTTCTTCCATCGACAGGTCGAAGCCGTCCATGTCCACCGTCAGCCCGCGCTCGCGCGCGATGTCGGCAGTCAGGTCGACCGGAAAACCGTAGGTGTCATAGAGACGGAACGCATCCGCGCCGGGGATCACGCCCGTGGAGCGTGCGGCCACTTCATCGAAGATGCGCATGCCCGAATCGAGCGTCTCGGCGAAGCGCTCTTCTTCGGCCAGCAATGCACGTTCGACGAACTCGCGCTTGGCGACCAGCTCCGGATAGGCATCGCCCATCACCTCGACCAGCGGCGCGACCATGCGGCTGAAGAACGGACCCTTCTGGCCGAGCATCCAGCCGTGGCGCAGGGCGCGACGGATGATCCGGCGCAGCACGTAACCGCGGCCTTCGTTGCTCGGCAGCACGCCGTCGACGATCAGGAACGAGCAGGCGCGGATGTGATCGGCGATCACGCGCAGCGACTTGTTGCCCAGGTCCGCGGTCGAGGTGAATTCGGCGGCCTTGGCAATCAGGTGGCGGAACAGGTCGATCTCGTAGTTGCCATGCACGCCCTGCAGCACGGCGGCCAGGCGCTCAAGGCCCATGCCGGTGTCGACGCACGGCGCCGGCAGCGGCACCAGGGTGCCGTCGGGCTGGCGGTCGAACTGCATGAACACCAGGTTCCAGATCTCGATGAAACGGTCGCCGTCCTCGTCGGGCGAACCCGGCGGGCCACCGGCGATGTGGTCGCCGTGGTCGAAGAAGATCTCGGTGCACGGACCGCAGGGGCCGGTGTCGGCCATCTGCCAGAAATTGTCCGACGCGTACGGCGCACCCTTGTTGTCGCCGATGCGGATGATGCGCTCGGCCGGGATGCCCATCTTCTGGTTCCAGATGGAATACGCCTCGTCATCGGAGTGATAGACCGTGACCAGCAGGCGCTCGGCCGGCAGCTTCCAGACCCTGGTCAGCAGCTCCCAGGCCCACGCGATCGCGTCTTCCTTGAAGTAGTCGCCGAAGGACCAGTTGCCCAGCATCTCGAAGAAGGTGTGATGGCGCGCGGTGTAGCCGACCTGGTCGAGGTCGTTGTGCTTGCCGCCGGCACGCAGGCAGCGCTGCACGTCGGCCGCGCGCACGTAGCCGGGCTTCTCGCTGCCGAGGAAGACGTTCTTGAACTGGACCATGCCCGAGTTCGTGAACAGCAACGTCGGATCGTTGGCGGGCACCAGGGGCGCCGACGGCACGATCGTGTGGCCCTTGCCACGGAAGAATTCGAGGAAATCGCTGCGGATTTCGCTGGTGCTGATGTGACGGGGGTTGTTCATGCCTGCGCGCGAATGTCGGTGACGGGACCGGACTGGGCGGACCGGCCCATGCCCCTCACGATGGGGACGTCGACAGGAGCAGGCAACCCAGGACCCGAAAGCCGGTTAGGTTATCAGGACGGCGGCGGCTCTGCGCAAAGGCGCCAGGGCCCGTCCACGGTGCCGGATCCGCTCTGCGGCCTTGCCTGGTTCGGGGCCGCAACGGCGATGCGGCCCGCGGTCAGTCGTCGGGGTCGAAGCGGATCGCGGCGCGGATGCTGGCGCCGTCGAAGCCCCGGCGCAGCAACAGATCGGCGGCCTTGCGCTGCAGGTTCAGCTCCTCCGCCAGGGTCGACCCGAAGCGGCGTTGGGCAAGGTCGCGGGCGTTCTCGGCCCAGTCGCCCTCGTAGGTCTCCATGGCGCGGGCAATCGCCTCGCGGTCGAGACCATGGGTGGCCAGTTCGGCCCGGATCCGGACCGGGCCATAACCGCTGCCGGCGCGGCTGCGCACCAGGCTCTCGGCAAAACGCTTGTCGTCCTGCCAGCCCTCGCCAGCCAGACGGCCTACCGCCTTCTCGACATCGGCCGCATCGAGTCCGCGAGCGGTCAGCTTGCGGCTCAGTTCCTTTCGCGAGTGTTCGCGCCGGGCCAGCAGGCCCAGCGCGCGTTGCAGCGGAGTCTGCTGCGGCCGGCCGCGGCGGCGGGCGGGCCCGGAAGCTTCGCCGGACCCGTCGCGGTCCTCGCCTCCGGCAACGCCGGCCGGCGCATCATCGTGTGGCCAGTCGCCTTGCATCGACGCTACCGGGCGCTAGCTCATTCTTCGGCGGTGGCGGTGTCGTCGCCTTCGTCACGGCGCGCGTCCGCCGGCACGAACTTCTCGCGCAGTGCCGCCTCCAGGCGCTTGGCGATCTCCGGGTTGTCCTTGAGGTACTGGCGGGCGTTCTCCTTGCCCTGGCCGATGCGCTCGTCGTACGCGCTGTACCAGGCGCCGGACTTCTCGACCAGCTTGGCGTCCACGCCCATGTCGATCAGCTCGCCTTCGCGCGAGATGCCCTCGCCGTACAGGATCTCGGTGAGGACCTGCTTGAACGGAGGCGCCAGCTTGTTCTTGACCACCTTGATGCGGGTCTGGTTGCCGATGATCTCGTCACCCTTCTTGATCGCGCCGATGCGGCGGATGTCCAGGCGCACCGAGGCATAGAACTTGAGTGCGTTGCCGCCGGTGGTGGTTTCCGGGCTCTGGCCCGGCATCATCACGCCGATCTTCATGCGCAGCTGGTTGATGAAGATCACCATGCAGTTGGAACGCTTGATGTTGCCGGTCAACTTGCGCAGCGCCTGGCTCATCAGGCGGGCCTGCAGGCCCGGCAGCTGGTCGCCCATCTCGCCTTCGATTTCGGCACGCGGGGTCAGCGCTGCAACCGAGTCGATCACGACCATGTCGACCGCACCCGAGCGCACCAGCATGTCGGCGATTTCCAGCGCCTGCTCACCGGTGTCGGGCTGGCTGACCAGCAGGTCGTCCACGTTGACGCCGAGCTTGGAGGCGTAGGTCGGGTCGAGCGCGTGCTCGGCATCCACGAAGGCCGCCGTGCCGCCCAGCTTCTGGCACTCGGCAATGGTCTGCAGGGTCAGCGTGGTCTTGCCCGAGGACTCCGGACCGTAGATCTCGACGACGCGGCCCTTGGGCAGGCCACCGATGCCGAGGGCGATGTCGAGCAACAGCGAACCGGTGCCGATGACCTCGGCCGGCTCCGCCACGCGGTCGCCCATGCGCATCACCGAGCCCTTGCCGAACTGCTTCTCGATCTGGCCCAGGGCGGCCGAAAGGGCGCGCTTCTTGTTCTCGTCCATCGTGGATTCCTTGAGGTCGTGTTGCTTGAGGTCGTGTTGGCGTGCTGAGGGCGAACGTGTTGGCGACAATCTAGGCTTGGCAGGTCGCACGGACTGAGACTCCCGCGCCTGGATTTCAAATCTGTTGGATCCGGCCGCCGCTGCGCATTGGCGCAGGCCGGAACCGGCCGTGGGCGAACGCCGCACGGTGGCGTTGGAACATCCCGTCGAGAGCCATCAACGAATTCATCGATTCGGCCTCACCAGCCCGCAGTACAGGCCCTCGATGGCGAAATCCTGGTCCGGCTCGACCTCGATGGGGGCGTAGTCGGGATTGCGCGGCAGCAGGCGGATGCGGTCCTTGCCGATCTTGAGCAGCTTGACGGTGATCTCGTCGTCGATGCGGGCGACCACGATCTGCCCGGAGCGGGCGTCGTGGGTGCGGTGCACGCCGATCAGGTCGCCGTTGAAGATGCCTTCGTCGCGCATCGAGTCGCCCTTGACCTTGAGCAGGTAGTCCGGGGTCGGCGAGAAGAAGACGCGGTCGAGCAGGACGACCTGGTCGGAACCGATATCGGCGCCGATCGGCCGGCCGGCGGCGACCTGCCCCAGCACCGGCAGGCGCAGGGCGTCGTCGGAGACCGCGCCAGCGGGATCGACCGCCTCCACCGCGACCGTCTCGGCCATGTCCTCAACCGGCGCCACCAGGCGGATGCCACGTGCCCGCCCCGGCATGCGCTGGATCGCGCCGGCCTGTTCCAGCGCCTCGAGGTGGTACTGGGCCGCGCGCACGCTGCTGAAACCCATGGCGCGGGCGATCTCGGTCTGCGAGGGCGGCACGCCCTCGGCTTCGATCCGCTGCGCGATCAGGGCGAGGATGGTGCGCTGGGTGTCGGTGATGTCCATTAGTAGCAATACTACTAACGGACTTTTCCCGCCGTCAAGCCCCCGGCGCGGGACGGCCTGTCAGGCCATCAGCTCGGCCAAACCGTGCAGGGCCGCCGCCACGCTCTGGCGGCGCACGGCGTCGCGGTCGCCATCGAAGTGGAAGGTCACCGCGGTCGGATAGCCACCGCGTCGCTTCCAGGCGATCCACACCGTGCCGACCGGCTTGTCCTCGGTGCCGCCGCCGGGTCCGGCGATGCCGGTCACGGCCACGGCCAGCGTCGCGCCGGAATGCACCAGCGCTCCGGAAACCATTTCGATCACGGTGTCGCGGCTGACCGCGCCATGCTGCTCGAGCGTCTGCGGCCGCACGCCAAGCAAGGCCTGCTTGGCCTCGTAGCTGTAGGCCGCCATGCCCGCCTCGAACCAGGTCGAGGAACCGGGAATGTCGGTGAGCATCTTGGCGATCCAGCCACCGGTGCAGCTTTCGGCGGTGACCAGGGTCTGGCGGTGGTTGCGGGCCGCTTCGCCCACCTGCTCGGCGAGGCGATGCAGGGCGGCATCGGAGACGTCGTTCTTCATGCCGCGCATGATAGCCGGAGTCGAAGCCCCTCTCCCGTCGTGCGGGAGAGGGATCACTCCAATCAGTACAGGATCCGCAAGGTCATGCCGTACGTCCGCGGCGCGCCGAGGAAGGCATTGAACGAGTTGAACGGATTGTTCGGCGCCGGCGACACGTTCTGCAGCGGGGCGTCGAAGCCGACCTGGGCGTACTCCTCGTCGGTGAGGTTCAGCGCCCACAGCTCGACCATCCAGTTGCGGTTCTGCTTGCCCAGGGCGACCCGTGCATTGACGACGGTGAAGCCGTCCTGGACCTTTTCGACGTCCAGGTCCGAACCGGTGTTGTAGTCGGACATGTACTTGGCGCCGAGGTTGAAGCGCGCCACCAGGTCGCCGGCAAACGGATAGTCGTAGGTCACCGAGGCCGAGGTCGACCAGTACGGGGCAAAACTCACGCGACTGCCTGGCAGCTTGTACAGCGCGCCGGTCGGTGCGACGAAGTCGCCGCCGGGAATGCTGTCGCCGTAGCGGGTGTCGGCGTAGGTCACGCCGCCCTGCACCATCAGACCGCGCGTGGCCTGCCACAGCAGCTCGGTGTCGATGCCCTTGGACACGACTTCGGGGATCGAGCGCACGACGAAACTGGTGCCGAGGAAACTGTTGAGCTGGAAGTCCTCGTAGGTCTGGTGGAACAGCGTTGCGTTGGCCAGCAGGTTGCCTTCGGCCCAGGTGGTCTTGGCGCCGAGCTCGTAGCTGTCGACGAACTCACCCGGGAACGAGGTGTCGTTGACCGGAACAATGCCCGAGCCGCCACTGGACAGGCCGGTGTTGGACTGCACGCGGTCGAGGTTGAAGCCGCCTGCCTTGTAGCCGCGCGCGGCCGAGGCATAGCCCATCACGTGTTCGTCCCAGCGGTAGGCGGCCTTGAGCGTGCCGGACCATTCCTTCTCGTCGCGCTCCTGGTGGGTCACACGGCCGTTGTGCAGCGGGTTCGCCCACGGCAGGCAGGAGAAGCCGATCACCTGCGGGATCACCGCCGGCAACGCCGCGGCCGGCACGCCGCGCGCCAGCAGCGCCGCAGCCACGCGTTGCTGCCCACCCGGGCCGAGCATCGCCGAGCAGCCCGGGCTGCCGTTGGGATTGCTATAGGCCGAATCGAGTTCCTTGTTCTCGCTGGTGTAGCGCAGGCCCAGGGTCAGGTCGAGCGCGTCGGTGGCGTGCCAGGTGTTGTTGGTGAAAAACGCCAGGCTCTTCGCGTTCTGCTTGTAGACGTCATCGGCGCCGAAGCCGGCGAACACGGTGCCGGCCGGACGACCGCTCGCCTGCGAAAGGAACAGCGGCGCGGTCGGGCTGCGTCCCAGCGCCGGGTTGATCATCGACAGCAGCGCCACCGACAGGTACGGCTCGTAGGCGTTGCCGATGCGGTAGGTCTCGTTGCGGTCCAGGTCCTCGTCCGAATAGAACAGCCCGACCATCCAGTCGATGCTGTCGCTGGAGCCGGTCAGGCGGAACTCCTGGGTGAAGGTCTCGAAGCCGGTCAGCGACTCATCCTCCTCGCCGTTGCGGTAGAGGATGTCGGCGCTGCTGAAATCGAAGTCCAGGCCATTGATGGAGTCCCACTTGCGCCAGGCGGTGATCGAGGTCAGCGTCGCGCCGTCGAACCACGGCGTGATCCAGTTGACCTCGGCCGCGACGCCCTTGTCCTTGATGTCCTGCTTGGTGCTGCGGTTGCTCCAGGCCACCCGCGCGAACGGATCGGCCACCGGCGCCACGCCCTCGTCCGGCGACAGGGCGTTGACGATGTCGCCGGTGGCGCCGCGCACGGTGGTCACGCCGACGCAGCAGTTCTCCTCGCGACTGGTGAAGTCGGCGATGAAATTGATGTCGAGGTTGTCGGTCGGTTCCAGCAGCAACTGGCCGCGCAGGGTGTGGAAGTTCTGGTCCCCGTCCTCGGTCTCGGCACGCGGGCCGGCGCCGGTACGCACGTCGGTGAAGCCGTCGCGCTTGCGCTTGGCCGCGTAGACACGAAATGCGGCGTTGTCGCTGATCGGGGCATTGAGCGAACCGGCAACACCGATCGCGTTGTAGTTGCCCACCGTCAGTTCACCCTCGACCTGGGTGAGGTAATGCGGGCGCTTGGTGATCACGTTGATCACGCCGGCCGAGGTGTTCTTGCCGAACACCGTGCCCTGTGGGCCCTTGAGCACTTCGATGCGTTCGATCTCGCCCAGGTCGCCGAAGCCGACGCCGTTGCGCGGGCGGTACACGCCATCGATGACCACGCCGACCGAGGATTCCAGGCCGGCGTTGTCGCCAACCGTGCCGATGCCGCGGATGCGCGCGGTGGTCTGCGCCTCGCTCTGGGTGCTGGTCACGGTCAGCCCGGGGACGAGGATCTGCACGTCCTTGACGTCGCGAACGCCGGTGTCCTGCAGCAGCTGCTCGGGCAACGCGGTGATCGCGATCGGAACGTCCTGCAGCGCCTCTTCGCGCTTCTGCGCGGTGACGGTCAGTCCCGCCAGGTTGGTGGGCTCTTCATCCTTTTTCAGTTCGCCGCCCTGCACGACGGGAGCGGCGGCGGCCTGTTGCGCCTGGACCGACCAGACTGGCACCGCGAGCGTTGTCGCGATCGCCAGCGCCAGCAGCTTTCGGGTGCCTGCTTTTGTTGCGCCCACGGAAAAAACCGGCTTGCACGAATCCATCGCGTCCCCTCCCCTCGAGTGATTGGATGTACGGCGTCCGAACCAACAGCCAATGCACGCGCCCCCTTTTCGGCACGTCCCGCGCGACCGGCGACACCCCATCCAACGCAACACGGTCCCGATGGGAAAACGGCAGCGAACGGCGAACGAAACCGTAACATGTCGCCGACAGGCCCCATGTGGCAGTGCAGCAGGGTGCGCCGGACCGAGCACGGAATCCCCCCGCAGGCAACGGGGCCCGCAAATCCCCACCGGCTGTTAGCCTAGCGCCCTGTCCGCCGGCCCCGTCGCCGGCCCTTCCCCAAGCACGAAAGACCCGCGATCCATGAGTTCAGCCGAACGGCCGCCCGAGCACACCCCCCTGATGAAGCAGTTTTTCGCCGCCAAGGCGGAGCATCCGGACGTGCTGCTGTTCTTCCGCATGGGCGACTTCTACGAGCTGTTCTTCGATGACGCGCGCAAGGCCGCGCGCCTGCTCGACATCACCCTGACCCAGCGCGGCCAGTCCGGCGGCCAGCCGATCCCGATGGCCGGCGTTCCGCACCACGCTGCCGAGGGCTACCTGGCGCGGCTGGTGGCGCTGGGCGAATCGGTGGCGATCTGCGAGCAGATCGGCGACCCGGCGCTGGCCAAGGGCATCGTCGAGCGCAAGGTGGTGCGCATCGTCACCCCCGGCACGGTCACCGACGAGGCGCTGCTCAACGAGCGCCGCGACACGCTGCTGCTGACCATTGCCCGCGCCAAGAGCGGCTACGGGCTGGCCTGGGCCGACCTTGCCGGCGGCCGCTTCATGGTCAACGAAGTCGCCAGCGAAGACGCCCTCGAGGCCGAACTGGCGCGCCTGGAACCTGCCGAAACGCTGATCGCCGACGAAGACGGCTGGGCGCCCTTCGTCGCCGAGCGCACCGGCCTGCGCCGGCGCGCGCCGTGGTTGTTCGACGCCGACAGCGGCCGCCGCCAACTGCTGCGCTTCTTCAACCTTCACGACCTGTCCGGCTTCGGCCTGGAGGACAAGCCGTTGTCGATCGCCGCCGCAGCGGCCCTGCTCGGCTATGTCGAGGAAACCCAGAAGCAGCGCCTGCCGCACCTGACTTCGATCGCGGTCGAGTCCGGTGATGGCGCGATCGCGATGAACGCCGCGACCCGCCGCCATCTCGAAATCGACAGCCGCGTCGACGGCGACCATCGCCACACGCTGCTGGGCGTACTCGACTCCACCATCACGCCGATGGGCGGCCGCCTGCTGCGCCGCTGGCTGCACCGGCCGTTGCGCGAACGCACGCCGCTGCGGCTGCGGCAGCAGGCGGTTGCGACGCTGGTCGATGCACGCGCCGGCGATTCCCTGCGCGAGCGGTTCCGTGCCCTTGGCGACCTCGAACGCATCCTCTCGCGCATCGCCCTGCGCAGTGCCCGTCCGCGCGACCTGTCGACCCTGCGCGATGGCCTGGGGATGCTGCCCGAGGTGCGCGCCGAGCTGGCGCCGCTGGATTCGCCGCACCTGGCCGCACTGGCGGCCGAGCTTGGCGAGCACGACGAACACGCGCACCTGCTGCAGTCGGCGATCGTGACGCAGCCGCCGGTGCTTGCCCGCGATGGTGGCGTGTTTGCCGACGGCTACGACGCGCAGCTTGATGAACTGCGCACGCTGTCCACGCACGCCGACCAGTTCCTGATCGACCTGGAGGCGCGCGAACGCGCCAGCAGCGGCATCGCCACGCTGAAGGTCGGCTACAACCGCGTCCACGGTTATTACATCGAGATCAGCAAGGGCCAGTCCGACAAGGCGCCGACCCACTACACGCGCCGGCAGACGCTGACCGGCGCCGAGCGCTACATCACCGAGGAACTCAAGCAGTTCGAGGACAAAGTGCTGTCGGCACGCGAACGTTCGCTCAGCCGCGAGCGCCTGCTCTACGAACAGCTGCTCGACGTACTCAATGCCCGCCTCGAACCGCTGCGACGCTGCGCTGCCGCGCTGGCCGAACTCGACGTGCTGTGCAGTTTCGCCGAACGCGCGCAGACGCTGGACTGGGTCGCACCGACGCTTGGCGACGAGCCCGGCCTGCACATCGAGCGCGGCCGCCACCCGGTGGTCGAGGCGGTACGCAGCGACCCGTTCGAGCCCAACGACCTGATCCTGGGCGAGGACCGCCGGATGCTGGTCATCACCGGCCCGAACATGGGCGGTAAATCGACCTACATGCGGCAGAACGCGCTGATCGTGCTGCTCGCCCACACCGGCAGCTTCGTGCCGGCGTCGCGCGCGACCATCGGCCCGATCGATCGCATCCTCACCCGCATAGGCGCCGGCGACGACCTCGCCCGCGGCCAGTCGACCTTCATGGTCGAGATGAGCGAGACCAGCTACATCCTCCACCACGCCACCGCGCAGTCGCTGGTGCTGATGGACGAGATCGGGCGCGGCACGTCGACCTACGACGGCCTCGCGCTGGCAGAGGCCTGCGCGCGCCATCTGGCGCACAACAACCGCGCCTACACGCTGTTTGCCACCCACTACTTCGAACTGACCACGCTGGCCGAACCAGGCAGCGGCATCGCCAACGTCCATCTCGACGCGGTGGAGCACGGCGACCAGCTGGTGTTCATGCATGCCGTCAAGGACGGTCCTGCCGACCGCAGCTTTGGCCTGCAGGTGGCTGCGCTTGCCGGCCTGCCAAAGGCCGTCGTGCAGCAGGCACGCGGACGGCTGGCCGAGCTCGAACAACAAAGCCGCGATACGCCGACGCCGTCGCTGACAGCCGTCGCCCTCGATGCGCCACAGCAGTTCGGCCTGTTCTCGCCTTCCTCGGCCGCACTCGATGCGCTCGTCTCGCTGGATCCTGATGAGCTGACACCAAAGCAGGCACTGGAAGCGCTCTACCGGCTCAAATCCTTGACGTAACGAGTCAAGCTGCAACCGCGGCGGAATGTAGACGCCGCGTGAACGTCTGAACGGTTATTACTCTCGTAGCGGCGCCGCAAAGCCCGCTCGCGTAGACACGTCGCGCGCGCCGATAGCCTCCCCCTATCGAGTCATTCGCCAGAAACGATTTTCATTGATCGTCATTCCTGCATAGCCTCGTAGCCACATCGCCAACGAAGGAACGCGCCATGAGCAACAACCCCACCGACAAGCCCGACAAGCTCGACAAGACCCCGCTGACCACCGCCTTCGGCGCACCGGTTGTCGACAACCAGAACAGCATGACCGCAGGTCCGCGCGGCCCGGTGCTGATGCAGGATGTCTGGCTGATCGAGAAGCTCGCCAACCTCAATCGCGAGATCATTCCCGAGCGGCGCATGCACGCCAAGGGCTCCGGCGCCTTCGGCACCTTCACCGTCACCAACGACATCAGCAAATACACGCGCGCGAAGATCTTCAGCGCCGTCGGCAAGCAGACCGAGATGTTTGCCCGCTTCACCACGGTGGCCGGCGAGCGTGGCGCCGCCGACGCCGAGCGCGACATCCGCGGCTTCGCCCTGAAGTTCTACACCGAGGAAGGCAACTGGGACCTGGTGGGCAACAACACGCCGGTGTTCTTCCTGCGCGACCCGCGCAAGTTCCCGGACCTCAACAAGGCCGTCAAGCGCGACCCGAAGACCAACCTGCGCAGCGCCCGCAACAACTGGGACTTCTGGACCAGCCTGCCAGAGGCGCTGCACCAGGTCACCATCGTCATGAGCGACCGCGGAATCCCGGCCAGCTACCGCCACATGCACGGGTTCGGTTCGCACACCTACAGCTTCATCAATGCCGCCAACGAGCGCTTCTGGGTCAAGTTTCATCTCAAGACCCAGCAGGGCATCAAGAACCTGACGGACGCCGAAGCGGCCGACCTCGTCGGCCACGACCGCGAAAGCCATCAGCGCGACCTGTTCGACGCGATCGAACGCAGCGAATTCCCGAAATGGCGGATGTTCATCCAGGTGATGCCGGAGGCCGACGCGGAGAACGTGCCGTACCACCCGTTCGACCTGACCAAGGTCTGGCCGAAGAAGGATTACCCGCTGATCGAAGTGGGCGTGATGGAGCTCAACCGCAATCCGGAGAACTTCTTCGCCGACGTCGAGCAGAGCGCGTTCGCGCCCAACAATCTGGTGCCCGGCATCAGTGTCTCGCCGGACAAGATGCTGCAGGCGCGCCTGTTCGCCTATTCCGATGCGCAGCGCTACCGGCTCGGCGTCAACCATCACCAGATCCCGGTCAACGCCGCCCGCTGCCCGGTGCACAGCAACCACCGCGATGGCGCGATGCGCGTGGATGGCAACTACGGCGGCACCCTGCACTACGAGCCCAACAGTTACCAGCAGTGGCAGGAGCAGCCCGAATACCGCGAACCGCCGCTGAAGATCAATGGCAACGCAGACTTCTGGAACTTCCGCGAGGACGATGCCGATTATTTCAAGCAGCCTGGCGACCTGTTCCGGTTGATGAACCGCGAACAGCAACAGGTGTTGTTCGACAACACGGCCCGCGCAATGGGCGACGCGCCGGAGTTCATCAAGCTGCGCCACATCGGCAACTGCACCAAGGCCGACCCGGCGTACGGCGCTGGCGTGGCGAAAGCGCTGGGTCTGGAAACGGCGGCCGCGGCGCAGCGCAGCAATGAGCCGATGGAAGCGGGCTGAAGTCGCATCGTCATCCCCGCGAACGCGGGGATGACGGATTACCGTCACGGCCACTGAACGGCGCGGCGCTAGCATCGCAGTCCCACCCAAGGGACTGACAGAAATGACCACTTCGTTGACCGACGATCTTCTCAACCAGTTGCAGGGACAGCCGCTGGCGCAGATCGGACAACAACTCGGACTCTCGCCGTCGCAGGCTACCGGCGCGGTGTCGGCGGCATTGCCGCTGCTGCTCGGCGCGCTCGGACGCAATGCCGGACAGCCCCAGGGCGCACAGGCGCTGTACGGCGCACTCGAACGCGATCACGCCAGCCTCGACATTGGCAGCGTGCTCGGCGCGGTGATGGGCGGTGGCGGCGCCAGCCAGGGCGGGCAGATCCTCGGCCACATCTTCGGTGCGCGCCAGGAGGGCGCGGCGCAGGGACTGGGAGCCGCAACCGGGCTCGGCAGCAGCCAGGCCGGAACGCTGCTGAAGGTCCTCGCACCGATCGTGATGGCCTACCTGGCCAAGCAGATGTTCTCCAACGGCGGCAATACGCTTGCGGCGCAACTGCCTGCCTCACCTCAGTCGCTGGAGCAAGCGCTGGGCCAGGAGCATCAGACGATCACCCAACAGGGTGGTATGGGCGGCGGCCTGCTTGGCGCGGTGCTCGATCGCGACGGCGATGGCGATACGGACTTCTCCGACCTGATCGGATTGGCCGGCTCAATGATGGGTGGCAGCGCACCGCGGCGCTGATTGCGCGCGCTCCGTTGCAGGCTCGCTGCGGGCTGGTCAGGTCCGACCGCGAAGTCTGGCCGCGCTGACGCGGCCAGACCCCCTGCGTCCTTGTTGCTAGCTGGCAGAAGACACCTGCGCTTTGGCCTTGTCCGCCTCGTGCTTCACCGGCGGATAGTCCGCCATTGCCGGAATCGTATCCAGGCCGACATGGATCGAGTCGAGCTCGCCGCCAATGTGCTCGGCATGGCGGTATTGACCGAAATTCAGCCATGCCGGACCGCGCTGGAACAGCTTCCAGTTCCACACCAGCATGCACAACACCAGGTTGATGGCGAAACTGGCGCTGGCGACGACCAAGGCGGACGTTTCGTTGATCGGAATCGGCACGAACCCCTTCTCCATCACGAACACGCTGAAAGTGAAGAGGTACAGGTAGAAGAAACCCAGCGTCGTACCGCGGGCCGCCACCCAGACGCCCGGGATCCACAGCGCGATCAGCGTCGGCACCAGGTTCAGCGCCATGCTGTTGGAGGTGTACTCGTTGAAGTTGAGGTACGAGAACGTCACGTTCCAGATGTCGTAGGCGATGATCCACAGCACCGCCTGGCCGGGCCACACCAGGTCACGCACGGCGGTGCGGTTGGGGCCGATGGCGTTCCAGCGGGTGATCGCCAGGATGTTGAGGATGCCGGCCGCACCGTTGAGGAGGTTGGGCAGGTAGCCCGAGGTGAAGTCCACCTCGACCGCCTCCAGGATATTCACCGCCAGGATCGCGGCCACCAGGAAGCGCATCCACTTGTACTTGTGCAATGGCGTGTAGCGCACGAACCAGAAGAACCAGATCGACACCACCAGGGTGTAGAGCTTGACCCAGCGGAACACCGAGGTGACGCCGGATTCGTTGATCCAGTAGAAGCTCATCACCACGATGCCCAGGCCGCAGACGATCGGCGTGAACCATTTCCATTGCCGCCACATCATGAACGCCGCAGCCAGGCCGGCGAAGATCAGCACCCAGTGGACGTAGGGCCAGGCAATCCCGCGATGGGTGAACGAAAGCTGCCCGCCGCCGCCTGTGCCGGGGATGCTGGCACGCAGGGTCCCGTCGTCGCCGAGCCGGAAGGGCACGCCGTTGACCTGTGGGGCGTCCACTGCGCCGTGCAAGGTGACCACGTCGTCTTCCTGGGAGTAGCTCACCCGCTCGCGGGCGTAGTGACCCGGCGTCACCCACAGCAGCTTGACCGTGCCGTCTTCGCGGAAGCGCAGCAGGTACCAGGAGCTGGCAACCTTCTCGCCGCTCTTGCCGGTGCCGGCGGTGATCACCACCCACTCCCCACCCATCTGCGAGATGCCCGGGGGCGCCGCTGAAGCCTCGCCACCCTCCCCGGGTGTCTGCCCGATGTCGACGCTGCGGACATCGCAGCCACCCAGCAGGAGGATGCCGAGAAGCGTGAGCAACATGCCCGCGAACCCGAATTTGCTTATTGCAGTTTGCATGCGGGACCCACCGACGCCTGAAACGGCAAGTGGACCCGCACGCGTATCACAGCTCCATAAGAAAAGTCTTAAATCTGACTCAGCCGGTCTTCTTCGCCCAGGCCGAACACCAGCCCTTCGCCGACACCGTGTTCTGCGGGAACATCAGGCACGGGCCGTAGGCCTGCCCGGCCGCGCCCTTGTAGAAGTTGCAGTTCGCGCAGTCGCTGCCGGGCTTGAATAACGGATGCTTCACGCTGGCGGCATTCTCGGAATAGCCCAGGGCCTGGGCCTGCGGACTGGTCAACGGCAGCTTGGGCAGCGCGGCCGGCTTGGCCGCAGGCTTGGGCGGCGCCTGACCTGCCGCCGTGCCCACGGCCAGCGCGGACAGGGTCAGAGCGGCCAGGCGGGCAAGGAATCCACGTCGTGACGGGTCGCATGCGTTCATGGGGCACCTCCGGGCGCGAGTATGCGCCCGTAACCGCGGACCGGCGTGACGCCAGCGACCGCAACACGGAATTGCCCCGGGTTTCGCTACAATTTCACCATGAGCACCCCACTGCCCTACGACCCCCAGCGCCTGGCGCATTGCGCCGGGGAGATCATCGTCAACGTGCGCGAGCTGTCGCAGCTGGGCTGGACGCCGGCGACCAGCAGCAATTTCTCGCGCCGCATGGACGACCAGCACATCGCCATCACCGTCTCCGGACGCGACAAGGGCCGCCTGACCGAAGCCGACATCATGGTCGTCGACCTCGATGGCAACCCGGTCGCGACCGATAACAAGTCCTCTGCCGAGACCCTGCTGCACACCCAGCTGTACAAGCGCTTTGCCGAGATCGGCTGCGTCCTGCACACCCACTCCAAGGTGCAGACGGTGGCGTCGCGTCTGTATTCGGGCCAGGGCCATGTGCACCTGGAAGGCTACGAGCTACTGAAGGCTTTCAGCGGCAACACCACCCACGAGATCAGCGTCGAGTTGCCGGTCCTGCCCAACAGCCAGGACATGCACACGCTGGCCGCGCAGGTCGATTGCCTGCTCGACCGCAAGTCGATGTGGGGCTACCTGATCGACGGCCACGGCCTGTATGCCTGGGGCAAGGACATGCCCGAGGCCCGTCGCCACCTGGAAGCATTCGAATTCCTGCTCGGCTGCGAGCTTGAAATCAGGAGATTGCAGCGATGAGCCGCCTGCGCATTTTTTCCGAAACCGACACCGCCAACCCGACCCTGTCGACCACCGACCAGGGCGACATTGCGCGCGAACTGCAGCGGATCGGGGTTGCCTTCGAACAATGGCAGGCGTCGGCACCGGTCGCACCGGGCGATGCGCCGGAAAAGATCATGGAGGCGTACCGCGCCGACATCGATCGCCTCGTCAGCGAACGCGGTTTCAAGTCCGTCGACGTGGTCAGCATCGCCCCGGACAACCCGCAGCGCGAGACCATGCGCGCCAAGTTCCTCGACGAGCACTTCCACAAGGAAGACGAGGTGCGCTTCTTCGTCGCCGGTTCCGGCTTGTTCACCCTGCACGTCGACGAGCAGGTCTATGAGATCAAGTGCGAACAGGGCGACCTGATCGCCGTCCCCGACAGCACGCGCCACTGGTTCGACATGGGCCCGGAGCCGAGCTTCATCGCGATCCGCTTCTTCACCGAGCCCGATGGCTGGGTCGGCCATTTCACGGGCACCGACATTGCCCAGCGCTTCCCGCGCTATGAGAAGGGACAGGCGGGCTGATGGCGACCAGGACCACTCGCGCCATCCTTACCGACATCGAGGGCACCACCAGCAGCATCTCCTTCGTCAAGGACGTGCTGTTCCCGTATGCGCGCCGCGCCCTGCCCCGCTTCGTCGCCGCGCGCGGCAAGGAGCCGGCGGTGCGCAAATGGCTCGATGCCGTGGCCACCGAGAATGGCGGCATGTGCGACGACGCCATGATCGTCGAGGTGCTGCAGGGCTGGATCGACGAGGACCGCAAGCACACCGCGCTCAAGGCCCTTCAGGGGATGATCTGGGCTGACGGCTACAACAGCGCCGACTTCACCGCGCACATCTATCCCGACGCCGCACCGGCACTGCGCAGCTGGCACGCCGACGGGTTGCCGCTGTATGTGTATTCCTCCGGCAGCGTGCCGGCGCAGCGGCTGTTCTTCGGCCACAGCGATGCCGGTGACCTGACGACACTGTTCTCGGGCTGGTTCGACACCGAGATGGGTGGCAAGCGCGACGCGCAGAGCTACCGCAACATCGTCGATGCCGTCGGCATCGCCGCCGCAGACATCGTGTTCCTGTCGGACGTGGTCGAAGAGCTCGATGCCGCGCGCGAAGCGGGGCTGCAGACCGTCCTGGTCGACCGTCGCGAGGATTACCCGCAGCCGCGACTGGGCGAAGCCGCGCACGGCCATGCCCGTGTGGAACGCTTCGATCAGATCGAGCTGGCCTGAAGTACAGCCGTCATCCCGGAAGTACTACCGTCGTCCCGGGCCAGCATCTCGACGAACTTCTCCGCCCGCGCGATCCGCGTTTCCGGCTTCTTGGCCGTATGCACGCGCCAGCAGAACGCGTAGCGGTTGGTGCCGTCGAGCTGCTCGAAGAACCGCCGCGCCCGGGCGTTGCCCGCCAGCGCCGCCGCCAGTTCCGGCGGCACCTCCATGCCGCTGGCGGCGTGATAGGCCGCCTGCCATCGCCCGTCGGCACGCGCCGCTTCGACTTCGCGCAAGCCGCCCGCCTGCATCCGCCCTTCGGCGTGGGCGACGAGCCATTTCTCCCATGCCGCCGCATCGCGGAACAACTCGATCTGCAGGTCGGTCGGCAGTTGCGCGGCCACTGCGGTCATTCCCGGGCCTGGTCGAGGCGGTAACGCGTTTCCGACGTCAACGCTCCGCGCCAGCGGTCGAACACGCGCACCTGGACCCGGTGTTCGCCGGCGCCGACATCGGTCGGCAGCACGCCGCGCCACAGGTGCGTGGAGGGAACGGCTTCTGGCGAACGGTCGTAACCGCGCAGCTGGTCGGCCTTGTCGTCGGCCAGGTTCTCGGCGAGCAGGTTGGGGTCGGGCTGCGATACGCGCCGCATCGGCTTCCACGCGCCGTCATCGATGCGGTATTCGACGCGGCTGTCGGCATCGCCCATGAAGACATTCGCGTACACGCCGTTGGCGGCCCAGGCGCCGAGCCTCAGCACCTTGGGCGCGTACAGCGCCATCGCATAGTCGGCCGGTGCGCGCGCGACCTGGTAGCGCAACGAATACGCGCCGTCGGGCTTGAAGGTCAGCCAGGCATAGCCATTCGGGGTGCCGTCGCTCATGGTGGTGTCGGGAATACCCTGCGCATCCTTGACGCCCGACCAGAACGCGCCACAGGCCGCGCCAGCGTTGTACTCGTGCAGTGGCTGCGCGCCATGCCAGCCGGTCGCGGCGTCGTGACGGTAGTGGCGCTGGTTGTGCGTGTGCGCGCTCAGCAACAGGACCTGGGTGTGGTCCTTGAGCATCGCGAACAGGCGGTCGCGATCGGCGCGGCGGAAACTCTCCACGCCGGGATACGGCTCGAAGAACGGGATGTGCACCGCGATGACCACGCGCCGGTCCTTGGGCAGGGTCGCCAGGTACGACTGCACGAAGGCGAACTGGTCCTCGCGCAGGCCGCCGATATAGGCCGGTTGCTGGCCCGGCAGATAAACCACGTCGTCGAGGACGATGAAGCTGGCCTGCGGCTCCTCCCAGGCGTAGCTGTCGGGTCCGAAGACGTTGCGGAACGACAGCAGCGCGTCTTCGTCGCGCGTGGCGTCGACATCGAGGTCGTGGTTGCCGGGCACGTGCAGCCAGGGCACGCCCAGCTTCGAGGTGACGCGGTTCATCGCCGGGTAGAGACTGATGTCGTCATTGACGATGTCGCCCAGGCTCAGGCCCAGGCGCACGTCGTGCTTGCCCACCAGCGGGGCGACGATGTCGCGCTCGTAGTAGCCGACATCGGCCTGGCTCTTGGGCTGCGGATCGCCGAACACCAGCATCTTCAGCTCGCCACCGGCCTTGGACTGCCGGCGCAGCGGAAAGTCCATGTCCGCGGAGCCGTCCGACGACGTTGCCGCGATGCCGCCATAACGCAGGGTCGGCGAGCCGGCCGGAAAGACGTGGTGCCAGAACAGTGGCAGGCCATTGGCGCCGGTTGCGGTGGCGTAGCCGGGTGGCTTGATCACGAACACGGTGGCGTTCTCGCGCGCCGGCAGCGCATAGCGCCCCTTGGCATCGGTAACGGCCAGGTCGCTGCCGTTGGAGACCTTGATGCCCGCAATCCCGCGCTCGGAGGCATCGCGATGCTGGTTGCCGTTGCCGTCGTCATAGACGGTGCCGGTCAGTTGCGCGGTCTGCGCGTGCGCATCGGCGCAGGTGGCAGCCAGCAGGCAGAGGAAAATGGAGCAGACGGACAATCGCAGCATGTGGCTTTCCCGGACGGTCACGGTGGCGGAACCGTGATTGGCGAGACGATTATCGGACCTGCCCGTGACGACCGGAAGCACCGCGCTCGCGGCCGTGAACGATCAGCCGCGATGACGCTGCCGCAACAGCGCCTCCACCTGCGACAGGCCCAGCCCGCGCGCCCGCAACAGCACCATCAGGTGGTAGAGCAGATCGGCGGCTTCGCCCAGCAGTTCCTCGTCCGGCTGCGCCACCGCGGCCAGTGCGGTCTCCACACCCTCCTCGCCCACCTTCTGCGCGATCCGGCGCATGCCACCCTCGAACAACGCCGTGGTGTAGCTGCCAGCCGGACGGTCGCGGTCGCGGGCGGCAATCAGCTCGTCGAGCTCGCCAAGGAACGAGGCGCGCGCCGGAGCCTGGGCGAAGCAGCTGGCGCGTCCCAGGTGGCAAGTGGGCCCCCGCGGCCGCGCCTGCACCAGCAGGGTATCGGCATCGCAGTCGGTCTCCACCGTGACCAGCTCGAGGAAATGTCCGGAGCTCTCGCCCTTGGTCCACAGCCGCTGGCGGCTGCGGCTGAAGAAGGTGACATGGCCGCTGTCGAGCGTGGCCTGCAGCGCTTCGCGGTTCATGTAGCCCAGCATCAGCACGGCCAGGGTATCGGCGTCCTGCACCACTGCCGGCAGCAGGCCGTCCTGCTTCTCCCAGGCCAATTCGTCGAACGGCGCATTGAGCGACGTGGCGGCTTCAGCGGTAGTCATTGCGCACCTCGATGCCCTGCTCACGCAGATGCCGTTTGAGCAGTGGAATGGCAACCGCACCGGAATGGAACACGCTGGCGGCCAGCGCGGCATCGACATCGGCTTCGTGGAAAACCTCGGCGAAATGGTCGATCGCGCCCGCCCCGCCCGAGGCCACCAGCGGCACCTGGCAACGCGCGCGCACGGCCTGCAACTGCTCGATGTCATAGCCCTCGCGAACACCGTCGCTGCCCATGCAGTTGAGGACGATCTCGCCGGCGCCGCGCTGCTGCGCCTCGTCGACCCAGTCGAGCGTGCGTTGCGGCAATGCCCTGGTCCGGGATGGATCGCCGCTGTACTGGCGCACGCGCCACTGGCCATCTTCGTCGCGCAGGCTGTCGATGCCGACCACGACGCACTGCTGGCCGAATGCATCGGCAATCTCGCCGATCAGCGCCGGCCGCTCCAGCGCTGGCGTGTTGATCGAGACCTTGTCGGCGCCGGCGTGCAGTGCGGTGCGCGCATCGTCGACCGAACGGATGCCGCCGGCGACGCAGAACGGAATGTCGATCTGGCGGGCGACCCGTTCGACCCAGGCGCGGTCGACGCTGCGTCCCTCGGGGCTGGCGGTGATGTCGTAGAACACCAGCTCGTCGGCGCCTTCGTCGCGATAGCGCAACGCCAGTTCGACGATGTCGCCCATGTCGACGTGATCGCGGAAACGCACGCCCTTGACCACACGCCCGTCGCGGACGTCCAGGCACGGCACGATGCGACGGCTCAGCATCGGCGCACCCGGTCGAGTGCGTCATCCAGGGCGAAGCGCCGCTCGATCAGCGCCTTGCCCAGTACCGCGCCGCTGCAGCCGGCGGCGCGCGCGGCGAGGATGTCGGCGATGTCGCGGATGCCGCCCGACGCCTGCACGTACAGTTCCGGCGCAAGCGCAACGATCAGCCGGTAGAGATCCAGGTTGGGACCGCCGAGCGTGCCGTCGCGGGAAATATCGGTGCACAGCAGGTGGCGGACACCGCCATCGGCGAAGCGCCTGACCAGGTCCTCCAGCCGCGCCGTGCTGTTCTCGGTCCAGCCGGCGACCGGCAACTGCCAGTCGCCATTGCCGTCCTGGCGCGCATCAAGGGCGACGGTGATGTGCTCCGCACCGAAGCGCTCGACCCAGGCAAGCACGCGCTCGGGCTCGCGCACCGCGAGCGAGCCGATCACGACCCGGTCGGCGCCCGCTGCCAGGATTGTCGCCACGTCCTCTTCGCTGCGCACGCCACCGCCGGTCTGCACGCGCAGCCAGCTCGTGCGTGCCAGCACGCGCAACAGCGGCAGCAGCGTGTAGCCGCCATGGCGGGCGGCGTCGAGGTCGACCAGGTGCAGCCAGTGCGCGCCCAGGCGCGCGTGCCGCATCGCCACGTCCAGCGGACGCTCCTCGTAGCGGGTCTCGCGCCCGTAGTCGCCCTGGTGCAGCCGCACCATGTGGCCCTCGCGCACGTCGATTGCCGGATACAGGTCGAAGTCCATGCCGGGCACCGATGACTGCAATGGATCGGCGCTCATGCCGCCTCCATCGCCAGGAAGTTCGCCAGCAATCGCTGGCCGACCGCCGCAGAGCGCTCCGGGTGGAACTGCGCACCCAAGCAGCGGCCGCGGCCGACGACCGCGGTGAAGCCACCGCCGTGGTCGCTGCTGGCAAGCGTGTCCTCGCCCAACGGCGCAGCGTAGCTGTGGACGAAGTAAGCGTGCGCGCCGGCGTCGATGCCGTCCAGAAGGCCGCTCACTGCACCGTTGATTGGCTGCAACTGGTTCCATCCCATATGTGGCACGCGTACTCCCGGTCCGGATGTCATGCGGCTGATGCGGCCGGGCAGCAGCCCCAGGCATTCGACGTCGCCCTCGTCGGAGGACTCGTACAGCAGCTGCATGCCCAGGCAGATCCCGAGCAGCGGTTGCCGCAGCCGACGGATCGGCTCGACCAGCCCGAGCTCGCGCAGCCGCGCCATCGCCGGCGGCGCCGCGCCGACCCCGGGGAGGATCACGCGTCGCGCATTGGCGATGGTGTCGGCGTCGGCACTGAGTACCGCGCGCGCACCCAACCTCTCAAGCGCGTAACGCACCGAGCCGATGTTCCCCCCACCCCAGTCGATGAGCACCACTTCGGTCACTGCAGTTCTTCTCCGGTTACGTTCATGGCGTCGGCGCGTGCTACAGGCTGCCCTTGGTGCTTGGCAGCTCGTGGCCTTCACGCCGGATCGCCTGGCGCAGTGCGCGCGCGACGGCCTTGAAGCAGGCCTCGACCTTGTGGTGGTCGTTGTCGCCCTGCACGCGCAGGTTGAGATTGAGCCCGGCGCCTTCGCACAGCGAGCGGAAGAAATGCGGCACCAGCTCGGTCGGCAGGCCACCCACGTGTTCCCGAGCGAATGCTCCGTCGAAGACGAAGTACGGCCGCCCGGAAAAATCCAGCGCGGCGCTGGCGAGGCTCTCGTCCATCGGCAGCGTGAAACCGTAACGGCCGATGCCGCGTTTGTCGCCGAGCGCCTCGCGCAGTGCCTGGCCAAGTGCCAGCGCGCTGTCCTCGACGGTGTGGTGCTCGTCGATGTGGAGATCGCCCTCGCAGCGCAGCTCCAGGGCGAAGCCGCCGTGCTTGCCGATCTGCTCGAGCATGTGGTCGAAGAAGCCCAGGCCGGTGGTCACGGCCGGCTCGGCGCTACGGTCGAGGTCGAGTGCGACTTCGATCCGGGTTTCGCGGGTGGCGCGGGTGACGCGCGCGGTGCGCGGGGCGTCCGCCAGGGCGTGGGCGATGGAACCCCAGTCCCACTCGCCACCGAACTGCACGGTGCGCAGCTGGAAGGCGCGGATGCCCAGGTTGCGCGCAAAGGCGTTGTCGGTGTCGCGGTCGCCGACCATCGCCGAGCGCGACCAGTCGATGCCGCGATCGCGCAGGTACGGCAGCGCCAGGCCGACGCCCGGCTTGCGCGTGGGCGCGTTGTCGGCCGGCAGGCTGGTGTCGATGAGCACGTCGCGGAAACGGATTCCCTGGCTTTCGAACACCTGCATCATCAGACCGTGCGGGCCGTCGAAATCGGCGCGCGGGAAGGCCTCGCTGCCGAGGCCGTCCTGGTTGGTCACCATCACGAACTGGTAGCCCGCGTCGCGCAGCCGCAGCATGGCCGGGATCACACCGGCGACGAAGCGCAGCTTCTCGAACCGGTCGATCTGGAAGTCGTCCGGCTCTTCGATCAGGGTGCCGTCGCGGTCGACGAAGAGGATGGGCGCGCCACTCATGCGGCGCCCCCCGCCAGCAAGGCGATCACCTGGCGATTCTGCTCCGGCGTGCCGATGCTGATGCGCAGTGCGTCGCCCAGGCCGGGTGCCGCGCGCATGTCGCGAACCACCACGCCGGCGGACAGCAACCGGTCGAACGCCGCCTGGGCGTCGTCGAAGCGCACCAGGACGAAGTTGGCGCTGGAGGCATAGGCGCGGCGCACGCCCGGCGCTGCGGCCAGTGCCGACCGCAGGCTCTCGCGCTCGCCGAGGACGGTGGCGATGTGTTCGCCCGTCGCCGCGCGTGCCGCCGGCGCCAATGCCTGCAGCGCCTGCTCCACGCACGCCACCGGCAGCGGGTATGGCGCCTGGCAGCGGCGCAGCACCTCGATCAGTTCCGGGTCGGCGATCACGCTGCCGATGCGCGCCGCCGCCAGCGCGTGCGCCTTCGACAGCGTGCGCAGCACCACGACATTTCGATGGGCGGGCAGCAGGGTGATCGCCGATGGGCCGTTGGCGTACTCCTGATAGGCCTCGTCGACGACGACCAGCGCCTGGCCGTCGAGTTGACGCGCCAGGGCGGCGATTGCGGAGAGGGGCATGAGCGCGCCAGTGGGGTTTCCGGGTGAGCACAGGAACACCAGCTTCACGCCATCGCGTCGAACCGCCGTGGCCACAGCGGCGAAGTCGCACTGCCAGCCCTGCGCATCCTCGCGCAGCGGCACATCGACCACGCGCGTGCCGTGCAACCGGGCACTGACCGCATACATGCCGAAGGTCGGCGTGCTGATGAGTATGGCGTCGCCACCGGGCCGGCATACCGCCCGCACCAGCAGGTCGATGCCTTCGTCGCTGCCGCGGCCGGCAAGCAGTTGCTCCGGCGCGCAGCCGTACAAGTCCGCCAGTGCATTTCGCAACGCCTGCGGCTGCGGATCCGGGTAACGCCGCAGCGTGCCGTCACCGTCGGCATCGTTGCGCCACGGCGATTCGTTGGCGTTGAGCCAGATCCGACCCTGCAGACTCTCGCTGCGCGCGGAGCGATAGCCGGCGAAATCGCGCAGGTCTTCGCGCACCAGCGCCTGGGGGTCAGTGGCCGATGCCACGTCCTGCTGCGCCGCCGCACTCATGCCGCCACCGCCTGCAGCCGCAGTGCGACCGCCCGCAGGTGCGCATCGAGCCCCTCGGCGCGTGCCAGCTCCACCGCGCACGGGCCAATGGCCGCTATGCCATCGGGTTGCACTTCCTGCACCGTGATCGCGATCTGGAAACTGGCGACGTTGAGACCGCCGCTGAAACGCGCCGCGCCGCTGGTCGGCAGGACGTGATTGGTGCCACTGCAATAGTCGCCCAGCGCTTCGGGGGCCCAGTCGCCGAGAAACACGGAGCCTGCCGCCTGCACCCGCGGCAGCCACCGGCGTGCCTCGCGCAGCGCCAGGATCAGGTGCTCGGGCGCGTAGTCGTTGCTGACCTGCATGGCCTGGTCGATCGAGTCGACCCGGATCGCACAGGACGCATCGAGCGCCTCGCGCGCAATCGCCGCGCGCGGCAGCGACTCCAGCTGGAGCTGCAGCTGGATGGCGACCGCATCGAGCATCGCGTCGCTGTCACTCAGCAGGACCACCTGCGAATCCGGGCCGTGCTCGGCCTGCGAGAGCAGGTCGGCGGCAACGAAGGCCGGGTTGGCGCCGCCATCGGCGATCACCAGTACTTCGGAGGGACCGGCCGGCATGTCGATGGCCGGACCGTCCGCGGCCATCGCGACTTGCCGCTTGGCCTCGGTGACATAGGCGTTGCCCGGACCGAACAGCTTGTCGCATCGCGGCACCGCGTCGGTGCCGCAGGCCATTGCCGCGATCGCCTGCGCGCCACCGATCTTGAAGATGCGATCGATGCCGCAGCGCTGCGCCGCGTACAACACCGCCGGATCGGCGCTGCCGTCGCGCCGCGGAGGCGTGCACAGCACGACTTCGGGGCAGCCGGCCAGGCGCGCGGGAACGCCGAGCATCAGGGCGGTCGAAGGCAGCGGCGCGGACCCCGCCGGTACATACAGGCCGACGCGACGGATCGGTCGCAGCACGCGCTCGCAACGCACGCCGGGCGCGGTGTCGACCGCGTAGGCCTCGCTCATGCCGGCCTCGTGGAACAGGGCGATGCGCGCGGCGGCTTCGTCAATGGCCTGGCGCAACGCCGGAGCCAGGCCCTTGATCGCTGCGCGCAACTCCTCGGCGCCCACGCGCAGGTCAACCAGTTCGACGCCGTCGAAACGCAGCGCGAAGGCGCGCAGTGCCGCGTCGCCGTTGTCGCGGACTTCGCCGATGATCGCGGCGACCGCGGTAGTGGTGATGGTGGAAGTACGCTGCGACGGGCGGCGCAGCAGGTTGGCGCGCTCGCTGACGCCCAGGCGGTTCCAGTCGGCACGGCGCATCAGCGCGGCGGCGGCAGTGGTTGCAGCGCTCATGCCAGCATTCCCTCGACCGGCAACACCATCAGCCCGCGCGCCCCGGCGCGCTTGAGTTCCTCCAGCCGTTGCCAGGTGACCGCGCCGTGGCACAGCGCCTGCAAAGCCAGGTCGTCGCCTTCGTCCAGACGCATTACTGTCGGCGCTTCGGCGTCGGGCAGCAGCGGCAGCAGGTCGGGCAGCAGATTGCGTGGCGCCTGGAACATCAGCAGTTTGCTGTGGCGGATCCGCAGCGCGCCGTCGAGGCGGCGCAGCAACAGGTCGGCGAGTTCGCCGCGCACCGGGTCGAAATCGTCGGCCGGCCCGGCCAGGACCGCTTCGCTCTCCAGCAGCGTCATCACCGGCTTGAGCTGGTTGGCCGACAGCGTCGCGCCGCTCGACACCAGATCGCAGATCGCCTCGGCCTGCCCCAGCCGCGGCGCGATTTCCACCGAGCCCGACAACAGCACCACATCAGCCGCGATGCCCTGCCCGGCCAGCCAGCGCGACAGCAGCGCCGGATAGCTGGTGGCGATGCGCTTGCCGGTCAGCTGCTGCGGCCCTTGCCAGTCCCAGGCGTCGGGCACCGCCAGCGCCAGCCGGCAGGCGCCGAAGCCCAGCGCCCGCCATTCGCGAAAGGCCGACGTGCGGCCATCGCCGGTCCTTCGGCTGTCGCTGCGGCTGCCGTCCTGTTCGAGCAGCACATTGCGGCCGACGATGCCCAGATCGCAGACGCCGTCGGCGATCAGGCCGGGAATATCGTCGTCGCGCACCAGCAGCAGGTCGATCGGCAGGCTTTCGCCATAGCAGAACAGGCGGTCGCGGCTTTCGCGCCAGCTCAAGCCGCACGACGCCAGCAGCGCGCGCGCCGGCTCGGCCAGGCGGCCGGATTTCTGGATGGCGATGCGCAGGCGATCGCGCACCGGGGCATTTGCGGGGGGGCTCATCGGGATGCTCGTAGGTCGGGGCGCGGCTAGTCGCTGTTGCCGGGGGACGCCGGGCCGGTCTCGCCGGTCTGGCGCTGGTAGGCGATGGCGTAGCCGCCGGCGCCGCGTTCGAGGGTCCGGGCGACACGCCCGATGGTGGTGACGCTGACCTGGGTGCGGTCGTGGATCTCGCGGTACGGGACGTTGCCGTACAGCAGCGGCACCACCCGCCAGCGATCGGTCATCGCCTCCAGTTCCGCCGGCGTGCACAGGTCCTGCAGGAAGGCCTGGACCTCCTGCGGGCTGCGCAGCCCAAGCAGGGCCGTGGCGAGGCCGGCCAGGTCGTCCTCGGCCCGCTCGTTGCGGTCGGTGTCCTGCGGTCGTCGTTTCATGCCCGTGTATTAATGTATTAACGTGCTAATACATTAAGCGAAGCCGCAAGACCCCGTCAAGCCGCTTCCGCGCCCCTGCGCGATCCGGGAGACCTGTTGGCGGCGTTCACGCCGTTTGGCTTGCGATACGGATATAGCTGCCGCGGCGGCTGGGCGAGGGGGAGACATGGGACGTGTTGCGTCGTGGATATGGCGGGGGCTGGGGCTGGGACTGGCCGGCCTGTGCCTGCTGCTGGCCGCGCCTGCACCCACCCTGGGGGCAGGTGCGGGCGCGGGCACGGCTCCGGTGCCGGCGACCCTCCAGATCGGCAGCGACCTGCGACAGACATCGCTGTCGCCCTACCTGGCCTACTACCACGATGTTGCCGCGGGTGATGACGTGGATGCCGTTGCGCGGCGCCTGGCGCAGGGACAGTTCGCGCCGCTGCCCGGGGGGCAAAGTTCGTTTGGCTTCCGCCCTGGCGCGTTCTGGTTCCACGCGCGCATCGTCAACCGCGGCAATCCCGAGCAACGCTGGCTGCTGGTGCAGAGTTACGCACTGAGCGATCACATCGACCTGTATGCACGCTACCCCGATGGCCACACCGCCTTCCAGGCCGGCGGCGATCACTTGCCTTTCAGCGCCCGCAGCGTGCGTTACCGGCATCCGAACTTCTGGTTGACGCTGCCGCCCGGCCAGCCGGTCGACGTCTTCGTGCGTGTGCAGAGCGAAAGCTCGATGCAGGTTCCGCTGTGGATCTACACACCGGTGGCGTTCGCCGAACTCTCGCGCGATGCGCAGCTGGTGATCGGGATGTACTACGGCATCCTGCTGGCGCTGTTCTTCTACAACCTGGCGCTGTGGCTGAGCCTGCGCGATGCCAGCTACTTCTGGTACCTGTTCCACCTTTCGGCGTTTGGCCTGGTGCTTTTCACCCTCAACGGCTTCGGATTCGAGTATCTGTGGCCGCAGTCCTCATGGCTCAGCGACCGCATGGTGCCGCTGTCGATCTGCCTGGCGCAGATCGGCATGCAGCAGTTCGCGCGGGTCTTCCTCGGGTTGCGCGAACGCTGGCGATTTGGCGATCGCGTCGGCCTTGGGCTGATCGCGTTCTTCGCCCTGCTCGGCATCGCCTCGACCTGGCTGCCGTACCACATCTCCACGCCGGTGGCCTCCGCGGCGGTACTGGTCAGCATTGCCTGGATCGCGGTGGTGTCGGTCACGGTGGTTCGGCGCGGTTATGCGCCGGCGCAGTTGTTCCTGCTGGCCTGGGCGATGTTCCTGCTCGGCACCGGCCTGTTCGTCGCGATCGCCTTTGGCCTGATGCCCAAGACCTTCATCACCGAGTATGGGGTGCAGATTGGTTCGGCGCTGGAGATGCTGCTGCTATCGATCGCACTGGGCCACCGCTACGCGGCGCTGCGTAATGAAAACGAGCGGATCGTGCGCGAGGCCAGGGACCAGTTGGAACACAAGGTCGAGCAGCGCACCGTGGAGCTGCGCAGCGCGCTTGGACAACTCGAGGACGCGCATGCGCGCCTGCGCGAGAGCAGCCAGCGCGATGCGCTGACCGGCCTGCACAACCGCAGCCACTTCCGCGACCGTTTCGAATCGCTGCTGCGGCAGTCGCGCGAGCACCACCACCCGCTGTCGCTGCTGATGATCGACCTGGACAACTTCAAGCTCATCAACGACCAGCATGGGCACCTGATCGGCGACGAATGCCTGCGCTGGGCGGCGCGGACGCTCGGCCATGGCTTGCGCCCGCACCACGATGCGTTGCTGGCGCGATTCGGCGGCGAGGAGTTCGTGGTCGTGCTGCCGGGATTGAACCTGTCGGCGGCGACCCGCGTCGCCGAAGACCTGCGCCAGAGCCTGCGCGACCAGCCCTTCGAAGGCGGCGACCGTCAGATCAGCGAGCAGATCACGGTCACTGCGAGCATCGGCGTACACGCGATCGAGACCGTGTCGTTCGGCGGCATCGACCCGCTGTTGCAGCTGGCTGATCAGGCCTTGTACCGGGCCAAGGCGGACGGCCGCGACTGCGTGCGGACGTCGCAGGTGGAGACGGTCTGACAGCTCCCTCCCCTTCTTGCTTCAAGGGGAGGTGCCTCAGGAAAGCGCGGATCAGCCGCGCGCGGCCGCCAGCACGATGCCTTCGCGCACCAGCCGCACCGCGGTGGCGACTTCACCATCGAGCGCGCGGTCGCGATCGAGGAACGGGATCGCTTCGCGGATGGCGGCATGCGCGGCGGCGACTGCACGGCCGGGATGGAACTCATCGGCCGCGGCCAGCTCGACGCGCAGACCCTCGACTTCGGCCAGGAACGCTTCGTACTCGTCGCTGCCGGCCACCGGCGCGCCCTGCACCTTCGCCGCCAGTGCGCGCGCATCGGCACGGTCGGCCAGGTCGCGTGCGGCATTGATCATGTCGCGGCGCAGGTCCAGCGCCTGCGCGGCGGTGTAGAGCTCGAGCGCCAGCACCTTGCCCAGGTCGTCGGCCATGGCCAGCACGTGGCGGGCCTCGTTGGCGCCCATGGAAACGTGGTCTTCGGCGTTGGCGCTGGTCGGGATGGAGTAGACCGATGCCGGATGCGCGCGGCTGGCGAGGTCGTTGACGATCGCCGCGGCGGTGTACTGCACGATCATGTGGCCGGATTCGGTCGAGTCCTCGTTGCCGATCAGGAAACCCGGCAGGCCGTCGTTGGTAGCCGGATCGACCAGCTTGTTGAGGCGGCGCTCGGAAATGCTCGCCAGCACCGGGATCGCCGCCTTGACGTAGCTCATCGCCAGCGCCAGCGGCATGCCGTGGAAGTGGCCGGCCGAGATCACCTGCTGCTCGACGAACTCCGCCTTGGCGTCGGGGAACACGATCGGGTTGTCGGTCAGCGCATTGAGCTCGATCTCGAGCACGCGCGCGGCCTGGGCGACGGCATCGCGCACCGCACCGTGCACCTGCGGGATGCAGCGCAGCGAGTAGCTGTCCTGCGGCTGGTGCTTCTTGCCGCCGCGGAACGGGCGGAAGCGCAGGTAGAACTTCTCGCGGCCGTGGCGCTGGCTGAACGGCACCCAGTCCCAGCCGATGTCGAAGCGAAGCGCCTGCGACTGCGCGGTGTCCCAGCTGCGCGGCTGCCAGGCGCGGAACTTTGGCACCAGGTGGTACGGGATATCGGCCAGCGTGGAGCCGTGCAGCAGTTCGCGCAGGTGCGCGGCGCTGTGCACCTGGCCCGGATGCGGACGCAGCGCATGCACTTCCTCGGCGAACGCACCCAGGCGACCGGCAAAGGCGTCGATGGTCATCGCCGCGGCCAGATCGGCCGTGTCCAGCAGGTCTTCGAGTTTTGCCAGCGCCAGCACGCCGCAGGCGAGCATCTGCGCGGTGCCATTGTTAAGCGCCAGGCCTTCCTTGTAAGACAGCGTCACCGGCGCGAGTCCGGCGCGCTTGAGGGCTTCGCCACCCGCGATGCGTTCGCCCTCGAAGAAGGCTTCGCCGCCGCCGAGCAGGACGATGGCCAGGTGCGACAGCGGTGCGAGGTCGCCACTGGCGCCCACCGAACCCAGCTGCGGCACCACCGGCACGATGCCGGCGTTGAGCATCGAGGTCAGCGCCTGCAGGGTCTCCACGCGGATGCCGGAGTGACCGCGCATCAGCGTGTTGATGCGGATGCACAACATCGCGCGGACGATCTCCGGCGCGAACGCGTCGCCGACGCAGACGGCGTGGGTGACGATCAGGTTGCGCTGCAGCTCTTCGTGCAGGGTGACGTCGGAACGCGCCGCGCCGGGCAGCTCGTCGCGCAGGTGGTGGTTGCCGAGCAGGCGGTCGGCGTTGCTTCCGAAGCCAGTCGAGACGCCGTAGATGGGCTCTTCGCGGCGGACCTGTTCGGCCAGGAATTCGGCGGCGCGCGCCACTGCCGGCAGTTGCTCCGGCGCCAGCTGCACATGCGCGCCGTAGGCCACGTCCACGAGCTGTGCGCGCGTCAGCGAGCGGCCATCGAGTCGGATCGGTTTCATCGTTTCACCTTGCAGCTGCCTGCCATCTGCGCCGATCACGCTTTGCCGTGACGGCGTCCCCTGTCATGAACGGCGCGCGCGGACGTGGTCGTCCACCGCGCCTGCGGTAGGCCGGCCCTAGCGGCCGGTCAGCGCGCGGGTCTGTTCCAGCTCCACGCGCAACGTGCTCGCCAGATCCTCCAGCGGCACTTCGAACTGCTCCTCGCGCAGCAGGTCCTTGACCGCGACCATGCCGCGCGCCTTCTCGTCGTCGCCGGCGAGGGCAACGAAGCGGATGCCGGCGCGCGAGGCGTACTGGAACTGCTTGCCGATCTTGCGTGCTTCCATCTGCACTTCGGTGTTGATGCCGGCCGCGCGCAGGCGGCGGGCGATCTCCAGCGCATCGGTCAGCGACTGGCCGTCCATCAGCGCCACCATCGCCTGCACGGTGCTGCCGGCCGAATTGCCGAGCAGGCCGGCCTCGCGCAGTTGCCAGAACAGACGGGTCAGCCCGATCGAGATGCCCACGCCGGGCAGCTTCGACTTGGTGTAGTGGCTGGCCAGGTTCTCGTAGCGGCCACCGGAGCAGATCGAACCGATCTGAGGGTAGTCGTTGAGCGTGGTCTCGTAGACGGTGCCGGTGTAGTAGTCCAGGCCGCGGGCGATCGAGAAGTTCAGCGCGTAGGCGCTTTCCGGAACGCCCAGCGCGCGTACCAGCTCCAGCACTTCGCGCAGCTCGCTCACGCCTTCGCGCAGCGCTTCGTTGCCCTCGCCCAGCGCGTCGAGCCTGGCCAGCGCATCGGCGTGCGAGTCCGAGCGCACCTTGACGAAATCGAGGATGCGCGCGACCGCCTCGGCCGGAAGGTCGAAGCCTTCGCCGGTGAGGGTCTCGCGGACATGGTCCTCGCCGCGCTTGTCGAGCTTGTCGACCTCGCGCAGCACCAGCGCCTGCAGTTCGCCGTCGGCGATGCCCTGGGCCTCGAAGAAGCCGCGCATCAGCTTGCGGTTGTTGAGCTGGATGGTGAACGCACCGATGGCGAGCTCGGAGAACACCGCGTGGATCACCGCCGGCAACTCGGCATCGAAACGCACGCTGAGCGCGTCCTTGCCGATGACGTCGATGTCGCACTGGTAGAACTCGCGGAAGCGGCCGCGCTGGGCGCGTTCGCCGCGGTACACGCGCTGCATCTGGTAGCGACGGAACGGGAACGCCAGCTCGTGTTCGTGCTCGGCGACGTAGCGCGCCAGCGGCACGGTCAGGTCGAAGCGCATCGCCAGCTCGGGCATGCCCTCGCCCGCCGCGCCCTCGGAGGCCTTGCCCAGCGCACCGGTCGACTGGACGAAGTAGACCTGGCGCTCGGTTTCGCCGCCGGACTTGGTCAGCAGTACTTCCGACAGCTCCATGACCGGCGTTTCCACCGGCAGGAAGCCGAATCGTTCGAAATTGCGACGGATCGTATCCAGCATGCGCTGGAAGGCGATCTGGTCAGGAGGCAGCAGCTCCATGACCCCGGGCGGGGTGCGCGGCTTGATCAAGCAAGGCTCCAGTGACGGCAGACCGCGAACGCGGCCGGACGCGGTACAGGCATCGGGCGCACGGTGGATTCGCGGTGTAGAGGGGGAAATCGACGACAGTTTAGCCGTTGCGACCGCTTTTCCCCCAACGGCCTGACATCCAATTGAAGGAATTTGTGTCCAACCCCTTGCCTCGACCCCGCCCGACTGACTAGAATTTGCGGCTCAGCAGTCGGGGTGTAGCTCAGCCTGGTAGAGCGCTACGTTCGGGACGTAGAAGTCGCAGGTTCAAATCCTGTCTCCCCGACCAACTCCGCATCATGATGTGGAATACGCTGAAAATACGAAACGCCGGCCCTGCCGGCGTTTTTCGTTTGCGCGGTGTTGCGACCGGCCGCCAGCATCGCAATGATGTCGGCCCTGCCCTGCGCGTGCCGACCGATGGCTCTTTCCTGCGACCTCTTCCAGCGCGACGGCCGCGACTGCCTGCGCCTGAACGCCGATGACGGCGCCATCGCCCGGATCAGCCTGCACGGCGCCCACGTGCTGTCCTGGCAGCCCTCGCCTGGCCGCGAGCGCCTCTACCTGAGCCCGCGCGCAAGCTTTGCCGACGGCGCGGCCATCCGCGGCGGCATCCCGGTGGTCTTCCCGCAGTTCGCTGGCCGCGGGCCGATGATCAAGCACGGGTTCGCGCGACTGCTGCCGTGGCGCTTCGTCGGAATCGAGGCCGAGCCCGGCACGGGCCTGGCGGCGGCGGTGCTGGAACTGAACGACAGCGACGACACCCGCCGCTACTGGCCGGCCAGGTTCAGCGCACGACTGAATGTGTCGCTGGCATCGGACGCGTTGACGGTCCGGCTCGCGGTCCGCAATGCGGGCCAGACGCCCATGAGCTTCACCACGGCCCTGCACACCTACCTGCGGGTGGGCGATCTCGACGCGGTTTCGCTGCAAGGCCTGGAAGCGGCGGCATTTGAAGACAGCACGCGCGACGGCCTGGCCACGGCAGCCGAACACCGCCCGCTGCGCTTCGGAGGCGAGATCGACCGCATCTATGCCGATTGCGCGCAGGAGCTGCGGCTGTGCGAAGGCGACAACGCCGTCGCCATCACGGCCGATGGCTTCCGCGACACGGTGGTGTGGAATCCCGGCGCGGCACTGGCCGCAACGATGGCCGACCTCGGCGCGGATGAGCATCGGCACTTTGTCTGCGTCGAGTCGGGCACCGTCACCGCACCGGTGACGCTGGCGCCGGGCGAGCAATGGAGCGGCATGCAGCGGCTGCAGGCCTAGCCGCCGCTGCGGTCAGGGGCCGCGCGACTCCTCGTGCCGGACCTGCCCTTCGCCGCGCACCACGAAGCGCTCGATGGTCAGCGATTCCACGCCCATCGGGCCGTAGGCGTGCAGGCGCGTGGTCGAGATGCCGATCTCCGCGCCCAGGCCGAGCTGGCCACCGTCGTTGAAGCGCGACGAGGCATTGACCATCACCGCCGAACTGCGCGTACCGCGCACGAATGCTTCGGCCGCTGCGGCATCTTCGGTGACGATCACTTCGGTGTGATCGGAGCCATGGCGGGCGATATGCGCCAGCGCCTCTCCGATTCCATCGACCACGCGCACGGCGAGGATCAGGTCGAGGTACTCGGCGGCGTAGTCGGCGTCTTCGGCCTGCCCGACCTGGTCGGAGAACGCGCGGGTGCGATCACAGCCGCGCACTTCGACCTGCCGTGACGCCAGACGCCGCAGCGCCGCGGGCATGAAGTCGGCGGCGATGTCGCGATGGACCAGAAGCGTCTCCAGTGCGTTGCACACGCCCGGCCGCGAGGCCTTGCCGTCGACCAGCAGGTCCAGCGCCTTGCCGACGTCGGCCTGGCGATCGACATAGAGATGGCACACGCCCTTGTAGTGCTTGATAACCGGCACGCGTGCGTGCTCGGCGACGAAGCGGATCAGGCTCTCGCCGCCGCGCGGGATCGCCAGGTCGATCAGGTCCGACAGTTGCAGCAGCTCCAGCACGTGCTCGCGCGCCGGGTCGGCCACCAGCGACACCGCTGCCTCCGGCAGTCCCTGTTCGCGCAAGGCCTGGTGCAGGCAGGCGGCGATCGCGGCGTTGCTGGCACGCGCTTCGGAGCCACCGCGCAGCAGGACTGCGTTGCCCGCCTTCAGGCACAGCGCCGCGGCATCGGCGGTGACGTTGGGACGGGCCTCGTAGATCATCGCGATCAGGCCCAGCGGCACGCGTTGGCGCTCGATCACGATGCCATTGGGGCGCACCTCTCGTCGCGTGACCTGGCCGAGCGGATCGTCTTGTGCGGCCACCTCGCGCAGCCCGTTCGCCATCGCCGCGATTCGCGCCGCGTCGAGCTTGAGGCGGTCGAGCACGGCCGCACCGAGACCGGCCGCGCGCCCGCGCTCCATGTCCTCGCCGTTGGCGGCCAGCAGTTCGGAGCCATCGTGTTCCAGCAGCTGCGCCATGCGTTCGATCAGCGTCCGGCGGGCATCGCCGTCGAGCGCGGCCATCACCAGCGAAGCCTCGCGCGCACGCTCGGCCAGGTTGCGCACGTAACCGCTCATGGCTTCACCTCGGAATTTCCATCTGCGGTGACGAGCAGCACCAGGTCGTCGCGGTGGATCACCGACTCGCCATAGCGGAAGCCGAGAACGGCCTCGATGTCGTTGCTGTGCCGGCGCGCGATGCGGCCGATTTCCATTGCGCTGTACTGGGCCAGGCCGCGGGCGAAAGGCTCGGCGGTCGCCGTGCTCGAGACCACCTCGATCACGTCGCCGCGGCGGAAATCGCCTTCGACCGCGACCACGCCGCCGGGCAGCAGCGAGGCGCCCTGCCGGTGCAGTGCCGCGACCGCGCCATCGTCCACCAGCAACCGCCCTGACGAAGGCGCGTGGCGCAGCCATTGCTTGCGCGCGCGCAGCCTATCCCCCTGTGCCAGCACGAGCGTGCCGTGCAGTTGCCCCTCGCCGAGGGCCTGCACGACTGCCTCATTGCGGCCGCAGAACAGCGCGGTCGGGATGCCGGCCGCGGTCGCCTTCGCGGCTGCTTCCAGTTTGGTCCGCATGCCGCCGGTGCCGAGCTTGCCGGCGCCGCCGCTGGCGGCCTGCAAGAGCTCTGGCGTGATGCGCTCGACGCGGTTGATGGCGCGCGCATCGGGATCGCGTTGCGGATGGGCGCTGTAGAGGCCGCCGATGTCGGTGGCGATCAGCAGCAGGTCGGCATCGACCAGCGACGCCACGGCGGCGGCGAGATTGTCGTTGTCGCCGAGCTTGAGTTCGTCGACGGCGACGGCGTCGTTCTCGTTGATGATCGGCAACGCACCCAGGCGCAGCAGCTCGCGCAGCGTGGCGCGGGCGTTGAGGTAGCGACGGCGGTTTCGCAGGTCGTCGTGAGTCAGCAGGACCTGGGCGACGGGCCGATCGGACAACTGCTGCCAGAAGCCCATCAACGACGCCTGCCCGAGCGAGGCCAATGCCTGCCGCAGCACCAGGCTGTCGCCACCGGCGCCGATGCGGCCGCGGCCGGCGGCGACGGCGCCGGACGACACCAGCACCACCTCGCGCTGCTGGGCGCGGGCCTGGGCGATGAAGCGCGCCAGTCCGGCGGCATGGCGAGGGTCCAGCCCTGCGGCGTCGGGCTGATCGGAGTCAACTGGATTTGAGCCGCAGGCGAGCAGGCTGCTGCCCACCTTGAGTACGGCGCGCTGCCAGCGCGGCAGCGGCTGTGCCTGGAAGTCCCGGACTGCAACGTCGACGGCACTTCCAGGCGCGGTCATTGCAGCGCTTCCAGGCGGCTGCGCAGCTCGTCCAGGCGCAGTTCCGAGCCGGCGCCGGGCGACACGCGCGCCGCCAGACTGGCTTCGGGATCGCCCTGCTCCCAACGCGCCGGATCGGCGGCCTGCTTGTAGGCCTCGCGGAACGGCAGGCCCTGGCGGGCCAGGTCGACGGCCAGGTCGGTGGCATACATCGAGGGATCGAGCGCCCCGCGCATGCGACCGGTCTTCCATTCGAGGTTGCGCAGCAGGTCCGGCAGCAGTTCCAGCGCGCCCAGGCCGCGTCCGAAGGCGTGGAAGATCGCGCCCTTGGAGAACTGCAGGTCGCGGTGATAGCCCGACGGCAGCGACAGCAGTTGCTCGATCTCGGTGCGCGCGGCGGCGGCAGCCGAATAGCTCGCACGCATCAGCTCGATCACGTCGGGATTGCGCTTGTTGGGCATGATCGAGCTGCCGGTGGTGTACTGCGCCGGCAGCGCGACGAAACCAAACTCGGCGCTGGTGAACAGGCTCAGGTCCCAGGCCAGGCGGCGCAGGTCCAGAAGCGCCGAGGACAGCGCCTCGATGGCCGCCATCTCGAACTTGCCGCGCGAGATCTGCGCGTAGGTCGCCGCCACCTGCATCCGGCCGAAGCCGAGCGCGGCGGTGGTGTGGTCGCGCGCCAGCGGAAGATTGACGCCGTAACCGGCGGCACTGCCGAGCGGATTGGCGTCGACCCATTGCAGCGTCTGCAATGCGCGCTGCGCGTTGTCGATGTAGCCCTCGGCCCAGGCCGCCCACCACATGCCCAGCGACGACACCATCGCCCGTTGCAGGTGGGTGTAGCCCGGCAACGGCACGCCCTGCTCTGCTTCGGCGCGAGCGAGCGCGACCTCGGCGCTTTCGCGGCAGGTGGCCGCCACGCGCGCGAGCCGATCCTTCAGCCACAGGCGCGTGGCGACGAGGATCTGGTCGTTGCGGCTGCGGCCGGTGTGGATCTTCTTGCCGGCGTCGCCGAGACGCTCCACCAGGCGCGATTCGATCGCCGAATGGCAATCCTCGAAGCGCTCGTCGAGGACGAAACGGCCGGCGCGGAAATCCTCCGCCAGCGTTTCCAGTTCGCGCTTCAGTCCGGTCAGTTCGTCGGCATCGAGGATGCCGATCTGCTGCAGGCCTTCGGCATGGGCGCGGCTGGCCTGGATGTCGAACAGGAAGAACTCGCGGTCCAGGATCACGTCCTCGCCGGCGAGGAACTGCTGGATGCGCGCGTCCACCTTGACGCCGGGTTTTTGCCACAACAGATCGGACATCGTCGAATTCCTTGGTGCGTAGGTATCAGCGCGTGATGCCGGTCATCTCGTCCAGGCCAAAGGCCAGGTTGAGATTCTGCAGCGCCTGCGTCGCCGCGCCCTTGAGCAGGTTGTCCTCGGTGGCGACCACCACCAGGCGCTTGCCGTCTGGCGTCAGCGTGAACCCGCCGAGCTCGACATGGTGGCGGCCGGCGATCGCGCTGACCCAGGGGGCCTCGTCGCCGACATCCACCAGCGGCTCGCCGGCGTAGCGGTCAACATACCGCGCCACCACCTCTTCGCGCGCGAAGGACCTGGCCAGCGGCAGGTTGGCGGTGATGGTCAGGCCGCGGAAGTGCGGCGCCACATGCGGCAGGAACTGCACCTCGTGGCCGAGCTGGCGGGTGACCTCGCGCTCGTGCACATGGTTGGTCAGCGCGTAGGGCATCAGGTTGTCGCGCAGCTTTTCGGGATCGTTCTTGTCCGAGGGCGAGGTGCCGGCGCCCGAGTAACCGGAGACCCCGAAGCACTGCACCGGACCTGCGAGCGCATCCACCATCGGCGCGACCGCGAGCTGCATCGCCGTGGCGTAGCAGCCGGGATTGCTGATGCGGCGCTGGCCGTCGTAGCTGGCACGGGTCAGCTCCGGCAGGCCGTAGTACCAGCCGTCGTCGAAGCGGTAGTCGGCCGACAGGTCGATGATGACCGGGTCGACGCCGGCCGCGTCGAACGCGGCCACGCACGCCGCGGCCTTGCCGTTCGGGAGCGCCAGCACGACCGCATCGGCGCCGAGCGCGGGCAGCTCTTCGTGCGATGGCGAGCTGTAGCGCAGGTCGCCGACGTACTCGGTGATGTGATCGGCGACGCGCTGCCCGACCAGTTCGCGCGATGACACGAACGCGAGTTCGAACTGCGGATGCGCGGCGATCAGGCGGATGAGTTCAGCGCCGACGTAGCCACGGGCGCCGACGATGCCAACGGACTTAGTCACGTCCGGATGCTCCATGATTGTGCAACTTGTGAAGAAGATTGCGTTTCACCGCCGGCCATTCCGATTCGATGATCGAGAAGGCCACGGTGTCGCGGAGGCTGCCATCGGCGTGGCGCCGGTGGCTGCGCAGCACGCCGTCCTGTTTCGCCCCGAGGCGGGAGATGGCGGCGCGCGAAGCGAGGTTGAACCAGCTGGTTTCGAAGCCGACGCAGACGCAGCCCATGGCCTCGAACGCATGGCCGAGCAGGAGCAGCTTGGCCTCGGTATTGAGGCCGGTGCGCTGCACCTTCGGTGCGTACCAGGTGTAGCCGATCTGAACGCGCGGTACCGTGGCATCGAGGTCGTAGTAGCGCGTGCTGCCAACGATGTCGCCGGCGGCATCGCGAACCACGAACGGCATCGTCTTTCCCTGCGCATCCATCGCGGAGGCGATGTACGTCTCGACCTGCTCCGGCGCCGGCACGTTGGTGAACCACAGGCGCGACAACTCGCCGGCGCCGAGGGCGCTGCGCAGTCCGTCGGCGTGTGCCGACGACAGCGGTTCCAGCGTGACGTGTTCGCCGCGCAGGGTCGGGGCAACGTTCCATTGACCGGCTTGCGCTGCCATGTCAGTCCTTCAACGTCGCCGTGCGCTGCGAGCAATGCTCCACGCAGCGTTCGATCTCGCCAAAACCCTCCATGCCGTACCAGAACACCTTCCACTTCTCCTGCTTGAGGCAGCCGTCGGACTCGGCGTAGTAGAACGGATTGACCGCATTGCCATGGCGAGAACGCCAGAACAGGCGCGGGTTCTGTTCGCGCATGACATGCCACACGGCACGGCCGAGGCCCTCGCCCTGGGCTTCGTCGAGCACGGCGAACTTGTCGAGGTAGATGCCGGCATCCTCCCGGGTGAGGATCACCGCGGCGCGGTAGTTCTCGCTGACATAGGCGCGGTGCAGCGTGGTGCGCTCGAAGTAGTCCGGCATCAGCCGGCGACCGAACGCCGATTCGATCAGGCCGCGCAGGCGCTCGAGATCGAGCTGGTCCCACTGCGTGACCTGGAGCACGCGTTCGCCACGGCGCACCAGCGTGCCCGAGCCCTTGTGGGTGAACAGCTCCTTGGCCAGTTCCGCCGGCTTGGTGATCGACACCGAGGAGGTCAGCGGCAACTTGTCGAGCAGAGCCTTGATCTGTTCGATCTTGACCCGCATGCCGCCGTTGATCCACGGCTGCGACATCAGGTGCTCGTACTCGGTCGACAGGTTGATCGAGTCGATCACCTTGCCGGCGTCGTCGAGCAGGCCGCCGGTACCGGTCAGGAACACGATCTTGTACGGCTGCAGCTTCTGCACCAGCTCGTTGGCGGCGAAGTCGGCATTGACGTTGAGGATCTGGCCACCGGCTGTCTCGCCGAGGCTGGCGATGACCGGGATCGAGCCTGCGCGCAGGCTGGCTTCGATCGGCGCCAGGTTGACGCGCTTCACTTCGCCGACCAGGCCGTAGGTGTCACGATCGAGATAGTCGGACTCGAACACGCCCGAAACAATCGAGGTCGCGCGCGCATCGAATGCCTGCAGCGCCTCGACCAGCTTGAGGTTCTGCGACTGGAACACGCGGCGCACGATGGCGAGCGCCTCCGGCGAGGTCACGCGCAGGCCATTGACGGTCTGCTTCTCGATGCCGGCCGCCGCCATCTCCGCATCGAGCTGCGGGCCGGCGCCGTGGATCACGATCGGCGTCAGGCCGACGTCCTGCAGGAAGGCGAGCGAGGACGTCAGCGCCTCCAGGTCGTCGCGCAGCACGGCGCCACCGACCTTGACCACGGCGAAACGCTTGGCGTCGAGCTGGGAGAAGCGCTTGAGGTACTGCGAGATCTCTTTCGCGCTGGCCATGCTCGAGAGCAGGCGCACGATGGTCTGGCGCGTCTGAATATCGCGGGTGTCGTTCATTGCGATGAAGCTCAATCCAAAGAGTTGCTGTCGAGAATCCGGATGATGGAATCGGTGTAGCGCTGCAGTTGCTCCAGCGTCACCCACTCGTCGGCGGTGTGGGCCTGGGCGATATCGCCGGGGCCGTAGACAATCGCGGTCATGCCCGCGGCGGAGAACAACGAGGCCTCGGTCCAGAAGTCGACCGCGTTGCCGATCGGCAACTGCAGCGCATCGGCCAGGTCGCGAGCCTCCAGGCGGCGCTGTTCGGCATCTGCAACCTCGCCCGACGGCAGCGACGGACCGCGGAAGGTTTCCTCGTAGCGTTCGATCGCGCCGGCCTCGACCAGCGTGCCGAAGCGCTCGTGCAGCCCGTCGATCGACATCGACGGCAGCGGCCGAAAACCAAAACGCAGCTCAGCGCTCGGCGCGATCATGTTGGCCTTGATGCCACCCTCGACGCGTCCGATGTTGAAGCGCAGCCCGGTCAGGCCACCGAAGCGCTGGTGCGCCTCGCTCTCGACGTAGTCAAGCGCGTGCCCGCCCCAGCGGATCGCCTGGTGCAAGGCGCTGGCCTGCATCGCGTTCGCGCCCGAGGCATGCCCGGCGACACCACGGAAGCGCAGCAGCACCGAGCTGATGCCGCGATGCGCCAGCACTGCCTCGCACATCGTCGGCTCGGCGACGACCACTTCGTTGAACCCATGCAGCCCACCCAGGAAGGCCGCGATGCAGCGCGCATCGTTGGCTTCCTCGTCGGTGGAGAACAGGAACGCGGCGTCGCCCTGGGTTACCGAAGCGGCGGTCAGCAGGCCGGCCGCGGCGCCCTTGATGTCGCAGGCGCCCAGACCGATCGCGCGGTCGCCGGTGACACGTAGCGTGTGCGGATCGGCGCTCCAGGCTTCCGACGACGGCACCGTGTCCAGGTGCACGTTGAACAGGCGCTTGGGATTGCCGCGCACGGCCAGCATCGACACCGCGCCGTCACCGTGGTCGGTGACAGTGATGCGGAAGTCCGACAGTTGCGAGCGCAGGTAGTCGAAGATGCCGCCGGTGCCGATGTCCCGCGGCGGATTGCGGGTGTCGTACGAGACCAGCGCTTCGAGGTGCTTGAGGGTTTTGGCGAGCATGGCGGGTTACTTGCGGTTGATCTCGGCCCACAGCGTGCTGCTCATGCCGAACAGCTTGATGAAGCCCTCGGCCTCGGCCACGCCCCAGTCCGCCGCCTGCGCGTAGGTCGCGCCCTTGGCATTGAGGATGTGCCTGGACTCGATCGCCACCGCGCTGACCAGGCCACCCTGGGTCTCGATCACCACGTCGCCGTTGACGGTCGACTGGCTCGACTGCAGGAATGCTTCCAGATCGGTCTTGAGCGGATCGTGGAAGAAGCCTTCGTAGACCAGCTCGACCCACTTGCGCGCCACGTCGGGCTTGAAGCGGTTCTGCTGCTTGCTCAGCACCGCCTCTTCCAGCGCGCGGTGCGCGGTCAGCAGCGCGGTCAGGCCCGGGGCCTCGAAAATGATGCGGCCCTTCAGGCCGATCGTGGTGTCGCCGGTGTACAGGCCGCGGCCGACGCCGTACTGCGCGAACAGGCCGTTGAGCTTCGCCAGCATCTTGTGGCCAGCCATCTTCTCGCCGTCGAGTGCCACCGCTTCACCGTTGACGAAGCTGACCTTCACCTTCAGCGGCTGCGCCGGCCACTCGCTGCGCGGCTTGCACCAACCGACCGCACCTTCACCCGGCGCCTGCCATCGGTCGATCTCGCCGCCGGACATGGTCAGGCCGAGCAGGTTCTCGTTGATGGTGTACGCCTTCTGCTTGGCGCGCACGCCGTAGCCGCGCTCTTCCAGGTACTTCTGCTCGTAGGCACGGACCTCGGTGTGCTCCTTCTGGATCTCGCGAATCGGCGCCACGATCTCGTAGTCGCCCAGCGCCTTCACCGCCAGGTCGAAACGCACCTGGTCGTTGCCCATGCCGGTGCAGCCGTGCGCGATCACCTTGGTGCCCAGCTCATCGCAGCGCTTCAGCGCGGCCTCGACGATGAGATAACGGTCAGACACCAGCAGCGGGTACTGGCCCTGGTAGCCCTCGCCTGCCCAGACGAACGGCTTGACGAAGCCTTCCCAGATCGCCGGACCGCCATCGACGGTGACGTGCGATGCCACGCCCAGCTCGGCAGCGCGCTCCTCGATGAAGGCGCGCTCCTCGGCATCGACACCGCCGGTGTCGGCGAACACGGTGTGCACGTTCCAGCCGCGCTCCTTCAAATAGGGCACGCAGAAGCTGGTGTCGAGGCCGCCGGAGAAGGCGAGGACGATGTCACGGGTGGTCATGATTTGGGGGTCCGGTGTGGAAATGGAGTACGGGAATGCGGAATTCGGCAATACGGGAATCGGGAACGAAAGGCGGCAGCCTGAGCAGGCGTCGGCGGAGCGTCGGATGAGAGAGCGGACTCTCGTTCCCTGTTCTCGCTTCACACTCCCGCTTCACTCTCCCGCTTCACACTCCCTGCTTTAACGCGCCACCAGCGCCGCCATGATCGCCTTCTGCACATGCAGGCGGTTCTCGGCCTCGTCGATCGCGATGCACTGCGGCGAGTCCATCACGGCATCGGTGGCCTTGACGTTGCGGCGCAGCGGCAGGCAGTGGCTGAAGACGCCGTTGTTGGTCAGCGCCATCTTCGCCTCGTCGACGATGAAGTGCTGGTACTGGTCGCGAATGGGCTTCTCCGGGCCCCAGTTGCCGAAGAACGGCAACGCGCCCCAGCTCTTTGCGTAGACGACATCGGCGCCGGTGTAGGCGCTTTCGATGTCGTGGCTGACGGCGAGCGAACCACCGCTCTCGGCGACGTTCTGCGCGGCCCAGTCCATGTAGCGCTGGTCGAGGATGTAGTCCGGCGTCGGACACAGCAGGGTCACGTCCATGCCCATGCGCGTGGCGATCGTCAGCGCGGAGTTCGCCACCGCGGTGTTGAGCGGCTTGGGGTGGTAGGTCCAGGTCAGCACGTACTTCTTGCCGCGCAGATCGGTCGTGCCGAAGTGCTCCTGCAGCGCCAGGATGTGGGCCAGTTCCTGGCACGGATGCGTGATCGTCTCCATGTTGATCACCGGCACCGGCGAGTACTTGGCGAAGCTCTTGAGGACGATGTCCTCGCGGTCGTACTGCCAGTCGACGAACTTCGGGAACGCGCGCACCCCGATCAGGTCGACGTAACGGCCCAGCACCTTCGCCACTTCGGCGATGTGCTCCTCGGTGTCGCCGTCCATGACCGTGCCGAGGTTGAACTCGATCGGCCACGCGTCCTTGCCCGGCTGCAGCACCACGGCATGGCCGCCGAGCTGGAACGCACCCAGCTCGAAGCTGGTGCGGGTGCGCATCGACGGATTGAAGAACACCAGCGCGATGGACTTGCCCTTGAGCTGCTCACCGGCCTTGCTGCGCTTGAACGCGGCGGCCTGCGCCAGCAGCGCGTCGAGGTCGGCACGCGACCAGTCCTGGGTGTTTAGGAAATGCCTGTCGGGAGCGGGCCGTTGAGCAGAAGCGGTCATCGAGTGCGGTTCCGGTGATCGTATGGGGAGGGACGTGCGGTTCGCTGCGCGGGCCCGGAAAGCAAAAAAGCCCAGCGCGTAGGCTGGGCTTTTCGTGTGTCACTTCGTCTGTTTCAAGACGCGCTAGTGACCGTTACCCAGCTGGATGGCAGGTATGCGGTCGGCGAGCGCGCGAGGTCATCCCCGCCGCCATGTAGGCGGAGGTCAGGACGTCGGCGTCGGCGTAGTGGGCGTTCATTGAGGCGCGCATGCTCGCACGCACCCGCGGCGGGTGCAAGCCTTCGGCTCCGCGGCGGCCGTCAGCGGCTGCTGCCGGGCGCCACGACCGGCGTCACCGAAACCCGGATGCGCAGGCGGTTGCCCGGATCCTCGGGCAGGCGCGAGCGGAACTTGGCGCCCTTGTAGGTGTAGTCGACGTCGTAGGCGATGGGCCGGCGGTACTCGCGCTCGACCGTCACCGGCTTGCACTTGTTGTCCTGCTGTTCCTTCTCCTCGCGGGTCAGGGCGTCCTTGACCGCGCCGACCACCCGCGACAGGCGCGAGTCGCCTTCGCACTTCTGCTCGACGGTGTTGGCCTTGAGGGTCTGGTAGACCGGTGTCACCCGCAGCACCTGGGCATAGTCGAAGCGGACGTTCTCGGCCTGGATGACCGTGTTCTGCGCCATTGCCTGCGTGGCCGGCCAGGCAGCCAGCACGAGTCCGACCAGGACAGTCCAGATCACGGCAGTCGGAAGCGGAACTGGACGGTCCATCACACTCGCGGAGTCATAAATGTTTAGAAATTGTAAGCGCAGACCGGGGCCGAGGCCTGAACCCCGCCTTTAGACGGCCGGCCACGCTCACGGACACAGCCTCGGCCAGAGCCAGAGCGTAATCGACCGGCACGGCGCAGGCACCTGCGATCAGCCGCTAGAATGGCCGCAAATCCGGCGGTAACCCCATGAGCCTTCACCTTTTCAACAGCCTGACGCGACGGGTCGAGCCGTTCGTGCCCCTCGACCCCGCCCGCCCGACCATGTATGTGTGCGGGCCCACGGTCTACAACTACGTCCACATCGGCAATGCCCGCGGGCCGGTCGTCTTCGGCGTCCTGGCCGAGCTGCTGCGCCGCCGCTTCGGGGCCCTGGCCTACGCCCGCAACATCACCGACGTCGACGACAAGATCAACAACGCCGCCCGCGAACAGGGCGTGCCGATCTCCACGATCACCGACCGTTTCGCCGCAGCCTACCGCCAGGACATGGCCGCGCTGGGCGTGAAGGCCCCGGACCTGGAGCCGGAGGCCACCGCCCACATCGGCCAGATCATCACGATGATCGAGCGCCTGATCGAGACCGGCCACGCTTATGCCGCCGAAGGCCACGTGCTGTTCTCGGTCGCCAGCTACCCCGATTACGGCAAGCTCTCGCGCCGCGATCCGGAGGAAATGCTCGCCGGCGCCCGCGTCGACGTGGCGCCGTACAAGCGCGACCCGGGCGACTTCGTCCTGTGGAAGCCGTCGACCGACGACCTCCCCGGCTGGGATTCGCCGTGGGGGCGCGGTCGCCCGGGCTGGCATATCGAATGCTCGGCGATGGCGGCCGCCCACCTGGGCGAGACCATCGACATCCACGCCGGTGGCGTCGACCTGCAGTTCCCGCACCACGAGAACGAGATCGCCCAGAGCGAGTGCGCGCACGGCGGCCGGATCTTCGCCCGCCACTGGCTGCACAACGGCATGCTCAACTTCGGCGGCGCCAAGATGGCCAAGTCGGTGGGCAACATCCAGCGCGTCCACGATCTGGTGCGCGAGTACCCGCCCGAGGCGCTGCGCCTGGCCCTGCTCTCGGCGCATTACCGGCAGCCGCTGGAATGGTCGGACGGCTTGATCGAACAGAGTGTCCGCACGCTCGACCGGCTCTACGGCACTTTGCGCGATCTGGCCGATTGCGAGGCGACGAATACGTCGATCCCCGCCACGGTTGAGGCGGCCCTGGACGACGACCTCAATACCCCGCAGGTGCTTGCCGAGATCGCCCGCATCGCCGGCGAGGCGCGCAAGGCCTGTGCCATCGACGGCAGTTCCGCCAGCGATCGCGCCCGCCTCAAGGGCGAACTGCTCGGCGCCGGCCTGGCGCTGGGCCTGCTGCAGCAGGAGCCGGCGCAGTGGTTCGCGCGCGGCGCCAGCAACGACGACGATGGCCGCATCCAGGCGCTGATCGACGAGCGCATTGCGGCCAAAAAGGCGCGCGATTTCGCCCGCGCCGACGCGATCCGCGACCAGCTCGCCGCAGAAGGCATCCTGCTCGAGGACACCGCGCAGGGCGTGCGCTGGAAGCGGGCCTAGCACTGGCGGAACTGACGGACCTGTTTGCGCACACGGGCAGCACCTGTACAGGCGTAAAATTGCCGCCATGAATGCCATCGCCGCCCCCACCAGCCCGTTTCCCACCGAAGCCTCGCCGAGCGAGGCGCAGGCGGCGATCCGCGAGGAATTCGCCTTTTTCGGCGACTGGTCCGAACGCTACCAGTACCTGATCGACCTCGGCCGCAAGCTGCCGGACCTGCCGGCGGAATGGAAATCCGAGGAGCATCGCCTGCACGGCTGCCAGTCGATGGTGTGGATCGTCGTCGATGGCGACGGCGACCGCCTCGACTTCCACGCCATCAGCGATTCGGCGATCGTGTCCGGGCTGATATACCTGGCGCTGCGCGTGTACTCCGGCCGCAGCGCCGCCGAGATCGCCGCCACCGACGCCGACTACATCGCCGACATCGGCCTGGCCAAGCACCTCTCGCCCACGCGCAGCAACGGCCTGTCCGCGATCCTGGGTTTCATCCGCGACCAGGCACGGCAGCGCCTGTAATGCCGGTCCGGTCTTTCGCCAGGCGTGAGGGACCATGAGCACGGAGGCTGAGGCTCTGCCCGTCCCCGGCGTCTCCGAGCTGCTGCGCAATCGCGGCTTCACCGGCCTGCTGACCTATCGCCTGCTGGCGATGCTGTCGTACCAGATCGTCGCGGTGACGGTCGGCTGGCATGTCTACGAGCTCACCCGCGATGCCTTCGCCCTGGGCCTGATCGGCCTGGCGGAGGTGATCCCGTACTTCTGCTTTGCCCTGTTCGCCGGCTATGCGGTCGACCATCTGCCGCGGCGCAAGCTCGGCATGGCGGCGTGCCTGGGCCTGCTGCTGACGACGCTGACCCTGGCCGGCGTGGCTTCCGGTGTCCTGCCCGCCGGCGTCTCCGGTTTCAGCGCGCTGACCATCTACGCCGCCATCGCGGTCAATGGCGTCGTCCGTGCGTTCCTGGCGCCGGTCTACATGTCGCTGTTCGCGCGCGTGCTCAAGCGCGAGCAGTTCGCACGCGGCGCGGGCGTCAGCAGCGTCGTCATGCAGACCGGCCTGGTGCTGGGTCCGGCGATGGGCGGCCTGCTGGTTGCATGGGGAGGGAAGACGTCGGCCTATCTGGTCGCTGCCGGTTTCGCCCTGGCCGCGGCGATCGCGGTGATCGCCGTGCGCGTGACCGAGCCGCCGAAGCCGGCCGAGCGGGCGCCGGTATTCAAGAGCATCGGCGAAGGGTTGCAGTTCGTCTTCAGGACCCAGGTCGTGCTCGGTGCGCAGGCACTGGACATGTTCTCGGTGCTGTTCGGCGGCGCGGTGGCGCTGCTGCCGGCCTTCATCAATGAAATCCTCCACTACGGTCCGGAGGCGCTCGGCCTGCTGCGCGCGGCGCCGGCCGCCGGCGCGGTGCTGGTAGGCGTCTATCTGGCGCGGCGGCCGTTGCAGCGCCATGCGGGGCGGGTGTTGCTGGTCGCGGTTGCCGGCTTCGGGCTGTGCATCATCGGCTTTGCGCTGTCGCGCCACCTGTGGCTGTCGGCGTTGATGCTGATGCTGTCGGGCATGTGCGACGGCGTGTCGGTGGTGTTGCGCTCGACGATCCTGCAGCTGGCCACGCCCGATCACATGCGCGGGCGGGTCTCGTCGATCAACGGCATCTTCATCGGCTCGTCGAACGAGCTGGGTGCGTTCGAGTCCGGTGTTGCCGCACGCCTGTTGGGCCTGGTGCCGTCGGTGATCTTCGGCGGTTGCATGACGCTGGCGGTGGTCGGGGCGACGGCGAAACTGGCGCCGAAGCTGCGCCGGCTGGATCTGCGCGATCTGCAGTAGGCGCCCCGTCACCCAATCGGGCCCAGAACAAAAAAGCCCGGCCTGAGCCGGGCTTTTTTGACAGTCGAGCGCGAAGGCCTAGTCGCCCATCTGCTTTTGCATGTGCTCCCAACGCTCCTGCGCATCGATCGTGCGCTCGGCGGTGAGGCGTGCCTCGAGGCGCTCCAGGCCGATCTCTTCGCCGGTGTCGACGCAGTAACCGTAGTCGCCCGAATCGACGCGCTTGAGCGTGCTGTCGATCTTGCTGATCAGCTTTCGGTAACGATCGCGGGTGCGCAGCTCCAGCGAGTTTTCGGTCTCGCGGGTGGCGCGCTCGGCTTCGTCGCCGACATCGCGGACTTCGTCCTTCAGGTTCTCGATGGTCTGCTTGGATTCCTCGACCAGATCCGTGCGCCAACGCAGCAGGCGCTGACGGAAGTACTCGAGCTGGAGCGGGTTCATGTACTCCTCGTCGACCGCCGGGCGGTAGCCCGTCGGGACGACGGGGCGTCCGCTGGTTTCATCGGTGGTGTACGGCACGACCTTGACCTTGCCTCTCGGCGCAGGGGCCTGCGGCTTGGCGACGACGGCCACGGCTACCTTGCCGGTCGGTCGTGGAGCGGTTTTGGTCGCTGGGGTGCTGGCGGCCGCCGCTTTCGATGCAGGCGCCTTATTGGATGCGGATTGCGTCACTGGATTCTTGGCAACTTGAGGCTTGCTTACGGCCGGTTCCACCGATGCTGACTTGGTGGCCGGACGCGGTGCGGGTTTCTTGACGACGACGGGCGTGCTCTCCGGCTTTGCGGCGGGCTTGCCTTCGTTACGGGGGATGGGCTTGCTCGGCGCGGGTCTGGCCGGTGCGGCCTGCTTCGCGGGAACTTGCTTTGCAACTGCCGGCTTCGTAACTGCCGGCTTTGCTACTGCCGGCTTTGCTACTGCCGGCTTTGCCGCTGGCTTGGCTGCCGGTTTCGCGGCTGCCACCTTCTTGGCGACCGGCTTCTTGGCCGGGACCGCCTTCTTGGCGACGGGTTTCTTGGCGACGGCTGCCTTCTTGACCGGAGCCTTCTTGGCCAAGGCCTTCCTGGCAGCCGGCTTCTTGGCCGCAACCGCCTTCTTGGCGACCGGCTTCTTGCTGGCGACCTTCTTCGCGGCCGGCTTCTTGGCGACCGCCTTCTTCGCTGCGGGTTTGCTGGACACGGCCTTCTTCGCGGCCGGCTTGACGGTCTTCTTGACGGCCTTTGCGGCCTTCTTCGCGGTTTTTTTCACTGCCACGAGCGACTTGTCCTTCTGTTCCCCTGAGGACCTTCGAACCGGGGCTCGAAGGCTGAATTAAGGCCAGCGTGTAAAGGCCACAGCATGCCCCACTTTGCATCGCGGCGTGCAAGTGCCGAAATGCCGGTACGGAGCCATACATCGTGCCGGTTCCGCACGGTTCAAGCGAGCCGCAAGGGATCGTCCGAACCTGAAGCCTTGTGACGGGAAAGCGCGCTGTTATACCCTGCCCCGGCACCCGCGGCAACCGCACATTCAAGTGCTTGACCGCATTAAGGAATCGTGATCGACCGCCTTCTCATTGCCGTTCTCCGCGGTTACAAGCGCTGGATCAGTCCACTGCTCGGGCCGCGTTGCCGCTTCCATCCCACCTGTTCGGAATACGCCATGCAGGCAATCGCCCGCTTTGGCGCCTTCAAGGGCAGCTGGCTGGCGTTGCGGCGGATCCTGCGCTGCCATCCCCTCCATCCCGGCGGGCACGACCCGGTGCCGGGGTCCACTGATGGAACCACTGACGGAACCTCCACATGCCATCGACACTGATCGTCAACGCCCGCCTGGTCAACGAAGGCCGAGAATTCGACGGCGACCTGCGCATCGAAGCCGGCCGCATCGGCCAGATCGGCAGCGGGCTGTCGGCCCGCGATGGCGAAACCGTGGTGGATGCCGCCGGACGGCGCCTGCTGCCTGGCATGATCGATGACCAGGTGCACTTCCGCGAGCCGGGCATGGAGTACAAGGCCGACATCGCGACCGAGTCGGCGGCGGCCGTGGCCGGTGGCCTGACCACCTTCATGGACATGCCCAACACCAATCCGCCAACGCTCGACGCGGCGGCGCTGGAGAACAAGTACCAGCGCGCCGCCGGCCGCGCCTGGGGCAATTACGGCTTCTACATGGGCGCCAGCAACGACAACCTGGCCGCAATCCAGTCGCTCGACCCGCGCACCGCGCCCGGCATCAAGGTGTTCATGGGCGCGTCCACCGGCAACATGCTGGTCGACAACCCGCAGATCCTCGACAGCATCTTCCGCGATGCGCCCACGCCGATCATCACGCACTGCGAAGACACGCCGATGATCGACGCCGAAATGGCCCGCTACAAGGCCAGGTACGGCGACGACATCCCGGCCGCCTGCCACCCCGACATCCGCTCGCGCGAAGCGTGCATGAAGTCGACGCAGCTGGCGCTGTCGCTGGCGAAGAAACACGGTTCGCGCCTGCACGTGCTGCACATCAGCACTGCCGACGAACTGGCGCTGTTCGAACGCGGCCCGCTGCTGCGTGGCGATGGCACCCGCAAGCGGATCACTGCCGAAACCTGCATCCATTTCCTGCGCTTCGACCGCGCCGACTACGAGCGCCTGGGCAACCTGATCAAGTGCAATCCGGCGATCAAGGACGCCAGCGACCGCAAGGCGCTGATCCAGGCGCTGGCCGACGACGTCATCGACGTGCTCGCCACCGACCACGCGCCGCATACGCTGGAAGAAAAGGCCCGCCCGTACACCTCCGCGCCGAGCGGCCTGCCGCTGGTGCAGTACGCGCTCAATGCCGCGCTGGAGCTGGTCCATGAAGGCCACCTCAGCACCGCACAGGTGGTGCAGAAATTCGCCCATGCGCCGGCGCAGCTGTTCGACGTCCAGGGTCGCGGCTTCCTGCGCGAGGGCTATGCCGCCGACCTGGTGCTGGTCGAGGACACGCCATTCACCGTGCAACGCGAGGACGTGCTGTCCAAGTGCGGCTGGTCGCCATTCGAGGGCACCACGTTCCATTCGCGCATCGCCTCGACCTGGGTCAACGGCGAGCTGGTCTGGGACGGTCGCCGCCTGATCGGCACGCCGCAGGGACAGCGCCTGGCCTTCGATCGATGAGGTTGCGCCTGGCGTTGGCGCTGGTGCTGCTGGTGGCCGGCGCGGCCGCGGCGCAACAGGCGACCACGCCGCAGGGGCCAACACCGCAGGGGCCGGATTCGTCCAGCCAGTCCTTCCACGGCGCGTTCCTGCCGACCAGCGTGCCGCAGGGTTCGCTGGTAATCGGCCTGGCCGGTCCGGATGCCGATGTCGAGTACGACGGCCGCCGTTTGCGGGTGTCGTCCAACGGGACGTTTGCGTTCGGCGTGGGCCGCGACGCCACCGGCCCGCTGTCGGTGACGATCAGCGACAGCAACGGCAGCGCCGTCCACCAGATCGCCGTGTCCAGGCGCGACTGGCCGGTCGAGAACATCAACGGCGTGCCGCCCAAGACGGTCGAACCACCGCCGGAGATCGCCGCGCGGATCGAACGCGAACAGGCGCAGGTAACCGCCGCGCGCGTGCGCGACGACGATCGCGACGACTACGCACAGACATTCGTGTGGCCGCTGCAGGGACGCATCAGCGGTCGCTTCGGCAACCAGCGCGTCTACAACGGCACGCCCAAGTCACCGCATTCGGGGATGGACATCGCCGCGCCCACCGGTACGCCGGTCAAGGCGCCGGCTGCGGGCGTGGTCACCTTTGCCGCGCCCGATCTCTACCTTACCGGTGGCACGCTGCTGATCGACCACGGCCACGGCGTCAGTTCCAACTTCCTGCACTTGTCGCGGATCGACGTGAAAGTCGGAGATCGCATCCGGCAGGGCCAGGTGATCGGCCTGGTCGGCGCCACCGGTCGCGCCACCGGGCCGCATCTGCATTGGGGCATGAACTGGTTCGACGTCAGGATCGACCCGCTGCTGCTGTTGCCGCCAACGCAGTAACGCGCCCGCGGTTCGCCTCGTTCAGACGATCGCGGCGGTCGCGCGCAGGCGCGATGCGGTGTAGCCGGTGACGCGGTCGCGGCCGGCGGCCTTGCTGGCATACAGCGCGGCATCGGCGCGCTCGAGCAGCTTTTCCACGCTCTCGCCATGGTGCAGCTCGGCAACGCCGAGGCTGAGCGTGGCGGTGAACAGGCGTCCGTCGATCGACAGCGGCCGGCAATTCACCGAAACGCGGAGGTTCTCGGCCACGCCTAGCGCCTCGCGCAGTTGCGTGTCGGGCAGCACCACCAGGATCTCGTCGCCACCGAAGCGTCCGAACAGGTCGTAGGTGCGCAGGCGATTGCGCGTGCGCAAGGCAATGATGCGCAACGTCTGGTCGCCGATGCGATGGCCGTGTTCGTCGTTGATGCGCTTGAAGTGGTCGACGTCGAAGAACACCAACGACAGCGGCCGGCGCCCGCGCTGCGCCGATTCGACCAGCGCCTCCAGCCGTTCCTCGATCGCCGAGCGGGTCAGCGCGCCGGTCAGCACGTCGTAGGTGGCCAGGCGGCTGGCGTGGTCGCGATCCCGGCGCAGCTGGTGCATGTGGTCGGTCAGGCCGATCGTCAGCACCAGCCCGCCGAGGGCAAAACCAATCGGCAGCGCGTATTCCAGCCACTCCGGATTGCGCCAGCCACCGAGCAGCTCGCCCATCCGCAGGATCACCAGCACCACCATCGGCGACCACGACAGCAGCATGAAATAGGCTTCTCGCTGGCGCTGGAAACTGCCGACCACGCTGGCAACGAACATGATCGCCGCTGACGCCAACAGCACCAGGTTCGCGGTCAGGGCGATGGCGCTGGCTGCGCTGGCGATCGTCGCCATCATCAGCACCAGCAGCAGCGCGTTGCAGACGTGCAGGACCCGCATCAGGCGCGGTTGGCGCTCCGGCAGGCTCAGGTAGAACGCGAGGAAACTGTTGCTGGCCAGCACGGTGAGCATGCCGAACATGCGTCCCACGCGCGGGTCGTAACCGATCAGCTCGGCCAGCCAAGGCAGGATCCGCAGTTCGCCGCCGATGCTCGCCTGGTACACGGCCTGGGCGAACATCGCCAGGAACAGATAGACGTAACTGCGTTCGCCGATGCCGATCCAGAAACCGAACGCGAGCATCGCCAGCACCAGCAACGTGCCCAGCACCAGCGTGCGCAGGGCGACGTGGCTCAGGTCGTGGCGATGGACTTCCGACAGCGACTCGACGGCCACCGGCATCGGCGACGGACTGAGCATGTGCACGCGCAGGTAGATCTGCTCGCCGGTCGCCAGTCCCTGCGGCAACGGTATGACCAGCGCGCGGGTCGAGAACGAGCGATCGGCGACGTCGCCGATCAGGCCCCGTCGCACCGGCATCGCTTCGCCAGGCCGCCAGGCCTCGACCTGGTTGAGGTGCGGGAAGCGCAGGACCAGGTTGGGTGCGTCGGCCGGCGCCACCGCCTCGCGTGCGGTCAGCCGCCACCACTTCGGTTGCGACGACGTCTCGAAGATCGACTGACCTTCGACCTGGGCAAACTCGCTGTCATGCTCACCGGCAAGCACCTGGACCGGGAGCGGATCGCCGTCGAGGCGGGCCACGTCGAAAAGCTGCGCCGACACTGAGGTCGCCACCAGCATTCCGAACACGGCAACTGCTGCCTGCCACCACCGTCGCGCGGGTTTCCCCATGATCCGGACCGGCCCCCTGCTTTTACGCAGTCAGCATAGCCCAAGTGAGACGTGCGTCGCGAAACCGCCCGGCGGAGCAGGGGTGCCTGCCGTCGACCGGGCTCTGGCGGGAGGCCCTGGTAAGGCGCCCGGGGGGACCATCGGCGGGCCCCGCGTGCAGGGGTGGCGCGTGCAGGGGTGGTGTTACGCCTGGGCGCCCTGGCCGCTGACGCGAGCGACCGCATCGTGGGCGTGCAGGCTCTCGAAGTGGGCGACTTCGGCGTCGAAGCGCTCGATGCGCGGGTCGGCCGACAGCGCGGCGGCGACGCGGCGGGCCGCGTCCTCGCAGAACATCAGGTTCTCGGCGTTGAGGCGGGCGAAGGCCTGCTCGTCCTCACGCTTGACCGCGGTCTGCACCGGCGTCCCGAGCGCCTGCTCGAGGGCGTCGATCAGGGCCGCCAGCGGCAGTTCGTCGAAGGCCGGGCGCAGCTCGACCCTGACGTCGGCGCGGCTGCGCTGGGCATGCGGGGTGGCCGCCAGGCCACGCTCCGACGACAGCCATTCGCCAACCACCGCATTCGACAGCGGCCGCGCGCCAGCGAAATCCTCGGCGAAGCGATCGGCATTGAGCTGGCGCGAAAGCGCCGCCGAGGCCGGGCACGTGCTGGAGTATTCAACGGCGAAACGCAGCGCCAGGTGCAGGTGCCCCTCGCGCAGGCTGGCATCGATCTCGACCGGATAGCGCTTCCAGCCGGCGTTGTCGCTGGCCAGGGCGCGGCGCAGGAGCAGCTGGTCGTAGCGCACGACCAGGCGCGCGGCGCTGGAGATTCCGCCCTGGTTGTCGATCAGGTTCTGCAGCACGCGGCGCAGGCCGGCCGGGGTGACCGTCTCGCTGGCGAAGGCGTTCTGCAGTTGCAGGTACATGCGCGACATGTGGATGCCGCGGGCATTGGCGTCCTTGAGATCGACCGAAACGTCGACCGAGGCCGCAACCGTCATCGTCTCGCCATCGGCGGACGCCACGCGCAGCGGCAGGGCGATGTTGGACATGCCAACCCAGTCGAGCGGACGCGCCGCGGCAGCGGCGTCGAAGGCGACATCGGGGAGACGGCGCGGGGTTTGCGGGATCGTGGTCACGGCGAGGGATATGGGGTTGGCGCGGGGGAGCGCAAGCCGGGCCATTGTAGCGGGCCACCACGACCACCCCGCCGGCGTGGCCTGCAACAGTCAGTTGCGAGGCCGCAGCTGGCTTGAGCGCCTGCCGGCCTCAGCTGCGGGCGCCGCGCCAGGCGCTCAGCACGGCGCTCCATGGCGGCAACGGCAAGGCCGCGTCGCCCCGGCGCAGGCGCTGGCGGGCAAGCGCCGACCACAGCCTGCGCGGGCGCGTGGCCGCCCCGCCCGACGGCCAAGCCTTCAGCAGTTCGGCCGCCCACGCGCTCGTCGCCGTCCCGCTGCCGGCCCGGGCCAGCGTTGCCAGTGGCGCGGCGGCCTCGCCGACGTGCGCCAGGCGCGAATACAACAGGCCGGCGGCGACAGTCAGTTCGGCCTGCTCGTCCAGGACGGAAGACCCGACGTCGGCACGAGGTGGCTCCAGCCCGGCGAACAGCGCCGACTCGACGGCGGCGACAGCGTGCGCGAACGGCCGCAGCGAGGCATAGGCGTCGTCGCGATCGCGCGGGCGCTCGCGACTCTCGCGCAGATACGGCAGCGCAGTGGCCAACGTCAGCCATGGCGCCTGCAATTTCTGCAGGGCGATGCCGAGCGGATGGCGGCGGGCGCCGAGTGTCCAGCCGCGCAGCTCTTCTGCCCACCACGCCAGCTTGGCTTCACCGGGGCGCGCATCGCTGCCACCCCAGGCGGCGTCGGTCAGCTCCTGCAGCAGCGCTGCCCAGGCCAGTGCGACTTCGCGCTGCGCCTGCGGTACGAACACCTGCACCACCGCCCACTCCGGCCAGCGTGCGCGGAACTTGTCGAGAAAACTGCCGAGCGCCTCGTCGTCGCCGGCAGCAGGGCGCTCGTTCGGCCCGCTCATCGCGGCAGCGGCCAGGCCGCGGCGCCGATCAGTTCGGCCGGCGCCTGGATCATCACGTCGCCCTGCCACGCCACCGGATCGTCGCCATCGAGCCGGTAGCCCCACAGCGCCACCACCGACGGCATGCCGGCGGCGCGTGCGGCCTGGATGTCGCGTTCGTCGTCGCCGACGTAGACGCACTGCGCCGGATCGACACCGATGCGCTCGGCGGCCACGGTCAGCGGCAACGGATCGGGCTTGCGCCGCGCCAGCGTGTCGCCGCCGATCAGCACCGCGCAGCGCTGCTCCCAGCCCAGCACCGGCATCAGCAGGCGGGCCAGGTATTCGGGCTTGTTGGTGACGATGCCCCAGGTGCTGCCGGCCGCTTCCAGCGCGGCCAGCATCGCGTCGATGCCATCGAACAGATGGCCATGGCGACCGAGCTCGCGCTCGTAATGGCTGAGGAACTCGGGGATCCAGCTTTCGCGCTGCGGCTCGTCGACCTGCGGGAATGCCGCCGCGATCATCGCCCGCGCACCCTTGGACACGTGCGGACGCAACTGTTCCAGCGGCATCGGCGGCTGTCCGCGCGCGGCACGCATCGCATCGATCGCCGCGACCATGTCGGGCGCACTGTCGAGCAGGGTGCCGTCAAGATCGAACAGGACGGCGCGGGGGAAAGTGTGCGTGGGCATGGCGCGGCTTTACGGAAGGGTTATCAGGCGTCCGGCTTGCGCGCGCATGCCAGGTAGTTGACGTCGGTGCGCGAGATCACGCGGGCGCTGTTGCGCCACGGCTCGTACATCAGGCCACTGACATCCTCCAGCTGCATGCCGGCGCCGCGCAGCCATGCGCCCAGCTCGGAGGGCTTGATGAAATCGCGGTACTGATGCGTGCCGCGCGGCAGAACACCGGCGACGTACTCGGCGCCGACGATGGCCAGGGCGAAGGCCGCCGGCGTGCGGTTGAGCGTGGACAGGAACAGGCGGCCACCCGGACGCAGCAATGCCGTGCAGGCGCGGATGATGGAACCCGGATCCGGAACGTGCTCGAGCATCTCCATGCAGGTGATGGCATCGAACTGCGCCGGCATCTCCTCGGCCAGCGACTCCACCGACTGCAGGCGATAGTCGACCTTGATGCCGCTTTCCAGTCCGTGCAGGCGCGCCACCTTGACCAGCTCCGGCGCCAGGTCGAGCGCGGTCACCTGTGCGTCCTCGCCCGCCATAGCTTCGCTGAGCAGGCCGGCGCCGCAGCCGACGTCAAGCACGCGCGCACCCTGCAACGCGGTGCGCTGGGCAACGTAACCAAGTCGCGCGGGGTTGAGTGCATGCAGCGCCTTCTGCGGCCCCTGCGGGTCCCACCAGCGCTGGGCGAGCGCGCCGAACTTGTCGAGCTCGGCCTGGTTGAAGTTGCTGTCGTTGGGTTGGGATGCAGCGCTCATGCTAAGGACCTCGGTCGTCTCCCCGGGGAAGACAGGAGAAGGATCACGACAGGCGGATCGCCGCGATCCGCGTGCGCCACTGCTTGGCGTTGGCGACCAGCGCCTGCTCGTCGAGATCGACCAGCACCCGCCCGCGCAGCTTTGCCTGCCCGGCGATCCAGACATCGCTGACCTGCTGGCGGCCGGTGGCGTAGATCAGCTGCGAGATCACATGGTGCAGCGGCTGGGTCTCGATCTGGTTGAGGTCGACGCAGACCAGGTCGGCCTGCTTGCCCGCCTCGATCGAACCGACCTGGCTTTCGAAGCCCAGCGCGCGCGCGCCGCCAAGCGTCGCCGCATGCAGCGCGCTGGCCGCGTCGAAGGCCGAGGCATCGGACGCGACCGCCTTGGCCAGCAGCGCCGCGGTGCGGGTCTCGCCGAACATGTCCAGGTCGTTGTTGCTGGCGCAGCCGTCGGTGCCGATGGCGATGTTGACGCCGGCCTTCTGCAGCTTGCCGATCGGGCAGAAGCCCGAGGCCAGCTTGAGGTTGGATTCGGGGCAGTGGGCAATGCTGACGCCACGCTGCGCGCACAGCTCGATCTCGGCGTCGGTCAGCTGGGTCATGTGCACGGCGATCAGGCGATCGTTGATCAGACCGAGCCGGTCCAGTCGCGCCAACGGGCGCTGGCCGTGCTTTTCGTGCGACTCGCTGACTTCCTGCGCGGTCTCGTGGGTGTGCAGGTGCACCGGCACGTCGAGCTGGTCGGAGAGCATGCGGATGCGCTCGAAGTTGGCATCCGACACCGTGTACGGCGCATGCGGCGCGAAGGTGGTGCTGACGAGGGCGTCATCGCGCCACTGGTCATGGACTTCGCCGGCGCGGTCGAAGTACTCGTCGGACGACTTGGCCCAGGCGGTCGGGAAGTCGATGACCGGCAAACCGACGCGGGCGCGGAAACCGTGGCGCTTGTAGACCGCCGCCTGCACGTCGGGGAAGAAGTAGTTCTCGTTGGCGCAGGTGGTGCCGCCGCGCAGCATCTCGGCGATGGCCAGGGCGACGCCGTCGGCAACGAATTCCGGCCCGATCACCGCGCCCTCGACCGGCCAGATGTGGCCCTGCAGCCATTCCATCAGCGGCAGGTCGTCGGCAACGCCGCGCAGCAGCGTCATCGGGTTGTGGGTATGGGCATTGACCAGACCGGGGATCAGCGCCGCATCCGGGCGCGAGACGGTCTCGGCAGCGATGAAGCGGGTGCGTGCCTCGCGGCTCGGCAGCAGCGCCACGATGACGCCGTTGCGGACCGCCACCGCGTGGTCTTCCAGCACCACGCCGTGCGGCTCGACCGGCACTACCCATCCGGCTTCGATCAACAGGTCGCAGGCTTCGGGACGGGGGTCGTGGGTCATGCGCTTCCTTTGACTGGATCCCGGGCTTCGCCGCGATGACGGCAAAAGCCCATGGATCCCGGCTTTCGCCGGGATGACGATTTGGCAAAGCCGTGGCCGCTATGCGGCCACGGGCCAAAGCGTCACTTCACTCGGCTGACGTATTCGCCGGAGCGGGTGTCGACCTTGATGATTTCATCCTGGCCAACGAACAGCGGCACCCGCACCACGGCGCCGGTTTCCAGCGTCGCCGGCTTGCCGCCGCCGCCCGAGGTGTCGCCGCGCACGCCCGGGTCGGTCTCGACGATCTTGAGTTCGACGAAGTTCGGCGGCTGCACCGCGATCGGGGTGCCGTTCCACAGCGTCACGACGCAGGCTTCCTCGCCCTTGAGGTACTTCTCGGCGCCACCCATGCCGGCCTTGTCGGCCTGGACCTGCTCGAACGACTCCTGGTTCATGAAGTGCCAGTACTCGCCATCGGAATACAGGTACTGCATGTCGGTGTCGACGACGTCGGCCTGCTCGACGTTGTCGGTCGCCTTCATGGTCATTTCGACCACGCGGCCCGACTTGATGCTGCGGTACTTCACGCGGGTGAAGGCCTGGCCCTTGCCCGGCTTGACGTACTCGGTGTCGGTGATGATGCACGGGTCGTTGTTGACCAGGATCTTCTGGCCGTTCTTGACGTCGTTCATGCCCAAACTGGCCATGGGTGCAACTCCTGCTAGATGAATAAGTATTGGCGCCGGCCCGCCGCAATGGCGGCGGAGGCTAGAATGTCGGGTTGTTGTGCCCGGCCCTGGGGCCACGGCGCAAGAAAAACCGGTCCGACATGATACCCGCAGCCCCCACCCCCATGCAGCACGCCTCCTCGCACGCCCCCTTGCTCGCCCCCTTGCTCGCCCCATCGCACACCCCTCCCGCGCCGCGCTGGCAACAGCTCTGGCGTGAGGCCGTGCGCGACCCGCGCGAGCTGCTGGCGCTGCTGGGCCTGGAGTCGAAGGACCTGGGGTCGGAAGGCCTGGCGTCGAACATCTCCGACGCGGCCGCCGCGCAGTTTCCGCTGCGGGTCCCGCGCGGGTTCATCGCCCGCATGCGCCACGGCGACCGCGACGATCCGCTGCTCCGTCAGGTGCTGCCCCTGGACGCGGAGATGCAGCCGATGCCGGGCTTCAGCCTCGATGCGGTCGGGGACGGCGCGGCGAAGGCCGGCCACGGCGTGATCCGCAAGTACCGCGGCCGGGCCCTGCTGGTCACCACCGGCAGTTGCGCGATCCATTGCCGCTACTGCTTCCGCCGCCATTTCCCTTACGCCGAGGAGACCGCGGCCGCCGCCGGCTGGCGCGAGGCGGTGGCGCTGATCGCGCAGGACGATGACATTGAGGAGGTCATCCTCTCCGGTGGCGATCCCTGGTCGCTGGCCACGCCGAAGCTGGCCGAACTGACCGACGCCCTGGCCCGGGTCCGGCACCTCAAGCGCCTGCGCGTGCATACGCGCCTGCCGGTGGTGTTGCCCGAGCGGGTCGACGAGCCCCTGCTGGCCTGGCTGAGGGCCCTGCCCTGGCCGGTCACGGTGGTCCTGCATGCCAATCACGCCAACGAGTTCGACGTCCAGGTCGATGAAGCCCTGGCGCGACTGCGCGGCGCCGGCGCGACGCTGTTGAACCAGGCGGTCCTGCTGCGCGGGGTGAACGACTCCGTCGATGCCCTGGCCGACCTGAGCGAGCGCGGCCTGGCCGCCGGCGTCCTGCCCTACTACCTGCACCAGCTCGACCGCGTGCAGGGGTCGGCCCATTTCGAGGTCAGCGACGAAACCGCGCTGCGCCTGCATGGCGAACTGGCGGCACGCCTGTCGGGCTACCTGGTACCGCGGCTGGTGCGCGAGGTCGCGGGCGACACCGGCAAGCGCCCGCTCCACGGCCAGCCGTTGTAGCGCGGGCTGTTGCAGCGCCGGCTGTCATTCGGGGGTAGCCGGACGGCGCCACGATTGCCCCCCGGCGTTTCCATGTGTTTTCTTGAACGCCCTTCCCGCCACGGCGCAAATCCGGACGATGACCTTGCCTGCAAAACCCCGTCGCCAATCCCGTTTTCGTCGCTGCCGCGTGGACTCATCCGGCGGTTCGTGTCATAAAACCGGCTTGGGGAGGTGACGCAATGCAATTCGGCAAAGACACGGCGCTGCGCCTGCTGATCGTCGACGACAGCGTCGAGGCAGCCGAGGCCATCGTCAGCGGCCTGCGTAACAGCGGTATCGCGGTTCGACCATCGCGACCGGAAAACGATGGCGAACTGGCCACCATGATCGGGCAACACCCGCCGGACCTCGTGCTGGCGGCGCGCGAAGCGCGTGGCGTGCCGATCACCAAGGTGATGCAGGCCGTCGATGCCAGCGGCAAGGACCTGCCGGTGCTGATGCTGATCGACAGCATCGACGACACCCGCCTGCTCGAGATGTTCACCATCGGTGCCCGCGGCGTGATCCTGCGCGGCCACCCCGACCACATCCAGAGCCGGGTCCGCCGCGAATGGGCCGACCTGGAGGCACGCCGTGCGCTGCGCCGCCTGGAAGCCCAGGTCCGCGAGACCGAGCGCCGCTGCGATGCGCTGATCGACTCCTCGCGCGAGCCGATCGCCTACATCCACGAAGGCATGCACATCCGCGCCAATCCGGCGTACCTGGAGATCTTCGGCTTCGAGACCTTCGAGGACATCGAAGGCATGTCGCTGCTCGACCTGATCGCCCCGCAGCGGGTCGAAGGGTTCAAGCAGCTGCTCAAGCAGATCGGCAAGGGCGAGGCCCCGCCGCGCCACGAAACCGAGGCGCGGACGCTGGATGGCAGCCATTTCGCCGCGGTCATGGAATTCACCCAGGCCAGCTACGAGGGCGAATCCTGCCTGCAGGTGATCCTGCGCCGGCAGGAGATCGATCCCGAACTCGCCCGCGAGGTCGAGGAGCTGCGCCAGCGCGACCAGGTCACCGGCCTGCTCAACCGCGCCACGTTCCTGCGTGCGCTCGAGGACGCCGTCGCCGACGCCGCGCAGAACGCCACCCATCATGGCCTGCTGCTGGTCGAGCCGGACCACTTCAACCGCCTGCTCCAGGACATCGGCCTGGACGCCGCGGACTCGCTGATCGCGGCTATGGCGCAGCGACTGCGCGCTGCACTGGGTCCGGACGACGTCGCCGCGCGCTTTGGCGAGCACCAGTTCGCGGTGCTCACCAGCAACAGCGACCACAAGCGCAGCATGGGCCTGGCCGAAAGCCTGCGCAGTGCGTTCGCCGACCATGTGCTGGAGACGGCCGACCGCTCGCTCAGCACCACCGTCAGCATTGGCGGCGTGCTGATCGGCGAGAAGATCGCCAGCATCACCGCGGTGCTCGGCAAGGCCAGCCAGTGCATGCAGTCGGCCAGTGGCGTCGGTGGCAACCGCACCGACCTGTTCGATCCGGGCGCAGCCGATCGCGCCGAGGAAGAGCGCGTCGAAGCCTGGGTCGCGCGCATTCGCGAGGCGCTCGATGCCGACCGCTTCGTCATGGACTATCAGCCGCTGATCGGCCTGCACGGCGAGCCGATCGAGATGTACGAGGCCTACCTGCGCCTGCGCGGCGAGCACGGCGAGCTGGTGCCGCCGTTGACCTTCCTGCAGATCGCCGAGGAACACGGCCTGCTGTGGGAGATCGATCGCTGGGTGGTGGGCCGGGCCATCGCCGTCATCGGTGAGCGCATGCGCGCGGGCCGGCAGACGACGATGCTCGTCAAGATCACCCAGGCTTCGCTGCAGGACAACACCCTGCAGGTGTTCATCCAGGAGCAGTTGGCGCGCCATGGCGCCGACGGCGGCCTGCTGGTCCTGCAGTTGCCGGAATCGAAGGTGTTCACGCATCTGCGCGCGGCGCAGGAGTTCCAGGCCAAGGTCGCCGGCTATGGCGTGCGCGTGGGCCTGGAGCAGTTCGGCGTGGGCCTCAATTCGTTCCAGTTGCTGAGCCATTTCGACGCGGCACTGCTGAAGATCGACCGCAGCTACATGGAAGATCTCACCGGCAATCCGGACCATCAGCAGCGTATCCGCGAGATCGCCGAGAAGGCACGCGAGCTGGGCAAGATCACCATCGCCGAGTTCGTCCAGGATGCGGGCAGCATGAGCATCCTGTTCGGTGCGGGAATCGACTACGCCCAGGGCAACTTCCTGGCGCCCCCGGGGCCGACCATGGACTACGAGTTCTGACCGCGCGCAATCGCCTGCGGACACAAAAAAAGCCCGCCAACTGGCGGGCTTTTTCGTTCCGGCGCTATGCGGCGATCAGCTCGTCATGCAGCTCGACATTCAGCTCACAACGGTACCGCGCACCTGCTCGACCGGCGCATTGCGCAGCGTCTGGATGCGTTCTTCCAGCGGCGGGTGGCTCATCAGCAGCCTGCGCAGGCCGTGGCCGACGGCGCCGCTGATGCCGAAGGCCTGGACGGTCTTGGGCAGCGTGCTTTCACCGTAGGTCTGCGACAGGCGCTGCAGCGCGGCGATCATCTTGTCGCGGCCGGCCAGGCGGGCGCCGCCGGCGTCGGCGCGGAACTCGCGGTGACGCGAGAACCACATCGCGATCATGCTGGCGAACAGGCCGAAGATCATGTCGAGCACGAACACGATCACGTAGTAGCCGATGCCCGGGCCGCCTTCGCGGTTGCCGCTGAGGTAGCTGTCGATGACGCGGCCGACCACGCGCGCGAGCACGATCACGAACGTGTTGAGCACGCCCTGGATCAACGCCATCGTCACCATGTCGCCGTTGGCGACGTGGCTGACTTCATGGCCGAGCACGGCTTCGGCTTCGTCGCGGTTCATCGCGCGCAGCAGGCCGGTCGACACGGCGACCAGCGAGTTGTTGCGGCTCGGGCCGGTGGCGAAGGCGTTGATTTCCGGACCATCGTAGATGGCCACTTCCGGCATCTTGATGCCGGCCGCTTCGGCCTGGCGGCGCACGGTGTTGACCAGCCACTGCTCGGACTCGTTGCGCGGCTGTTCGATGACGTGGGCGCCGGTACTGCGCTTGGCGATCCACTTGGACGTCATCAGCGAGATCAGCGAACCGCCGAAGCCGAATACGGCGGCGAAGACCAGCAATTGTCCGGTCCCTTCCAGACGGATGCCCATGCTTTGCAGCACGGCCATGACGACGCTGAGCAGGGCCAGGACCGCCAGGTTGGTGGCGAGAAACAGGGCGATGCGTTTGAACATGACTGGAACCTTTCGCGCACCATGCGCGTTACCTACGAAAAATGTGGCACGCTGGCGTTGAATTCAAGTGAAACCGCACGCGAACGCTTTGCCTGACGAGTCCGCAGTGTCCCTGACGCCTGCCCATTACCGCGGCCGCTTCGCGCCCTCGCCCACCGGCGACCTCCACTTTGGCTCGCTCCTGGCCGCCTTCGGCAGCTGGCTGCTGGCGCGCCAGGCCGGTGGCCGCTGGCTGGTCCGTGTCGAGGACCTGGACCCGCCGCGCGAGGTCGCCGGCGCCGCCCGGCGCCAGCTCGATACCCTCACCGCGTTCGGCCTGCATTCCGACGAGGACATCCTCTGGCAGAGCCGGCGCGGCGCTCTTTATCAGGCCGCGATCGACCGCCTGCTCGAGCAGGACCGCGCCTTCCTCTGCCATTGCAGCCGCACCGACCTGGCCGTCGCCGGTGGCGTGCATCGCACCTGCGTGGCGCGGCCGCCACGCCCGGACCCGGCGGTGCGCCTGCGCGTCGCCGACGGCAGCGTGGTCGAGTTCGACGACCTGATCGTCGGCCACTACCGCCAGGACGTGGCCAGTACCGTCGGCGACTTCGTGCTGCGGCGCGCCGACGGCTTCTGGGCCTATCAGCTGGCGGTGGTCGTCGACGATGCCGCGCAGGGCATCACCGATGTCGTCCGCGGCGCCGACCTGCTCGATTCGACCCCGCGCCAGATCCTGCTGCAGCGGGCGCTTGGCCTGCCGACGCCGCGCCATGCCCACCTGCCGCTGGTGCTCGGGCCGGACGGGCGCAAGCTGTCCAAGTCCGACGCAGCCCAGCCGGTCGACCGCGACGACCCGTTGCCGGCCCTGCGCGCGGCCTGGCAGCGCCTGGGCCAGGAGCCGGCCGTGCTGGCCGATGCCGGTGGTCTGGACGATCTGCTCGCCCGCGCCGTCAGCGCGTTCGTGCCGGCGAGGATCCCGGCTGCGGACCCGGCCGAGCCGTCGCCCGGGCGCGAGTTGTCATTTGCGTCCGTCACCATGGCGCAGATGGAGGCAGGCGATGGCAACTGACCTTTGCTGCAGCTTCCAACGCCCTAGAATCCAATCGACCGGCCGCGGCCCGAGCGGTCCGGCACTCCCAGGAGAGACACCATGCAGTCACGCGTAGCCCTGGTCACCGGCGGAACCGGTGGCATCGGCAGTTCGATCGTCCAGCGCCTGGCGCAGACGGGTCATCGGGTCGCCACCAACTACCGTGACGAAGGCCGCGCGCGCGCCTGGCAGGAGAAGATGCGCGAGGCCGGTGTCGAGGTCGCGCTCGCCCCGGGCGACGTGTCCTCGCCCGAGCAGGCGCAGGCGCTGATCGAGCAGATCGAACGCGACCTCGGCCCGATCGAGGTGCTGGTCAACAACGCCGGCATCACCCGCGATTCGACCTTCCACCGCATGACACCGATGCAGTGGAACGAAGTGATCGGCACCAACCTCAACTCCTGCTTCAACGTCACCCGGCCGGTGATCGAAGGCATGCGCGAGCGCAAATGGGGCCGGATCGTGCAGATCAGCTCGATCAACGGCCTCAAGGGCCAGTACGGCCAGGCCAACTACGCCGCGGCCAAGGCCGGCATGCACGGCTTCACCATTTCGCTGGCGCGCGAGAACGCCCGCTTCGGCATCACCGTCAACACGGTATCGCCGGGTTACGTGGCGACCGACATGGTGATGTCGGTGCCGGAGGAAGTCCGCGCCAAGATCGTGGCCGAGATCCCGACCGGCCGCCTGGGCACGCCCAACGAGATCGCCTACGCGGTCGGCTTCCTGGTCGCCGAGGAAGCGGCCTGGATCACCGGCTCCAACCTCGACATCAACGGCGGCCACCATATGGGCTGGTGAGGAATGGAGCGGGAACCGGGAGGAACGGATTCCCGCTCAGCCAGCAACACTGTCCCCATTCACCTGCCAACCTGTCATCCGCCTGTTGCAAGCCCTGCCGGCCTGAGCCATGCTGCGAAGCACCACGATTTAGAGCCAATGCTCCATGGCATCGATGCGCGTCATCAAGAAGTATCCGAACCGCCGGCTCTACGACACTGAAATTTCCAGTTACATCACCATCGAGGATGTGCGACAGCTGATCGTCGATGGCGAGGAGTTCGAAGTGCGCGATGCGCGCTCCGGCGACGACCTCACGCGGCAGGTGCTGCTGCAGATCATTGCCGAGCACGAGCAGGACGGCGAACCGGTCCTGTCGACCCAGCTGCTGAGCCAGATCATCCGTTTCTACGGGGATTCGTTGCAGGGCTTCATGGGCAGCTACCTGGAGCGCTCGATGCAGGTCTTCCTCGACCAGCAGCAGCAGTTCCGCAACCAGATGGGCGGCATCCTCGGCCAGACCCCGTGGGCGCTGATGAACCAGCTCACCGAACGCAACCTGGCGATGTGGAACGAGTTCCAGCGCAACCTGTCGAGCAACGTCGGCCAGAGCCCGACGCCGCCGGGCGCAGCTAACAGCAGCAAGCCCAAGGCTGATACCAAGCGCTAAGCGTCAGGGGGGACGGGGCACCTTCACTTCCCCTGATTGCCGCAGAACTGCGCGCGGAACTGCTCCGCCTGCGGCATCAGCGACTGCAGCACCTGGATGCGATTGGCCGGATCCGGGTGGGTCGAGGCGAACTCCGGCGGGCGCCCGCCGCCTTCCAGCGCGGACATGCGCTGCCACAGCGGGATCGCTTCGTGCGGGTCGTAGCAGGCCGCCGCGGCCAGCATCAGACCGACCTTGTCGGCCTGGGTCTCGTGATTGCGGCCGTACGGCAGGATCAAACCGTACTGCGCGCCGGCTCCTAGCGCGGCCATGATCGCCTGCTGCTGGCCCGGGTCCATCCCGCCGACCGCCATGCCGGCGGCCATCTGCCCCATCTGCACCAGCTTCTGCTGGGCCATGCGCTGCGAGCCATGGCGCAGCAGGGCGTGGGCGATCTCGTGGCCCATCACCACCGCCATCGCGTCCTGGGTCTTGGCCACGGGCAACAGGCCGGTGTAGACCGCCATCTTGCCGCCCGGCAGGCAGAACGCGTTGACCTGGTCGGACTGGATCACCGCCACGTCCCACTGGAACGCCTGGTGGTCGACCGGCACGTCCTGCTTGTTCTGCGCGGCCAGCGCCGCGGTGACCTGCGGAACACGCGCGATCAGGCGCTGGGCGATCTCGCGGATCTGCTGGCTGACCTGGGAGTTGGCGGGCAACAGCGCGCCCTGCGCGTTGGCGTCGCCGAGCACCTGCTGGAAGGCCTGGGACCCCAGCTGCACTTCTTCCTCGGCGGTGGTGCCGTAGTGCGCGGTCTCGCCGGTGTAGGGGTCGACCTTGGCGCTGCCGAACCACTGCCACGCGGCATAGCCGGCAAAGAGGATCAGGATCCACCAGCGCATGCCACCGAAGCCACGCCGCGGCCGGCCCTGCTGTTGCGCACCACCAAAGGGATCGGTCCTCATCGCGCCCTCTCCTCATCCGTCCTGGATTGTGTCGTGCAGCTTGTGTGCAGCTCGTGCGTGAAGTTCATGCCGTCCGCTCAGATCTCGCGCACCACCCGGAAACCGATGCGCGCACTGGTGACATTGCCGTCACTGCCCTGCCGCCACGCCGAACGCGTCTGCGCCGGCGAGCTGGCCCAGGAACCGCCGCGTATCACCCTCGAACGGCAACCGGGGTTGAGCCAGGCCGCGCCGTCGCGGGGCGCGCGCCGGTAGGTGTCGTGCCAGCAGTCGGCAACCCACTCGCTGACGTTGCCCGACAGGTCGTGAACGCCGAATGCATTGGCCCGGTAGCTGCCGACCGGCGCCGGTCCCCAGGCGCCGTCGCCGTAGCCGGCGAACGCGTTCTGCCAGCGGCGCCCGCTCGGCGAGACATCCAGGCCGCCGGTGAAGTTGCCCGCGCGCACCGGCGGCGTGCCATCGCCCCAGGGATAGCGGCGGGCATTACCAGCGCGCAGTGCGTATTCGAACTCGGCCTCGCTGGGCAGGCGGTAGCGCTGCCCGGTCTGCGCCGACAGCCACTCGGCATAGGCCTGGGCGTCCTTGGCGCTGACGTGGATCACCGGCATGTCGTCGCGGGCCGGATTGCCGGCGTAATCGGACTGCCAGTCGACGTTGCCGCGACGGACGAAATTGCCACTGCGCTCGTCGTAGGCATTGGAGTAACCGCGCCGGCTGGCGCGCGCGCGATGCTTGGTCGCGGCCATGAAGCGACGGAACTCGCCAACGGTTATCTCGGTGCGCGACATCGCCAGCCCGCGCTCGAAGCGGATGTTGCGCAGCGGCCGGTCGGCGTCGCTGGAATCGATCTCGCCCTCCGGCGCGCCCATGCGGAACGCGCCGTGCGGGATCACCACCAGTTGCGGCCCGCGACCACCGCCCTGCATTGCGTCGGTGAAGGCCTGGCCGGGCCGGAACAGGCCGTAATGCGTGGCCAGGTCGATGCGTTCGCGCAGCTCGCGCGCGGCCGGGTCGCCCGCCGGGGCGATCCGCAACAGCACCGCCAGCAGGCGCCGGGCTTCGTCGACGCCGGCGTTGCGGGTCAGCACGGCCACGCCGGCGTCGCGCAGGGCGTTGACGCGGGCGATGCGCTGCATCGCCACGCGGGCGCGCGCGTCGTCCACGCTGGAGAAACCCGGCCGCACTTTCGCTGCGGTGTCGAGCTCGCGCTGTGCGCCGGGGTAGTCGTCGTGGTCGGCGGCGACTTCGGCGCGGCGGATCAGCGCGCTTTCCACCGCGGCGATGCCCTGGTTGGCGCGCTGGTCGCCCGGGCGCAGTTCCAGTGCCTGGTTGAAGTAGGCCAGCGCGGTGTCCTTGCCGCCATCCACGCCGAGGCGGCCTTCATTGATCGCCTCTTCGCCAAGCCGGTTCGCCTCCTGCGCCTGGTCGGCGCGGTCCAGCCGTGCAAGGTAGGCCGCGACCTTGGCGTCATCGGGAGCGATCGCACGGGCGACCGCGCCCACCTCGTGCGCACGGCGCAGCGACAGGGGATCTCGGTCGATCGCGGCCAGCGCCTCGCCACCCTTGCGCAGCAGGCTGGCAGTGGCGCGGCGGAACCCCGCTTCCACCGCCGCGTCGTCCGGAGCAAACCGGCGCAGCGCCAGGTACAGCGGGATCGCGTCGTCGGCGTCGCCGGACAGGCGACCTTCCTTCAGCGCCGCGGCGGCCCTGGTCTTGAGTTCCTTGAAGTTGCCGTCGTTGACCTCGACCACCGGCGCGCGCCACGGCGGCACTGGCGACACCGCCTGGTCGGCACTGATGGTCACGATCGGCGCGCGCGCGCCGGCGGCTTCGCGGGACGGCCCCGCGGGCTCGCGCGAACAGCCCGAGCCCAACGCCAGCATGGCGGCGAAAGCCAACAGCGGTGCGCGCAATCGTCCTCCTCGCCACATGCCAGGTCACTCGGGTGCGTCGAAAGTAGGCTATTGTCGCCCGCCGCGGCAACCTTGCCGACCCCTTACCCGCTTACCATCGCCACATGCCTGTCGCCTGGATCACCGACCCCGCCGCCCTGCGCGCCCACTTCTCCACGCTGCCGGGCGCCATGCCGCCGGCGCGGATCGGGCTGGACACCGAGTTCATCCGCGAGCGCACCTACTGGCCGCAGCTGGCGCTGGTGCAGCTCGCCATCGAGCGCGCGGGAAGCGACGAGCCGGACATCCTGCTGGTCGATCCGCTGGCGCCGGGCATCCTGGCCGCGCTGACGCCGATCCTGGCCGACGAGTCCATCGTCAAGGTCATGCACAGCCCCAGCGAAGACCTGGTGGCTTTCAAGCATTCCTGCGGCGTCGTGCCCAAGCCGCTGTTCGACACCCAGCTGGCGGCCGCACTGGCCGGCATCGGCGCCGGCGTGGGCTACCAGAAGCTGGTCGAGCAACTCACCGGCATCACCCTGGCCAAGGGCGAGACCCGCTCGGACTGGCTGCGTCGCCCGCTGTCGGCGGCCCAGCTCGAATACGCCGCCGACGACGTGCGCCACCTGTTCGAAATGCACGACCAGCTGCAGCACCGCCTGCAGGAACTGGAGCGCAGCCAATGGCTGGCCGAAGACGCCATGCGCACCGTCGTCAACGCCGAGAACGAAGGCCCGGAACGCTGGCCGCACGCGACCATGCGCAGCGCCCAGTTCCTCGAGCGCGACGCCCAGCTGCGCCTGTTGCGCCTGCTGCGCTGGCGCGACACGTACGCGCGCGACAACGACCGCCCGCGCAACTGGATCCTCGACAACGAACTGGCCGTCAACCTTGCGCGCAATCCGCCGATGGATCGCACCGGGTTGCAGCGCGATCTCGACGCGCATCCGAAGGCGCCGCGCAAGCTCGGCGATGCGGTGTGGGCTGCGTTGAACACACCGTTGGCCGATGAGGCCGATGCGCCCGACGCCAACCAGGGCGACAACCGCGACAAGCAGCGGTTGCGCAAGCTGCAGGACGCCGTTGCCGCGCGCAGTGCCGAACTCGGGCTGCCCGATGGCGTGCTGGCTTCGCGTCGCTGGCTTGAAGCGCTGCTCGATCGCGGCGAATGGCCGGAGGCGCTGTCGGGTTGGCGGCGTGAAGCGCTCGAGCCGGGCATTGCGCCGTTGCTGGCGGCGCAGGACTAGGCCCAGGCCCCGGGGCTACCGCACTAGCGGCCAGGACCTGGCTCGGCAAGCCGGTCTTCAAGTAAACGGCGGCGGGCGCCGCCATGCCCGAAACCATGGCGACGAAAGCAGTAGCCAGATTGTCGTGTTTGTCATATGCCCCCTCCCATTCGGCCCGACGCAGGCTGCCCAACCGAACCCCAGTGCCGATAGGCAGGCAGGCCGGTGGGGGGCAGTCAAGTGGGAATTCTTCTTGCCGCGGGAATCGGCCCATGGGGCGGATGCAAACTCCTCACTCGCGGTTACCTACAATCCAGCGCTTCCCTGGCTTGCAGCGTCGGCATATGCGTCTGAACGCATGGTATTTCATCGCGGTGCAGCTTCTCATTTCCGTCGCGGTCGCGGCCGCTCCGTTGACGACAAAGGAGGCTGTAAATGACGCAATGCGCCGCGGTGAAGCGGGGGTGACATTCCAGGAGTGCGCGCAGTGCCCGGTGATGGTCATCGTGCCGCGCGGACACTTTGAAATGGGTTCGCCGGATTCAGAACCGGGCCGTGGAAAAGACGAAGCACCGCTCCACCGCGTGTCAATCGACTACGTGCTTGCAGTCAGCGTCTACGAAGTGACACTGGCGCAGTACCTCGACTTCACTGCCGCGTCCAAGCGGGCAGTCGGCGGCGACTGCATAACCGACAGGGTGAAGATCAACGACTGGCAACCTGATGCCGCCACGACCTATCTCGATCCCGGGTTCTCACAGGCGCCGAACCATCCGGTCGTGTGCGTGAGTTGGGAGGATGCTCAAGCCTACGTTGACTGGATCAATATGCAGACAGGCGGAGCCTATCGATTGCCCACCGAGGCGGAATGGGAGTACGTGGCCCGCACCGGCAGCCAGCACGCGTATCCCTGGGGCGACAGCGCAGACGACGGCTGCAAGGACGCCAACAATGGTGACGTGAACTTCGCAAAGAAGTATCCGGATGCCCAGTTGGCGCATTGCGACGATGGATCGCAGCACACGGCTCCTGTCGGAGGCTATCGGCCCAATGCGTTCGGGCTGTATGACGTGATGGGGAACGTCAACGAGTGGACACTGGATTGCGGCGCGCCAGATTACTTTCACGCACCGACGGATGGCAGTGCACAGCTCGCGAGGGGATGCGACAAGCGCATCACCCGAGGGGGTTCCTGGGGCACGACAGCGAAAGACACCCGGTCAGCAAACCGAATGCGGTATTCGGCCGGGGCCAGGGATGACTCAATCGGTTTCCGATTGGTGCGGGTCATGGCTAAGTGATACAGCGGCGCTGAGCTGCCTGGTAGACGACCTCTCGTGCTGGGAGCACGGGACCTTCGCAATGCTCGAAGGTGCGCGGGTGTTCCCGTAAGTGGCTGTAAGTGCCAGGTTGGGACACCTCCCCCCGAAAAACGGTGTTTGGGGGCGGATCATCCGCATTGGGGCGATGGGACGGCTTGAACCCAAGCCTGGCCACGTTTCCGACGTTCCCTACCCCGTCTTGGCAGCCGCCCCGGCGTGCCGCTAGAATCGGCCGCATGGGGCGGTAGCTCAGCTGGGAGAGCGTCGCGTTCGCAATCCACCTCAGCGGCTGATTTTCCGATAGGAAATCGCCTCACCAAACAAGGATTTGCCCGAGCACCCGCCAGCGAGCGGGTGTTTTCGTAAGTGGCAGGCCTTCCGGGGCACAGGAATGGCCCGATCAGGCCTCATTCCTCACTGGGCAGCCGACCATCGCCTTCGCAACCCACCTCAGCGGCGGATTTCTCGATAGGAAATCGCCTCGCCAAACAAGGATTTGCCCGAACACCCGCCTAGTGCGGGTGTTTTCGTAAGTGCCAGCCCGGAACCGGCTTTCGATCACCACCTGCAGAGGAGACAGGGCCCTCCGAGCAAAGGCTAGCGGCCGCGACGGGTCGGCTATTACTGATGGGGAGACACCGCATTACTTCTCCTCAACCAGCCAAACATCACTATCCAACGCCCTGATATCTAGCTCATACCCGTCCCGCCTTCCGACAATGCGAATCTCGTTAATATCTAGGAGACTTTCAAGAAAGGCCCCAAATTGATTCGGGCTGAACTGGAATCCCTTATCCGACAATTTCACCGCGTGCTCGAGTTCAAGCGCGGACATTTCACTGTCAACTCTAGTCACACCATCAAACTCATAGAGTGTCCAGACCAGATCATTCGGGATTCGAAGCCGGCACAGCAGATCTTTAAGCAGAATCTTGGCATCGCCATCCCACATCGAAATCTCTGAAGTTTTCAATCGCAAGCCCTCTTACTGCTCTATGCGTAAGCTACTTGTGGTCCCGCCAGGACCAGCAGCTTTTGACGCTTGATCGACCATCGTTGGCGGCGGCGATAGCGGTTCGGCCTTGCCACGTTGCTTCGTTCCCCCTGACTTGTTCTCCTTGTAGGGATGCTGGTGCGGGTTACCGTGCCCTTCACGACCACCGTGATCAGTGAAGTCAATATCTCTCACAGGCTTTCCATCAGAATCGAACTCTCGCGCTTGAGGGTATTTGCCGTTGCGACCCTCTTTTGATCCAAGCTGGGTATGGGGCCCACTCGCGCCCTCCTCGGGCGCGGGCTCACCATTCGGCTTTCTCGGCAACGGCCGGTCAGGGAACGCATCCCCTGCCTTTGAGTCTCCAGAAGGGCTTCCCCCATCCGAAGACTCATTGTTGACGATCAGGTAGTCAATTGCCGCAGCTCCAGCGAACGCAATGCCCCAACCGACCCATTTCGGCCAGGCAGCGTCAGTAGGTTCCGGGACTGCCACGTCAACTTCGAAGGCGCCACCAACTACAGCAAGGGCGCTCCGACCGTCTGGATCCGAAAAACGGTATGGACTGTTATTCGCGTACCAATAGCGATTGAAGTTTCCACCGGTATTACTATCGGTCGCCACTGGATCGACCGACAGGAACCTCCCAATCTGAGGGTCGTAATAGCGCTGCTGCATGTACGTCAGCCCGGTCGCCGCATCCATCACGTGACCGGTAAACCCAGGGCCGTCAATGGCCCCACTGCTGGCCTCGCCATACGGCGTGTAGGTATTGCGCTTGGTAACAGCCCCCGTTGAATTCGTCTCAGCCACCGGGCTGCCCAGTGCATCCGTATGCTGGTAGTCGATCGTCACCGTGCCACTGCCCCATGCTACGTGCCGTGCTGCCAACTGCGTGTTGCCCAGGTAGATGTAAGCCGTGTTGCGACTCTGGCGCGCCTCCGAAGCGAACAGCACCTGCCCGGCTTGACTGTATTGCCAGAACGTGTACTTACCATCCTGGTCGGTGGTCTGCACGCGACGGCCTAGACCGTCATAGCGGTAATACTGGACCCCAGTAAGCTGGGTCAGTCGGTTCGCGACGTCGAACACCAACGTCTGTCCGTTCTTGCTGTTTACATTGCCATTGGCGTCGTAACCAAGAACGACCTGAGGCACGCCGTTTGGATCATTGATCTGGGCCAAGCGCTGGTTGCTGGAGTAGCTATACCGGTAATGCCTAGATCCCTGGTCAACCTTGACTAGATTGTCCACGCCGTCGTACACGAAGGCCGCGTCACCCCAAAGGCCGGGCGCGACGGCCACCTGCAGCCGATCACGGCTGTCATAGGACATGCCACGCGTGGTCAGCCCACCCTGCGCCTGGTCAGTGATATCGGAGACATTGCCGTTCTTGTCAAAGATGTAACTGTCGTCCAAGACGACCGTGCTTCCGTAGGCATCGCGACTGCGTGCAGGCAACTGACGCGCATTCTGCGTCATCGTGTGCAGGACTCCGTTGCCGTAAGTGAACTGGTAGATGGCCCCGTTCGGGTAATAGCTGATACCAGTCGCGTAGGCCCCAACCTGCCGGGGTTGACCCAACGCGTTAGGCGAGTACCCGACCACCTCAAGATCCGGATACTGCAGGCTGCTAAGGTGGCCATTGGGGTTGTAAGCGTAATTTGTCGTGAACAGCAGGCTCGGCGAGGCCTCTTCCACCGACTCCGTCACCAACATCCGCCGTTTGTTGTAGCTGTATCGGTTTATCACCGGCCCGACGCCAGGATTGTTTGCCGAGATGGTCGCGACTGCACCATCCGGGAAGTACGTCGTGACTATGTCGGCAGCGGCGCCAGGGGTCAGCATGCTGAGAACGCGATTTCTTGCGTCGTAGCTCCGGGTGATCTTGGCGCTGCCCGGAACGCTGCCCCGGTCGCATGTGGCGGACGTCAAGCTGCTGCCCTGGACGCTCCAGGCAACATTGCTGGCCCCGTCATAGTCAACGATTGTCGCACCCGTTTCCGGCTCGATCGTCTTACACGGGCGCTCATAGCTGTCGTAGACATAGGATCGGGTGACCGACAGGTTTCCAGCGGGAGCGGTGACCGTCACCGCCGCAGCAATCGAAGTCGTAGAAAGACCGAGATTGTCGGTCGCCTTGGCGGTCAATGAGTAGCTGCCCGGGCCAAGGTTCGCCAGGGAGACGCTGTAGGGTGGACTGGTGGCGGTCGCGAACAGGGCTCCATTCGAGAAGAACTCGACCTTCGCGACACTGCCGTCCGCATCGCTCGCGTTGGCGCTGACAGTGAGGTTCGCCGGTGCTGTCGCTGCCGATCCATTCGCCGGAGAGGTCAGCGACACCGTAGGCGCTCCGTTGGCTATCGCGGACACGTTGACTACGGACGATGTTGTCACAGCGTTGTAGTTGTCATACGCCTTGGCCGTCAACGCGTAGTTGCCGACCCCAACGTTTGCATAGCTGAACGAGAACGGCACCACCGTGTCGGTATTGATCAGCGTGGCGCCGGAATAGAACTCCACTTTGCTGATCGAGCCGTCACTATCACTGGCACTCGCATTGAGAATGAACGTCGCCGGCGCGATCGCGCTGGCGTTATTGCCCGGGGTCGTCAGCGAAACGGTTGGCGGGGTATTGATAACCGAAACGGTCGCCCCACCTGACGTTGTGTTGGCGTTGAGGTTGTCGTAGGCCTTGGCGGTGATTGTGTAGCTGCCGGGACCTAGCCCGGAGTAGGCATAGGTGTATGGCGCTGCAGTATCGGTATTGACCAACGCGCCGTTGGAGTAGAACTCGACTTTGCTGATGGAACCATCGCTATCGCTGGCATTGGCCGAAAGCGTGAAACTGGCCGGTGCCGGACTCGACGCGCCATTGGCTGGCGCCGTCAACGTTGCCGAAGGTGGGCTGTTGCTGCTAACAGTGACTGCGGCGGAGGTCGCGGTGACGCCGTGGTTGTCCGTCGCCTTGGCCGTAAGCGCATAGTTTCCAGCCCCCACTCCAGACCAGGAGTATCCAAACGGAGCGCTGGAGTCAGAGTTGATCAGGCTACCGTTGGCGTAGAAGTCGACCTGCATGATCGTGCCCGTGCTGTCGCTGCCGGACGCGGCGATGGAGAAGGTGGCCGGCGCCTGTCCGATGGTGCCACCGGAGGGCGAAGTCAACGAAATGCTGATTGGGTTCGTAACCGTGACAACCACGGGAGCCGAGTTGGACTCGCCTGCGGCATCCTGGACCGTCGCCCACACCGTATACGTCCCAGGCAGCATGTTCGACTTGGTGTAACTCCAAGGCGAAGCGGTGTCGGTGAAGGACGGCTGCCCGTCCACAATGAAGTAGACCTTGCGACCCGGGCAGTTGACGCCGGTCACCTGCGCATTGAATGTGAAGCTCGCCGGCCCGACGGCAGATGCGCCGTTTGCGGGCGACGTCAGCGCGACCTCGGCAATCTCCTCGCAACTGGCCCTGGATTGCTGAGGCCACACTCCCGCGAGGATCACCAGAATCCCGGGCACGACGCGGCCGAGCAGACGACGGCAACCCGGACCAGTCCTGAAATTGGTCTTCATGATCAGCCCCCCGGTCCGGTGCGCGTCGTTGACAGCGGTTTGCCGAACACATCGCGAACGATGGTCGTCGTCACGCCTCCCGGAGAAGCGATGGAGATTGGCGCGTCTGTGCTTGGCGCATCAAATGCCTGGAACGAGGTGGTCGTCGGGAATCCCCGCGGATTGGTTGTCACGACCTGCCCGCCCATGGCGTATGTGGTCGTCGACGTGAGGTCTCCCAATGCGGCTTCGGCGCTCTGCGTAACTGTGCTCACACGGCCGAGAATGTCGTAAGCAGTGGAAGTCCCGGTCAACGCGTCATTGACCGAAGTCAAACTGCCAACGGGGTAGCTGGTGAAGATGAGTTGCCCGCGAACATCGTAGCGATTGACGACAAAGCTGTCCGTCCCGGCGACTGCCGAGTCACGCGTCCAGGTCAACACGGGCCGCCAGAGGCCGTCGTAGAACGTAGTCGTCACCCCAGTGCCGGTCTGTGTTGTAAGTCGCCAATGGTCTGCGGGTATCCCGAACTCACTTACCGCAACTGGATCGAACGTGCGCGTGGTTGGATTCCAACCCTCGCCGGCCGGGTACGTGATGATCGTAGGCCGCCCCATCGCGTCATATTGGTAGCTCTGCGAGTAGCCGTTCTCGTCCGTTGAACTCATGATCCAGCCGACATCGCCCACCACCGCCGATTCGGTAGCACCCGATGGCGAATCCGGCGTCGCCGGATGCTGGATCGTCTGTGGTATTCCGCGCTTCCAGCTGGAAAGCGTCGTGACGTTGTTGTTGCCGTCTTTGACTGTCGCGACGGTGCCGTCACCGTAATAAGTCAGCGTCTGCGATGGCTGCGGATTGCCAAAAGAATAGGTCCGCAGCGGCAGAGCGGTGGTAGCGTCGTAATCGGTCCGGGAAACCACCTTGCCTGTGTTCGTATTGGTCACGGTAGCAACCTGCCCCAAGACCCACTTGGACAGGTTGTCGGAGTAGACGGTCGAATCCGTCCTGCTGCACGGTGTGCAGCCAAGGTTGCTAGCCTTCGTAACGCTCAACGGGCGGGCGAAGGCATCGAATCCGCCGACTCCGCTGGCCACCGTGCTGGTATAGAGCACGCCATCCAGATCGATGACACTGCTGCGCTGCGGACGCAGATACTCAGATGTAAAACCACTACCTCTTAGCTGTGGACTTGTCCCGATTGGTGTGGCGAATGACTGCCCAGACTGGGCCAACTCGTATGTGCTGCTGTCCGTGCGCCGGATGTCCCCGGGCCCGGTGCCTCGTTGGACCTTGAGAAGCTTGCCTTCGTTGTATCGGTAGCTGTTGCCGAAGGTATAGCGCGTCCATTCACCACCTGGCCCGGCCACCTCTGTGGTGGCGGTTCGCGCGCAGTCGTCGGACACGCAGGTCGGCTGCATGCAGCTGCCACTCGTGCAGATTGGCCCAGTATTCTGAGCCCACATGGTTTCGTCGTAGTAATTGTATGTCCATAGCGCCGCGACCAACCCCGGACCCGTCACGCGTTTCTTGGTCAAGGAGAATGCGTCGTATTGAAGTGGGTACACCGCGACGTCGTCATTCGAATCGTTGTAGGGAGACGTGTAGTTCCCGCAGACCATCGGGACGTTGCTGCGGCCATGACGCCATGGCTCGATACTGAACTCGCCCACTGCGCCGGACGGATGCGTAATCGTCCCAACAGCTCCGCCCGTGATGACGTCCCCGGGGTCGCCACAAGATCTCACCGGATCATCTGCGCCGGGCTGTCCCTGGTCGTATCGAATTACGGCACTTGAGAGAGCTGAGAAGTTGATTGTCCACTTGCTCGAATGGCCAGCAACGTTGTCCGGCAAGATTACAGAGGCCAGCGAGAATGTTGACGCGGTCGGATTGCTGTATTGATAACTCCAAGTCTGCGTTCCGTTGCTTACCGTGGAGATATACCCCTCTGTTGTGTAGCCGATAGTGATGGAGCGGCCATCGCTCGCATCAATTCGGTCCAGCTTTACGGGTGCATTCGGGGCATTGGAGTACGTGTAGGTCACCGAGTTCCCGAAGCGATCCTCGATCCGTGATACGTATAGTGCGTTCTTGCGACGGGGAATCGTGATCGACGATTTCGCACTTTTCAGCGGAGTTTCGTAGAACTGCGCCATTCGATCGAACCGATAGGTTGTTCCATCCGAAGTGACGGCCAGAAAGCCCTCTTCGTCAGCAGGACCGTTCTGGGTGCCGGTGATGCAGGAGAAGTACGTGAATCCGCTGGTAACCCAAAGGTATGGGCCGCCCGTTGCTGGCTTTGGAGTTCCTGCCACAACTTGCAGCATCTCTCCGCCACCTGGCATATGCGCCTCGTTTCCCTGCCAATAGTCCTCGGCCTGAAAGGTTTCCCCGCCGCTGCTTACCGATGGCGGACTCGGCGATGCCGAGCAGCGCTTCTTCGGCCAGTTGGAAGCGAAAACTCCGCTCAAGTTGGGAATATCTAGGTCCCAATCTGCGAATGGAAGGTCGACAGTAGTACCCGAGGCCCCCACTGACTTGCCCTTTCGACTGCTTACGACGTAGCTCCGCGTAATAGCTACAGGCAGCTTGCTGTTCCCGGGCACGCTGACGTCGGTTGCGGAGAACGACAGTGCGCCGCTGGCCAAGTCAACTGCATCGCCGAAAAGGTCCGGCCCGAGGGCGCCGACGGCCTCGCTCGCCTTGAAGAGCTTGTCGTACTCCTCCCAAGGCCTGTTTGCCTCTTGAGAGAACGCAGGAGTGCAGGCAAACGCCAACAAAAGGCCCAAGGGCCAGTTCATCGAATTCTTCAAGTTGTCCCCTTCCGTTTCAGCCCATTGCAGGCCGAACTCCTTGGTTCCGCAACCGCACACCAGAACCGCGCGGCGTATGGCGGCGATATGCAGCTAGATCGGCGGGTGCGTCAAGTGGGAATTTTTCTTCATTCAACCGGCTTGAAAGTAGCCTAGTCGTGGGGCGTGTCACGAACGCCTTCGCGCCTCTCCCAGCCTTTGCCGTGAGCGACTTGGTGCGTGAATTGCTCCACCTGACTTCTGGCGCTCACGCCCCCATAGGGTCGTGCTATCCACGAGTGCGAAATAGATGTGACGAGCGCCGCATGTCTGATGCACTGCTTCGCTGCCCCGGGTCGATTCCATCACCTATCGGATCAAGGACTTAGCCAAGTCGTTCGGGCGACGCTCGTCCCGTAAGTGCCTCAGCCACCACGCCCGGGATCTACCCCCCGATGAGGGCTGCTCTCATCTGAGCGAGTGCGTGCTCTGGTTGTATCCCTGCCGCATCCAGAGCGGCTCCGAGTTCCTCAGCACCCCTGGCAGCACAGCAAGCTCGGAAGCGCCCAGGGCCGCAGAGAGCACGCCAGAATCGTCGCGCATACAGGCCCGCCTCCAGCAACACAGGAAGTCCTAAGACGGAGCCGAAAGTCTGACTTCCCTGCCCCCGAACCTCGCGAGTCGCCTGGCTAACCTTACAGATGGCCCCCGTCTAAGCGGTGACAGCGCCGGCACGAGTCATCCGAGGCACATTGATCTTGAAGTGCGTGCCCGGACACCTCAAGTGGAATTCTCCCTACAAGTTGAGACGCACTTCTGCGTCTTCCCGGCGCTTCGAGATGCCTTGACGAAGATTCGTCAAGAACGGGCCGCGAACTTCGGGCGCCGACGGAAAGCATCTGATCACCGCTCGAAGCGACATCGAACTCAGGCCCTGCCGGTCGAAATCGCCTACACGTGTGAGATTTCATAGTCAGCGGTGAGTGATGAAACGACACCCATACAGTGACTCGCGTGACGACTGCTTTCTACGTCACCGCTGACTTACTCGAACATCTTGTGCTTGCACTTCTCCCATTCCTGTCTCTAGGATCCGCGCCGCTCTTCAGCTCCTGTCGTGATGCGAGTCACTCGCATCGCCTAAATTTCCTGAAGAAATTTCTTGCGATCTTGTCGAGCGCCGCTCTAACGTTTGCTGGCCACTTCAACAGGATGACCAAATGAAAAGGCCCTAACCAATCACGAGGAACCAATGCACAACGAAAACACACTAGACACCGCCAATCACGAACTCAACAAGGATCTTGACGAACTCGACCTCTGGCTGGAAAAGAACCCGATGACGCATGAATCAACGAAGCGTCGACTGATTCCATCAGGGCTGCTCAGCTATGGTTTCGACGCACGACCAAAGCTGACCGTTAAGGGCCACCGCGTCGAACTTTGGCTCCACAACACGGGATCGGATCTGGACCGCACGCTGATCGGTCGCGAAGACGCAGTAGAACTTGCAACTGCCCTCGTAGAGGTATGCAACCCAGCCGATGAAGGCGCTTGTCGAACCCCGACCGTGCGAGAAGCCTGCAATCGACACTTTCATGTTTCTGGCTTCCGGAACGGACGGGTGATCATCCAGTCCGACTCGGCGATGGTGCAAACGGATCGTCTCGGAGCGCACACCTTGTCGTGCCAGCTGCAATTCGCTGCTCTCGCCTGCTTCCAGGGGGAACAGCATGGCGCGTAAGAAGCGATCTGCCCCGAACCTGCTTGCAGCTTCTCGCCGTAGCACGTTTCTTCAATCGTCCCGCCGCGTGCCCGGTTCTTCCTGGCTAGTCGCGGAAGCTTCGCTTGCGCGAGAGGCAGTTGGCCAAGACACGCTCGCAATGGAGCCAGGGCTCGCCCCTACGATGTGGGTGGAGTATGGCTACCTCTCTGCATTCCAGCGGACCGAACTGTTCACTAAAGCATATGAGGAGGAGTTCCGCCGCAAGCATGCCCAATACTTCGACTCAGTCGAAGCGGAGCGCATGCAGCCCATCGACGCGAAGTACGTGAAGAATTCGGCGGCGGAGATGACGGCGCTATGGCATGCGCGACAGCATGCCGACCAGATCGGCGTTCCCTACCCCTTCTTCATCCGCGCAGCCATAGAGCTTGCGATTCAGCGCTGGACAAAAAAACGTGTACCCCGGCCCAATCAGCTCTGGAGGGAGAGCCAGTTGGCGGCCATCCGCCGTGCATGGAATGAGGAATATGGACGCCGGACGTTCATGCCCAGTCCGGAGTGGGATCTGCGCTTCCTCGCGCAAAAATACCGGGGAGATCCGGCACAGCTCGCTTGCCTGGACATCATCGAGCGCGACGTCTACCGGGCCGGATTCGGCAACCAAGCCGCGCGACTCAGTGCGTACCTGCACGACAAGCGGATGATCACGGAGGACGAGTCGCGACGCCGGTTCGGGGATGATCTGACCGAAGAAGCGCTGGCGGCACGTGACGATCTCCCCGTCGTGGCCGCCCCGACGGCAAACGCCCCATATCGGGCGCCTTGCATCGGTCTGGTCGAAGCCCGAGACAGTCCGGCATGCAGTGAATGTCCCTTCGCTGCCGCCTGCGAGAAGGCGTCAGGGTTGGCCAAGCGCGACCTGGTGGCCCGGCGGGGCTCGGACGACCCCCGGCGCGCAAAGATCCGAGCAGACACTGCGATCCGGGTCCGCCGACTCCGGGAGAAGCGCCGGAGTCAAGATCTCCAGGTTGCCGGTGATACCGGAACTCCGGGATGTGTTGTGGCGGCTGCCTTGTAACGAACTCCGGTAACGCTGTCCTAAGAGCTTCTTTAAAGCTTTAAGAGCAAGAGCAAAAGAAGAAGCTCTTGGGGCGCGTTACATCCCGACACCTCCGGAACGTGGCTTCGATCGTTCAGAACGGGACAGGACCCGGCGTCGTTCTGGCGGGCCTTAGACTCAGATGCCAGGGATACCGGCGCTTCCTTTGCAGAGACTCATCGGTATAACTCGAAGGGCGCTCCACAACGCGCACTGGCGGGCACCATCGACGACGACGTAGGGTCGCTACCCTGAGGCGTCGGAAGCGCCGCACAGGCCCGCATGTTGCCAATCCGGCATGGCCCGGGAACACTTCCCACATGATGGGATAACAGGGGCGCCCAAGTGGATGATCTGGTGAACGAAGACTCAAGCGGCTGGACGGACGAGGAGCTCCGCGAATCGGTGCGCGCTTATTTGGAGATGCAGGAGCACGTCCGGAGTGGCACGCCCTTCGTAAAGAAGAGCTACTACGAGGCGCTCGCAGCCAGACTCGGAGGACGACGAAGGCGTTCGAATATCGGATGCAGAACATCTCGTACGTGTTCTCTCTGCTCGGCCGCCAATGGGTGCCTGGCCTGAAGCCAGCCAGGAACGTTGGCTCAACCATTGCCGGCAAGATCGAGGCCATCATCGCCGAGCTGGAAGGACAGAAGCAGCCGGCTACCGCCTTGTTCAAGGTGCAGGTCAGAGAGAAAAGATCCCGCCTGAAGGGGAAGTCACCGCCGCCCAAGGGTGCCAAGCAGCCGAAGACCGTCGATGTCGTGGTGACCCAACATGTCCGGGATCCAGCTGTCCGGGCATGGGTCCTGAATCAGGCGGCCGGCACCTGCGAGTGTTGCCAACTACCCGCGCCCTTCGAGACCGTAGACGGTCCGTTCCTCGAGGTACACCACGTGCGGCTCCTTGCGGACAACGGCTCATACGACCTCCAACGCCGCCGCTCTGTGTCCCAACTGCCACCGCAGACTGCACTTTGGATTGGATGCGGCCGTTCTGATCGACCAGATGTTTACACGAGTTCCACGCCTAGTCCGAGAGTAGAGCTGCGAACTAACGCCGGCTGGAGAGAGTTATCGCTATAACTCGCCAGACGCCACAGAACTCGCACAGACAAGCAGCCCGGGCGAACACGCAGGGTCGCCAGCCCAAGACGTCAGAAGCGCCTCACGGGCGCGTGCAGGACGCGACAGCGCGTACTTGATTCGGGATACCTCGCCCGTCTGTCAGCCTTCGACATTGCCCGGCATGCGAGCCAGGTCGGCCTCAATTCGATAGATGAGCTGAGAGCCACGTCCTTCAACGGTTTCAGGCGAAATCTGTCGGGTTAACCGCATAGGAACGTCAACCTCGGACCTCGCTCAACACTTACACATAGACGGTCGCGACACACCTCGACCGCACGAAGCCGACAGTCCGCGCGGATGTGTAAGACCAAATCAATCTCCGAGACCTGCTCGTCATCCATTTCGAGCACGCGCCTGGAGTTACCCGGAGTCGAAGCCCTAGGACGGGACCGCACCCGGCACAGCCCCAACGGCGAAGTCTGCGATGCTCCGACCAGATCTTATAGAAGCCCCAGCGCGGTCATGCTCCCAACGGTCCTATCAGCCAGCATTGGCAATCGCCCGGCTACGTTCGGTTAGCCAATAGCCGTCCACAGAAGATGAATGGGGCGATCCCGCCTGGTACGCCCCGTATGAGACTTTTTCTCGGCCATCCGTTTGGCAGGGCAGCTCGAGTTCAAGCAGGATAGGAGCCATCCGGGGGGATCAGGGGGGCGGTCATGGACGCCATCAGAATATTCTTAGACGGTGGGATATTTTCCACTGAAGTCGTCGCGCGCACCGCGCACCGCTATACAGGCACGTTCTTCGTCCAGGTCACTTCCGAGCCCTCGGGCATTTCGGCCAGCCTGACACCGAAGGACGAAACAACGGACGTCCGCAATCTGTGGGAGCGCTTCCACAACGACGCACTGGATGAACGCCTGCGGGAACGGGTCAGAGATGAAACCCGCGAGCTTCACAACGCCTTGGTGCAAGTAGCGCTGAGAGAAGCGAAACCTGCCCCTGGCTCGCCGGAATGAAATTCGCTGGCAAAGCCGAGTTTATTGGCGACCGCGGTTACCGACTGATGCCCCTGCGGTTCCGGCGCTTGCCATGGGATAACGAGCGAGTATTTGTCAGCTCGCTCGCTGGCGACTGGCTCACCATGTCGCGAGAGACACTGGACCGCGTAGTAGCAGGGACCGTAGGGTCAGATGACCCATTGTTGGCTGACCTGGAAGCTAGGCACCTCATCGCGACGGATCCGGATCGCACGACCCTGGCGCCATTGCTCTCTCAATACCGCACCCGCAAGGCATACCTGCAGAGCGGACCCGCCCTGCACATCTTCGTCGTGTCGCTGCGTTGCCACCATACCTGTGCCTACTGCCAAGTATCGCGACAACCCACGACCAAAACGGCATTTGATATGTCCGGAACGGCCGCTCGACATGCAGTTGAACGCTTGTTCGAATGGCCGTCGCGAACGCTGACAGTGGAGTTTCAGGGGGGAGAGCCACTGCTTCATTTCGATCAAGTGAAAGCGATCACGGAGATGATCGAACAGCGCAATCGGGATGAGAATCGCTCGCTGCGCTTCGTGATCGCTTCGACGCTACACGATCTCACCGACGATCAACTGGCGTTTATGCGAGATCACGAGTTTCAACTATCGACCTCGCTCGACGGTCCGGAATGGTTGCACAACGACAACCGCCCACGCCCCGGCCGAGATAGCTACCGCCGCACCGTGGAAGGCATTGAGCGGGGACGCAGAGCCCTAGGGCAGGATGCGGTGTCAGCGCTAACCACCCTGACAAATCGCAGCCTGGAAGTACCAGAGGCCATTATCGATGAATACCGGAAGCTCGGCTTCCATTCGATCTTTCTACGTCCATTAAGCCCCTATGGATTTGCTCGCAAAACCCAAGGTCGGCACGGCTACGCGATCAGTGACTTCCTGAGGTTCTATGCGATCGCGCTGGAACACATCTTGGCGGTCAATCGCAGCGGATACGCCATGGAAGAGTCCTACGCAAGCCTCTTGCTCTCACAGCTAATGACACCTTTCGCGCATGGCTATGTCGATCTAAGGTCACCGACTGGCGCAGGCCTGGGCGCCGTTGTGTATGACTACGACGGCCAAGTCTACCCATCCGATGAAGCTCGCATGCTGGCTGCAATGGGCGATCACACCTTTGCCATGGGGCGAGTCGATGAACCAGTCAGCGCCTGGCTGTCATCCCCGGCAATGCAGCAAGTCCTGGCGGGCGGCGTTGCAGAAGCTCTCCCGACCTGCTCCGATTGCGCTTACGTTCCACTATGCGGTGCCGACCCAATCGACCACTATGCCCGACAAGGAAATGTCTTCGGCCACAGGCCGTCCAGCGAGTTCTGCGAGAAGCAGATGGGGCTGTTCGACCTTCTGTTGGAACGTTGGGAACAGGCGTCTGCAGCAGATCGCTTGATCATGGAGGAATGGGCGTCGCGCGCCGAGAGCAGCGGCCCATCTGTTGAGGAGGCGGCCTGATGCTCGCGTTAGAGGCTAAGGCTCGCCTGGACGGCTGGACAGCATCCACCCTGGTAAAGGTCGCAGGGCTATCTGAGTTCGCATCGGGAGCGTATCCGGTAGAGCGGATGGTCCTAGATCTCCGCGGTGATCAGCTTCCAACCCCGACTGATGCCCTCTTATCCCAGCCTTGGGCCGGGTTCCTAGGGGACGAGACCACGCGCCTACCTGCGGGAAGGCCTGGCCTGGTACTCCTCGCCGACCAGGCCATCGCGCGCGCTGGCGACGTAGTCGAAGTCAGGCCTTCGGTGTCGAAGGTAGCAGTGCGTTATCGCCGCGGCGACAATGGCAACGTCCTTTTCGCCACTGAACGCTGCAACAGCTTTTGCCTAATGTGCTCACAACCGCCCCGTCAGATCGAAGACGACTGGCGGATTGAGCAGCTATGCGCGCTGGCGGAGTTGGTTGACAAGGATGAGCCATCAATTGCCATCAGCGGTGGGGAGCCCACCCTCTTGGGGGAGGGCCTCCCTCGCATAGTTGAACGCTGTGCTGACTCGCTACCGCATACGCACGTTCACGTGCTATCGAACGGACGCCTTTTTGGTGAGGGGGTATACGCCCAGTCTTTCAGGGCGCTGCACCCGTCCCTCACCTGGGGAATTCCCCTCTACGGGGACCACCATCGTCTTCACGACTACGTCGTGCAAAGTCAAGGCGCATTTGCGCAGACGATCCGCGGACTCTATGCGCTACATGCAGCCGGACAGCGAATCGAAATCCGAGTCGTCTTAGTCAAGCCAACGGTCGAACGCCTTCTCGACCTTGCCCGCTATATGTATCGAAACCTGCCGTTCGTAGAGCATGTGGCGTTCATGGGAATCGAGCCAATTGGCTTCGCCAAGGCGAACCACCCGGCACTCTGGATCGACCCGGCCGATATGGCCAGTAGCCTCGCAGATGCGGTCGAGTTCCTGACGCGCCGCGGACTATCGGTCTCGATATACAACCTACCCCTCTGCGCGCTACCGGAATCGCTGTGGCAATTTGCTCGACGGAGCATCTCGAACTGGAAGCAAGACTACCTGCCCGCCTGCGCAAACTGTGGCGTGAAGGACCAGTGTGGCGGGTTCTTCGGCTGGGTGACCCCAGATTGGACTAGCCGGGCTATTAGACCCATTGAGACGGGGATCCGACATGCGTAGGACATTGACGATAGCTGGAACGGCTCTTTCAGCACTGCAGGGGGCAATTCACGATCACGACGCCCCTGCTAGGAATGCGGCTTTCCTAGCACTGGCAAATCAGGATGCCGACTACACTGTCACACTAACGGCGCCACTGAACTTCAATGCCCAGAACATGTACGCCGGGCACCGTTCCCACAGCAGCCATAGCTCGCACAGCTCGCATTCTTCCCACAGCTCCCACTACTCGGGAAGCGGTGGTACTTACAGAGCACCCCCAGCGCCAGCTACCTACACTCCACCGCCGCCACCCCCGCCAGCTCCAAACTCTTCTGACCCGTTCCGTCCACAGAACTTCAGGCCAGCTCCGAGGTCAGGAGATTCGTCGCCGCAACTCCTATCTGCACCGACTGCGCCCCGACCCTCCGCGGATCAACTCCAGTTGATGATTATGCGCGTGCAGGCGGCGCTTTATGCGAAGGGGTACGACCCAGGAGCGATAGACGGAACCTTGGGCGCATCGACGAAGATCGCCCTACGACAGTTCCAGGCAGCTCATGGACTAACTCCGTCCGGAACGATGACAACGGAGACACTGAACGCTCTTGGCGTGGCGCTGTCGCCATAGCAGCCATCGAACTGTCTAGCCTAAAGGAAGAATTCATGCGACTCAGAGCACTGGCAATTGTGACCACTTTCGCGCTGGCATCGTCTACGAGCGTGTCGGCTCAATACGACGACAGTTCTGAGTGCCACGACGCCAAGAGCAATGCAGAATCTTCGGCGAGCGACCTTAGCCGATACTCCAGGCGGCTTCAGCAGTGCGCTGAGAGCGGAGACTATTCTGATGACTGCAGCTCAGAGTTCAGGCGCGTGCAATCAGCATATGGCGACTACGAATCAGCAGCATCTGATGTCTCGAGCTATTGCAACTGAGCAACTTTGACTCCATACGTTGTCGCTTTGCGGCTGAACTCATTGTGTCCCCATGGAAGCCAATTGCATGCTTTGGATCGTCCTATTCGCTCTGATCATGCTGGTTCTCGCCATACTCTTGGCGCATCGAGGACATCGGGGCAAGAACTCGGACGACTTCCCATATCTGAAGGCCGAGACGCTGTTCTCGGCGGCAGAGCGCTCGTTCCTGGGCGCCCTCGAACAAGCCGTTCCAGGCGAGTTCCGCGTCTTCGGCAAAGTGCGTATTGTGGACGTGGCGAATGTCAAGGTCAGCTCCGACCGTGCGAGGTGGCAGCGGGCATTCAACCGAATCAGCAACAAGCACTTCGATTTCATCCTCTGTAGGCCAGACAACCTTGTGATCGTTTGCGCCATCGAGCTTGATGACCGGCCCCATAAGCAGGCAAGGCGCAAAGAGCGCGACACCTTTGTAGCCGGGGTGTGGGAGGCCATTTCACTGCCGCTGCTGCAGGTTCCTGCACAGCATGCATACTCAGTGCACGACCTACGGTCAAAGATTCTCCAGGCCGCCTACAGAGGAGCACCCCCTCCCGTGGCGACAGATACTCGGCCACCGCCGAAGCCCACCCTGAATACTCAGCGTTAGCAGCGCATTACATATCGGACCCAGGGCTCTATGCCATACGAACTCAAAGATCGACTTGTCGTCGGTGTCGCATCGAGCGCCATGTTCGACCTGTCTGAATCTGACAAGGTGTTTCGAACGGAGGGCGAAGAGAAATATCGAAAGTATCAGGAGGACAACAAGTCTGAGCCCCTAGCCCCCGGGATTGCCTTCTCGTTCATCAAGAGACTGCTTTCTCTAAACGACCTGAGCATCGATGATCAAGGCCCATTGATCGAAGTTGTACTACTTTCGAGGAATGATCCTGACACTGGATTGAGAGTGATGAACTCAATCCAGCATTACGGCCTAGGCATAACTCGGGCGATTTTCCAACAAGGATTATCCCCCTACGCATACATCAACGCACTCAGCATCTCGCTGTTCCTTTCTGCCAACAAGAGCGACGTGCTTGAAGCTATTGCGAAGGAACTTCCAGCGGGATACGTAATGGACTCAAAGAAGATCGACGACCCCACCGATGACACCCTCCGAATCGCCTTCGACTTTGACGGAGTTCTTGCGGACGATGCATCGGAGACCGTCATGCAAGAAGGCAATCTTGCTCAGTTTCACGACCATGAAACAGCGAACGCCATGGAGCCACACGGCGGCGGCCCCCTGAAGAATTTCCTGGTTCGCATCTCAAAGATCCAACGTGCCGAGGAGGAGCGTAGGAAGGCGGACTCCTCCTACAAGAACAGGCTGCGCGTTTCCATCGTCACCGCGCGCAACGCCCCATCCCATGAGCGCGCCATCAATACTCTCAAGAGCTGGGGCGTAATGGCCAACGACGCATTCTTCTTGGGCGGAGTGGAGAAGCGACTTGTACTTGATGTTCTCAAACCACATATCTTCTTTGACGACCAATCTGGCCACCTCGCCACGGCTAGCGAAGTCGCACCTTCTGTGCACATCCCCTTCGGGATAACCAACCGGCGCGAGCGAGCCTAGTTGGCCAGCTTCGCCGCTGCCGCAGCCAGGCTATCGGGAACCAGGCGCGAATACCGCAACTTCATAGCGATGTCTGCATGCCCCAGTAGGTCACACGACGTTCCGCAGATACCTATACCTCTAGCCTTGGAGCTAAAAGCATGGAACGCCAATCAACTGGACACTCCGCGCCGAACCAGCGGGGCACCACCGCCAGATCATCCGGACAGTAGCGCCAGCCTGGTCGGAGGAACCGACGGGGCTTTCGTATCTGACGGGGAACACCCCGTTTACTACTCGCCTTGCCGGCGCCCCAGCACCCTCTGGATGAAATGAGCCCGCTTCTTGTGGACGCGCTGGAGTCCTTTCCGATCTGCGCTCGATGCCCGCTCCAAGGCTTCGATGGCGAAGTCGTCCCCGCGCATGTCACGCTTGCGGGTGTTGCAGCTGGGACAAGCCAAGACCACGTTGGAGATGTCGTGGGTGCCGCCGTAGATTAGGGCCTCGTAGTGGTCCACGTGACACGTGATCGGTTCGTCAGGGCCATTGACTCGCCCGCTAGGACCTATCAAGGAAACGAAACAGTAGTAGCAGCGTTGCTCTTGACGGTGCAAATGGTCCAGAACCTGTTCGCGGGTGTGCTGGCCGGAAGCACTCTTGACCCGCAGGTTACGCAGAAACGATTGTCTCCGCTGGGAGTCTTTGAACCTGATCGCACTGAACTCTCCTAGCAGCCCCTCTGGCATCAGCACTTCGAAGTGCGAGAGCTCGTTACCGTAGAATGGGTGTCGCCGTGGGGAGCACGCCCCGTGACGCTCTAAGTCCGCCAAAGGTTGTCCGCAGCGGTAGCAACGAGCGTGGGCGTTGACAAAGGACAGCATCACTGAAGTCATTCCATATCGCTCGGCGAGGTCTACTCGCTGAATCCGGTGGCACCACGCGCCATCGGTGATGGTCGCGCCTCCCAGAAGTTCGTATGGCAATCTCTTCATTTGGTTCCGCCTCCCTGGTTGTCGGCGAAATCTGCCTGACGGCAGAACCACTCCCTAAACTGGTCTAGCCTGGCGACAGTGTCCAGTTCGGCTGGCGGTGGTGTCCAGAACTTTTGGCAGCGGTGATCAGATGGCCGGCGGTAACTAGCCAGACCCTTCACCGGTTTCGGCCGCAGTTCCGGCCTTAACTGCCGGGTTAACCTCACGACAACTTCAACTCCCTGCTCGTCATCCAGTTTGAGCGCGCGTCTGGAGACCCGCGGAGTCGAAGTCCTAGGACGGGACTACACCTGGCTGAGCCTTGCCGCCGAAGTTCGCGACGCTCTGGCCAGACCTTATACGTCGCACCGTTCGCGCCCAGTCGGCGCAATCCCTACCAGGTAGAGGACCCTTCGCCCATGCCAGGTGCCAACGAGCCTTCGCCGATGGTGAGCGAATCAACGCCGGAAACACCGTGGGGCTAGGGAGGCAAGAAATCAACGCCTACCCGCTTGCTAGCCAGCCGTTGATTCCGCATTGATCAAGGGAGCCTGACTTTCCATCCCCATGATCTTCTGCACAAGCCCATATCCGCTGATGTCTTCGTATCGAGACGGGATGCGCGACTTCAAGCCGTGCAATCTGTGGTTCGCGGTATCTGTGAGCTGCGAGTAGGTCGTGGCTGTGACACGGCCGAACACGCGGTTGTCGTTGTCCTTCAGATCCTGCTTATTGAGCAAGCCCTTAGTCAGCTGATGGCCCACAACGTATGCATTGAAAAATGGTGACCCGACAATGCCACCATTCGCAACAAATTCTTGGACATAGGCTTGCGCCTGAAACATCTCATTCATGCCGATAGTGGATCGGCCCTTCTTCAACTCGATGAGAAGAACGTCACGAACAGTGCATAGATGATTAGCGCTGCTATCGAAGGCTTCGGTGCCTACGATGGACAAAGTCGACGTACTCAAGGCGATGAGGTCAGGGCGCTTCTTGGGATTGAAGAACGAGGTTGTCTCGACCTTTGACTTGAAGATCGCCGCAGCGACGGTCCTCAACGTGTTGTTCGAAGCGAACTCGGAGCTATCGAACTCGGGGCCGAACAGCCACCTGGCCTGCGTAACCAAGGGATGAAGGGTATGAAGTTCGTCGGCGCTTTCATCGGCTCCCAGCTTCTCGATGGCCGCCACAACTGAAAGCCGCGCATCGATCTCATCAAGCACCGTCATTGCGTCTTGAATGGTCCACTGCTCTAGCATTCGATCGAGACTATCGATGTCGCTCTCATCGAGCTGGAGGAGTTTGTCCAGCAGATTGGCACCATTGCGGGCCTTCTGAAGCTTGATGACAGCCTTGACTGCTTTGCTCAGCGTCTCGGGATGAATGCCTGGCTGATCGTGCACCAACTCCTGCGTGAACTGTGCAACCTCGAACTTTGCGCCGGTGGGCAGGTCTCGAAACGCCTCACGATTCTTCATGAGTGCATCTTCTGAGCTCTCCTCAATGAATCCAGCAGACAGGGTGTCAGCTGCCTCCTGAGCGTAACGATTGACCGAATCAAATAGGGCGCGAGTGACGTCATTAGGCTTGAAGTGTGACCAGTCGCCTTCAACCAGTGGCAGCCAGATATCACCGCCCTGGACGACAATGGCATAGCGTTTCGCAAAACGAGAACGCCCATCGACTACTGCGATCGGTCCTAGCGACCAGCTCGGCATGCCGACCAAACGGTTGTTTACCCAGAACGCGATGCCTTGATATCGAGTTGATCGCGCCGACTTTGTCGCATCGACCACATGTGCAGTCACCTTGTAGCCGTCGGCAATCTCCAGCACCTGACTTTCGATGAGACCTTCGTGCTCGGACAGCGGGACTGACAGCCCATTTACTTCAACAACGAACTGAGGGTCATGGAGGAAGCGAGCCGATAGGATGGTGCGAATATTGTCAGGCTTAGGGAGGTGCCGCTCGACTTCGACCATTAGGCGTGTGCCCTGCCCAAGTCGCTTACCAGTCTCCTCCCCCCGAATGTAGAAAGGAGAGGCGTGATTTCGAGTGCCGATAACGAAGGTCGAAAGAACTCCGTCGACCCAGGTTTCCACCGTGTAGTGATCTGAGAAGCACAGCAAGCCATGTCGCCCAACACCATTTCGGCCAAATGCCCTGCGGGTCCAATCTGAACGCCCCGGAGGGAATTGGACCGCGCTTCCTTGAGTTCTGGATCGATCGTAGTTGAGCGTCATCCATCTCGCACGGAACTGATTCGACGTCATCCCGTGGCCATCGTCCTCTACAGTCAGGAGGCCATCGCATTGTTCGGGAACGATCACCTTGACCTTTTCAGCGCCCGCATCCCAGGCATTGGCGACGAGTTCGGCCAATGCAGTTTCAGGGTCGTAGCCTATTCGACCTAAGGTACGCAGGACGAAGTCCTCCTCAAACAAGGCCTCGTTTGCTGCTGCATCGATTGTTACCTTCCCCATTGCGGTCCCCATGTGCCGGTGAGGTCTGACTTGAGCCATGACTATGCCGCCAAGGGGTTGGAAGTGCAAAACCTAGCGCCCTTCCCTCTCATGAGGTGAGACGTCCCAGCCTCGCCTGCAGCTTTGGTCTTTCTTGGCTAAGAGTCGCTCCGTCGCCAGGGGCGCAAAGCGTAAGGTCTTCGTCAGGTCATCATGACCTACGGCACGTGCACTACAGTCAAGCCCACTGACGACCTTGGCTGCCGGCATCGCCGCTCCTGCCGGTTCGACGCACTTCTCCCGAACACTTCGGCTCCATCCCGACCTGAGACCCTCATCACCTCACACGGACCCGCTCAGTCGAAGTCCTAGGATCGGGTCGCACCAGGCTCAGCCCTGCCGCCGAAGTCGACGACGCTCCGGCCGACCCTTATAGAGACGCAATGGCGCCTGCTGACGCGCGGGGAGCAACCAGCCCCTCACACCCGGCCCTCCTTCTCCACTGACCAACAGGGCCCGGGCCGCAGCGTATGAGAATTTTTCTCCGCAATTGCATTCGCGCGTCGCCGTGAGTTCATACAGGATAGAGCTATCCGGGCTGGACCAGCGGAAGGCCAAGCAGCGCACGGATTTCCACCGACAACGGCTCCCTGATCCTGATATCGCACTGCGCCTCTAACGATACCGAAGGACGTTCCTCGATGACTAACAAGCGCGAGTTGATCAGCCGGGTCACGCGACGCCATTTTCGAGAGTGGCTAGTCGGCTGGACATTGCGCGAGATTGATGAACTCTTCACATCGCACGGATTCGATAAATCCTTCATTCCTCCCGACATGCTGCCTGGCGGTCAGCGCCGTAACTCCGTCGAGTATTTCTACGAATCTGTTGATTGGGCGGATGAAGGTCAGGTCGCCCGCATTTTTCGTGTCTTCGAAGACATTCTGTTCAAGATGACCGACCTCACCTCGCCGTATCGGGCCGAACTACTGCGCTACTTGGAACGCGATGGCTACGTTCTCGATAACCACCACCTCGTGTCCAGAAGCGCGAGCCTCAGCACTACCTTTGGCGTTGCGCTCAATAGCCAGCATCTACGCGATCATGTTCAGCGAATCGAACGAGCGATCGACAAGGACCCAGCGCAAGCCATCGGCAGCGCAAAGGAGCTCCTCGAATCCGTGCTCAAAACGATTCTAGAGGGACTGAAGATCGATTATTCGGCCAACGATGACGTGCCAACCCTCCTCAAGGCTGTTCAAGGAGCCCTGGAGCTAGCGCCCAGCGGTGTTGATTCTGCTAAGCGCGGTGCCGCTGTCATCAAGCGCACTCTCAGCAACCTTGGCTCGATCGCCATAGGCCTTGCAGAGCTGAGGAATCTCTATGGCACCGGCCACGGAAAAGGAAGTCGACATCGCGGCCTTTCCGCTCGGCACGCCAGACTGGCGGTATCCGCAAGCGCCGCACTCTGCACGTTCTTGATGGAGACATTTGAAGGGCGGGTTGCCTCAGATGCCAAGGTTGAGGATTCGCCCAGCATGCCCTGACTTGGCGCCTCAGCCCGCCTGTCGCTTCAAGCAGCCAGCTTCGCTACTGCAGCTGCCAGCCCATCAGGCGCAAGATGCGAATACCGCAGCGTCATGGCGATGTCTGCATGACCAAGCAGTTCGCGCACGGTGTTCAAGTCCACCCCTGCCCGCACCAGCTTGCTTGCGAAGTGGTGGCGCAAGTCGTGGAAGCGGAAGCCGGTGATGCATGCAGATTCCAGCAGACCAGCCCATGCAGTCTTGACGTCTGACACGTCGAACACGCGCCCCACCCTGCCCGTCTGCGTGCCCCGCTGGGCAAGAGCTGCCTGCGCCTCGGTATTCAACGGGACGTGACGCTGACGTCCGCTCTTGGCGTTCTCGGCGCGAATGGTGAGCATGCGGGCTTCCAGGTCGACATCTGCCCACGTCAGCGACAACAGCTCGCCCCTACGCAACCCAGTGTTCATTGCCAGCAGCACGACGGGGGTAAGGTGATCGCCATAGCTACCGGCAGCCAGATCCGGATACAGCTGCTCGCCCCGGATCTTCCGCCAATGATTCCCCGAAGCGCGGGCAGCGACCATGTAGCCATCCCGGCGTTGCAGGGCTGCCCGCAGACGAGCTTCTTCATCGGGCGAGAGGTAACGTATGACCTTCCGGGACTGAACCGACTTCTGACGCAGCCCAAGCAGCGGGTTTCGCTCCAGCAGCCCCCAGTCCACGGCCTTGGTGAGTGCTGATCGCAGGCACGCCAGATCGCGCGCTGCGGTCGCCTTAGTCGGAGGCAGCAAGGTCTTGGCAGTGTTCGTGGTCAATCGATCCCGCCACCAGCTATCGATCAGGGCAGCGTTGAAGTGTGTCAGTGGCGTATCGAGCATCCCGGCGAACACAACTCGGATGCGCTCGACGTACTTGCGGCCACACTTGAGCTCGACCCGGGCCCATGGTGCGTAGCGATCAGTCAGGAACGCGTCCAGCGTGCAGCCGGTGGGCTTGGCCTTGGCGATGCTGGGCAGCCCCTGCTGGATGTACTCAGCTGCTGTCTGCTGGGCATGGGCCCGGGCCTGATCGAGGGTCAGATGCCCGAACGCCCCAAGGGTTCGACGCTTACCCCGCGTCCATTCGATGATCCAGGCTTTGTATCCCGACGGCTGGACGCGAAGGATCAGACCCCGCACTAGGGTGTCACGCAGCTCGTAGGGTCGCGCATGGGGCTGGGCGGCTGCGACGATGCGCTTAGTGAGGGCGGTTCTCATTGGGGCGTGGACCCGTAAGTGGCTGTAAGTGCCACGTTAGGACGGGCCCGAAAACGGTGTCCGGGTAAGGATCATCCGCATTGGGGCGATGGGACGGCTTGAACCCAAGCCTGGCCTACGTTTCCGACGTTCCCTACCCCGTCTTGGCAGCCGCCCCGGCGTGCCGCTAGAATCGGCCACATGGGGCGGTAGCTCAGCTGGGAGAGCGTCGCGTTCGCAATGCGAAGGTCGGGAGTTCGATCCTCCTCCGCTCCACCATTTCATCCAGCCTTGGAAGCCTCGGAAAGCAAGTCTTTCCGGGGCTTTCATGCTTTTGGGGCCCTCGGAGCTGTTCTGCCAGGAAGTGCGAAGCGGCTTTGCCGCCTTGCGATGATGGGTCGGTCAGGAACGCCCGTTATGCGCCGCTTCCAGCAGATTGGTCCGCAGGGCCACGATTTCCTTCTGCAGCCGCTTGAACTCGGCGGTGGAGATTCCGCACGAGTCGGCCAGATCGGTTGCGAAGGCCTTCTCGCGCAAACGCCTGCCGCCGTTGGTCAGACGCACGCGCACCTGCCGCTCATCGCTGGGATCACGCGTGCGCTCCACGTGACCCATCGCTTCGAGTTTCTTGAGGATAGGCGTCAGGGTGTTCGACTCCAGGAAGAGCTTTTCGCCAAGGCCGCTGACGGTCTGGCCATCTTCCTCCCAGAGCGCGACGATCGTGACGTACTGCGTGTAGGTCAGACCCAGTTCGTCCAGGAGTGGACGGTAGACCTTGCCGAAGGCCAGGTTGGTCGAGTACACCGCGAAGCACAGGAAGTCGGCCAGCTTGGTGGCTTGGGTTCGCTTGCCGGTTTTCATGAGGGTTGTCGTCCTGGTGAATCCAGGCGGCATTATTCAGCGCATGCGAGTAAATCGCAAGCGCTTTAGAAGGCTGAATGGACTTGGCGTCGTGCGCCGGGCAGCAAGGCGGCCCCAGCGCCGTTTAGATCCGCCTATTAATACGCATGCGCTTTAATCGCATGCGATGAACGGATCCTGAAGCCCGCCTCCCCTGTCGGTTGACGGCACCGGGCGACATCTCTACATTCCATTCCATCGCATGCGATGTACTCGTATGCGATCAACAACTCCCCCGCACCGCACCGCCCCCACCAGAGTACGCAGACATGAGCAAGATCAATAAGGTTCTCTTCACCGGCAAGACCCACACCACTGTTGGCCGCGCGCCCACCGGCGACGACCACGGCACCGTCAACCTGGCGCTGTCGGTCCCGGGCCAGTCCGAGTACGACCAGAAGTTTGAGGCCGTGGTTGCCCACCCCACCGCAGAACAGCTGTTCGCGGGCGCGTGGTCGGCGTGCTACATCACCGCCATCGGTCTCGTCGCCGCGCAGAAGCGCGTCGCGCTGCCGGCGGACTTGTCGGTCGACATCGAGATCGATCTGGGCCAGGCCGGCGCCGCATGGCTGCTGGAAGCACGCTTCCTGGTTCGCATCCCGGGCCTTGCGCAGGATGTCGCCGAAAAGCTCGCCCATGCCGCCCACGAGATCTGCCCCTACTCGAAGGCCACGCACGGGAACATCGAACTTTCCGTCAACGTCGCAACGTCGTAATTGCACCCGCGACCGGTCGCCCCGCCAGGGCGGCCGGTACGCGCCGTCCAGTCTCCCCACACCCACGCGGTTACCCGTATGAACAGCGAACGCACGCCCTACCAACCCATCAGCTGCGAGTTCCATGATCGCCTCGAGGACCTCGCGACAATGCGCAAGCGCACGCGAATCCAGTTCCGGGATGAGGACGGTGCCCAGCAGGACCGCGACGCCGTGATCACCGATGTGTTCGCCCACGACGGCGAAGAGTACGTGACCATCAACACGGGCGAGTCCGTGCGACTCGATCGACTGTTGGAAGTGGACGGCGCGCGCCTGGCCGACCATGAGGCGTCTGCGGCGTGCCCGATCGCGGAAGGCCTCAGCTGATCATCAACGCCGCTTCAAGCAGCGGCTTGGCCCACTGCGGCGTCCGCTCAAGCGACGCCACATCATCGGGCCAGGTCAGCCTGCCCGACACCATTTCCGCCACCAGCACCGGATCTGCAATCGCCTTGCCCCTCGCGACATCGACGCTGTTGTCGTAGACCTGAAGGTGCGCCAGATGCGGCATCAGCGCGATCAGGTTCTCCAGCGCGGCCGGATAGCGTTCGCGGATCTTCGCCTCGGGTATGTCGTGCCCGCCGACGGCCACGCGCGCCTTCACGCGCGCGATGTGCTGCTCCGGCGATGACAGGCCACAAAACCACATCAGCACGTCATGCGTCCGGCTGGCTGCGTGGATCCTGGCCGGGACGGTATGGCCACCGAGCGTGGTCTCGAAGGCGAAGTTTGTTCCGTGGTCCAGCGCTTCATCCAGCCGACGCATGCCTTCCTGCCAGGCCGCGGCATTGGCCTGCGCCTGGTCGCAACCTGTTTCCGCGATCAGCTCGCGCGCGAAGGTGTCCGGATTGAACCAGGACAGCCCGGCGCGTTCGAGCAGGTGGCCGCCGACCGAACTCTTGCCCGCACCGTTCACTCCAGCGAGGACATAGAGAACGGGACGCGACTTCAATGACTCGCCCCGGCCTTGACCTTGCCGCGCAGTTTCGCCGGACCGGTCATCAGTGCGCGCAGGCGATCACCGGCGTCTGCGGACTGCAGCGAGGCCAGGCGTTCGTCGAAGCGGTGGCGCAAATCGTCGAGCGCCGATTCGTTCTTCGATTCCGCCTCGTGCAGGGCGCGGATGATCGCGCCGTACTCCTCGGCCGACAGGATCACCGCTTCGGGTTCGTTGTGGTTGGTCACCACGACCTTGCCCTTGCGGCCGATAGCCTTCATCACGCCGCGCCAGCCGAGCTTCTTGACGTCCGAGGCGGGCGTCCTGGGCAGGTCTTCGATGGCATCGAGCTTGAGGGTCAGGGCCATGGCGTTGCTCCGGCAACTGGACTGGTTCCCAATATACCCCTTTTACCCATTTTGGCCAGAAGCTTGCGACCCGAGCGCTGCCTGACCCGCTTCCGGGGGGCCCGCCGGCGGCAGGCCAAGCGCCGCTCACGCCGAAAGGCGCCGGGGCAAAACCCCGGCGCCTTCGGATGTTCGGGAATTTCCGCACGGCACCAGGCGCATGCCTGGCGACCACGCCGCCTTACTTGTGCTTCGCGCTCTCGGCGCGATCGACCGCACCGTCGGCGTTGGTGTCCATCGCCGCGAAGTCGCTGTCGGTGAAGACATCGATCTCCTCGATGGTCAGGTAGCCGTCCTTGTCGCTGTCGATCTTGTCGAACTTGCTCGGGTCCGGCGCGGACTTCAGCTCGGCACGCGAGAGCTTGCCGTCGCCATCGCCGTTGCCGTCATAGAGCAGCACCAGCTCCTGCACGAAGCCGCCGTACTCGTTGCGGTCGATCTTGCCGTCGTGGTTGGCATCGGCAGCATCGAAGCGCGAGGGTGGCGCGTCGGCCTTGACCTGCGCAAACGCAGGAGTGGCAGCCGCCACGAGAAAGAGGAGGATCAGCTTGGTCATCATGATCGCGACGCCCCGGTTGTCAGCCCACATCCCATTGTCCATTGGATTTCTTGCACGCGGTGCCGGTGGTCTCGTCGACCGACGCGCCACCCACGCTCAGGCCACGGCGGAAGTCGCGGCAAACGCGTCCGTCTGACATCCGTTTGGTGTTGAGGGCGACAAAGTAGCCGGCCTCGTTGGTGCGCGGGTCGGCCCAGGTGATCTTCTGCCCGGAGGCGCCCTGGTTGAGTGCGCGCTGCGCCGCGTCCTTCTCGTACTCGGACTTGGCGTGCTTCTTGTAGATGTGGTCGCCAAGGAATCCACCGGCCACTGCGCCGGCCGCGGTCATCAGAACCCGCCCGGTGCCGCCGCCGAACATGTTGCCGACGAGGCCGCCAACCACCGCGCCTGCCACGACCGAACCGGTCTGCTTCTGGGTCTCGCGGGTCCCAGGATCGGTGGCGCAGCCGGTGACGAAAACTACCAGTGCCAAAACGATGCCGTACTTCATCGCCGCCCTCCTCCCTGGAACATGCCGCCAACGTGGCGCCTGTGTAGCGCGATTGTCCTGAGAGGCCGTGAATTAGCCGTGATCCTCGCCACCCGCGCCACGTCGTCACAAGACCATTGCACCCACTCTGCTGCTATCGCCGGCAAGCGCGCAGCGGTGGTCCGTCAGGTCCTCGAACCCGACGGGGCGCGGACAGCGCGGACGGGCATGTGGGACCCGGCTTCGCCAAGTCGACTTCAGGGTAGGAACCATGACTGCGAACGACCTCGCCGCTGCGGACGAACGCCTGCCCGCCCTCGTCGTCGCCGGCGCGCGGCAGTTCACCTTCGCCGCCGTCGTGGCGTCGCTGATGCTGGTCTCTGCCTGCGGCAAGGACGAACCGCCGCCCCCGCCTGCCGTGCCGGTCAAGGTCATGACCGTGCTGCAGCAGGACACCCCACTTTTTGAGGAGTTCATCGGCGAGGTCAGCGGCTCGCGCGAGGTGTCGCTGCGCGCGCAGATCACCGGCGTGCTGATGGCCAAGAACTTCACCGACGGCACGCTGGTCACCGAAGGCCAGAGGCTCTTCAGCATCGATCCGCGCGAGCCCCTCGCGCAGCAGGCCAACGCCCGCGCCGGGGTGGCGGCCGCCCGCGCCGACCTCGCCCGCGCCCGCCAGGACGTCGACCGCTACGGCCCGCTGGTGAAAGAGAACGCGATCTCCAAGCAGATCTACGACAACGCCGTTGCCGGGATGCAGGCGGCGCAGGCCCAGGTCGCGGCCAACCAGGCCGTGCTCGACCAGGCCTCGCTCGGCGTGGAGTACGCCACGGTGACCGCGCCGCTGACCGGCCGGATCGGCGCGGCCCAGGTGTTTCCCGGCGACCTGATCACGGCAGGCACCACGGTGCTCGCTGAATTGTCCGAAGACGACCCGGTGTGGGTCTACTTCAGCATCAGCGAAGCCAAGCTGCTCGATTACGAACGACGTTACCAGGGCAGCACGCCGGGTGTGGACGACCCGATACGGCAGGTCAGGCTGACGCTGACCGATGGCACGCAATACAAGACCCCCGGCCAGATCATCTTCGCCGACCGCGCGCTCGATGCGCGCACCGGCACCTATCGCCTGCGCGCCGAGTTCCCCAATCCGCAGCATCAGTTGTACCCGGGCCTGTTCGCCCGCATCCAGGTGCGCGCCGACCAGCGCAAAGGCGCGCTGCTGGTGCCCGATCGCGCGGTGGTGCAGACGCTGGGCAAGTACTTCGTCACCACCGTCGGCGCCGATGGCAAGGCGCAGCAGGTGCCGGTCACGCCCGGTCCGCGCTACGGCGGCCTGTGGGTCATCGACAAGGGCCTCAACCCCGGCGACAACGTGGTGGTGGAAGGTGTGCAGAAGGCGCGTCCGGGCGTGCCGCTGAAGGTGACGAAGGTGACGTACGAGCAGCTCCAGGCGCCCGCGCCCGAGGCGCCGCCACCCGGCGGCGCGGCCAAGGGTTAAGGGGCGTAAACCATGGCGCGCTTTTTCATCGACCGCCCCGTCTTCGCGATCGTCATCTCGCTGTTCCTGGTGCTGGCCGGCACGCTGGTGATGATCGGCCTGCCGATCTCGCAGTTCCCCGATATCGCCCTGCCCAACGTCAAGGTCACCACGCTTTATCCGGGTGCGAGCGCCGACGTGGTCGAGGACGCGGTCACCGCGCCGCTGGATACGCAGATCAACGGCGTCACCGACATGAAGTACATCAAGTCGGTGTCCGGCGACGACGGCTCAACCTCCATTTCGGTCACCTTCGACCTCGAACGCGATGTCGACATCGCCTCGGTGGAAACCCAGAACCGCGTCGCCCAGGTGCAGCCGCGCCTGCCCAGCGAGGTCAACGACATCGGCGTGACGGTGGCCAAGAGCTCGCCCGACATCCTGATGTTCCTGTCGTTCTATTCGCCCAAGGGCAGCTACGACCAGCTGTTCCTCAACAACTATCTCTTCAACTACATCCTCGACACGCTCAAGCGGGTCAAGGGCGTGGGCGAGGCCAAGGTCTACGGCTCCGAATTCGGCATGCGCCTGTGGTTGCGCCCGGACAAGATGGCCAGCCTGGGCCTGACCACCACCGACGTGGTGTCGGCGATCCAGGAACAGAACAAGCAGGCCGCGGCCGGCCAGGTCGGCCAGCCGCCGGCCGATTCGCCCAGCGGCTTCCAGTACTCGCTGCGACTGCAGGGACGACTGGTCGAGCAATCCGAGTTCGAGGACATCATCCTGCGCGCCAACCCGGATGGCTCGTATATCCGCGTGCGCGACGTCGCCAGGGTCGAGCTGGGCGCCAAGGACTACAGCACCGTGGCCAAGTTCAACGGCCAGCCGGCGGCGGCGATGAGCATCGCCCTGGCGCCGGGCGCGAACGCGCTGGAAACCGCCGAGCTGATCAATGCCGAGGTGGAGCGGCTGGCGAAGAGCTTCCCCGCCGACCTGGACTACGACATCACCTACGACACGTCCCTCTTCGTGGTCGCCTCGATCGAGGAGGTCGTGCACACCTTCGTCGAGGCGCTGATCCTGGTGCTGATCGTGGTGTTCCTGTTCCTGCAGAGCTGGCGGGCGACCCTCATCCCGATGCTGGCCGTGCCGGTGTCGCTGATCGCCACGTTCATCGCTTACCAGTTCCTCGGTTTCTCGATCAACACGCTGTCGCTGTTCGGCATGGTGCTGGCAATCGGCATCGTGGTGGACGACGCGATCGTGGTGGTCGAGGCGGTCGAGCACATCATGGAGCACGACAAACTGCCGCCGAAGGAAGCCACGCGCAAGGCCATGGACGAGGTCTCCGGACCGGTGGTGGCGATCGCACTGGTGCTGTCGGCGGTGTTCATCCCGATGGCGTTCGTGCCGGGCGTGACGGGCCAGTTGTACAAGCAGTTCGCCTTGACGGTGGCGGTGTCGACCATGTTCTCGGCGCTGGTCGCGCTGACCCTGACGCCGGCGCTTTGCACGCTGCTGCTCAAGCCCAAGCAGCCCGGACCGCCGAAGGGGCTGCTGGGCCGGTTCTTTGCCCGTTTCAACCACTATTTCGAACGCCTCACGTTCCACTACACCGGCGTGGCCAAGCGCGGCACGGGTGCGCTGCGCCATATCGTGGTGATCATGGTGGTGCTGCTGGTGGGGCTGTTCCTGCTGTTCCGCATCACCCCGACCGGTTTCGTGCCGGACGAGGATGTCGGTGCGTTCTTCATGCAGGCGATCCTGCCCGATGCGTCCTCCACCAAGCGCACCGACCACGTCGTCGAGGAACTCAACAGCAAGCTGCGGGCACTGGACGGCGTCGACGCGGTGCTGGGCATCACCGGCTACGACATCATCTCCGGAACCGCCGCGCCCAATGCGGCGATGATGGTGATCAAGCTCAAGCCCTGGGAAGACCGCAAGAAGAAGGAGCAGCAGGTCAATGCGCTGATCCAGAAGGCCATGGGCATCGGCGCGCAGACGCCCGAGTCGGTGGCGATCGCGTTCAACCCGCCTGCCCTGCCCGGCTTCGGCACGGTGTCGGGTTTCTCGATGATGCTGCAGGCGCGCGACGGCCAGACCGCGGAGGAACTGGCGGAGATGTCGGCGCAGTTCATCCAGGCCGCGCAGAAACGGCCGGAGATTGGCCGCATCACCACCACCTACTCGGCCTCCACGCCCAACTACCGCATTACCGTGGACCGGGAAAAGATCAAGAAGCTCGGCATCCCGATCTCCGACGTATTCGGCACGCTGCAGGTGTTCCTGGGCAGCCTGCAGGTCAATGACTTCACGCGCTTTGGCAAGAACTACCGCGTCTCGCTGCAGGCCGACGCGGAGTTCCGCCGCGACATTTCCACCTTGTCGAAGTTGTTCGTGCGCAACGGCAACGGCGAGATGGTGCCGCTCGATACGGTGGTGACCGCCACGCCCGGCATCGGCCCGCGCTTCACCATGCGCTACAACCTGTACCGCAGCGCCGAGATGACCGGTTCGCAGGCGCCCGGATACAGCTCCGGCGATGCATTGCAGGCACTGCGCGAAGTCGCCGCCGAGGTGCTGCCGGCCGGTTACGGCTACGAGTGGTCCGGGCAGACCGCCGAGGAAGTGGAGGCCGGCAATGCGGCGGCGATGGTGATGGCGCTGTCGGTGGTCGTGGTGTTCCTGTTCCTGGCCGCGTTGTACGAAAGCTGGGCGGTGCCGTTCGCGGTGCTGCTGGCCACGCCGTTCGGCGTGCTCGGCGCGCTGATCGCGATCCTCATCGCCCACCTGGACTTCAACGTCTATGGGCAGATCGGCCTGGTCACCCTGATCGGCCTGGCGGCGAAAAACGCGATCCTCATCGTCGAGTTCGCAAAGCTCTATCGCGAAGGCGGAATGTCGATCCACGAGGCCGCGTTGACGGCGGCCAAGCTGCGCCTGCGCCCGATCCTGATGACCTCGTTCGCCTTCATCCTCGGCGTGGTGCCGCTGGTGCTGGCCAGTGGCGCCGGCGCGGCCTCGAAGTTCTCGGTGGGGACGGTGGTGTTCGGCGGCATGCTCACCGCCACGCTGCTGGCGGTGCTGGTGGTGCCGGCGCTCTACGTGCTGATCCAGAGCCTGGCCGAACGCTTCGGCGGACCGCCGAAGTTCAAGACGACGGCAGCGACGCCGCAAGCGCCGCCGGAGGGAGGAGCGCACTGATGCGTGCCACCGCCCTGCTCATCGGCCTGACGATCGCGCTCACTGGCTGCATGCTGGGCCCGAATTACTCGCGGCCGGATCTCGACCTGCCGGTGCAGTACCGTGCGCCGCTGACCCAGGCAGAAGCGCGCTCCATCGCCGACGTTGCCTGGTTCGACCTGTTCCGCGATCCGCAACTGTCGGCGTTGATCCGCGAGGCCATCGACAACAACCTGGACCTGCGCCAGGCCCTGTCGCGGGTCGAACAGGCCCGCGCCAACGCCAAGTTCGCGCGCGGCTCGCTCGGACCCGACATCCGCGGCACGCTGAGCAGCACTCCGTCCCCGGGCAGCGGCGACAACGACACGGTCTACTCGGCCGGCCTGTCGCTGGTCTGGGAAATCGACCTGTTCGGCAAGCTGCGCCGCGGCAGTGAGGCGGCCCGCGCCAACCTGCTGGCGACCGAGGATGCGGCACGCGGCGTGATGGCGACCCTGGTCACCCAGGTCGCCGCCACATGGCTGTCGCTGCGCGAACTCGATGAGGAGCGGGCGATCATCGAGCGCACCATCACCAGCCAGGAAGAATCCCTGCACCTGATCCGCGCACAGATGCGCAGCGGTGTGGCGTCCGGCGCCGAGGAACAGCAGGCGATCGCGCAACTGGCGACGACGCGGGCGCAGCTGCCCTCCACCGAGCAGCAGATCCTCGCCACCGAGAACCAGCTGGCGCAACTGCTGGGCCGCTACCCGCAACCGATCGATCGCGGCAGCCCGATGGCCAACGGCGGCATGCCAGATTCGCCCGACATTCCCACCGGCCTGCCGACCGAGCTGCTCGAGCGCCGGCCCGACGTGCGCCTGGCCGAGAACCAGCTGCATGCGGCGACCGCGCGCGTCGGCGTCGCCGTGGCCAATCGGTTCCCCTTCCCGACCATCGGCCTGAGTGCGCTGTTCGGCCGCAATGCGGTCGACCTGAGCGACCTGGGTTCGAGCAACCGCTCGCTGAGCGTGAACTCCTGGGGCCCGTTCGTCGACCTGCCGATCATCGACTTCGGCCGCGCCGGCGCCAATGTCGACCTCGCCCGCGCGCAGACCGACGAGGCCACCCATACCTACCGCCAGACCGTGCTGCAGGCACTGGTGGAAGTCTCCAGCAACATCAGTTCCTACGAGAAGTCGGCCAGCATCATCAGCGCCAACGAGGAAAGCACGGCGGCCAATCGCGAGAACCTGCGGCTGCAGCGGCTGCGCTACAAAGCCGGCGTCAGCAGCTACCTGGAAGTGCTCGATGCCGAGCGGCAGCTGCTCAGTTCCGAGCTCAACCTGTCCCGCGCCCGGCTGTCGCGGCTGACCTCCTACATCGATGTCTACCGCGCCCTGGGCGGCGGCTGGTCGGACGAGGAGTTGTTGCGGGTCGCGCAGTAGCCAGGCGCCAAATGCCCCCCAAAACGCCCCGCAGTGCCGTTACCATCTGCCGATGCGCATACCGCCCTGGTTCCTCGGATCCGTCCTCCTTCTCGCGGGTTGCGCGACCGGGAGCCACTCGATGCCGCACGCGCCGCACGACACGTTGCAAGGGCAGGTCGACGCGCTGATGCGCGACTATGACGGGCACGTGCCCGGAGCGTCGGTATTGATCCTGCGCGACGGCAAGCCGCTGCTGCGTCGCAGTTACGGCATGGCCGAGCTCGAATCGGGCGCCGCATCGTCGCCGACCACCAACTACCGCCTGGCGTCGGTGAGCAAGCAGTTCACCGCGGCATCGATCCTCCTGCTCGCCGAAGACGGCCGCCTGCGCCTGGAAGACCCCGTGCGCCGCTGGCTGCCCACGCTGCCAGATGCCGCCGACAAGGTGACCATCCGCCACCTGCTGACCCACACTGCCGGCCTGATCGACTACGAGGACGTGATGGACCCGGCCAGCACCGTGCAGGTGCACGATGCAGACGTGCTGCGCCTGCTCGAATCGCAGGACCGTGCCTATTTCGCGCCAGGCAGCGACTACCGCTACAGCAACAGCGGCTACGCGCTGCTGTCCCTGATCGTCGAGCGGGCGTCGGGGCAGCACTACGCGCAGTTCCTGCACGACCGCATCTTCCAGCCATTGGGCATGGACCATACCGTGGCCTACGAGTCCGGAATCTCCGAAGTCGCCCATCGCGCCTACGGCTACACTTTCGACCAGGGCCGCTGGCTGCGTACCGACCAGAGCACCACCAGCGCGGTGCTGGGCGACGGTGGCATCTATTCCTCGATCGACGATCTGGCCAGGTGGGACGCCGCGCTCTACGACCAGCGCCTGCTGCGCAGCCGGTCGCTGCAGGAGGCGTTCACGCCGGCCACGCATACCGACGATCCCACGGTCGAGTATGGCTACGGCTGGCGCATCACCGGCGAGACGCTATGGCATTCGGGCGAGACCATCGGCTTCCGCAATGTCATCGTGCGTTATCCGCAGCGGCACCTGACCGTGGTGGTGCTGACCAACCGCAATGATCCGGAGCCTTATGGGCTGGCCAAGCAGATCGCGGGATTGGCGCTGGGGATCTGATCAGCGGATCGGGACGTCGAAGAACACATTCGGCGCCGGTTCCGGGTTCAGGGTGAAGTGCCACCACTCCATCGGGTAGTTGCGGAAACCGCCGCGCTCCATCGCCGCACGCAGGCGTTGCCGGTTGTCGCGTTGGCGCGCATCGACCTGGGGTGAATCGGTGTTGGCGCGCGTGTCGAAGAAGTCGAATGGCGTGCCCATGTCCAGGGGCACGCAGGCACCGCCGTCACTGCCGCATTGCAACAGGGTCAGATCGAGCGTTGCACCGCGGCTGTGGCCGGAGGTCGGCGAAATGTAGTCGCCCAGCAGCTGCCGCTTGTCGAGCCGCGGGTAGTACTCCGGCTTGGTGCGCTGGTCGTCGAGGTCGCCTGCCCAGGCGACGAAGTTCCGCACCGCCCGCGCCGGCCGGTAGCAGTCGAACAGGCGCAGGCGCATGCCTTGCTGGCGCAAGCCGAGCTCGACCTTCTGCAACGCCTTTGCCGCGTCGGCAAGCAGATAGCACCGCGCCGCGCCATAACCGTCGACGGTGGCGCCGGTGAAGTTGTTGCTGCCCGCATAGCGCATGTCCAGATCGAAATCAGGGACAAGACTGCGGATGTCGACCAGGCCTGCGGCTTCGGGCGTGGTGGCGCTGGAGACCGGCATCGACGGCGGGGTCGACGCGCATGCGGCGACGGCAAGGACGGCAACGAGCAGCGCGCAACGCTTCATGCAATCCTCCCCCGCCACGTCCGGGCCTCAATCGCAGCCACGCTCCCGCGCAAACGCCAGGTCTTCATAGTCATAGCTGAAATCCGCCTGCGGATCGACCTTGGCCAGCCGCATCTGCGTGGCATCAGGAAAGTCCAGCCACGCCTCGGCATCGACGCTGTCGTCATCCCAGTTGACCAGCAGGCGCTTGCCGGCACGCTGGACGATGCCGGTCAGCATCGGCGACTTCTGCGCGCGCAGGCGCACCGCATCGCCGTCGCGACACAGCGACACCTCGCCGAACCACGGGTCGCGATAGACACCCAGTCGCGACGACAGCTCGCTCGCCTTGACTGCATGCCGCTTCGACGTATCCGGTGCCTTGTCGGTTGCCGGGCGGGCCGCGTCTTCCTGGTCCAGCAGGCCGGCGTAGTGGGCAACGGTCAGCGTCGGATCCGGATGCGTGTAGCGCTTGACCAGCACTTGCCCGAGCACCGTGCGCGCCTGCTCGCCTTCGCCGTTGATCAGGATGACGAAGCCCGCGCCCTTGTCGGGCAACAGCGTCACCATCGAATACATGCCCATCAGCGTGCCGGTGTGCGAGACCTTGAACGTGCCATCGACATCGGCCAGGCGCCAGCCGTAGCCGTAGGCGGAGAAATGGCTGTTGTCCCAGTCGCGCATGCGCCGCGACAACGGCATCGGCATCTGCGGCGCCCACAGCGCTTCGCGCTGCTCGCGAGAGATCCAGCTGGCGTTGGGACCGGACGGCTTCAGCCAGGCGCCGGCCCAGGTCAGCATGTCGTCGAGGCTGCAGCGGATGCCGCCGGCCGGGTCCATGGTGGTGGCCGCGATCGCATCGCCATCGCTGCGCACCGGGATGTTGCGCTCGCCCTGGCGCATGTGCGGCTGGGCAACATTGCCGACGACGTCGCGGCGCCACGCGCCGACCTGGCAGCGCCGCATCCCCAGCGGCTCGAAGACCTCGCGGCGCACCAGTTGCTCGTACGGTGCGCCGCCCGCGGCCGCGGCAACTTCGCCGGCGACGATGTACATCAGGTTGTCGTAGTCGTAGCCGGCGCGGAAGCTGCGCTGCGACTTGAGATACCCCAGGCCGTGGATGATGTCGGCACGGGTGAAGCTGTTGGGTTCCGGCCACAGCATCAGGTCGCCGGCACCGGCGCGCAGGCCGCTGTTGTGGATCAGCAGGTCGCGCACCTGCATCTCGCGGCCGACCCAGGGGTCGTACATGCGGAAGTCCGGCAGCCAGCGCACCACCGGGTCGTTCCAGTGCAGTTTGCCGGCATCGACCAGGCGCGCCAGCGTGGCGGTCGTCATCGACTTGGTGTTGGAGGCGATCTTGAACAGCGTGGCCGAGTCGATCTTCTGGCCTTCGCCTTCGACCAGTTCGCCGGCCGTGCGCGCGTAGACGACCTTGCCGTCCTCGACGATGCCCAGCGCCAGGCCCGGCAATCGGTAGCGCGACATCACCTGGTCGAAGACGGCATCCACTTCTGCCTTGGCCGTACTTTTATCTGCTGCCCGTGCCGACGGCACCACTGCAAGCAGCAACGCGGCCACCAGCGCAACCGGCGCGCATCGCAACAGCATCGTGTCAGGCTTCATTCCACACCTTGGGCAGTTGTTCGCCGGCCATCATCTCGGCCATGGTCTGGCGCCGCCGGATCACCGCGTAGCGGCCGTCGTCGAGCAGCACTTCGGCGGCAAGCGGTCGCGAGTTGTAGGTCGAGGCCATCGATGCACCGTACGCGCCCGTGCCGCCAATCGACAACAGGTCGCCGGCCTGGCACCGGGCCATCTCGCGGTCGCGGGCAAAGGTGTCGCCCGTCTCGCACACCGGCCCGACGACGTCGTAACGGGTCATCTCGCGCGAATCGCGATGCAACGGAACGATCTCGTGCCAGGCCTCGTAGAGCGATGGGCGCATCAGGTCGTTCATTGCCGCATCGACCACCAGGAAGCTGCGGTCCACGCCAGGCTTGACCCGGATCACGCGCGTCAGCAGCACGCCGGCCTCGGCCACCAGGTAGCGGCCCGGTTCCAGCACCAGCGTGCCCTGGAATCGGGCGAACACCTCCCGCACCAGCGCGGCATAGTCCGCTGCCGCCACAGGATGGTCGTGACCTTGCCGATAGCACACGCCCAGACCGCCGCCGATGTCGACGCTGGTGATGACGTGCCCGTCCGCTTCCAGCTCCTGGCGGAACGCCTCCACGCGCCGCAGCGCCTCGGCAAACGGCTCCAGGCTCAGGATCTGCGAACCGATATGCGCATGCAGGCCGTCCAGGCGCACGTTGCTCAGCTTGCCTGCATTGGCGAACCAGCGACGGGCCTCGTCGATGGAGACGCCGAACTTGTTCTCCGACTTGCCCGTGGAGATCTTCTCGTGGGTGCCGGCGTCCACATCGGGGTTGATGCGGGCCGCGGCGCGCGCGCAGACGCCATGCAACTGCGCGACCTGCTGCAGCAGGCGCAGTTCATCGAGCGACTCGACATTGAAGCGCCAGACCCCGACCGCCAGCGCCGCGGCGATCTCCTCGGCGGTCTTTCCGACCCCGGAGAAGACGATGTGCTCGGCCGGGATACCGGCTGCGAGGCTGCGATGAAGCTCGCCCAGCGACACGATGTCGGCGCCGACACCGTGATTGGCCATCAACTGCAGGATGGCGACATTGGAATTGGCCTTGACCGCATAGCAGATGCGATGGTCGAGCCCGTGGAAAGCCGACTGCATCGCGCTGATGCGCTGCCGGATTGCGTTGGCGGAGTACGCGTGGAACGGGGTGGGCAACTGCGCGGCCAGGGCGTGCAGGTCGACGCCGTCGAAAGTGTGCATCGTGTGCGTCATTGCCTGTTCGATTGACAACGTCATCGACCCGGCATCCTCACCGGGTCGCAAACGAGAAACGGGCGGCCCGACGACGGGCCGCCCGTGCATTGCTCAGAACTCGTACGACAGGATGAACTGCGCGTAGCGCGGCGACTGGTACTGCGTTCCGTTCAGCCAGGTCTCGCCCACGCTGCCGATGCCGTTCTCCTCTTCGCGCGTTTCGTCGCGTTCAAGGACACGCTGCTGGTTGGTGATGTTGTAGAAGGCCAGCTTGGCGTTGAGCTTGTGGTCACCGAAGTTCTTGCTGTAGGCGATGCTCGCGCCCAGCGAGTACACCCACGGCAGACGGTCGTAGGCACCACGCTTCGAGAGGCGGAACACCCGGTCGGCCGGATCATCGGCGTCGCAGTTGGCCTCGCAGATGTAGTGGCTCAGGAACTCCGTGGTGTCGAACGGGTTGCCTGCACCAAACTCACTGATCGGACGCCCGGACTGAAGGTCGAGCGTCGCGCCCACAGACCAGTTCTCGGTGAAGGCGTATGCACCGCGGAACTTGAACTGGTGGCGGTGATCATTGGGCAGGTAGCCATATCCACCCATGGCCACGAACGGATTGTCGAAGGCCTCCGTGCGACCGCTGTCGGAGAAGTCGGTATCGGAATTGACCGGGCCCTCGGCGTTGCCCTTGCTGTAGGACAGCGTGTAGGAGGCATTGAATGCCCACTTGTCGTCCCAGGCACGGTCGAGCACGAACTCAAGGGCACGATAGGTGCGCTTGGCCTTGTCCCAGCCGATGGTGATCGGATTGCCGTTCTCGTCCTCACCCAGCAGCCAGCCGGTGCGCGAGGTATCGATCGTGGTGAATGCGTCGGCTTCGTCGTCGCAGTCGGTGTCGGCCCAGATGGTCAGGTCCTTGCCCGGGTTGGCCATGACGAAGGAGTCCATGGAACAGAACCCGTTCCAGGTGATTTCCATGTCATCGATGGCGTCGTGCAGCTTGCGGTAGATGCCGCGAACGCCCCACGACCAGGTCTCGTTGATCATCGACTGATAACCCAGGATGTACTCGTCCTGGTACACCGGATCCATGTCGGCATCGACTTCGCCACGGAAGTCTCCGACCTGGCCGTTGCCCTGCGAGTCGTCCACCGACCCGATCTCGGCGCCGAGGATCGGCTGCGGAACCTCCTCGCCGGTAGTCGGGTTGGTGAGCGTGGTGAACCCTTCGAACAGATAGAAACGGCGCGCATCCAGGAACGGACCGGCCTGCTTGATGTTGATGACGTTGGCCACCGGCAGGAAGTAGCGGCCGGCGTTGCCGAACAGCTTGGAGCGACCGTCGCCGACGAAGTCCCAGGCGAAGCCGAAGCGCGGCGCCACCATGTCGTCCATCTTGATGTAGCTCTGGCCCTGGGCGTCCTTGTTGTCGAACTTCTCCAGGCGCACACCCAGGTTCAGCATCAGGTTCGGGGTGATCTGCCAGTTGTCTTCCAGGTAGTAGGCCTCGTTGACGGTCTCGAACGTGCCCTCGTTGGAGACTTCACGGGTCCTCACGTACGCAGTCGGGCCAGCCGGAATCAGCACGCCATTGACGCGGCGGCCGCCGGGAATGTTGCTGATTTCATAACGCAGGCCATCGCCGGGATAGACGCTGCTGTACTCGGACGTGTTGTTCTCGTGGTCGGCGCCGAAGCGGACGTTGTGGTCGCCCAGGTTCCACTCGAAGTCGACGCGGGCGGCCTCGCGGTCGTCCTTGCGATCCACCACCGAGGTATTGGCCGTACAGCCGATGAAGTCGGCGTTGACGCGGCGGTCCTGGACGAGGTTGCAGGTGCTGTCGTTGAGGCTGTTGACCGAGGCGGTGCGCTCGTTCTCGCCGTACAGGACCTTCACCGACAGGTCGTTGGTCAGGTAGCCGGTGTAGGTCAACGCCCAGTTGTCGCCACCGCTCTTGTTGAACGTGCGGTTCTGCTGCGCTTCGCGCTGGCCGGTCAGGTAATTGAACGGATAGCTGTCTTCGGTGGTGTCGTTCTTGTCGGAGAACGCCAGCAGCTCGAGCTGGTGGTTGTCGCTGATCTGCCAGTCGAACTTCGTGCCCCAGAAGTCGTTGTTGCCATTGTCGACGAACAGGGTCGAACCGCCATCGTTGGTGTTCTGCGCATCGAGGTCGCGCTTCTCGTAGATACCGAAGAAGAAGAGCCTGTCCTTGATGATCGGACCCGACGCCCAGACGGCGTAGGTGTTCTGGTCGCTGTCGTCGTAGCTGCGGACCTGGGCGGGTTCGTTCTCTCCGTCCGCCTGGGCGATGCCGTCGATGACGATGTCCGCGCCGGCGTGGAACTCGTTGGTGCCAGAGCGGGTCACGGCGTTGATGACGCCGCCGGTGGTGCGGCCAAACTCGACCGAGTAACCGCCGGTCTTGACCTGGAACTCCTGCAGGAACGAGAACGGCAGCGACGAGAAGCCAACGCGGTTGTAGAAGTCGGTGACGTTCAGGCCGTTGATGTAGACCGAGTTCTCGGCCACCGACGAACCGCCGAACGAGATGCCACCGAACTCACCCTTGTTCACGCCCGGAGCGAGCGTGGCTACGTCGCTGATGTCGCGCGGCACCGGCAGTCGGGCCACTTCCTGGCGGGTGATGTTGGTGGCCGACTCGGTCGATGTCACGTCGACTGGCGAGATCACACGCGAACCAACCACCTGGACGGTCGCCAGGTTGGTGGCGCCGGCTCCAAGGTTGTAGTTGGTGGCATTGCCCAGGCTGATGTCGACCTCGGCAGCCGCCCCGGCCGGCTCGCCGGCGACGCTGGATTGCACCGTGTAGTGGCCGACCGGCAGGAACGGAAAGCGGTAGCTGCCCTGCTCGTCCGCTGTCACGGTGCGGGTGAATCCGGTGGCCGGATTGCGCACCGTTACCTCGGCATTGGGGGTCGTACGCCCCACCAGCGAGCCGTCCGTGTTGGCCGCATGCGCGCTTTGCAGCGACAGCGTCGACGACAGACAGATCCCCATGGCTATGCACAACGCGGTCCTACGCAACCCTTTACTGTTCATGTCCCCTCCAGCAATGAAAAGTGATGCCTCGCGTGCGTTCAACCGCCCGCTGTGGCGCTCGGCAGTACGTGTGCCTCAAAGGTGTAGTCCCACTGGTCGAAGTAGAGGTTTCCCCCTTGCCACTCCACTTCGCCACGTTGTGAGTCCACGGTTTCCGATCGGAAATGCTGCTTGCGCGGCACCAGCTGCGTGCCGTAGTCGTCGTTGAATGCAATGCGGTAGGCGTCGAGCCCGCCGAAGTAGAACCATTCGACGCCCGGATCCTTCGCGCCGGCGAACTGGCCGGTGGTGACATCCACGGGCACCCAGCCATAGGGCGCCAGGTACATGAAACCCCAGTCGTGCAGGTTGTCGTACTTGCCATCGGAATAGACCATGCCCGACTGCCAGCGCGCCGGAATGCCGTTGAGGCGCAGCAGCGTCATCAGCAGCAGCGTCTGCTGGCCGCAGTCGGCGTGGCCGGCATGCAGTGCGTAGTGGCTGATGTTGCTGATGGTGGAGTACTCGCGCGCGCCGCCCCACGGAATGCGGTCAACGGCCTGATAAAGCTTTTGCGCGATCCGGTACGGGTTCTTCTCGTCGCCCACCACCTGTTTGGAGAAGGCGCGGATGTCGTCGCTGAAGACGATGTGCGGCGGGCGCTCGCCCAGGTAGGGCGCAAGCTCGGCGCTGTTCCCGGCGGGCACCACCTTGGACGGGTCGATCTGGTGGACCTGGCCGAAGATGGTCAGCTCGTAGGTGACCGAGAACTTCGTCGGCGTCTTCGCGACAGCCGGCTGTTCCATGTAGACGGTGCGCTGCAGCGTCGATTCCGGCGCGGTCTCATGCTTGGCCGGCGCGCTCGAGATCAGCGCGATGTCCTCCTGCTGGCCCGGAATGGCGCGCGGGAACGGAATCCATGCGCGCACCGCCTTGCCGGCCGGAACCGCGTCGGCATTGACGATGATCGACTGGGTGACGCGCACCCGGCGCGGGGCGACGCTGCTCTTGCCGGTCGCGCGGGCCTGCGCCAGTGCTTCGTCGTGATAGGCGTTGGCCGATTCCATCGGGCCGTCGTTGCGCGTGGCCGGCGTCGCACGCCGTGCCGTTGCCTGCGGGCTGACGCGGAACAGATTTGAGACCGAGCGGCTGAAGTAGTACGGCACACCGTCGATGACCATGTGCTCGAGCTGGTTCGAGGCTTTCCAGCCGTCGAACTCGGCATCGGTCATGTCCGGGATCAGTTCGCGCAGCCTGGCCTTGGCCTCCGGTTCGGTGATCGGGAAGTCCAGGCGTATGCGGCGCATGCGCTCACGCTGGAATTCCAGGGCCGTGCGCGTTTCAGGAGCCAGGCCGGACTGGGCCAGGGCGCCGTCGATGCCAGCGTTGGCCTCCTTGAAATGACCGGCGTCGATCTGTGCGGCGACCTCGTCGACGGTTTCGCCGGCGCGGCCGGCCAGGGCCGCCGAGGTCATCAGTGACAGGCACAGAACCGAGATCGCCAGCGCACGCAGTGTGCGTGACCGACCGGTACTCGATACAAGCGAAGGCAAAGGACTATCCACGTCGCGATCGACCCGCTGGGTGCCGTTTCACGACTGTGTAACATGAGTGGAGTACCCGGTCAATAATTTATTCTTGACTAAAACCAGAAATGAAGTATGTATTCTGACCCGGTCGGCCACCGCCTTCCTTCCGGTGGCTCAGAGGGGACGCAATGATCGAGACGGTGTGGCCTTATGCCGCGGTTTTGCTGGTGTCGGCGGGCCTGTTTCCGTCCCTGGAGAAGCGCTATGGCTGGCGGCTGTTCTCAGTCCTGCCGCCGATCGTCCTGACGTATCTGTTCGTGACCGCCCTGGCGGTCGCCGGGCTGTGGCAGGCCACGCCCGAGATCACCACGGCGCAGCGCTCCCTGACCGGGCAATTGCTGCCTTCCCTGCTCTTCCTGCTGATGGTCGGATGCGACCTGCGCGCGATCGTGAAGCTGGGGCCGCGCATGCTCGCCGTGTTCGCCTGCGCGATGTTGAGCATCCTGGCCGCGATAGTCATCGCCTACCTGATCTTCCGTAACGCCCTGCCCGCCGATGGCTGGAAGATGCTGGCAGCACTGAGCGCCACCTGGACCGGGGGCTCGGCCAACCTGGTTGCGGTCAAGCAATCGATCGGCCTGCCTGACAACCTGCTGCCGTCGGTGCTGTTGGCAGATGCGGTCTGCTATTCGGTGTGGGTGATCGTGCTGTTCTCGATCAACCGTTTCGCCCCGGCCTTCAACCACTGGACCGGCGCCGACGCACGCGCGCCGCTGCCGACACTGGAACCGCGCGCGATCGGCCATGCCGGCCCGGGCAGCGTGCTGCTCTGGCTGGGCGTGGCGCTGCTGGTGGGCAACCTGTCGGCGTGGGCCGCGGCGCTGCTGCCAGTTGGCGGCTTCCTGACCACGACCGCGTGGACGGTGCTCATCGCCACCATCGTCGGCCTGGTGCTCGCCCGCACCACCCTCGCCCATTCACCTGTGCCGGCGCCGCTGGCCAGTGCCATGCTGGCCTGCCTGGTGGCGGTGCTCGCATCGCAGAGCAACTTCCAGGGCATGGATACCGCGCCACTGTTCGTGGTCGTGGGTTTCACGGTGCTGGTCGTGCACGTGGCATTGCTGCTGCTCGCCGCGCGCCTGTTCCGCTTCGATCTGCACCTGTGCGGCATCTCGTCGCTGGCGCAGATCGGCGGCATGGCGACCGCGCCGGTGCTGGCAGCCACCTATTCCCGCGCACTCGTGCCGGTGGCCGTGCTGCTGGCGATGCTTGGCCTGGTACTGGGCACCGGTATCGGCCTGGCGATGGCCGGGTTGCTGTCCAGCCTCGCTCCCGTTGCAAGTTGACTGTTTCTACAGACTTTCTGGAAACCGAACCATGCGCCTGCCACTGACCCTCGCCCTCGCCCTGTGCCTGGCCGGCACTGCATCGTTGCCGCTGGCGGCGCGGGAAAAGGCATGGACGATTCCCGCCACCGGCGTCATCGGCGTCGACGAAGCGAAACTTGACCCGGCCTTCTGGGTGGCCCTGCTGGACCAGGGACAGCCCGGCGACGCCGACCGCGTCGTCCTCGACAGCGACGCCATCGCCGCGCAGAACGCGCGGCTGCACCAGCTCGACAAGAGCATCCACGATCTGCAGGCGCTGCAGGGCCCGCTCGATCGCGCCCAGGTCAGCGGCTGGATCGAGTCGCTGTCGCGGCGACCCTCAAAGCCGCTGTTCGACGAACACGGCAAGCCGGTGGCGAAGTCGGCCGTCGATGAGGTCGTCGACTCGCTCAACCTCGCCGCCATTCCCGAACGCCAGGACGCGCGCTACGGCCTGGTCGTGCATCGCGCCGCCCTGCGCACCTTCCCGACCTCGATGCGCGTGTTCTCGTCCGATGACGACCACGACATCGACCGCTTCCAGGAAAGCGCGCTGTTCCCGGGCGATCCGGTGGTGGTCGCGCACGAAAGCCGCGATGGCCAGTGGTGGTTCGTGGTGAGCCCGCGTTACGCCGCCTGGGTCGAGAAGCGCTTCATTGCGCTGGGAAGCAGCGAGCAGGTGCTTGGCTACGGCCGCAAGGCGCCCTACCGGGTTGTCACCGGCGCCCGCGCCACCACCGTGTTCACACCGGAAGAGCCGGGCGTGTCGGAACTGCAACTCGACATGGGCGTGCGCGTGCCGGTGCTGGCGGACTGGCCGGTCGGCAAGCCGGTCAACGGCCAGCACGGTTACACCGCGCACGTGATCGAACTGCCGGTGCGCAACGATGACGGCAGCCTGCGTTTCGCCCCGGCGCTGCTGCCGCGGCGCGAGCCCAGCCAGGACCACTATCTTCCGTTGAGCAGGCGCAACCTGATCCAGCAGGGCTTCAAGTTCCTCGGCGAGCGCTATGGCTGGGGCCACAGTTACAACGGCCGCGACTGCAGCGGATTCGTCTCCGAGATCTACCGCAGCATGGGCGTGGAGTTGCCGCGCAACACCAGCGACCAGGCGGTCAGCCCGGCCCTCAACCGCATCGCCCTGAGCGACAAGGACAGCCGCGAGCGCAGGCTGCAGATCGCCCACGAACTGCAGGTCGGCGACCTGGTCTACATCCCCGGCCACGTGATGATGGTGATCGGCCAGCTCGACGGCGAACCGTACGTGATCCACGACACCACCGGGTTGAGTTTCGCCGGCGCCGACGGCAAGACCGTGCGCGCGAAGACCAACGGCGTGACTGTTTCGCCGCTGACGCCGCTGCTGTTCAACGGCAAGCAGACCTATGTCGACCGCATGACCAACATTCAGCGAATCCGCCCCTGACGGAAGCGATGCGCGCGAGCGCCCGCTTCCCCTCCTCATCCCAGCACTCGTGAATCAATGAAAATCACCGATATCCGCTTCGGCATGCTCCGCGTCCCGCTGAAAACGCCTTTCAAGACCGCCCTGCGCACGGTCGAGGCGGTGGAGGACATCGTGGTCTCGGTGCACACCGATACCGGCCACGTCGGCTACGGCGAGGCGCCGGCCACGGCGGTCATCACCGGCGACACCCACGGCTCGATCATCGAGGCGATCCGCAAGTTCATCGCCCCGCGCGTGATCGGCCAGGAAGTGGCGAACCTCAACCACATCACCGCGCAGATCCAGTCCGCGCTGGAGAAGAACACCAGCGCCAAGGCCGCGGTCGAGATCGCGGTCTACGACCTGTTCGGCCAGCTCTACGGCGTGCCGCTGTACAAGATGCTCGGCGGCGGCGACCCGGTCATCACCACCGACATCACCATCAGCGTCGACTACATCGACAAGATGGTGGCCGACTCGATCAGCGCGGTCGATCGCGGCTTCGAGTCGCTGAAGATCAAGGTCGGCAAGGATATCGGCGTCGATATCGAGCGGGTCAAGGCGATCTACGCCGCGGTCGAGGGCCGCGCCCTGCTGCGCCTGGACGCCAACCAGGGCTGGAGCGCCAAGCAGGCGGTGTATGCGATCAGCATGCTCGAGGACGCCGGCGTGCGCCTGGAGCTGGTCGAGCAGCCGGTCAAGGCCAAGGACCTGGACGGCATGAAGTACGTCACCGAGCGCGTGCACACGCCGATCATGGCCGACGAGAGCGTGTTCGGGCCGACCGAGGTGATCGACCTGATCCGCATGCGCGCGGCCGACATCATCAACATCAAGCTGATGAAGACCGGCGGCCTGTCCAACGCCATCCGCATCGCCGACATCGCCGAGCTCTATGGTGTGGAGTGCATGATCGGCTGCATGCTCGAAAGCAGCATCAGCGTCGCCGCCGCGGTGCACCTGGCGGTGGCCAAGTCCAGCGCGATCACCAAGGTCGACCTCGATGGACCGTCGCTGTGCGCGTTCAACCCGGTCGACGGTGGCGTCAACTTCAACGAGTCCGAGATCTCGGTGACCGATGCGCCGGGACTGGGTATCCGCGAGATCCGCGGGCTGATTCCCATCGAGGCCTGATCCAATCGAGCATGATCCAATGACCACCATTCGTCCTGAGCGTAGCGCAGCGAAGTCGACCCTTCGACTTCGGGCCCAGGGCCCTACGCTCAGGGCGAACGGTTGTTTACTTCGAGGCCTGATCCAATCGAGCATGATCAAAACGAGCATGATCCARTGACCACCGTTCGTCCTGAGCGTAGCGCAGCGAAGTCGACCCTTCGACTTCGGGCCCATGGCCCTACGCTCAGGGCGAACGGTTGTTTACTTCGAGGCCTGATCCAATCGAGCATGATCMAAWCGAGCATGATCCAATGACCACCGTTCGTCCTGAGCGTAGCGCAGCGAAGTCGAAGGAAAGCAGGACGCGTCACGGCGTCGAAGCTGCACGTCCCTTCGACTGCGGGCCTGCGGCCCTACGCTCAGGGCGAACGGTTATTGCATTCCGGAAGAGTGATCGACCATGCCGCCCCTGCTGAAGATCCGATCCGAACGCGACCAGATGTCCGCCATCGAACGCCGCATCGCCGACTTCCTGCTCGACAACGCCCACCTGCTGCGCGACTACTCCTCGCAGCAGCTGGCCGATGCGCTGGGGATCAGCCAGTCGAGCGTGGTCAAGTTCAGCCAGAAGCTGGGCTTCAAGGGTTATCCGGACCTGAAGTACTCGGTCGGCCAGGCCGTTGCGCGCGGCGACGGCGGCGATGACACCATCGCCGGCGAAGTGCGCAACGAAGACCCGCATGCCGCGCTTGCCGAGGACCTGTGGCACCTCAAGGCGCAGGCCGAGGCGGCCACGCGCCTGATCAATCCACCCGACCGCATCGATGCGATCGCCGCGGCGATCCAGCAGGCCGGCAAGGTGTTCATCATCGGCCTGGGCGAAGACGGCATCCCGGCTCGCGCGTTCGCCACCCGGCTGTCGATGCTGGGCATCCTCACCGTGCACTACGTCGATGCGATCCTGATGCAGGCCGGCGTATCCAGCGCCACCGCCGGCGACGTGCTGCTGGTGTTCTCGGAACACGGCAAGCAACCGGCGCTGTGCCAGATCAGCCGACTGTTCCGCGAGCGCGTGGGCAAGGTGATCTCGGTCACCCGCCATACCCCCAACCCGTTGCGGGCGCATGCCGATGCGGCGCTGCTGGTTTCCGCCCACGACGAGCGCCGGCATATCGAGCCGCTGCTGTACCAGTCGGCGTTGCAGCACCTGCTGGACCTCATCTTCATCCTGCTGTGCGACGGCAGCGAAGACCGCCGAAGCCAGCTCGACTTCAACTTCGAGCGCATGCAGGACCTGCTGGACAGCTGACATGACCCGAAGCCTCCGCCGCGCCGCCGCACCCGCCCTGCTCTGCCTGCTTGCCATGGTCCTGGCCGGTTGCGCCGGCACCTCGACCCGCCAGGCGACACGCGCCTGGGACGGCGCGCAACAGATGGTCGTGGTGACGACCGCCGACTGGGACGCCAACACCGGCACGCTGCAGCGATACGAGCGCGATGGTGGCCACTGGCGTGCGCTCGGCGACGCCGCGCCCATCACGATTGGCCGCAGCGGGTCTGCCTGGGGCGTCGGCCTCAACGCGCCGCAGGCTGGAGAACCGCAGAAGCGCGAGGGCGACGGCCGTGCGCCGGCCGGCGTGTTCGCCATCGGCACCGCATTCGGCTACGCCGACAACAGCGCCAGCGCGTGGCCGTACCAGGCGATGACCGCCTCGGACTACTGCATCGATGTCGATGGCTCGCCGCTGTACAACCGCATCGTCGATGCCGCGCAGGTCGGCGCGCAGGCCGTGGCCGGTTCCACCGAGCCGATGCGCCGCGACCTGCACGCCAATGGCGACCAGCGCTACAAGCTCGGCTTCGTGATCGAACACAACCCGGATAACCGCAACGGCGCCGGCAGCTGCATCTTCGCCCACCTGTGGAAGGCCCCGGGCGAGACCACCGCCGGCTGCACGGCGATGGCCGAGCCGGTGATGCAGCAACTGCTGGCGTGGCTGGATCCGAAGCGCAAGCCGGTGTTCGTATTGCTGCCGAAGGCGGAATACGGACGCGTCAGGAGCGATTGGGACCTGCCCTGACCTGCCCCCGTTCGTCCTGAGCGTCGGCGCCAAGCGCCGAAGTCGGAGGATCGGGCCGGGAACCCAAACGCCCCATCCATACTTCGACTTCGCTGCGCTACGCTCTGGGCGAACGGGGGAGACGTTCCGGGACAGCCCCGGGACGCAACCACCCGAACCCTCCTTATTCCAGGACCTTCCGTGTCGACCACCGCCCGCGTACTGCTCGGACTCTTTCTTGGCGCCCTCATCGGCCTGCTGCTGGCCTGGTGGGACGCCACCGCGGCGACGACCGTCGCCGACTTCGTCCAGCCGGTCGGCCGGCTGTGGCTCAACGCCCTGCAGATGACCGTGGTGCCGCTGGTGGCGGCGCTGGTGGTGATCGGCGTCAACACCGCCACCGACGCCGCCGCGTCGGGGCGCACCGCGCGCAAGGCGATCATCACCTTCGTGATCATCCTCAGCGTCTGCGCCGCGTTCGCCGCGATCGTCGCTCCGCTGCTGTTCTCGCTGGTGCCGCGCCAGGAGGGGCTGGCCGAATCGCTGCGCGCCGCCACCGCCGGCACGGCCCAGCTGAGCCTGCCGAACTCGCTGGCCGACTGGTTCGTCGGCGTGATTCCCAGCAACGCGCTCGCCGCCGCCGCGCAGAGCGCGATGATGCCGCTGGTGGTGTTCTCGCTGTTCTTCGGTTTCGCCCTGACCCGCATCGAGGCCACGCGCCGCGCGCAACTGCTGGAACTGGTCCAGGCCATCGCCGACGTGATGGTGGTGATCGTGCGCTGGGTGCTGTGGGCGGCGCCGGTGGGCGTGTTCGCGCTGGTGCTGGCGGTATGCGCACGCGTCGGCCACGGCATGATCGGCGCCTTCGGCTGGTACATCGCCATCCTGTCGGCCATGTACCTGTGCGCGACCGCCCTGATGTACCCGATCGCGGTCATTGCCGGCGGCGAGCGCGTCCGCCGCTTCGCCGCCGCAATCGTGCCGGCACAGGCCGTTGCCGCCAGCACGCAGTCGTCGCTGGCCTCGCTGCCGGCAATGATCGAAAGCTCGCGCGTGCGCCTGGGCCATCCGCTCAGCGTGACGTCGCTGGTGCTGCCGATGGCGGTATCGCTGTTCCGCATCACCAGCCCGATGCAGTACATCGGCGTGGCCTCGTTCGTCGCCTGGGCCTACGGCATCGACCTGAGCGTGGCGCAGATGGCGGCCGGTGCGGCGCTGGCCGTGGTGATCAGCATGGGTTCGGTCGGCCTGCCCGGCCAGGTCAGCTTCATGGCCACCAACATGCCGGTGACCCAGGCGATGGGGCTGCCGATCGAGCCGCTGGGCCTGCTGCTGGCGCTCGATACCATCCCCGACGTATTCGCGACCCTGGGCAATGTCACCGGCGACCTGACGGCGACGGCAGTGGTCGCCAGGGGCCAGAGCGAACCCGACGCGCAAACGCCTGCTGAAAGCTGATTCCCGCGCAGCTTCTGGCGGACACAGGCAAGCGGCGAGCCAGGGCAAGCCCAGGGGCAACCCCAAGCAACCCGAATCCGGCGCAATCATGCGAAAATGCCGCGCTCGCGTTTTTCAAACCCTTGATTTCAAAGCTTGGCCCCGTAGCTCAGTTGGATAGAGCGGTCCCCTCCTAAGGGACAGGTCGCACGTTCGAATCGTGTCGGGGCCGCCATTGCGGCGATCCAGAGGTGCGGCAGGCGGACACCCGGCCATCGGCCCGGTTCCAGTCGCCACTTCGGTTTTCGCCCTTCAGTCCCCCAGGAGCAAGTCCGATGACCCACCCCGTCCTCACCGCCCTCGGCCTGACCGATACCGAATCGGGCACCTACCTCGGCAGCGGCGAATGGTCGCCCACCCGCGACGCCGGAGTGCTGGAGTCGGTCAATCCGACCAATGGCGAGGTGCTGGCCAAGGTGCAGGCATCCTCGCAGGCCGACTACGACACCATCGTCGAGCGCGCCCAGGCCGCCTTCAAGGTGTGGCGCACCACCCCGGCGCCGCGCCGCGGCGAAGCCGTGCGCCTGTGCGCCGATGCGCTGCGCAAGCACAAGGACGCGCTCGGTTCGCTGGTCGCGCTGGAGATGGGCAAGTCCAAGCCGGAAGGCGATGGCGAAGTGCAGGAAATGATCGACATCGGCGACTTCGCCGTCGGCCTGTCGCGCCAGCTGTACGGCCTGACCATGCATTCCGAGCGCCCGGGCCACCGCATGTACGAGCAGTGGCACCCGATCGGCATCGTCGGCGTGATCTCGGCATTCAACTTCCCGGTTGCCGTCTGGGCCTGGAACAGTTTCATTGCCGCCATCTGCGGCAACATCACGCTGTGGAAGCCGTCGCCGAAGACGCCGCTGTCGGCGATCGCCTCGATGAAGATCTGCAACGCCGCGCTCAAGGCCGGCGGTTTCCCGGACATCTTCTTCCTGTTCAACGACGCCGGCACCGAGCTGGCTTCCAGCTTCGTCGACGACAAGCGCATCGGCCTGATCAGTTTCACCGGCTCGACCAAGGTCGGCCGCATCGTCGGCGAGCGCGTCGCCCGCCGCATGGGCCGTTCGCTGCTCGAGCTGGGCGGCAACAACGCAATCATCGTCGACTCCAGCGCCGACCTGAAGCTGGCGATCCCGGCCATTGCCTTCGGCGCCGTCGGCACCGCCGGCCAGCGCTGCACCACCACGCGCCGCCTGTTCGTGCAGGAATCGATCTTTGATGACGTGCTGGCAAAGCTCATCGCCGCCTACAAGCAGGTCGAGAAGAAGATCGGCGACCCGACCGACCCGAGCAACCTGATGGGTCCGCTCAACAGCCGCGACGCAGTGCAGGCCTACCTCGATGCGGTCGAGAAGGCCAAGGCCAGCGGCGGCAAGGTCGAGACCGGTGGCGCCGCCATCGACGGCGCCGGCAATTTCGTCCTGCCGACGATCGTCACCGGCCTGACCAACGACGCCGAAGTGGTGCAGACCGAAACATTCGCGCCGATCCTGTACGTGATGAAGTACGGCCAGCTCGAGGAAGCCATCGAACTGCAGAACGACGTGCCGCAGGGCCTGTCGTCGTCGATCTTCACCCAGAACCTCAAGGCGGCCGAGGCATTCCTGGCGGCATCGGGCTCGGACTGCGGCATCGCCAACGTCAACATCGGCACCAGCGGCGCCGAGATCGGCGGTGCGTTCGGTGGCGAGAAGGAAACCGGCGGCGGTCGCGAATCCGGTTCCGATGCCTGGCGCGCCTACATGCGCCGGCAGACGAATACCATCAACTACTCCGACGCCATGCCGCTGGCCCAGGGCATCAAGTTCGACCTCTGACCGCCCCGCCACCGGAACCAGGATCCCGCCGCATGCAAGCAGTCGTCCGCCGCGACAACAGCACGCTCGCTGACGTCAGCCTGGTGCCCGGTGGCACGCCCGTGGTTCTGCCTGGCGCCAAGCTGACGGTCGGGGGCTGACATGTATTCCATCGTCCGCCCCTTCCTGTTCGGCCTGGACGCAGAGACGGCGCACGGCGCCACGCTCACTGCGATGGAGGCGGCCTACCGCAGCGGGCTCAGCCCGTTGCTGGGCCGCCGCCCGGCGCCCCTGCCGACGCGCGCGTTCGGCCTGACGTTTCCCAATCCGGTCGGCCTGGCCGCCGGACTGGACAAGAACGGCGCCCACATCGATGCGCTGCTGGCGCTGGGCTTCGGCTTCGTCGAAGTCGGCACGGTCACGCCACGTGCGCAGGAAGGCAATCCCAAGCCGCGCATGTTCCGCCTGCCCGATCAGAAGGCGGTGATCAATCGCCTGGGTTTCAACAACGGCGGCGTCGACGAACTGGTGCGCAATGTCGGCAAGGCCCGTCGTCGCGGCGGCCTGCTCGGCATCAACATCGGCAAAAACAAGGACACGCCGAACGAGTCGGCGGAGACCGATTACCTGTATTGCCTCGAGCGCGTCTACCCGCTCGCCGACTACGTCACCGTCAACATCTCCTCTCCCAACACCGCCGGCCTGCGCGAACTGCAGGAAGAGCAGTCGTTGCGGCGGCTGGTATCGATCCTGCGCGAGGCGCAGGAGCGCCTGGGCGCGCTGCACGGCAAGCGCGTGCCGATGCTGGTCAAGATCGCCCCGGACCTGAGCGACAACGATGTCGAAGCCGCCGCGCGCGTGCTCGGCGGCCTCGCAGTCGACGGCGTGATCGCCACCAACACCACCGTCTCGCGCATCGGCATCGACGGCGCGCCGCATGCCTCCGAGACCGGTGGCCTGTCCGGCCGTCCGCTGATGGGCCAGGCCACCGCGGTGCTGCGGATGATGCGCACGCGCCTGCCCGAGTCGATCCCGATGATCGGTGTGGGCGGCATCCTTTCCGGTGCCGACGCCGCGACCAAGATGGCCGCCGGCGCGACCCTGGTGCAGTGCTACACCGGCCTGGTCTACCGCGGCCCGGCCCTGGTGCACGAATGCGTCGAAGCCATGCGCCGGCGCAAGGAAGCCCCGAGCCGGGGCAACATGCCGCCGATCGTATGAGCGAGGCAGTCCGCATCCTGCGCGATGCCCCGCTCGACCGGCGCAACACTTTTGGCGTGGCTGCACGCGCACCGTGGCTGGCCGAACTGCGCGACGCCGGCGACCTGCCCGGCCTGTTGTCGCGACCGGAGTTCCGCGAGCGCGCACCGCTGGTGCTTGGCGGCGGCAGCAACCTGCTGTTTGCCGGCGACCCGGACGCGCCGGTGCTGGCACTGACCGGCCAGGACGTGCGCGTGCTGCGCGACGACGGCACCGCCATCGTCCGCGCCGATGCCGGCGTGCAGTGGCACGGCTTCGTCATGCACACGCTCGACCTGGGCCTGGCGGGCCTGGAAAACCTGGCGCTGATCCCGGGCACGGTCGGCGCCGCGCCAATCCAGAACATCGGCGCCTACGGCGTCGAAGTGCGCGACTTCATCCATGCGGTCGAGGCATTCGAGCCGGCCAGCGGCCAGGTCCATCGCCTCGACGCCGCGGCTTGCCGGTTCGCCTACCGCGACAGCGTGTTCAAGCACGAACCCGACCGCTACATCGTCACCGCCGTCGAATTCGCCTTGCCGCACGCGCCGACGCTGAAGCTCGACTACGCCGGCATCGGCGACGAGATCGTGGCGATGGGCATCGCCGCGCCGACCGCACGCGACGTGGCCAACGCGGTGATCGCGATCCGCCGCCGCAAGCTGCCCGACCCGGCGGTGCTCGGCAACGCCGGCAGCTTCTTCAAGAATCCGATCGTCGCCCAGGCCCAGGCCGAGGCGCTGCAGGCGCAGTACCCGGCGCTGCCGGTGTTCCGCGGCAACGATGGCACCACGCGCAAGTTGCCCGCGGCGTGGTTCATCGAGGCCTGCGGCTGGAAGGGCCACCGCGACGGCGACGCTGGCGTGGCCGCGACGCACGCGCTGGTACTGGTCAACCACGGCCACGCCAGCGGCCAGCAGCTGCTCGAGCTCGCCCACCGCATCGCCGATTCGGTGCGCGAACGCTTCGACGTGGCCATCGAACCCGAACCGCGCGTCATCGGCGCCGCCTGGTGACCGCCGCGACGTCCACCCCGATGCGCGCGGCGGGCCTCATGCTGGCCAGCACGCTGTGCTTCGGCGCCATGGCGATCACGATCCGCCTGGCATCGGCGACGCTGCACACGTTCGAGATCGCATTCTTCCGCAACTTCTTCGGCCTGGTGGCGGTGCTGCCGCTGGTCGCCGGCGTCGACCGCGCGGCCCTGCGCACGCGCCAGTTGCCGCGCTATTTCGTCCGCTGCGCGATCGGCATCGGTTCGATGCTGGCCGGGTTCTGGGCGATCGGCCACCTGCCGCTGGCGCAGGCGATCTCGCTGTCGTATTCCACGCCGGTGTTCGTCACCATCGCCGCGGCATTCTTCCTGGGCGAGCACGTCCGCGCCCGGCGCTGGGCGGCGGTGGCGATAGGTTTCGTCGGCGTGCTGGTGATCGTGCGGCCGGGCTCGGCGCAGTTCACTGCCGGCAGCCTGATCGCATTGCTGGCGGCCGTGCTCAGCGGCGTCGTTGCGATCCAGATCAAGCAACTGTCGCGTATCGATGCCGCCAACACGATCGTGCTTTACACCTATCTGTTCTGGGTGCCGATGTCGCTGCTGCCGGCACTGTGGGTTTGGGAATGGCCGCAGGGTATCGCCTGGTTGTGGGTGATTGGCGCGGGCATTTTCGGCACCGGCGGGCAGGTGCTCTGGACCCATGCGCTCAAGCTCGGCGAAGTTTCGGCGCTGACGCCGATCAGCTTCATGCAGCTGCCACTGGTCGCGACCGCGGGCTGGCTGTGGTTTGGCGAAAGCGTCGATGCCTGGACCTGGGCCGGCGCGGCGATCATCCTCTCGGCCAACGCGTACATCGCCCATCGCGAGGCGGTATTGATGCGACGCGCAGCAACGACTGCGCCGAGCGCCGCGGCTACGCCGGGCGAGTAATCAGCGCCACGGCCGCAGGCTGCCCCAGTACACCAGCAGGTACACGGCCACCGCCCACACACTGGCTGCTGCCCACCCGGCCAGAATGTCCGACGGGTAATGCACTCCCAGGTACACCCGCGAGAACCCAACCAGCACCACGAACGCCAGCATCAACGCCGTCACCGGCCAGCGCCAACGTGTGTGCCAGGCCAACAGCACCAGCACCCAGGCCAACGTCATCGAGCCCATCGCGTGGCCGCTGGGGAAACTGAAGTTGTGCTCGGGCGCGATCGAATCCCACAACGACGGCCGCTCGCGCGCGAACGCCACCTTGGCCGCGATGTTCAGCAGCGCCGAGCCGGCCAGCGCGATCGCCGCAAACGTGGCCTCGCGGTACTTGCGCAGCAACGCCAGCATCAGCACCAGCGCGATGTCGAACGGCACCACGCCCCACAGGTAACCGATCCGCGATAGCAGCAGAAAGAAGCCATCGAATCCCGCGCCGGCCAGGCCGTGGGCGAAGTGCAGGATGGGTTCGTCGAAGAAGATGGCTTCGCGCTCGTGGATCTCCTCGGCGAGACCGGCGAAGCCCCACAGCGGCAGCAGCAGGCCGAGGAACACCAGCAACAATCGGCCGCCGTGGCGGCGCAACACGCCTGCGCCGTAGCGCAGTTCCTGGCTGAGCGCGTCGCTGCCCTCAGCCGGCACGCGCTGCGTCGGCGCCCGCGCCGTACTTGCGCTCGACGTACTGGTCGATCAGCTCGACGAACTCGTGGGCGATGTTCTCGCCGCGCAGCGTCACGGTCTTCTCGCCGTCCTCGAACACCGGCGCCGACGGCGCCTCACCGGTGCCCGGCAGCGAGATGCCGATGTTGGCGTGGCGCGACTCGCCGGGACCGTTGACCACGCAACCCATCACCGCCAGCGTCAGGTTCTCGGCGCCGGGATGGCTGATCTTCCACACCGGCATCTTCGCCCGCACGTGCTCCTGCACCTTCTGCGCCAGCTCCTGGAAGAACGAACTGGTGGTGCGGCCGCAGCCCGGGCAGGCAGTGACCATCGGCGTGAACGCGCGCAGACCCATGGTCTGCAGCAGCTCCTGGGCGACGATGACTTCGTTGGTGCGCGACTGGCCCGGCTCGGGCGTCAGCGAGATGCGGATGGTGTCGCCGATGCCTTCCTGCAGCAGAACGGAAAGCGCGGCGCTGGAGGCGACGATGCCCTTGCTGCCGATGCCGGCCTCGGTCAGGCCCAGGTGCAGCGCGTAGTCGCCACGACGGGCGAGCTCGCGGTACACGGCAATCAATTCCTGAACGCCGCTGACCTTGGCGCTGAGGACGATGCGGTCGGCCGGCAGGCCGATCTCGACCGCGCGCGCGGCCGAATCCAGCGCCGAGCGGATCAGCGCCTCACGCAGCACTTCGGCGGCCTCGCGCGGCTCGGCCAGCTTGTGGTTCTCGTCCATCAGCTGCGCGGCCAGGGCCTGGTCGAGCGAGCCCCAGTTGGCGCCGATGCGCACCGGCTTGCCGTGCCTGATCGCCATCTCGATCAGCGTGGCGAACTGGCTGTCCCGCTTCTTGCCGAAACCGACGTTGCCCGGGTTGATGCGGTACTTCGCCAGCACTTCGGCGCAGGCCGGTTCGGCGGTCAGCAGCTGGTGGCCGTTGTAGTGGAAGTCGCCGATGATCGGCACCTCCACGCCCATCATCGCCAGTTTGTCGACGATGCGCGGCACCGCGGCGGCGGCTTCGACGGTATTGACCGTCACCCGCACCATTTCCGAGCCTGCCCGCCACAGCTCGGCGACCTGCTTGGTGGTCGAGGCGACGTCGGCGGTATCGGTGTTGGTCATCGACTGTACGACCACCGGCTGGCCGCCGCCGACTTCGACGCCGCCGATGCGAACCGAACGCGTCAGGCGGCGCGGGAGCGGACCGAAGCCGGGGTGTGCGCAAGGCGCGGGAGCATGTGAATTCATGGCCGCCATTGTAGGCCAGGCCCACCGCCAGCCCTACCTCCGGCATGACCCGGAGGTGACCCGGGCGTGACCCGTGGCGGCCGCTGCGCTACCTTGACCGGCCGTGACATCCAGCAGTCCATGAACGACTTCCCCACCGAACCGGGCCCGGGCGGCCACGCCGACCAGGTGCTGACGCCCAGCCAGCTGAACACGCTGGCGCGCGATCTGCTGGAAGGGGCATTCCCGCAGGTGTGGATCGAGGGCGAGCTGGGCAACGTCTCGCGGCCCTCGTCGGGCCACCTCTACTTCACCCTGAAGGACGCGCGCGCACAGGTCCGCTGCGCGATGTTCCGGCCCAAGAGCAGCTGGCTCAAGTTCGTTCCGCGCGAAGGCCTGCGTGTGCTCGGGCGTGGCCGCCTGACCCTTTACGAGGCCCGTGGCGAGTACCAGCTGGTGTTCGACCACATGGAAGAGGCCGGTGAGGGCGCGCTGCGGCGTGCCTTCGAGGAACTGCGCGCACGCCTGGCCGCCGAAGGCCTGTTCGACAACGAACGCAAACGCGCCTTGCCGCGCTTTGCCCGCCGCATCGGCGTGATCACCTCGCCCAGCGGCGCCGCCGTGCGCGATGTGCTGAGCGTGCTGGCGCGGCGCTTTCCGCTGGTCGAGGCCGACGTGCTGCCGGTGCAGGTCCAGGGCGAAGGCGCGGCCGCGCAGATCGTGGCGATGCTGCAGCGGGCCATCGCATCGGCGCGCTATGACGTGCTGGTGCTGGCCCGCGGCGGCGGCTCGCTCGAGGACCTGTGGGCCTTCAACGACGAACGCCTGGCACGCACGATCGCGGCATCGCCGGTGCCGATCGTGTCGGCAGTGGGCCACGAAACCGACTTCAGCCTCAGCGACTTCGCCGCTGACGTGCGCGCACCGACGCCGTCGGTGGCCGCCGAACTGCTGGCGCCCAATCGCGAGGACCTGCTGCACCGCCTGCGCATCCTCGAATCGCGTCTGCGCAACCTGCACGCGCAACGCCTGCGCCAGGCCATGCAGCGCGCGGACCGGGCCGCGCTGCGGCTCAATGCCCTGCGCCCGCAGGCGCGCCTGGAAGCGCTGGGACGGCAACAGCGCGAAGCGTTGCGCCGCCTCAACGCCGCCTGGCGCCAGCAGCTCGAACGCGAGCGCGCGCGCCTGCGCCACGCCGATGCCGTGCTGCGCGCCGCGCACCCGCAGCGCCGCATCGCACGCCTGCGCGAACGCCTGGCCGCGCTGCAACCGCGCCCGCAGGCGGCGATCGTGCGTCGCCTGGCCAAGGACGCCATGCACCTGCGCGGCTTGGCCCGCTCGCTCGAAGCCGTGAGCCCGCTGGCCACGGTCGCCCGCGGTTATTCGATCCTGCAGCACGCCGACGGACGCATCGTGCGCAGCGTGCTGGACGCAGCGCCGGGCGATCGCCTCGCGGCACGCCTGAGCGATGGCCAGCTGAACGTCCGGGTCGAACACAAGGACGACTGAAACATCACCCCGACCCTCACACGGCCCCCGCTACGATGCGCGGACCCGTGCCCGAGGACGCGTGCGTGACCAAAGCCTCCGATCTGTTCGTCGCCGCGCTGGAAGCCGAGGGCGTGGAGTATGTCTTCGGCATCCCGGGCGAGGAGAACCTCGACCTGCTCGAGTCCCTGCGCACGTCGAGCATCCGCCTGGTCCTGACCCGCCACGAACAGGGTGCAGGTTTCATGGCCGCCACCTACGGCCGCCTCACCGGCAAGGCCGGCGTATGCCTGTCGACGTTGGGGCCGGGCGCGACCAACCTGGTGACGCCGGCAGCGTACGCACAGCTGGGCGCGATGCCGATGCTGATGATCACCGGGCAGAAGCCGATCAAGAGCAGTCGCCAGGGCCATTTCCAGATCGTCGACGTGGTCGACACGATGCGGCCGCTGACCAAGTACACACGCCAGATTGTTTCTGCCGACGCGATCCCGGCGCGCGTGCGCGAGGCCTTCCGCCGCGCCGAGGAGGAACGTCCCGGCGCGACCCACCTGGAGCTGCCGCAGGACATCGCCGGCGACGACACCAGCGCGCGGGTGATCCCCGCTTCGTTCTCACGCCGACCGATCGGCGACGACAAGGCCATTGCCCACGCCGCCGCCGCGATCAGCCAGGCCCGCCACCCGCTGCTGATGATCGGCGCCGGCGCCAACCGCAAGACCACGGCGCGGCAACTGCGCTCGCTGATCGACAAGCTCGGCATCCCGTTCTTCAGCACGCAGATGGGCAAGGGCGTGATCGACGAGCTGCACCCGCTGTGGCTCGGCAACGCCGCCCTGTCCGATCACGATTTCGTCCACCGCGCCATCGACGCCGCCGACTGCATCGTCAACATCGGCCACGACGTGATCGAGAAGCCACCGTTCTTCATGCGCGAAGGGCGGCGCACCGTGATCCATGTCAATTACGAAAGCGCCGAAGTGGACGCGGTCTACTTCCCGCAGATCGAGGTCGTCGGCGACATCGCCAACACGGTCTGGCAACTGGGCGAGACGTTGTTGCCGCAGGCGCACTGGGACTTCGGCTTCTTCGATCGCGTGCGCACGGCCTTGCTGGCCAACCTGGTCGACCGCAGCGACGACGATTGTTTCCCGATGGCCCCGCAGCGGCTCGTCGCCGACGTGCGCGCGGTCATGGGCCCGCGCGACGTGGCCTGCCTCGACAACGGCCTCTACAAACTCTGGTTCGCCCGCTGCTACCGCTGCCGCGAACCCAACACGCTGCTGCTCGACAACGCCCTGGCGACCATGGGCGCCGGCCTGCCCTCGGCGATCGCCGCGCGCATCGTCTGCCCGGACCGGCGCGTACTGGCGGTGTGCGGCGACGGCGGCTTCATGATGAACTCGCAGGAACTGGAGACGGCGGTCCGCCTGGGCCTCGACATCACCGTGCTGGTACTGCGCGATGACGCTTACGGCATGATCAAGTGGAAGCAGGCGCACGAGCGCTATCCCAGCTTCGGCATGGACCTGGGCAATCCGGACTTCGTACGCTATGCCGAAAGCTATGGCGCACGCGGTCACCGCCCGGCCTCGGCCGACGAGTTCGCACCGATGCTGCAGCGCGCGCTCGACACCCCGGGCATCGATCTGATCGAGCTGCCCATCGACTACAGCGACGACGACCGCATGCTCAACGAAGAGATCCCCGGGTTGAGCGCCGCCGTGCAGTGACGTGACGCCTCCTGTCCCATCCTGTTCCGATTCCCCCACGGAGAACGACATGGCCAAGTCCAAGCGCGCCGCCTCCGGCCTGATGGCCAGCTATCCCTACTACCTTGCCAATCGTCCGGTCGCCGCCAACACCGACCTCGACGTGCTGGACAAGTACAGCGGCAAGCGCGCCACCCGCGTCGCCCTGGCCGACGCAACCGCCGTACGCAAGGCGATCGTGGCTGCCTGCCAGGCGCGCGAGGCGGTTGCGGCATTCCCGCCGGACGCGCGCCGCGACGTGCTCGAGCATTGCGTCGCCCGCTTCCAGGAACGTTTCGACGAGCTGGCGCTGGCGCTGTGCATCGAAGCCGGCAAGCCCATCGCCGATGCCCGCGGCGAGGTCACCCGCCTCATCGACACATTCCGCATCGCCGCCGGCGAGGCGACGCGCATCGACGGCGAGATCATCGAGCTGCAGATCTCCAAGCGCACGCGCGGTTACCGCGGCATGGTCAAGCGCGTGCCGATCGGCGTGTGCAGCTTCATCACCCCGTTCAATTTCCCGCTGAACCTGGTCGCGCACAAGGTCGCACCGGCGCTCGCGGCGGGCTGCCCGTTCGTGCTCAAGCCCTCGGAGAAGACCCCGATCGGCGCGCTCATCATCGCCGAGATCCTGGCCGAGACCGATCTGCCCAAGGGCGCGTTCTCGGTGCTGACCTGCTCGACCCAGGACGCCGCGCAGCTGGTGGAAGACGAACGCATCGCGCTGCTCAGTTTCACCGGCGGACTGATCGGCTGGGATCTGAAAGCGCGCGCCGGGCGCAAGAAAGTCACGCTGGAACTGGGCGGCAATGCCGCGTGCATCATCGACGACGATCCCGGCATGCCGCTCGACCGCGTCGTTGAGCGACTGGTCTTTGGCGCCTATTACCAGAGCGGGCAGAGCTGCATCAGCGTGCAGCGCATCTACGCGCATGCGGCCATCTACGACCGGCTGCGCAAGAAGCTCAAGGCGGCAGTGGCGAAGCTGCCGATGGGCGACCCGCGCGACGAGAAGACCTTCATTGGCCCGATGATCGACGAGGCCGCGGCCAAGCGCATCGACAGCTGGATCGAGGCGGCGCGCAAGGGCGGCGCCAAGCGCCTGGCCGGTGGCCTGCGCAACGGCAACATGGTACCGGCGACGCTGCTCGAAGGCGTGCCGCGCACCAGCGACCTCTATCGAAAGGAAGCCTTCGCCCCGGTCGCGCTGATGCAACCGTTCGACAACTTCGACCAGGCCATCGACCTGGTCAACGACAGCGACTTCGGCCTGCAGGCCGGCGTGTTCACCGGCCGCCTCGACCATGCCATGCGCGCCTGGGACCGCCTCGACGTCGGCGGCGTGATCGTCGGCGACGTCCCCAGCTTCCGTGTCGACAACATGCCCTACGGCGGAGTGAAGCATTCCGGGCTGGGCCGCGAGGGCGTGCGCTATGCCATCGAGGACATGACCGAACAACGCCTGCTGGTGATCCGCGACCCGGCCTGAGCCATCGCCACGCCGGCGGCTCCGGCGCAACCCCGTTTGCTGTCTCCGCTCGTTGGACCATCCAACCCAACCGGAGACAGCACCATGAACACCCAGGTAAAGCGCACTCCCCTCGTTCGTCCTGCCCTGTTCGTTGCCGTCGCGCTGGTGCTGGCGGCCTGCCAGACGACGGGCGAGTCCGGCGTGGCCGAAGGCAAGGACGAATCAGCCGCGCGAGCCGAAGCGCGCGCCGTTGCCGCCCAGGCCGTTGCCGCTGCCGAGGCCACGGCCAGGGAGGCCGGTCCAACTGCAGCAGGGCGCACGCGCCAGCAGGCCGCCCGGAAGTCGCTGGCACCGCCTCCGGCTGCGGCCATGCCGGATTCGTCGACGCTGGACAGGATCGAAGTGACCGGGTCGAGAGTGGATTACGCAGCGGCGCCGGCTTCGGTCCAGGCGCCGATGCCGATGCCCATGGCCGTGCTCGCCAGCCCGCCTCCTGCCAACACCGAGCGCTACGCCGCCATCACCGACAACCCGGTGCACCGCGCCGCCGAACAACCGGTGTCCACGTTCTCGGTCGATGTCGACACCGGCAGCTACGCCAACGTGCGACGCATGCTCAACGAAGGCGTCCGACCACCGGCCGACGCGGTGCGCGCCGAGGAGTTCATCAACTACTTCGACTACGGCCACCGCGCGCCGGGCACACGCGAGGTGCCGTTCCGGGTGACGACCGAGCTGGCGGTCGCACCCTGGAATCCGCAGCGCCAGTTGCTGATGGTCGGCATCAAGGGCTACGACGTGCCGAAGGCGACCCTGGCCCCGGCCAACCTGGTGTTCCTGATCGACACGTCCGGCTCGATGGATTCGCCCGACAAGCTGCCGCTGGTCAAACAATCGCTGCGCCAGCTGATCCCGCAGCTGCGCAGCCAGGACCGGGTTTCGATCGTGGTCTATGCCGGCAGTGCCGGGCTGGTGCTGGCGCCCACGCCGGGCGACCACCACGGCGAGATCCTTGCCGCGCTGGATCGCCTCGAGGCCGGCGGCAGCACCAACGGTGGCGACGGCATCCGCCTGGCCTACGCGATGGCGCGACAGGCCCATGTCGACAACGGCGTGAACCGGGTGATCCTCGCCACCGACGGCGATTTCAATGTCGGCACGGTCGACCAGGAAGCGCTGGAAACGCTGGTCGGCGACCAGCGCAAGCACGGCATCGCCCTGACCACGCTCGGCTTCGGCAGCGGCAACTACAACGATGCGATGGCCGAGCAGCTGGCCGACGTCGGCGACGGCAACCATGCCTACATCGACAGTCTGCGTGAAGCCCGCAAGGTGCTGGTCGATCAGATGAGTTCGACCCTGATGACCATCGCCCGCGACGTGAAGGTGCAGATCGAGTTCAATCCGGCCCAGGTCGCCGAGTACCGCCTGATCGGCTACGAGAACCGCATCCTGCAGCGCGAGGACTTCAGCAACGACAAGGTCGATGCCGGCGACATCGGTGCCGGCCATGAAGTGACCGCGCTGTACGAGATCACGCCGGTGTCGTCACCGGCGCAGCGCGTGGCGTCGTTGCGTTACGGCAGTGCAGCCCCGAAGACCACGCAGGAGAACGCGCGCAACGAAGTCGCCCACCTGCGGCTGCGCTACAAGTTGCCCGACCAGAAGTTGCCCGACCAAGGCCAGAGCCGCCTGATCGAGACTCCGATCCTGACCTCGCAGCTGGTGCGCGAACCCGACGAGGCGCTGCGATTCGCCAGCGCCGTCGCTGGCTTCGCCGATGCGCTTCGCGGCGGCAGCCGCATGGACGGCTGGAGCCTCGACGACATGATCCGCACGGCGACGGCCGCGAAGGGACGCGACCCGAACGGCGAACGCACGGAACTGCTGGAGCTGATGAAACTGGCGCAGGCGCAGATCGGCAGCGAAAACCAGACGCGCATTGGCATGGGCCAGTAAGCCCGGACTGAACCGCCGCAGGGGCCAGCGCGCTGGCTCCTGCCACCGGCACGGTCAACGCGTCAACCCGAGACGGCGGCGCGCAAAAGGGCCTGCGTGTGCGACCGCTCGGCCGGATAGCCGAACAGATAACCCTGGCCGTAGGTGCAGCCCAGTTCGCGCAGGGCCGCGCGCTGGGCTTCGGTCTCCACGCCCTCGCCGATGGTATGGATGCCCAGCGTGCCGGCCAGCGCCTGGATCGCGCGCACCACCGCGACACTCTCGGGCTGGGCGTCGCCGATCAGGCCGGAGACGAAGCTCTGGTCGATTTTCAGGCACTCGATCGGGAACCGGTGCAGGTACGACAGCGCCGAGAAGCCGGTGCCGAAGTCATCGAGCTGGGCGAGCACGCCATGGCTGCGCAGCGTGCGCAGCATCCGCAGCGCGCGCGGCACGTCGTCGAGCAGCGCCACCTCGGTGATCTCGATGCGCAACCGGTGCGGATCGGCGCCGGCGTTGTCGATCATCCGCAGCAGGCGATCGGCAAAGTCGCCGGAACGGAAATGCCGCGGCGAGACGTTGACCGAAATGTAGCCTTCGCCACCGCGGGCGAGTTCCTCCATGACCTGGGCATAGAGGATCCAGTCGACTTCCTCGATCAGGCCGCTGTCCTCGCCCACGCCGATGAACTCGCTGGGCGTGAGCAGGCCGCGGCGCTCGTGGCGCCAGCGCAGCAGCGCCTCGTGGCCGATCACGCGATGGTCGTCCAGACGCACGATCGGCTGGTAGAAGGCGACGAAGCCATCGCCATTGATGGCGCGTCGCAGGTCGGCCTCGAGGTCGAGGATGCGCACGGCTTCCTCGCGCATGGCCTCGTCGAATATGGCGCAGCGGTCGCGGCCGGCGGCCTTGGCCCGGTACATGGCGGCGTCGGCGTCGCGCAGCAGTTCGGCGCCGGTGCGATAACGCGGATGCCACAGCGCGATGCCGAGGCTGGCCGAGGGGAACACTTCGCGACCGGCGACCCAGCACGGTTCACCGAGGGCGCGCAGGACACGCTGGGCCAGTTCTTCGGCCACTTCGGGGCCGTCGATGTCCTCGATCAGGATCGCGTACTCGTCGCCGCCCAGGCGCGCGACGGTGTCGTCGCCGCGGACGGCCTCGACAATCCGGCGCCCGGCTTCGACCAGCAGCTCGTCGCCGGCGGAATGGCCGACGCTGTCGTTGACCAGCTTGAAGCGGTCGAGGTCGAGGAACAGCACCGCGAACGTGCGCTGCTGTTCGCTGCGCGCCCGCGCGATCGCCTGCGCCAGGCGGTCGAGCAGCTGGCTGCGGTTAGGCAGGCCTGTCAGCGCGTCATGCATCGCCTGGTGGGTCAGCTGCTGCTCCACGCGCAGGCGCTCGCCGATCTGCGACAGCAGCTCGGTGTTGGCCTGGGCCAGCTCGCGGGTGCGCGAGTCGACGCGCTGCTCCAGCTCGGCATGCGCGGACACCAGGCGATCCTGCGCCTGCTTGCGCGCCAGGCCGATACTGATGTGGTGGGCGACGAAGGTCAGCAGTTCCTGGTCGCGGACACTGAAGGTGATCGCCGGCGAGTAGCTCTGCACGGTGATCACGCCCACCACCGACTCGTTGCGGAACAGCGGCACGCCCAGCCAGCAGTGCGCCAGCGAGCCACGGCTGCGGACCAGTCCCTGCGATTCCAGCGCGGCAATGCGCTTGCGGTCGGCCAGCAGGGCGCGGCCGCGCGCGATCACGTATTCGGTCAGGCCCGAGGCGAGCTTGCGGTTCTCGCGACTGGAGTCGCGCTCGTCGATCGAGTACGGGAACTCCAGCCCTTCGCCGTCCTCCGACACCAGCGCGATATAGAAATTCCGCGCGTACAGCAGGTCGCTGACGACGTCGTGGACCTGGGTGTAGAAGCGCTCGAGCGTCTCGGAGGTGATCGACAGTTCGGCGATGCGGAACAGCGCGCGTTGCAGGCGCTCGGCGCGCTGGCGCTCGATGATCTCGGCCTGCAGGTCACGGTTGCTCAGCTGCAGCGCCTGGGTGCGTTCCTCGACGCGGCGCTCGAGCTCTTCGCGGGCGTGGAAGCGGTCGAGCGCGGTCAGGATGTGCTGCGCCACGAACGAGAGCAGCGCACGCTCTTCTTCGCCGTAGACATCCGGGCGGTCGTAGCTCTGCACCACGATCGCGCCGCAGATGCGGTCTTCGCGGCGCATCGGCACGCCCAGCCAGTCCTCGCTGTCGGGACCATGGCGTGCATCGCGAGGAACGCCGAGGCGGTCGCGGATCAGTTCCGACGGTCCCTGCAGCGGTTCGCCATGGCGCAGCAGCGCCACGGTCACGCTGTTGGGCATGTCGTCGATGGCGATGTCGCGCTCGGGTTCGGCGACGTAGGTGTCGACCTGGTCGGCGAAGTACAGGAAGCGCAGGCAGTCGCGGACGTCGTCGTACAGCACGATGTAGAGATTGGCCGCGTACATCAGGCCGGCCACCACGGTGTGGATCCGGCGCAGCATGTCGGCCAGTTCCAGGTCCGAACCGGCCAGGTCGGCAATCTCGAACAAGGCCTGCTGCAGGCGCTCGGATTTCTCCAGCGACTCGGCCCGCGCCAGGGTGCGCAATGCGACCAGGTGCGAGGCGACCACGCGCTGCGCCATCGCCAGCCAGACGTCGCGCACTTCGGGCAACACCGGTCCTGGCAACTGCACGGCGATGGCCACGCGAACGGCCTCGACCGTGGTCCAGGCGATTTCGATCCGATGCGAATGCTGGCCGGCCGGGCTGCGCTGCAGCAGCACCTCGGCGCGGCTGGCCAGGGCGCTGGTGGCGCCAGGCGAGGCCGAGCCGGCGGAAATGCCGGTGTGCGGATCGCGCCACAGCACCGCCACCTCGGAGCCGAACGGCAGGGCTTCGTGCAGGGTGTCGGCCAGCGAATCGCGCCCGTAGCCGGCATTCACGATTCGGACGGCCTTTGGCCTGCTGCGGTTCGACACTGCGGATGGAGCCCCTGGACAGACGGCGAAGGATAACGCGCCTCCGCACGTACGTGGATCAACCCCGTCGTGAACTGCGATCCGTTCATCTGATATGAGCCTGGCCCTGGAACTGACCGCACCCCTGCCCTTGCGCTTCCCGTCCGCGGCTCCAGCCCGTAACCTGCCGCGGATGAATGCGGGCGAGGATCCGAGCGACGACCTGTTGATGCTGGCCTGGACCGGCGGGGACACGGCTGCCTTCGAGGTTCTCTATGCGCGCCACCGCGGGCCGTTGTACCGGTTCCTGCTGCGCCAGCTGCGCGACAACGCCCTCGCCGACGAGTTCTTCCAGGACGTCTGGCAGCGGGTGATCACCGCGCGCCAGGGCTGGAAGCCCGACGCCGCGTTCAGGACCTGGCTGTTCCGCATCGCCCACAATCGCCTCAACGACCACTGGCGCGGCCTCAAGCACCGGCCGCCCGCCCCCGAGGACGGCGACGAGCGCGCCGCCAGGGTGCCCGACCCGAGCAGCCCGGAGCGGGAACTGTCTGAATTCGAACAGCGCCGGCGCCTGCAGCTGGCGATCGCGGCGCTGCCCGAGGAGCAGCGCGAGGTGGTGCTGTTGCGGCTGGAGCAGGAAATGAGCCTGGAGGACATCGGCGCCATTACCGGGGTCGGCCGGGAAACGGTGAAATCGCGACTGCGGTACGCGATGGACAAGCTGCGTGCCGGTTTGAGCGAGCTGAGCGACTGAACCATGAGCCATCCCTTCGACGAACCGTTGACCCCCGAGGAACGCGCCCTGGCAGACCGCCTGGCGCGACTGGGGCCGCACGACGGTCCTTCGCCGGTGCTCGACGCGAAGATCCTCGCCGCCGCGCACGCCGCCGTCGCCCCGCGCCGGAGCGGGCGCTGGCTGGCCCTGACCGGCATACCGGCCACCCTGGTCACCGGCGCTGGCATGGCCGCGGTGCTGGCACTGGCGGTGGGCGTGGTCTGGCAACTGCGTCCTTCGGCCCCCGCGCCGAAGGCGCCCCGCGACGAAAGCGACTTCGGCTTTGTCACCGCTGAAGTGATCAGGCGGTCCGAACCGCCCACCACGGCTACCGCGGCCGCAGCGGCGACGGGCAATGCGCCGCCACCGCCTCCCGCGCAGACCGGCTCACCGGCGGCTGCGCGCGCCGTGAACACCGCTCCCATGGCGCCAATGGCGGCCAAGCGCGAAGCTGCGCCGGATGCGCGAGCCCCTGTGCAGGAAGGCCACTTCCTCGATGAGGCGGTCGATCCGCAACACTCCCATCCGGCGACGGCTGCCGCCCGTAGCGACAGTTATGCCCCTGCCGTGTCGGCGCCAGCGCCGGCACCGGTGTTTGCGCCGGCGCCAGCGCCGGCACCTGCGTCGGCCCCGGTCGCCGAGGCCGCCGCCGAAAGCGAGTACCGGCAGCGCGCCGCCGCGCAATCCGACGCCGCCCAGCGCAAGTCCCTGATGGACGATGCGCAGGCGCGGCGCGAGCAGAGCGCGCAGGCCGCTGCGAAGGCCGCCGGAGCGTCCGTGGCGGCCGATGCAGCGCAAGCGTCCGACACCGATGCAACGAGCGGCACCCTGGACCGCATCGAAGTCACCGGCAGCCGCATGTCCGTCGCCGACCTGCCGGTGCGCAACGATCGCGCCCTGGAACCGGAACAGTGGCTGCAGCGCATCCGTGATCGGCGCGACGCTGGCGACGTCTCCGGCGCTCGCGAGAGCCTGGCGCTGTTGCGCAAGACCCACCCTCGCCTGAGCCTGCCCGACGACCTGCGCGCGCTCGCCGATCCTGCGCGATGAGCAACGCCACGCTGGCCACGCCGACCTCGTTCCTGCTCGAGGTCAAGCACAGCCGCTTCATCGTCCATGCCGCCCCGGTAACCGCGCCGCAAGCGGCGCTGGAGTTCATCGCCGCGGTCGGCGACCCGGACGCGACCCACAACTGCTGGGCCTACCGGATCGGCAGCGAATACCGCTTCAACGATGATGGCGAACCGGCCGGCACCGCCGGTCGGCCGATCCTGGCGGCGATCGACGGCCAGGGCCTGGACCAGGTGGTGGCCGTGGTCACGCGCTGGTTCGGCGGCATCAAGCTCGGTGCCGGCGGCCTGGTGCGCGCCTATGGCGGCAGCGCGGCGGAGTGCCTGCGCGTGGCGCCCAGGCGCATTCTCGTCGCCCATGTCACTGTCGAACTCGACTATCCCTTCGAGGACACCGGCACCGTGCACGCGGCCCTGTCCGCCCACGCGGCCGAGAAACTCGACGAACGCTTCGGCGCCCACGGCGCACAACTGCGCCTGCGTTTGCCGGCCGCAGAGCTGCCGCCCTTGAAAGTCAGGCTTCGCGACGCCACTCGTGACCGGGTGCGCTTCGGCGACGAATTCCCCGATATCTGAGTGACCCGGATCGCCATGAACGCTCGCGTTGACGCCACCCAGACCAAGGCCCCCATCGGCAACCTGCGCACGCTGTGGCCATTCGTGCGCCAGCACCGCGCCCTGTTCGTCGCCTGGCTGGTGTCGCTGGCGGCGTCGAGCGCCGCCACGCTGACCTTCCCCAAGGCCTTCGGCACGATGATCGACCAGGCCTTCACCCAGGGCGGCGGCGCGATCGACCGCACCTTCGCGCTGCTGTTCGCCGTCGCCGTGGCGCTGGCCCTGGCGACCGCCGCGCGTTTCTACTTCGTGTCGCTATTGGGCGAACGCGTCGTCGCCGATCTGCGCGAACGCCTGTACGCACACCTGATCGGCCTAGATGCCGGCTTCCACGACCGCAACCGCAGTGGCGAGCTGGTATCGCGCCTGACCGCCGACGCCGAACTGCTGCGCAGCGTCGTCGGCTCGAGCATGTCGGTGGCGCTGCGCAGTTCGGTGACCGTGCTGGGCAGCATCGCGATGTTGTTCTTCACCAGTCCGCGACTGGCCGCGTTCGCCCTGGTCGGCATCCCGCTGGCGGTGCTGCCGATCGTCGTCGGCGGCCGCCGCCTGAAGAAGATTTCCCGCACCAGCCAGGACCGCATCGCCGATGCCAACGCGCTCGCCAACGAAACCCTCGGCGCCGTGCGCACGGTCCAGGCGCATGCGCGCGAACCCTACGAGCAGGGCCGCTTCGGCAGCGCGGTGAAAACCGCGGTTGACACCGCCCGCCGGCGCATCCAGGCGCAGGCCTGGGTCACCGCGATCGCGATCATGCTGGTGTTTGGCGCGATCACGCTGGTGCTGTGGTCGGGTGCGCACGATGTCCTCGCCGGCCGCATGAGCGCCGGCACGCTCGGCCAGTTCGTGCTGTATGCCCTGCTCTGCGGCGGCTCGGTCGGCGCACTGGCCGAGGTCTGGAACGAGCTGCAGCGCGCGGCCGGCGGCATGGGCCGGATCAGCGAACTGCTGGTCGAGGAAACCGCGGTCGCGTCGCCGCCGCATCCGACCGTGCTGCCAAAACCGCTGCGGGGCGAAATCGCCTTCGACAACGTCACCTTCCATTACCCGCAGCGTCCCGATGCGGCGGCGCTGGAAGGCTTCAGCCTGCGCGTACGCCCGGGCGAGACCGTCGCCCTGGTCGGCCCTTCCGGCGCCGGCAAGAGCACGGTGTTCTCGATGCTGCTGCGCTTCCACGATCCGCAGTCGGGCCAGGTGGATATCGACGGCGTCGACATCCGCCAGCTGGCGCTACCGGACCTGCGCGAGTCCATCGCACTGGTGCCGCAGCAGCCGACCATCTTCGCCAGCAGCGCGCGCGAGAACATCCGCTACGGCCGCCTGGATGCCGATGACGCCGACGTCGACCGCGCCGTGGCCGCCGCGCATGCCGCCGACTTCGTCGCCGCGATGCCGCAGGGCCTGGACACCGAACTGGGCGAGCGCGGCGCGCGCCTGTCCGGCGGCCAGCAGCAGCGCATCGCCATCGCCCGCGCCCTGCTCAAGGACGCCCCGATCCTGCTGCTCGACGAAGCCACCAGCGCCCTCGACGCGCAGAGCGAGCGGGCCGTGCAGAAGGCGCTGGAAACCCTGATGGAAGGGCGTACGACGCTGGTCATCGCGCACCGCCTGGCCACGGTGTTGAAGGCCGACCGGATCGTCGTCATGGACCACGGCCGCATCGTCGCCGAAGGCACGCACGCGCAGTTGCTGGCGCAGGACGGGCTGTACGCCGAACTGGCGAGGCTGCAGTTCCTCGACTGAGCCACTGAGCCCCCATCCGCGGGGTTGCGCCCGCGCTCACGCGTGTTTGAGACGTTTCTCATTGGCTTGGCCATTGCACGCAAGCACCCTCGGGTTGAGTCGAACCGCGCGGAGGTGCTCCATGACGCCCACTTCACACGCAGCCCTCACAACGCCCGGCATCGCCCAGTCGCGACCGGCGACTGTGAAACCGGCAACCGATTACTCCCATGTGAGTTCGCGCGAGGTTGCACGTCGCCTGGTGGAACAGGGATTGCTGTTCGAGGTCACGCTCTACCCCGAGGAGTTCGGTGGCACCCAGGAGCAGCACAACCTGATCTTCGTGCCCGCCGGCATCCCCGAGATCAAGGACCTGGTGACCGAGACACTGCTCTGCCTGCGCGACGAGGGCCTGTTTGACCGGCTCAGCTTCGACGTCGAATACAAGAGCAACAGCTTCGTGCCGAGCAGCATCAACGTCCAGGCGACGCACCACGTCAAGAGCCGCTCCTTCGAACCGCGGATCGGCATCTGGTAGCGCGGCGCGGCCAGTTTCCGTAGCCCGGGCAAGGACGTGTGTCACCCGGGTCGATCCTCGTTCGATCCCGTGTGCGCTCCAATTGCCCGGGCTACGTCCTTCCTCATCACCGTACAGCCGTGCGCAGTCGAGGCGCGCTCAATCCGGCGGCCAGGCCCGCGCGATGAGAGGCCCCAGATTGAAATCGCGCGACAGCGTGCCCAGCGCATTGCCGTGATCGCCACCGATCCGGCTGCAGCAGAACGGTTCCGCGATCGGGCTGCCGTTGCGCAGCAGCAGGCTCGCCTGCAGTGCCAGCGCCAGCGCTTCCACCCAGCGCCGCGCCTCCACTTCGGGCACCTGGGCCTCGCCGACCAGCACCGGCCGCAAGGCCTTCAGCTCGGCGTCGAAATCCGGATCCAGGTGCGATGCCGCGTCCAGTTCGGCCAGCAGCGCCTGCCCCGTCTGCGGCTCACGTTGCAGCGCACGCAGCACGTCCAGGCACTGGATGTTGCCGCTGCCTTCCCAGATCGAATTGAGCGGCGCCTGCCGGTACAGCCGCGGCAGCATCGACTCCTCGACATAACCGGCACCGCCCAGGCACTCCTGGGCTTCGTTGACGAAGGCCGGCGCGCGTTTGCAGATCCAGTACTTGCCGATCGCCGTGGCGACGCGGGCGAAGGCGGCTTCGCGCGGGTCGAGCGCGGAACGGTCGACCGCGCGCGCCACGCGCATCGACAGCGTGATCGCCGCCTCCGCCTCGATGGCCAGGTCGGCCAGCACGTTGCGCATCAGCGCGTGCTCGGCGAGGCGCTTGCCGAACGTACGGCGATGGTGGGTATGGTGCATGGCCTGCGCGAGCGCCATGCGCATCTCGGCGGCCGCGCCGAGCATGCAATCCAGGCGTGTCAGCATCACCATCTCGATGATGGTCGCCACGCCGCGACCTTCCTCGCCGATGCGCCACGCCCAGGCATCGTCGAACTCCACCTCCGACGACGCATTCGACCAGTCGCCCAGCTTGTCCTTGAGCCGCATCAGCCGAAACGCGTTCTTGCCACCGTCCGGACGCCAGCGCGGCAACAGGAAGCAGGTCAGCCCTGCCGGCGCCTGCGCCAGCACCAGGAAACCGTCGGACATCGGCGCCGAGAAGAACCATTTGTGCCCGACCAGCAGATACTCGCCATCGGCCGCCAGCGCCGTGGCGCGCGTGCTGTTGGCGCGAACATCGCTGCCGCCCTGCTTCTCGGTCATGCCCATGCCCAGGGTCACGCCAAGCTTGTGCTCGATGCCGACATCGCGCGGGTCGTAGTACGGCGATATCGCCTTGCCCGCCCACTCGTGCAACGCCGGCGAATGCCGCAGCACCGGAATCGCGGCATGGGTCATGGTCAAGGGACAACTGCTCCCCGGCTCGACCTGATGATGCAGATAACTCAGCGCCGCGCGTGCGACATGCGAACCCGGCCGCGGCTGCGCCCACGACAGCCCCGCCACCCCATGCTCGACGCCGGCCTGCATCACCCGGTGATAGTTGGGATGGAACTCGACCAGGTCGATGCGATGGCCAAAGCGGTCGTGCGTCCGCAGTCGCGGCCGATCGCGGTGAGCATCGAAGCTGAGCCGGTACAACTCGTCGCCCGCCAGCGCGCCATAGATTGCCAGCGCGTCGGCAAAGTCGCCGCCACCCTCGCGAACGACCGCTTCGGACAGCGCACTGTCATCGCGCCACAGATCGCGCGGCCCGAACTCGGGCGGCTGGTTCTCGACCAGGTGCGTGGCAAACGGCGGCAGCGGTTCCATCTGCGACTCCGACGCGGGCATGGGTCGATTCTAGGCCTCTACCGCCGCTGGCCGTGACCAAAAAAAAGGCCCCGCAATGCGGGGCCTCCCAAGCCGGTATTGCCAGGCTCGCGTCAGATCACGCCACAGGCGTGATGTTCGACGCTTGCGCGCCCTTCGGACCCTGCGTCAGCTCGTAGCTGACACGCTGGCCTTCCTGCAGGCTGCGGAAGCCCTTGGCGTTGATCGCAGAGAAATGCGCGAACACATCTGCGCTGCCGTCCTCGGGCGAAATGAACCCGAAGCCCTTGGCGTCGTTGAACCATTTCACGGTGCCGTACTGCATGTCCTTATCAACCTCATGCTGGATGCGTTGTCGCGCAGGGCCCGACAACCGGACCCAAGCGCCGGTCGAGTATGCAAACTGAACGCCGGCTTGACAATCACCCTGGCGCCGAACGGTCGAGCAATGCCGCCAGCAGCGCCGGCAGACCGGCCGACGCCACGGCCACGTTGTCGAGCACATCCTGCAGCGTGATGACCTCGTCCGGGTCCGGGCCGGCACCGGCCGCCCAGTTGGCGACGATGGCCAGACAGGCGTAATCCAGGCCCAATTCGCGCGCCAGGCCGGCCTCGGGCATGCCCGTCATCCCGACCAGATCGCAACCGTCGCGGCGCATCCGGGCAATCTCGGCGCGGGTTTCCAGGCGCGGCCCCTGGGTGGCGCCGTAGCAACCGCCAGCCACCATCGCCACGCCCGCCTTGCCGGCCGCCGCGACCACTTCCTGCCTCAGTGCGCGCGTGTACGGCTCACCGAAGTCGACATGGAGCACCTCGGCGCCCTCTTCTTCACAAATCGTTGACACCCGTCCCCAGGTGTAATCGATCAACTGGTCCGGGCATGCCAGCACGCGCGGCCCGAAACGATCGCCGATGCCGCCGACCGTATTGAGCGCCAGCACCCGCTGCGCACCCAGCGACTGCAGCGCGGCCAGATTGGCGCGGTAATTGATCTTGTGCGGCGGCAGCGAATGGCCTTCGCCATGGCGGGCGAGGAAGGCAACGCGGTGACCGTCCAGCGTGCCGAGCCGGATCGGCCCGGACGGCGCGCCGAAGCGCGTCGACGGTTGCAGCGTTTCCACGTCGCGCAGCGCGGCCAGCTTGTACAGGCCCGTGCCGCCGATGACGGCCAATGCGATTCCACTCATCCGCTCAATCCTTCAACGCGTAGATGGCCGGCAGGTTGCGCCCCTGCTCGTGGTAGTCCATGCCATAGCCGAACACATAGCGGTCCGGCACCTCGACGCCGACGTAATCGGCATGCAGTCCAGGCACGCAACGGTCGTGCACCTTCACCGCCAGCGCGGCGATGCGCACGTCGCGCGCACCCTGCTCCAGGCACCACGCGCGGATCGCGGCCAGCGTATGGCCCTCATCGAGGATGTCGTCGGCCAGCAGCACGCGGCGGCCCTGCAGCGGCGTCGCCGGGCGATGCTTCCAGGTCAGCTCGCCGCCGGAGGTGGTGCCGCGGTAGCGGGTGGCATGCAGGTAGTCGAACTCCAGGTCGAGCCCGAGCGCGCCGACTTCCATCGCCAGTTGCGCGGCGAACGGCAGGCCACCGTGCATGATCGTCAGATAGACCGGCACGTCGTCGTTACCGTAGTCGGCGCGGATCGGCGCGGCCATCTGCCTGATCGCCTGCTCCAGCGTGGGCCGGTCGATCAGCAGGTCGGAATTGGCCAGTGCGGCCGCCAGGTCATTGGTCTTCGCAACAGGGATGCTCATCACGCCAGGCCCTCCAGATGGCTACGCGCAGACCCGTAGCGGCTATCGGCCAGCAGGCCGTCCCAACCCATCGCGCCGCGCCCGATCAGGCCGGTCAGCGCCATCGTGTTGAACGCGCGCCCCTGCACGGCCGCCAGCGATTCCTCGACCAGCTGCGGGTGGCAGACCAGCACCACGTCGCAGCCGGCATCGTAATGCGCGTCGATGCGCGCCTTGACGCCACCGGCGGAGAACGCCGCCTTCATGCCGATGTCGTCGCTGAAGACCACGCCGCGGAAACTCATCTCGTGGCGCAGCACGTCGTTGATCCAGTACTTCGAATAACCCGCCGGCTCCGGCGCGACGGCCGGGTACTTCACGTGCGCCATCATCACCGCATCGGCCTTGGCGTTGATGCCGGCAACGAAGGGGATCAGGTCGGTCGCGCGCAGCTCATCGAGCCCGCGCGGGTCGACGGCGTCATCGAAATGGGTGTCGGCCTGCACCGAGCCGTGGCCCGGGAAGTGCTTGAGCGTGGCGGCCATGCCGGCCGCGTGCATGCCGCGCACATAGGCGCGGGTGAATTCGGCGACGACCGCGGGATCTTCCGAGAACGCACGATTGCCGATCGCCAGGTTGCCGCGTCCCAGGTCGACGACCGGGGCGAAGCTGAGGTCGACGCCGCTGGCCTGCACTTCGGTGGCCATCAGCCAGGCGTGTTCCTCGGCCAGCTTGAGCGCGGCCTCGCGATCGTCGGCGTACAGCTTGCCGAAACCCTGCAGCGGCGGAAGCGCGCTGTAGCCTTCGCGGAAACGCTGCACGCGACCGCCTTCCTGGTCGACGCAGATCAGCTGCGGGCGCCCGGCCGCGGCGCGGATCGCGGCCGAGAGCTCGGCGACCTGGTCGCGTGAGGCGAAGTTGCGGGTGAACAGGATCACGCCGGCGCAGGCGTCGTGCTGCAGCCAGTCGCGCTCCTGCGCGGTAAGTTCGGTGCCGGCGACGCCGATCACGAGCATGCGGAAAACTCCAGGCGGTGGGGGCTGCGCCAGGGGCGCGGCCTCGCATTGTCGCGCAGATGGCCGGTCGCGGCAGCCCCGCGACGCGGCGGTTCAGGCATCCGTGGCGCCCGCCGTCGGCACGATGCCGAGCCGGGCAAATGCATCGCGGAACACATCGGGGGTCTGCGCGCCCTGCACTGCCAGGCGCCCGTCGAGGACGAAGGTCGGCACCGCCTGGATGCCCAGCGCGCTGGCCTGGCCCAGTTGCGCGCGGACTTCGGCCACGCCTTCGTCGGAATCGAGCATCGCGCGCACGCGCTGCGCCGACAGCCCACCGGCGGCGCCGGCATCGACCAGCGTCTGCGTGTCGGCAAGGTTGCGACCTTCGGCGAAGTGGGCGCGGAACAACGCCTCGCCCACCTTGTCCGCATCGCCTTCGCGGCCGGCCAGCCAGACCAGCCGGTGCGCCTTGAGGGTGCTCACGCGCACCTGGCCACGGTCGAAGTCGAACGGCAGGCCTTCGGCGCGTCCGGTTGCCTGGGTCTGCGCCAGGATCTGCGCGGTGCGCTCAGGACCCCCGAACTTGCGCTCGTAGGCCTCGCGCAGCGGCACCGGAGTCTCGTCGGATTCCGGATCGAGCTGGTACGCATGCCAGTGGATTTCCGCGTTCTGCCCGGCTTCGCCCAGCTGCGACAGCGCCGCGCGCAGGCGGTGCTTGCCGATCCAGCACCAGGGGCAGACCACGTCGGACCAGATATCGATGCGCAGGGGTTTGGTGTTCATGGCCATGGAGTTGGGGACTCAGTGCGTCGAAGCAACCGCGCCGGAACGCTCGCTTTCGCTCCACTGCGCGTAAGGCCGCGTGGCCAGTGCGAGGTTGTAGTAGCGCACCGCCTCGGTGACTTCCGCGCCGATCCAGTCGGGCCGGGCGAAGGCCTCATCGGCCGACGACAGTTCGATCTCGGCCACCACCAGGCCTTCGTTGTCGCCGAGGAACTCGTCGACTTCCCACAGGTGCCCTTCGTGCTCGACGTAGTGGCGACGCTTGTCGACCAGTCCGCCAACGCACAGCGCCAGCAGGCCGCGCGCATCTTCGACCGGGATCGGGTAGTCGAACTCCTGGCGGGTGTGCCCCAGCTCGCGCGACTTGAGGTTGAGGAAGGCCTCGTCGCCGGCGATGCGCACGCGCACCGATGCCTTCATCGCGCCGGTGTCCATCGCCGCCTGGTCGTTGATGTAACCCTGCGCCATCGGCACGACCTCGCGCGCGGCCGCGCGCCAGCCGTCACCGGTGACCAGGAACTTGCGTTCGATTTCGATGCCCATGCAGATCTCCGTCCAGCCAATGTGCCCGGTCAGCCCGGCTCGAACAACGCGATCGACTCCACGTGCGCGGTGTGCGGGAACATGTCCATCACACCGGCGGCACGCAGCTTCCAGCCGCGTTCGTTGACCAGGAAGCCGGCATCGCGCGCCAGCGAGGCCGGATGGCAGCTGACGTAGACGATGCGCTCGAACTGTTTCAACGGCAGCTGTGCCAGCACGAAATCGGCGCCCGAGCGCGGCGGATCGAGCAGCAGCTTGTCGAAGCCCTGCTTCATCCAGGATTCGCCGCTGAGATCCTTGGCCAGATCGGCGGCATGGAAGTCGGCGTTGGCGATGCCGTTGTGCGCGGCGTTCTCGCGGGCGCGACGCACCAGTCCGGCCTCGCCTTCCACCCCGACCACTTCGCGCACCTGCCGTGCCAGCGGCAGGGTGAAATTGCCCAGGCCGGCGAACAGATCGAGCACGCGGTCGTCGGCCCTGGGCTGCAGCAGGTCGATGGCGTGCTGGATCATCTTGCCGTTGAGGCCGGCGTTGACCTGGATGAAGTCGAGCGGACGGAACAGGAACTCCAGGTTCCATTGCGGCAGGCTGAAAGCCAGCCTCGGCTCGGCCGGCCACAGCGCGTGCACGCTGTCCACGCCCGCCGGCTGCAGGAAAATCGCGAAGCCGTGCGCCTGGCCGAAGGCGACGATGGCGCTCTTGTCGGCATCGGTGAGCGGCACCAGGTGGCGGATCGTCAATGCGATGCCATTGAAGTCAGGCGTCGGATCGCCGGCGATGAATTCGATCTGCGGGATCTCGCGACGCGCCTGCAAGCCGTCGACCAGCGCCGCGAGCGCGGGGATGCTCTGGCCGATCTGCGGGATCACGGTGTGGCATTCGCGCAGGTCGGCGACGAAGCGCGGATCGGTCTCGCGGAAGCCGACCAGGGTCTTGTCCTTCTTCTCGACGCGACGCACCGAGAAGCGGCCCTTGCGACGGTAGCCCCAGGAGGCATCGGTCAATGGCGCGAGGATGCGCTCGGGCGTGACATGGCCGATGCGCTCGAAGTTCTCCATCAGCACGTTCTGCTTGGCGAGGATCTGCTTGTCCTCGGCATAGTGCTGCAGGGCGCAGCCGCTGCACGTGCCGAAATGCGGGCAACGCGGCTCGACCCGCTCGGGCGCGGCGGTCAACACCTCGACCGTGCGCGCCTCGTCGAAACTGCGGTGGCGGCCAGTCTGCGAGGCCATGACGCGCTCGCCGGGCAAGGCGCCGGCGACGAACACGGCCTTGCCGTCGGCGCGGCGGGCGACGCCGCGGCCATCGTGGGTCAGGCCGGTGATTTCTACTGCGAAGGGGGTTTGATCTATGCGGGCCACAGCGGCTGGCGTGATGCAGGGGGCCGACTATTGTCGCAGATCGGGCACCCTCCCCCTCTCCCTGGCCACTTCGTGGCCTGTCCCTCCCCCGCGAGGGGGAGGGTTTCAGCGCTTACTTCTGCTTCCAGCCGCCACCGGCGTCCTGCACCCACCAGCCCGGGCGTGCGCTATCCACCCATTGCCGCGCGAACACGGCGCGGATCTGCTGTTCCCACTCCGGATGGTTGTTGGCCACGGCGATCTCGCGGTAGACGGCCTTGGCATCGCGGCCCTGCTCGGCCACGGCCTGGTTCACGCCGACGCGCTCGGGCAGCGGGATCTTGGCCGCGTCGCGAACGCTGATGGTGCCGTCATTGGCGAAGCCCAGCGCACCGGAATCGAAATGCGGGCGCAGCTGGCTGTCGAAGCGCGAAGCCATGCGCGACTGGATCGCCTGGATCGCCGGGGTCTTGATGTTGATGTCCGGCTGGTCCTGGGCCTGGGCCGAACCGATGCCCACCAGCGACAGCCAGTCGATGCGCGAGGCCAGCGATTGCGAACCCGCCGGCGTCAACGAAGCGCTCTGCCCGCCCGGCTTGTCCTGCGGCTTGGGCTGCGGCTGCTGGGCGTCGTCGCCGATGACCTTCTCGACGAACTCCTTGGCCGCTTCCTTGGCCTCCGCGGCCGGGAAATAGACGTTGATCGTGACGCAGGCAGTCAGCATCACGGCGGCGACCGGTACCCCCATCCAACGGCGCATGTTGTTCTCCTGTGAGCGGTGTCCGCGCCAGTACGCACTGTGCGGATTGAAGCGTGGCTTACCTTACTCGAAGACCGGTTTGACGTCGCCGCTGCTGGCGGCGATAAGGCGCTCGAGCAGGGTCGGCCAATCGACCCGACGGTTGAAGCCGACCACGCTCAGGCGCGGCAGGCCGGAGCCGTCGACGATAATAAATCCCGGTCCGGCTGAACCCAGCCCTTCCATTTCGCAGACCTCGTCGACGAGCCGACAGGCGATACCAAGATTGCGATAGCCGAAGTCGTCGAACAGCCCGATCAGCTGCGATTGCAGGCTGCTGACGAACGAGGCGTCGCTGACGCTGGACAGGTCCTGCACGGCGCGCTGGCTGATGCGCTGGCGCACGCCGGAGGCCTTGGCGGCATCGGCATCGGATTGCAGGCGCGCATCGAATGCCACCGGCTGCCAATCGACCAGGCGCAGGTCGGCGATGCGGCCGTCGAGCTTGCCGGTGATCGTGCCGAAACCGAGCACGCCGGTCAGCGATTCCAGGTCGATGTCGTCAAAGGCGATGTCGGACGACAAGGTCGGAGCGACACCGAACGGACGCTCCATCGCCAGTGACGACACCTGCACCGTGCCGCCAAACAGCTCCATCGCCAGGCCGCCCTCGAAGTCGAGGCGATCATCGGCGTAACGGGCCTGCGGGATGTGGCCCGTCAGCTGGCCGGTAAAGGCCGGCCAGCCCAGTGCGGTCGAAAGCTGGGCGACATCGAGCTGCTCCAGCTCGAGGCCGAACCGGATCTCCAGACCCTTGTCCGCGGCCGGCGGGGTCAGCTGGAAATGATCGAAACCCGCGCGCCCGCCCAGCAACGGGATCGATACCGGCTGGCGCAGTTGCAGCACGCCGTCGTTGCTCAGCAGCGGCAATCGCGCCGCACCGAAGGCCAGACCGTGCAACGAACCGCCGCTCCAGCGCAGTTCGCTTTCGAGGGTGCGGGTGGAGGAGAAGCGCACGTTGCCGTCGAGGCCTTCGAAGCGGAAGCCTCCGCGCGGATCGTCGGCGCTTGCCGATTGCAGGTTGAGGTCGGCTTCGCGCAGGTCGCCGCGTTCGACCCGCAGGCGGACATCGGCAGCGCCGCCCAGGCGCAGTTCGCCCAGGCCTGCCATGCCGAGGAAGCCGGTGAGATAACCATCGCGCAACGGCGACAGGTTGCCGCTGTGCGCGCGCAGATCGAGCGTGCGCAACTGCAGTTGCGGGTCCAGCGCGGCGCTGGCGTCGACACGGAGGATGCCGCGGTCGTTCCAGGCCAGCGTCGGCAACTGCCACCCGCCCGTTTCGTCCTGCGTCGCCTGCACGCGCAGGTCGACCGGGCGCTGCTGCAGCGACAGGTAGGCGTTGCCGAACAGCATCTCGCCGCCTTGCAACTGGCCGTCGATGCCAACGTGCGTGGTCGCCGCCAGCTCCGCATCGATGTCGAGCCGGGCGCCGATGTTCTCGCCTGCGATGGTGCCGTCGGCGGTATCGAAGGCGACCGCGCGCAACTGCAGTGGACCGCTGATGCGCAACGGCGCTTTCGCCGGTGCGACGATGTCCAGCTGGCCGCTGGCGGTGCCGGCCTTGAGCCGGCCATCGGGCCAGGACCGGGCCAGCAGGGCCTGGGCCCAGGCAATGGGCACGCGCGTGAGATCGATGCGGGTCAAGTCGGGCGTGCTCGCCAGACGCTGCAGGGCGAGTGCACCGTCACCCTGGCTCAGGCGGACATCGGTGCGTGCCGGGTCGAGGTCCAGCGCCAACCGCAGAGGCCGGCTGTTCCCGGAACGGACCTCGCCTTCACATCGCCAGCGGTCTCGCTCGCGCGACAGCGGGCAGCGCCACGTGACATTGCGATAGCCGTAGCCCAGTTCCGGCGCATCGATCCGCCCTGCCCGCAGTTCCAGCATTCCCTGTACCGCCTGCGCCGGCCATTCCAGGCGCACCTGCACATCCGACATCGTGGCTACCGCGAGCGTGACGCGGGCAATGCGCGCCTGCGCCGTGCGCGCATGCGCCACCCCGGCCGCCAGCAATGGCACGGCCAGCAGGCAGCCCAGCAGCAGGCGTAAGATCCCTCGCGACATGGGCGCAGCATACCTACAGGACGCTACTCGGCGATGACGTTGCAGGAACGACCGCCCCCGGCGCAAGCCGACATGACCCGACCGCGCGTGCTGCTGGTCGAGGACGATCCGATCAGCCGCTCGTTCCTCACCGCCGCGCTGGCAGCCGTGCCGGCCGAGGTCGACGCCGCCGACTGCCTGGCCGCCGCGGTCGCGCTGGCGTCCACGCAGGACTACGCACTGTGGATGATCGATGCCCGCCTGCCCGACGGCAGCGGCAGCGAACTGCTCGCGCGGCTGCGCGAGCAATGCCCCGACACGCCGGCGCTGGCGCATACGGCGGCGCACGAAGCGGCCATCCTCGATGCGCTCCTGGCGGCCGGGTTCGGCGATGTGCTGGTCAAGCCGATGCCGGCAGCGACCGTGCAGTCGGCGGTGCGGCGGATGCTCGGCCTGGGCGGTGACGCGTCGCGGGTCTCGGCGGTGGCCGACATGCCACTGCCGCTGTGGGATTACGAGGCCGCGGCGCGCGCCCTCAATGGCAATCGCGCGCACGTCGATACGTTGCGTTCGCTGTTCGCGCTGGAACTTCCCAAGTCGCTGCAGGCGATCGCCGAGGCCGGTGCGCGCGGCGATGGCGAACGCATGCGCGCCGAGTTGCATCGCATGCACGCCAGCTGTGGTTTCGTCGGGGCGCTGCGCCTGGGCTCGACGGTGCAGGCATTGCATCGCGAACCGGCATCGCCGGCGCTGCGCGACGCCTTCGAGCTGGCGGCAAGGGAAACACTGGCATCGCTATAGCGGCAGCCGCGACGGTCGGCTCGCCAGCCGCGGTCAACCTTCCGGAGCGGCGGGTTCGCGCCGAGGTGCGACGCGGCCCAGTTCGGCCAGCATTTCCCAGGACTTCAGTCCGCGCGCGCCGAGGTGGAACGCGAGCACGCCGCGGATGCACCGGCGCAGGCCTTGCAGATCGTCGGAATCGGGCATCCGGTCATCGGCCAGGGACAGCAGCGCGCGCCCGGTGGCGGCGCTGCTGCGGTCGCCGTGGCCGCGGTCGCTGAGCAGACGGCTGGGGCCCTGCTCGGGATCGAGGCGATAGCGCGCGGCCGGGTCGATGGGTGTGCCCTCGCCGTCGTGGCGCCAGTCGAAGCCGAAGCCCAGGGCATCGAGCAGATCGCGTTCGTAGCGGCGCAGCGTCCAGCCCAGTGACTCGCCGGCGCCGATGCGCGCCCGCGCGACGGCGTAGGCGTCGTACAGGTCTGGCGCGGGATCCTGCCGTGGGGCCAGGCGCAGGGTCAGTTCGTTGAGATAGAACCCGGCCAGCATCGCCTCGCCACCCAGCCTCGGCGCCACATCGATCGCCTCGGCGGAATTCAGCCGCGCCAGTTCACCGACCTGCACGGCATCGAAGCGGATCGACTGCAGCGGCTGCAATGCGGCGCGCAGCACCTGGCGCTTGGGCCCCTGCACGCCGCGTGCGACCAGCCCCAGCCGGCCGTGATTGGCGCTGAGCACTTCGATCAGCAGGCTGGTCTCGCGCCATGGCCGGGCATGCAGGACGAACGCGGGTTCGTTGCTCAGGCGCACGTGCCGGTGCCCGTGTTGGCCTCAGTCGTGATAACCGAACGCCCGCAGCGCTGCTTCGTCGTCGGACCAGCCTTCGCGCACGCGCACCCAGGTTTCCAGGAAGACCTTGCTGCCAAACAGGCGCTCCATCTGCTGGCGCGCACGCGCGCCGATCTCGCGCAGGCGTTCGCCGCCCTTGCCGATCACGATCGCTTTCTGGCCATCGCGTTCGACCCAGATCACCGCGCCGATGCGCAGCAGGTTGCCGTCGACTTCGAACTTCTCGATCTCGACCGTGGTCGCGTACGGCAGTTCTTCGCCGAGTTGGCGCATCAGCTGTTCGCGCACCATTTCGCCGGCGAGGAAGCGCTGGCTCTTGTCGGTGATTTCGTCTTCGCCGTACAGGGCTTCCTGTTCGGGCAGTTGTGCGAGCACGGTCTTGACCAGGGCTTCCAGTCCGCTGCGCTTGAGTGCGGAGATCGGGTGCACGCCGGCAAAATCGCGGCCTTCGCTGACCTTGGCCAGGTACGGCAGCAGCGCCGCCTTGTCCTTCATGCGATCGACCTGGTTGACGACCAGCACCACGGGCATGCCAGCCTTTTTCAGGGCGTCAAATGCGAGGGAGTCTTCGTCGTCCCACTGGCCGGCGCGCACGACGAGCAGTGCGGTGTCCACGCCTTCCAGGGCGCCGCGGGCGGCGCGGTTCATCCAGCGGTTCATCGCGCGCTTCTGTTCGCGGTGGATGCCGGGGGTGTCGACCAGCAGCAGTTGGCCTTCGGGGAAGGTGGCAATGCCGAGCAGTTGATGGCGCGTGGTCTGGGGGCGGCTGGAGGTAATGCTGACCTTGGCGCCGACCAGCGCGTTGACCAGGGTGGATTTGCCGACGTTGGGACGGCCAATGACGGCGACATGGCCGGCGCGATGAGTGGGGGTGTTCATTGGGGAGATTGTCGGCTTGCGGGGGGCCGAGGGCAAACAATTATGGACGTGGCCCAGAGGGCGCCCGCGACTTTGATCGCGTTAGCGGCTCAATCGTCGATCTTCAGGCGTTCCAGCGCCACTTCCGCGGCGATCTGCTCGGCGGCGCGGCGCGAGCCGGCCTCGCCCTGGGTCAGCAGCGGGGGCTGGGCCAGGGTGCAGGTAACGACAAAGCTCTTGGCGTGGTCTTCGCCGCTCTCGCTCAGCAGGGCGTAGACCGGCAGTGGTTTCTGGCGGCCCTGCAGCCATTCCTGCAGGCGGGTTTTGGCGTCCTTGCCGACCTTGTGCGGCGGCGGCAATGCGGCGATCGCGGCGCCGAACCACGGCAGGACCGCGGCACGGCAGGTGGCGAAGTCCGAATCCAGGTAGATCGCGCCGATCACCGCTTCCAGGGCGTCGGCCAGGATCGAGTCGCGGCGGTGGCCTCCGGACTTCATTTCGCCAGGGCCGAGGGTCAGTCTTGCCCCGAGTTCGAGTTCGCGGGCGATCGGCGCGAGTGCGGACTCGCGCACGAGTTCGGCGCGGGCCCGCGTCAGCGCGCCTTCGTCGGCACGCGGCCAGTGCGTGTACAGCGCTTCGGCGACGATCAGGTTGACCAGTGCATCGCCGAGGAACTCCAGCCGCTCGTTGTGCGGTGCGCCTGCGCTGCGATGCGTCAGGGCCTGCTCAAGCAGGCCCTGATGGTTGAAGCGATAGCCGATCCGGTCACTCATCCAGCGCCGTTCGACTCAAGAGCTGCTCGGCGCTGAAGTGACCGACGACGTCGATGTTGGCGATCAGCGGGCGACGCACTTCGTACTCGACCGCCATCGTGTAGCCGGCATCCTTGCGCGCGATCTTGACGTCTTCCGGCTTCACGCTCTCGGCGTAGCTGATGTCGAGGCGCTTGAAGAACGCGGCCTTGATGGACGCCGGATCCTGCTGGCTGATGCCCGACTCCTTCGACAGCTGGCTCAGCGCTTCCTTGACGGCAAAGAACTCCGAGTACATCGGAATCAGCTTCATGCCCATGTAGATGAACACGCCGGCCACGGCCAGCACCAGGACGAACCCGATCAGGGTCATGCCGCTCTGCGTACGCTTCATTTCAACCATCCCCCAATGTTTGTGTGCCGCCCGAGCGTCGTCGCAGTCCCCCTGGACGGCGCGGGCGGTGTTTCAGTTGCAGCCATGCCTGGCCAGTATTACTTGATCCGGCTGCCGATGCGTGAACGGTCGACGCCGCCGTCGAAGTTCATCCAGATCAGGAACGCCTTGCCGCGCAGGTTCTGCTCCGGCAGGAAGCCCCAGTATCGGCTGTCTTCGCTGTTGTCGCGGTTGTCGCCCATCACGAAATAGTGACCCGGCGGCACCACCCAGTCGCCCTCGCCCTGGTCGAGGAAAGGCAGGTTGGTCCGTTCCAGCACGCTGTGCTCGCGGCCCAGCAGGTCCTCGCGCAGTTCTTCGGCGCCGGTCATCTCGGTGCCGTTGCCGATGCCCTGGTAGACGCCGACCGGTACGTAGCTGAGGACCTTGCCGTTCACCGTGACCTGGTTGTCGTGGTAGCCGACGCGGTCGCCCGGCAGGCCGACCACGCGCTTGATCCAGTCCTGGTCCGGATGGTGCGGCGGGCGGAACACGACCACGTCGCCGCGCGCCGGTTCACCCAGGGCGACGAACTTGTGGTTGTTGATCGGCAGGCGCAGGCCGTAGGTGAACTTGTTGACCAGGATGAAATCGCCGGTCAGCAGGGTCGGCATCATCGAGTTCGACGGGATGCGGAACGGCTCGGCAACGAAACTGCGCAGGATCAGCACCACCGCCAGCACCGGGAAGAATGCCTTGGAATAGTCGACGACCACCGGCTCCTTGCCGTCGTCGAGCAGGCCCTCTCGCGCGGCGCGGCGCTTGGCCAGCCACAGCTTGTCGAGCAGCCAGACCAGGCCGGAGAACAGGGTCAGGACGACCAGGATGATTTCAAACCAACGCATGCGTGCTCCTCGGGAGAGCCGGGAATGGAAAAACGGAATTGGAGGAACACGGGAGCTCGAACGGGCGAGAGGCCGCCCCCCGGCACCCTCTCATTCCGAGCATAGCGAGGGATCTGCTGTTCGTCATGCGCAGCCTGAGGCGGCTGGCTTGGCCAAGTGGGGTACTCCCGCACCCGGCCGCGACACCCCGCTGCGATGCCAACAGTCCCGGCATTATTTGTTGTCGGTCTGCAGCACGGCGAGGAAGGCTTCCTGCGGGATCTCCACGCGACCCACCTGCTTCATCCGCTTCTTGCCCTCTTTCTGCTTCTCGAGGAGCTTCTTCTTGCGGCTGATGTCGCCGCCGTAGCACTTGGCCAGGACGTTCTTGCGCATCGCCTTGACGGTCGAGCGGGCGATGATCTGCGAACCGACGGCCGCCTGGATGGCGACGTCGAACATCTGCCGCGGGATCAGCTCCTTCATCCGCTCGCACAGGTCGCGACCACGGCGATCGGCATGGCTGCGGTGGGTGATGATCGACAGCGCATCGACCTTGTCGCCGTTGATCAGCGTGTCCACGCGCACGAACGGACCGGCCTGGAAGCGCAGGAAGGTGTAGTCGAGCGAGGCGTAGCCGCGGCTGACCGACTTGAGCCGGTCGAAGAAGTCGAGCACGACTTCGGCCATCGGCAGCTCGTAGCTGATCTGCACCTGGCCGCCCATGTAGTTGATGCCGATCTGCACGCCGCGCTTCTCTTCGCACAGCGTGATCACGTTGCCGACGTAGTCGGGCGGCGTAAGGATGTTGGCGCGGATGATCGGCTCGCGGACCTCTTCGATCATGTTCACCGGCGGCAGCTTGGCCGGGTTGTCCATCGGCACGATCGTGCCGTCGGTCTTGAGCACCTCGTAGATCACCGTCGGCGCGGTGCTGATGAGGTTGAGGTTGTACTCGCGCTCCAGGCGTTCCTGCACGATCTCCATGTGCAGCATGCCGAGGAAGCCGCAGCGGAAACCGAAGCCCATCGCTTCCGAGCTTTCCGGCTCGAAGCGCAGCGCAGCGTCGTTGAGGCGCAGCTTGTCGAGGGCTTCGCGCAGGTCCGGGTAATCCTCGGCATCGACCGGGAACAGGCCGGCGAACACGCGCGGCTGCATTTCCTGGAAACCGGGCAGCGGCTTGGACGCCGGGTCGGTCGCGGAAGTCAGGGTGTCGCCGACCGGCGCGCCGTGCACGTCCTTGATCGAAGCGTGTATCCAGCCCACCTCGCCCGCGCCGAGCTTGGGCAGGTCCTTGCGCTTGGGGGTGAACACGCCGACCTTGTCGACCTGGTGGGTGCGGCCGGTCGACATGACCAATAGCTTGTCGCCCGGCTTGATCTCGCCCTGCATCACGCGCACCAGCGAGACCACGCCGAGGTAGTTGTCGAACCACGAATCGATGATCAGCGCCTGCAGCTTGTCGGTGTCGCGCGGCTTCGGCGGCGGGATCCGATGGACGATCGCTTCGAGCACGTCGATGACGTTCAGGCCGGTCTTGGCGCTGATCGCCACGGCGTCCTCGGCGTCGATGCCGATGACGGCCTCGATTTCGGCCTTGGCGCGCGCGATGTCGGCGGTGGGCAGGTCGATCTTGTTCAGCACCGGCACCACTTCCAGGCCCTGCTCGACCGCGGTGTAGCAGTTGGCGACCGACTGCGCTTCCACGCCCTGGGCGGCGTCGACCACCAGCAGCGCGCCTTCGCAGGCGGCCAGCGAGCGGCTGACTTCATAGCTGAAGTCGACGTGGCCGGGGGTATCGATGAAGTTCAGGAAATAGGTCTTCCCGTCCTTGGCCGTGTACGGCAGGGAAACCGACTGTGCCTTGATGGTGATGCCGCGCTCGCGCTCGATCGGATTGGAGTCCAGGACCTGCGCTTCCATCTCGCGGGCCTCGAGGCCGCCACAGAGCTGGATGATGCGGTCGGCCAGGGTCGACTTGCCGTGGTCGACGTGGGCAATGATGGAAAAGTTTCTGATCTGCTGCATGCGGGGCCGCGCGAGGCTAGCCGGTTCCTTGAAAATCAACGCGCGATTATCGCATACGGCCCGGTCGCGCCGGTCCGACCCTTCCGGCCGCTCTTCCGGCCACCCGCGATCTGCCCTTCCCATCTGCCCTGCCCGGCCACCGTGTGCACAGCGGCGCCCGCCGGCTGGCGGGCCGCGCGGAGCACTGCGCGGCCGGCCTCAGCCCGCCTTGGCTTCGTCTTCGGCGGTGACCGCGATGAACTGGGTGCCGCCCTGGCGGCGGACCAGCAGCATCACCGTCTGGCCGGGCTTGACCGTGGACAGCTCGCGATCCAGCGCCGAGGCGCTGGCGACCGAATTGCGGCCCACCGACAGCACCACGTCGCCCGGGCGCAGCCCGGCCTCTGCGGCGGCATCGCCCGGGTTGCGCACCATCACGCCCTCGTTGCCGCGCAGGCCGAGGCGCTGGCGCTCGCCACTGCTCAGGTCCTGGCCGACCAGGCCCAGGGCGTTGCCGGCGGACGGGGCCGCCGGGGCATCGCCCGCGGCCGGGCGCGGCGCGCCGGAACCGCCGGCCACCGTCGCGTCCAGCTCGTTGACCACGACCGTCAGGTCGACGTTGCGGCCGTTGCGGTAAACGCTGACCTTGGCCCGGGTGCCCGGCGCCATCGAGCCGATGATCGGCGGCAGGTCGCTGGACTCGTTGATGGCACGGCCGTCGACGGCGCGAATGACGTCGCCGCGCTCGATGCCGGCCTTTTCGGCCGGGCTGCCGGGCAGCACGTCGGCGATCAGCGCACCGCTGCTGTCGGGCAGGCCCAGGCCCTTGGCCGACTCGCTGGTGATCTGCTGGACCTGCACACCGAGCTGGCCGCGGCTGACCTTGCCGGTCGCGCGCAACTGCTCCGCCGCACCCATGGCCACGTCGATGGGAATGGCGAAGCTCACGCCCATGTAGCCGCCGGAGTTGCTGAAGATCTGCGAGTTGATGCCGACCACTTCACCGCTGGTATTGAGCAGCGGGCCACCGGAGTTGCCCTGGTTGATGGCGACGTCGGTCTGGATGAAGGGCACGTAGCGCTGATTGGCGTAGGGATTGCTGCGGCCGACCGCACTGACGATGCCGGCGGTGACCGAGTGGTCCAGGCCGAACGGCGATCCGATCGCGATCACCCACTGCCCCGCCTTGGTCGAGCTTGCGTTGGCCATGCGCAGGAACGGCAGGCCCTTGGCGTCGATCTTGAGCAGCGCAACGTCGGACTGCTCGTCGCTGCCGACCACCTTGGCGGTGAACTCGCGACGGTCGGACAGCTTGACCTTGACCGTGTCGGCGCCTTCGACGACGTGGTGGTTGGTCATCACATAGCCGTCGGCGGAAATGACGAAGCCGCTGCCCATCGAGGTGCCGCCGCCGCGCGGACCGCGCGGGCCGCCGGGAGCCCCGGGACCACCCGGAAACGGCATGTCGTCGCCGAAGAAGCGGCGGAAGATTTCCGGGATCTGCTCGTCGTCGGGCGCGCCGCGCGCATTGCGCTGCGGCGCGACCTCTGCCTGGATGTTGACCACCGCCGGCCCGACCCGCTGGACCAGGTTGGTGAAGTCCGGCAGGCCGCTGACCAGGGGCGCGGCCGGCGTCGCGGCCGGTGGCGGCGCGATCGGCGTGCTCGGCGGCTGCGCGGTGCAGGCTACCGGCAGCGAAGCGGCAATGGCGGTGACAAGGACCAGCGAGCGAAGCGGACGGTTCATCGAATACGGCCTCAAAAGAGATCGGATTTCAGGAGTGCAGCAGGGAAGTTGTAGCAGGCATCCGGACTGCGGCGCCGCCGGCGACGGCGCCATGAAACTCGCAGCCCCGTCAGCGCCGTGGCGCGGACGACTCGCTGTCGGCGGCGGCCTGTTCGGCCGTCGGCGCCAGGCTCGGTTCAAACGGATAGAACGACGGCGAGGACGCGCCACTGCCGTAACTGGCCGTGATGCCGGCGCTGCCGGAGTACTGCGGCAGCACGGCGCGCGGCCACGGCCTGGCAGTCGCCTCGGCATGCTCGGGCTGGAAGGGCTTGCTCGCGACCGGATTGGTCGCCACCGCATCGCTACTCACCGAAGCGAGTGCGGCGGCCGGCGCGACCGACGCCACTGCCGTCGCCGCGACCGGAGTCTGGCGACTGGCCCGCAATGCCGCGCGCTGGCTCTGGCTGCGAGTGGACGAACGGCGTTCTGCCGCGCGTCGCGGAACCTCCACTGCGGCCACGGCGGCCGCGCTGAGACCGGCCTGGTGATCGGGAGCGTCCGGCAAGGCCGGCTCCGGGGCTTGCGGCGCAGGCGTGGCGGGCGCAGGCGTCGTCGCGGCGACCTGCGTGGTCGCTGCATCGCTCGCGCCCGGCGCCGCGTCGTTGGAGAAGGGGCGGCCCACGAACAGGGCCGCGACCGCAACCGAAGCTGCAAGCGCGCCGCCAATCCAGCCGCGCCGACTTGCCGCTGCGCTGCGCGGGGAACGCGACGCTGTCGATGCCGTCGCATTCGAGGCGACCGCGATCAGCGACGGTTCCCGTGCGACGGCCGTGGCCACACGCTCGGAGAAACCATTGCCGGCGAACGCCGTGGGCTGGCCACGCAGCACGTCGCCATACAGTTGCCAGCGGTCGCAGGCCTGGCGCCACTGCGCATCGTGACCGAGCCGCTTGAGTGCGAAGCGTGCTGCATCGCCCTCCAGTTCACCGTCAAACAGCGCACAGAGGGTTTCGTTGTCGCGATCGTTGGCTGGCGTATTCATCGCTTCGAAGCTTCCGCAGAGTCGTTGTCGAGCAGGGGCCGCAGTTGCGCATCGATCGCCTCGCGCGCACGGAAGATGCGCGAGCGGACGGTACCGATGGGACAACCCATCTTCTGCGCGATCTCGTCATAGCTCAGGCCGTCCACCTCGCGCATGGTGATGGCGGTCCGCAATTCTTCAGGCAGGGTTTCGACCACGCGCATCAGCGTTCGTTCAATTTCCTGCCGCAGCAACTCATGTTCCGGCGTATCGGTGTCACGCAGGCGGGTGCCGGTGTCGAACTGCTCGGCGTCGCCGGCGTCGATGTCGTCGGTCGGAGGCCTGCGGTTCTGTGCAACCAGGTAATTCTTTGCAGTGTTCACGGCGATCCGGTGCAACCACGTATAGAACTGGGCATCGCCACGGAAGTTCGGCAGCGCCCGGTAGGCGCGTATGAACGTTTCCTGGGCGACGTCCTGGCATTCGCTCCAGTCGGGGATGTAGCGCCCGATCAATGCGGTGATCCGATGCTGGTACTTGCGCACCAGGGCATCGAAGGCCGCACTGTCGCCGCGCTGGACACGCCCGACAAGCTCCTGGTCCAACTCCACGTCTTTGGGCAACACTAATTCGGCCATACCGCGCCGGCACTCCTGTGGGCTCGGCCGTGGCCGAACAATGGGACAACCCTGTCGGGGGAAAGTTCAATCACGATCATTAATGGGGTCGGGCCCTGCGCGCCGCAAGCGCCAAGGGTCAGGGTCTCATCGACCCGTCCCGATGGCCATTGCAATGGCCATTCCAACGGCGACCTCACGGAATCTCAGCGAGGCAACCGCCACACTCCGATTTGACGCCGGGGAAACATCCTCGGGATGATAGCGTTCTCTCCATACCTGAACGAATGGTGCCGAATGATTGCTGGCCTTGACGGTCTCCGCTTCCAGCACTGGCAGACCGAGCTTCGCGCCGATGGTGTCCTGGTGCTGTCGTTCGACCGCGCCGGTGCGCCAGTCAACACCTTTGGCCAGGACGTCCTGATCGAACTGGATACCCTGCTCGAGCGGCTGGCGCTGGATCCGCCCAAGGGCCTGGTGCTGCGCTCGGCCAAGGCGTCGGGCTTCATTGCCGGCGCCGACATCAAGGAGTTCCAGACCTTCGATGCCAAGGGCACCGTCGGCGATGCCATTCGTCGCGGCCAGCAGACATTCCAGCGCCTGGCCGAACTGCCCTGCCCGACCGTCGCCGCGATCCATGGTTTCTGCATGGGCGGCGGCACCGAGATCGCGCTGGCGTGTCGCTATCGCGTTGCCAGCAACGATCCGTCGACCCGCATCGGCCTGCCGGAAGTGAAGCTGGGCATCTACCCGGGCTGGGGCGGCAGTGTCCGCCTGCCGCGCCTGATCGGCGCACCGGCGGCCTTCGACATGATGCTGACCGGACGCACGCTGTCGGCCTCGGCCGCGCGCGCCAATGGCCTGGTCGACAAGGTCACCGATCCGTCGAGCCTGATCGATGTCGCGGCGGCCTATGCGCTGCGCGGCAGCCAGCGTCCCTTCAAGCAGCGCATGCTGGCATGGGCCACCAACACGCTGCCTGCGCGCAAGCTGCTCGCACCGGTGCTGACCAAGCAGGTCGCACGCAAGGCGCGCAAGGAGCATTACCCGGCGCCGTATGCACTGATCAATACCTGGGCCAACAGCGGCGGCGGCATCCAGAGTCTGTTGTCGGCCGAGCGCAAGTCGGTGGTGAAGCTGGCCTCGACGCCGACCGCGCGCAACCTGATCCGCGTGTTCTTCCTGCAGGAGCGGCTCAAGGGCCAGGGCGGCAAGGAGCACGGCATCAGCCACGTGCACGTCGTCGGCGCCGGCGTGATGGGTGGCGACATCGCCGCGTGGTCGGCCTACAAGGGCTTCAACGTCACGTTGCAGGACCGAGAGCAGCGCTTCATCGACGGCGCGTTGACGCGCGCGCAGACGCTGTTCGAGAAGAAGGTCAAGGACGAGGCCAAGCGCATGGATGTGAGCGCCCGCCTGAAGGGCGACCTCGCCGGAGAAGGCGTTGCCAGCGCCGACCTGGTGATCGAGGCGATCATCGAGAATGCGCAGGCCAAGCGCGAGCTGTATGCCGAACTCGAGCCGCGCATGAAGTTCGACGCGCTGCTGACCACCAACACCTCGTCGATCCCGCTGACCGAGTTGCGCGAACACATCGGCCGTCCGGCGCATTTCGCCGGGCTGCACTACTTCAATCCGGTGGCGTTGATGCCGCTGGTGGAAATCATCCACCACGACCGCGTCGCTTCACAGACGCAGCAGCGCCTGGCGGCGTTCTGCAAGGCGATCGACAAGCTGCCGGTGCCGGTGGCGGGCACGCCGGGCTTCCTGGTCAACCGCGTGTTGTTCCCATACATGCTCGAAGCCGCGACCGCATACGCCGAAGGCATCCCGGGCGCGGCGATCGACAAGGCGGCGGTGAAGTTCGGCATGCCGATGGGCCCGATCGAATTGATCGACACGGTTGGCCTGGACGTTGCCTCCGGCGTCGGTGGCGAACTGGCGCCGTTCCTCGGCCTGCCGATCCCCTCCTCGCTGGCGACGCCGCCGCAGCAGGGCAAGCGCGGAAAGAAGGACGGCCAGGGCCTGTACAAGTGGGAGAACGGCAAGGCGATCAAGCCGGCACTGCCCAAGGACTATCAGACGCCATCTGATCTGGAAGACCGCCTGATCCTGCCGCTGCTCAACGAAGCGGTCGCATGCCTGCACGATGGCGTGGTCAGCGATGCCGACCTGCTCGATGCCGGCGTGATCTTCGGCACCGGCTTCGCTCCGTTCCGCGGCGGCCCGATCCAGTACATCCGCGAAACCGGCGCCGACGCGCTGCTCACGCGCCTGCAGCAGTTGCACGCCCGCTATGGCGACCGTTTCGCGCCGCGCCCGGGTTGGGATAGCGGCGCACTGCGCGGTTGAGGTTTGCATGAGCCCGGAGCGTCGTTCACCGCGACGCCGCTCCGCAGTCCGCAGTACCGCAGGCCGCGGCGCGACTACATCGTGTGCGTCGCGCGCTCCGCGCTGAGCGTGCCGGCCAGCAGCGCTTCGATCTTGCCCTTGACCGTCTCGCCTTCCGCGGTCTCGGCGAACTGCACGCCGATGCCCGCCGGACGATTGCCCTGCGCACCCACCGGCGTCACCCAGACCACCTTGCCGGCGACCGGCAGGCGCTCGTTCGACTCGGGCAGCGTCAGCAGCAGGAAGACCTCGTCGCCGAGGAAATAACGCTTGGGCGTGGCCACGAAAACACCGCCGCCCTTGAGGAATGGCATGTACGCACTGTAGAGCTGCGCCTTGTCCTTGATCGCGCAGGACAGAATGCCCTGGCGCGCACCACCTGCAGAACTCATGCCGCTCATACCCTGCTCCCCCCTTCTGCCCGCCGCCCGTCGAGGGCGCGCCAGGCCAGCAACAATTCGGTGACCGCAAGGTCGGCCCGCACCGTGGTGCGCAGCAGATCGCGGGTCCGGTTCGCCTGATCGAACCACGCAGCCAGACTGCGCGTTCGACCCGGGTCGGTCAAGCCGGCGGCGTCGGCCAGCACCAGGTCGGCGGCATGGCGCAGACGCAGGCCGGCATCCTCGTCGCCGACCCAGCGCTGGGCTGTCTCGATGGCGCCGATGTCGCCGCGCGCGAGCTTGGCCAAGTCGCTGGCGACCTCGCGGCGCAGCTTCAGACCATCGTTGCCGAGCCACTGGTTGGCCAGGCCCGGATGGCCACGCGCGGCTTCCAATGCTTCGCGCGCACTGGCGTCGGAATGCCCCAGCTGTTTCAGCCACGCTTGCGATTCGGCGGCCTGCGGCAGGCGGAATTCATAGCGCTGGCAGCGGCTGCGGATCGTCGCCGGCAGTCGCGCCGGATGCGCGCTCAGCAGCCACAGGTAGCGGCCCGGCACCGGCTCCTCGAGGGTCTTCAACAAGGCATTGCAGGCGGCATGGTTCACCGCCTCGGCCGGGTCGATGATCACCACCTGCGCGCCGCCGTATTGCGGCGTCAGCGACAGCTTGTCGGAGATCTGGCGGATCTGGTCGATGACGATTTCCGTGCGCAGGCGCGTGCCTTCCTTGTTCGGCACGAACGACACGAACTGGTAGTCCGGGTGCGTGCCGGCCGCGAGCAGGTGGCAACTGCGGCAGCTGCCGCACGGCTCGCCGGTCGCGCTCGGCTGCTGGCACAACAGCCGTTGTGCCAGGCGCTCGGCCACCGCGCGCTTGCCCAGTTGCGCCGGCCCGCAGAACAGCAGGCCGTGCGCCAGTCGCCCGCTCGCCTGCGCGGCCACGGCCTGGTCGTATACGCGCTGTTGCCAGGGCGCGAACGTGCTGGCCGCCGCCATCGCGGTCATGCCGGCGCCCTCTCGATGAACGCACGCAGGTGCGCCACCGCCTGCGCGGCCACGACGTCCGCCGGCTGGGTGGCGTCGATGACGCGGAAACGCTCCGGCTCGGCCGATGCCCGCGTCAGGTAGCCATTGCGCACGCGCTCGAAGAAATCCTCGCGTTCGCTCTCGATGCGGTCGCTGGCGCCCCGCCCGCGCGCACGCTGCAAGCCGATCGCGACCGGCACGTCCAGCAACAGCGTCAACGCCGGAGCGATGCCGACGACACGACGCTCGAGTTCGGCGATGAACTGCACGTCGCCGCCGCGCGCGGCGCCCTGGTAGGCGTAGCTGGCGTCGGTGAAGCGATCGCTGATGACCCATGCGCCGCGCTGCAGCGCCGGCACGATGGTTTCGCGCACATGCTGGGCGCGTGCGGCAAACACCAGCAGCAGTTCGGTGTCGGCGGTGGGCGGCTCATGGTGGGTGTCCAGCAGCAGGCCGCGGATCTGCTCGGCCAATGGCGTGCCGCCGGGCTCGCGCGTGGCCACGATTTCCTCGCCGGTGGCCTTCAGCGCCTCGCGCAGCGCCGCCAGCACGGTCGACTTGCCGGCGCCCTCGCCGCCTTCGAGCGTGATGAAACGCGGTTGCCTCTGCAGGGGCGTGCCTGGGCTGGTCATTACTGGCTCCCCGACTGCGCGGCGCGGTACTTCGCAAGATAGGCGCGGACGTTGGCCTGGTGCTCGGCGTAGGTGCGCGCGAACAGGTGGCGCCCGCTGCCATCGCCGACGGCAACGAAGAACAGCGCATCGCCGTCCGCAGGTTTGGCCACCGCCTCGAGCGCGCCGATGCCGGGCATCGCGATCGGCGTCGGCGGCAGGCCGGCAATGAGGTAGGTGTTGTATGGATTGTCCGCGCGCAGGTCGCGCTTGCGGATGTTGCCGTCGTAGGCGCTGCCGATCCCGTAGATCACGGTCGGATCCGTTTCCAGGCGCATGCCCAGCTTGAGGCGACGCGCGAACAGGCCGGCGATCTGCGGACGCTCGGAGGCGATGCCGGTTTCCTTCTCCACGATCGAGGCCAGCACCAGCATCTCGTCCGGTGTCTTGAGAACGGTGTCGGCGCTGCGCTGCTGCCACGCCGCGTCGAGCGCCTTGTCCATCGCCGCGTGCGCGCGCTTGAGCACATCCAGGTCACTGTCGCCGCGCGTGTACAGGTAGGTCTCGGGCAGGAAGCGGCCTTCGGGATGCTGGCCCGGAGCACCGACCGCCTTCATCAGCGCGGCATCGTCGAGCTTGCCCGACTCCAGCGTGAGCGGCCTGGCTTTGGCCAGGGCCGCGCGCAGTTCGCGGATGTTCCAGCCTTCGACAATGGTGAAGCGATGGCGGATCACGCGGCCATCGCGCATCGCCACCAGCAGTGCGCGTGGCGAGGTACCCGGTTCGATCGCGTATTCGCCGACCTGCAGCTTGCCGGCCGCGCCGAGTTGCTTGGCCAGCGCGCGCCATTCGAGCAGGTCGCCTTCGCGCACGCCGGCCTCGCGCAGCTTGCGCACGACCGTGGGCAGCGAATCGCCGCGTTCGACCATCACGGTTTCGTCCGCCTCCAGGCCGGACATCGGCGCGTCGGCGAATCCGGTGTAGCGCTGCCATAGCCAGAAGCCCGTGCCGGCCGCGACCAGCAGCAACAGCAACAGGAAGCCCGAGGAAATACGTCCGGCAGACCGGCGCGCGGATTTGCGACTCACGAAACCTCCGTGGCGAAAGCGGGATGCTCGGCGGCAAGGCGGTGCTGCAGCGCGACCACCTGCGGATGCGGTTGCCATGTGCGGGCGCCGAGCCGCGCCACCGGCAGGATACCGCGCACGGCATTGCACAGGAAAACCGCGTCGGCGGCTTCGACATCGGTCACAGCCAGGCGCGCCTCGCGTGCCGGCAACGCCTCCAGCGCCCAGGCCCGGCATACGCCGGCGATGCCGCAGCGGTCCACGGCCGGGGTGGTCCATTGGCCCTGGCGCAGGATGAACACGTTGGCAGCGGTGGCGCTGACCACGTCGCCCTCGCTGCTGCACAGCAGGCCGTCATGGATGGCGGGGTCGTCCCATTCGGCGCGGGCCAGCACCTGCTCGAGGCGGTTGCAGTGCTTGATGCCGGCCAGCGCCGGCTGCACGGCCAGGCGTGTGTCGCACCAGCGCAGGCTCAGGCCGGTGTCGTAGGCCGGCGGCAAGGGATGGCGGGCAAGCACCCAGTGGGGGATTACGGCCGAAGGCGGCCCGTAGCCACGTCCGCCACTGCCGCGCGTCACGATCAGTTTCAGCACGGCGTCGGCGCCGGCGAGCAGGCGCGTGGCCTCGGCAAAGGCCTGGCGCTCCTCGGGAAGTACAAGGCCCAGCATCGCTGCGCCGCGCTGCAGGCGCTGCCAGTGCGCAGGCCACCAGCGCATCTCGCCGCGGTGCGCACGAACGGTCTCGAACAGGCCATCACCGTAGGCCAGGCCGCGGTCGTGGTCCGGCAGGGCCGGCAGCGGCTGGTCGCCGGCGAAGTAACGCACTTGCGGCGCACTCATCCGGCCACTCCAAGGGCGCGCAGCATGCCGCGCGCCTTGGCCCGGGTCTCGTCGAGCTCGCGCTGCGGATCGGAGTCGGCCACGATGCCGGCGCCGGTGCGGAAGCGCAGCGTCGCTCCGCCCGCCCGGGTCGGCTCCAGTTCGGCGCTGCGGATGAGGATGTTGAGGTCGAGATCGCCGTCGCGGTTGAGCCAGCCCATTGCGCCGGTATAGGCGCCACGGCCTATGCCCTCGAGCTCGGCGATGATCTGCATGCAGCGCACCTTCGGGCATCCGGTGATGGTGCCGCCGGGGAACACCGCGCGGATCACCTGCCCCGGAGTCGCGTCGTCGCGCAGGCGACCGCGCACGTTGCTGACGATGTGGTGGACGTGGGCATAGCTTTCGACGGTCATCAGCTCGTCGACTTCGACGCTGCCCGGCGAGCAGACGCGACCGAGGTCGTTGCGCTCCAGGTCGATCAGCATCACGTGCTCGGCACGTTCCTTGGGGTGGCCGACCAGTTCCTGGATGCGCGCGGCGTCGTCATCGCCGGCGAAGCGCGGCCGCGTGCCGGCGATCGGCCGGGTCTCGACGACATCGCCACGCACCGACACCAGCCGTTCCGGTGAGGCGCTGACCACGGCCCAGTCGGCACCGGCGAACACGCCCGCGAACGGGGCCGGATTGTTCTGGCGCAAGCGTTCGAACAACGCCGCCGGTGGCAGCGGCGCATCGAATCGCGCCACCCAGCCGCGCGAAAGATTGGCCTGGAAAACATCGCCGGCAGCGAGATAGTCGAGCACGCGGCGCACGCCCGAGGTGAAGCGCTCCGGCGCGTCTTCCTCCAGCGACGCGGGCGGCCGCCACGGCGCGAGTGCCGGCAAACGCACGGCGGAGTCGACATCGGCAAGCACGGTGGCGACCAGGCCGTCCTGGCCGACTTCGCTCACCAGCACGCATTCGCCGCTGGTGTGGTCGCGCAGGACCGCGGCCGGGCAACGAAGCGCCAGCGCCACCGGCAAGCGACCATCGGCACGCGGCAGGTTCAATACCGGCTCGACCTGGGCCGCGGCTTCGTAGCCGAAGAACAACGCCCAGCCGCCGCGGAACGGCCAGCGTGGTTCGTCGCGGGCGACGCGCAGCGATTGCCATTGCGCGTCGAGCGCGGCGAAGAAATCGCCGTCGACCACGGCGCCATTGGCGTCATGGGTGGTGCCGTCGCCATCCAGGTGCAGCGAATCGCCACTGGCCACCAGCAGCAGGTCCCAGCGGCCCTGGGCGGTGCCGTGGGCACTGGACTCCAGCAACAGCGGGTAGCGCGCGGGCGACAGACGCTGCAGCGAGAGCAGGTCGAAGGTGGCAGGCAGGGAACGGGTCAGCAGCATCTGCGTATTAGACAGGGTTTTCAGACAGGGTTTCAGACAGGGTTTCAGACAGGGTTTTTAGACAGGCCAGAAACGACAATCCCCGCCGCAGCGGGGATCGTCAGGCAAACCCACGGCGCGGCGCTCAGATCCGCTTGAACACCAGCGTGCCGTTGGTGCCGCCGAAACCGAAGCCGTTGGAGACGGCGACGTCAATCTTGGCCTGGCGCGCCGTGTTCGGCACGTAGTCCAGGTCGCAGCCTTCGCCGGCTTCTTCCAGGTTGATGGTCGGCGGGATGATGCCGTGGTGCAGCGCCAGCACCGAGAAGATCGCCTCGACGCCGCCGGCGGCACCGAGCAGATGGCCGGTCATCGACTTGGTCGAGCTGACCATGGTCTTGTAGGCGTGCTCGCCCAGTGCGCGCTTGATCGCCAGCGTCTCGGCGAGGTCGCCCAGCGGCGTGGAGGTGCCGTGTGCGTTGAGGTAGCCGACCTCGTCGGCATTGACGCCGGCGTCCTTGAGCGCGGCCACCATGCAGCGCGCCGGGCCTTCGCCGTTCTCGCTCGGTGCGGTCATGTGGAAGGCGTCGGAGCTGGCGCCGAAACCGGACAGCTCGCAGTAGATGCGCGCGCCACGCGCCTTCGCACGCTCGTACTCTTCCAGGATCAGGATGCCGGCGCCGTCACCGAGGACGAAGCCGTCGCGGTCCTTGTCCCACGGACGCGAGGCATGGGTCGGGTCGTCGTTGCGCGTCGACATCGCCTTCATCGAGCAGAAGCCGGCGACCGACGTCGGCGAGGAACCGCGTTCGGCGCCGCCGGCGACCATCACGTCGGCATCGCCGTACTGGATCATGCGCATCGCCATGCCAATCGAATGGTTGGCGGTGGCGCAGGCCGAAACGGCCGAGAAATTGGGGCCCTTGATGCCGGTCAGCAGCGAGACCTGGCCGGGCAGCATGTTGATGATCGTGCTGGGCACGTAGAACGGCGAGACCTTGCGCGGGCCGCCTTCGTGGTACTTGATCGTCTGCTCTTCGATGCCGAGCAGGCCGCCGATGCCCGAGCCGATCAGCGCACCGATGCGCTCGGCGTTGGACTCGTCGACGGTGATGCCGGCGTCCTGGATCGCCATCATCGAAGCGGCGACACCGTAGTGGATGAACTCTTCCATCTTCTTGGCATCCTTCGGGCTCACCCACTGGGTGATGTCGAAGTTGCGCACTTCACCGGCGATGCGGGTGGTGAAGGCCGAAGCGTCGAAGTGGGTGATCGGGCCGATGCCGGAGCGGCCGTTGACGATGCCGTCCCAGCTGCTGGCCAGGTCGTTGCCGAGCGGCGACACGATGCCGAGGCCGGTGACCACGACGCGTCGGTTGAAGGCGCGATTGGACATGAAACACTCCGTCTACGAACACTACGCCGGCGCATGGACCGGCTCATAAGACACGGGGCCGCAATGCGGCCCCGGTCTGGTTTTGCAGGAAGCGCGTCGGCCGGATGGCCCGCCTCCACGTTACCGGTCTAGTGCACCGGCTACGGCACAGTTACGACTTGACGTGAGCCTTCACGTAGTCGATGGCCTGCTGCACCGAGGTGATCTTCTCGGCCTCTTCGTCCGGAATCTCGCACTCGAACTCTTCTTCGAGCGCCATCACCAGCTCGACGGTGTCGAGCGAGTCAGCGCCGAGGTCGTCGACGAACGAAGCGTTGTTGGTGACTTCTTCTTCCTTGACGCCCAGCTGTTCGACCACGATTTTCTTGACGCGCTCTTCGATGCTGCTCATGGGTACTCACTCCTCCCGGACGGGATATTCGACGGAATAGTCTAAAGGAACATTGGTGGAATCGCAGGCGTCCGCGAGGATACGCGAAAGCCCTTTTGCTTCAAATGGTTACAAGCGCAAGCATTGCCGCCTTGGCAAGGCCTTACGGCATGTACATGCCACCGTTGACGTGCAGCGTCTCGCCGGTGATGTAGGCCGCCGACGGGCCGGCCAGGAACGCCACCGCGCGGGCGATGTCGGCAGGCTCGCCAAAACGGCCCAGGGCGATCTGGCCCAGCATCGCGCTCTTGGCGTCCTCGGGCAATGCCTTGGTCATGTCGGTGTCGATGAAACCGGGGGCCACCACATTGACGGTAATGCCACGGCTGCCGATTTCCCGGGCCATCGACTTGCTGAAAGCGATGATCCCGGCCTTGGCCGCGGCGTAGTTGGCTTGGCCGGCGTTGCCGGTCACGCCGATCACCGAGGCGATGTTGATGATGCGGCCCTTGCGCGCCTTCATCATCGAACGCATCACCGCCTTGCTGGTGCGGAAGACGCTGGTGAGGTTGGTGTCGAGGATGGCCTGCCAGTCCTCGTCCTTCATCCGCATCAGCAGGTTGTCGCGGGTGATGCCGGCGTTGTTGACCAGGATCGAGATCGCGCCGATGTCCTTGGCGATGCCGTCGATCAGCGTTTCGATCGAGGCGGCGTCGCTGACGTCGAGCACGCGGCCGTGGCCGCCGTGCCCGGCCAGGCGCTCGCCGATCGCGTTGGCGCCGGATTCGGAGGTGGCGGTACCGATGACGGTCGCGCCGTGCGCGGCCAGCTCGTCGGCAATCGCCGCGCCGATGCCGCGGCTGGCGCCGGTAACCAAAGCGACCTCACCGGTCAGCAGTTTCTGGCTCATGCCTTTTTCCATTCTTCGATAGCGGTTTCGAACTCGCCGGGCGTACCGATCGCGCGCCCGTCGAGCGACTTGTCGATGCGCTTGACCAGGCCGGCAAGCACCTTGCCCGGGCCGCATTCGGCGACGCGGGTAACGCCCTTGGCAGCCAGCGCCTGCACGCAACCGGTCCACTGTACCGGCAGATAGAGCTGGCGGACGAGCGCATCGCGGATCGCGTCGAGGTTGTCGTGGATGCCGGCGTCGACGTTCTGCACCACCGGCGGCTTCGGCGCGTGCCAGGCCATCCCGGCCATGGCTTCGGCCAGGCGGTTGGCGGCGTCGCGCATCAGCGGCGTATGCGAAGGCACGCTCACTGCCAGCTTCACCATCTTGCGCACGCCGCGTTCGCCGAGCACGGCCATCGCCTTGTCGACCGCATCGGCGTGGCCACCAATGACGATCTGGCCCGGCGAGTTGTAATTGGCAGGCACCACCACGCTCGTACCCGACACGCTCTCGCAGACTTCCTGCACCAGCGCATCCTCGGCACCGAGCACGGCGGCCATCGCGCCGGTGCCGGCCGGAGCGGCTTCCTGCATCAGCTGGCCACGCAGGCGCACCAGGTGCGCGGCATCCTTCAGCGACAACGCGCCAGCGGCGACCAGCGCGGTGTATTCGCCCAGGCTGTGGCCCGACAGCAACACCGGCATGGCGCCACCGCGCTGCTGCCACAAGCGCCACACCGCCGCGCCAGCGGCAAGCAGCGCCGGCTGCGTGTACTCGGTGCGGTTGAGCATTTCTTCCGGCCCGCCCTGACTGAGCGCCCAGAGGTCGACACCCGCGCCATCGCTGGCCTCAGCGAACGCTTCGCGGATGATCGGGTGCAGTTCGCCCAGTTCGGCCAGCATGCCGAGCGACTGCGAGCCCTGGCCCGGGAACACGAACGCCAGGGTCGAATCGGTATGGGGGGTTACGGTCACGCGTGAAGGCCTTGCGACAAAGAATGCGCATGATACGAGTGTTTGCTCTAGTGCGTCTGTACGGGCCTGTACGGGTCTGCACGGGCGCACAAACGAAAACGCCCCCGCTGCGGACAGCGGAGGCGTTTGGCGGAGCGTGAACGCTCAACTCAGTAGCGCAGCAGCGCCGAGCCCCAGGTGAAGCCGCCACCGAAGGCCTCAAGCAGCACCAGCTGGCCGCGCTGGACACGACCCGAGCGCACCGCCTCGTCCAGCGCCAGCGGCACCGAACCCGACGACGTGTTGCCATGTTTGTCGACCGTGACGATCACCCGCTCCATCGGCATGTCCAGGCGCTTGGCCGTGGCTTCGATGATGCGCAGATTGGCCTGGTGCGGAATCAGCCAGTCGATGTCGTGACGATCCAGGCCATTGGCCTCAAGCGTTTCCTCGACGACCGAATCCAATGCCTTCACCGCGTGCTTGAAGACCTCGTTGCCGGTCATCAGCACCTTGACGCCGGCATTGGGCTCTTCGGGCTTGAAGCCGACCGAGACGCCAACCGGATTCCACAGCAGCTCCTTCTTGCCGCCATCGGCGTGCATGTGGGTGCTGAGGATGCCCGTCTCGGTGTCGGCCTTGAGCACGACCGCGCCAGCGCCGTCGCCGAACAGCACGCAGGTGGAGCGATCGCTCCAGTCGAGCATGCGGGTCAGCGTTTCCGCGCCGACGACGAGCACGTTCTTCGCCGAACCGGAGCGGATGAACTTGTCGGCCACCGTCAGCGCGTAGACGAAGCCCGAGCAGGCGGCATTGACGTCGAACGCAGCGCAGCCGTCGGCACCGATGCGGTGCTGCAGCAGGCAGGCCGTGGACGGGAAGATCAGATCCGGCGTGGTGGTGCCGACCACGATCAGGTCGAGATCCTTGGCATCGACGCCGGCCGCCTCCAGTGCGCGCACCGAAGCGTGGTAGGCCAGATCGCTGGTGGTCTCGCCTTCGGCGGCGATATGACGCTCACGGATGCCCGTGCGCGCGGCAATCCATTCATCGCTCGTGTCGATGAATTTGGCCAGGTCGTCATTGGTCAGCACCTTCTCGGGAAGGTAGCTGCCGGTTCCCGCGATGCGGGAATAAATCTGTTGCGTCATCGCCACTCCGCTGCACAGCCGTTGTCGGGACTCCGCCAGCCATGCCGACGGAAATACACCGCCGCGATGGCCGCTGAGCGCGCTGAACCTTTACGGTTCCGACAGTCCAGGCTGTGCGGCGGCCGCGCGAGTCCGGGAGGAGCTGCGCGCGGCGCGACGGTGGGCGAAGAGCTTACTCTTCGTCGGCAACCTTGGACTTGGTGTCGATCACCTTCTTGCCGCGGTAGTAACCGTCAGCGGTGACGTGGTGACGCAGGTGGGTCTCGCCCGTGGTCGGGTCGGTCGCCAGCTGCTTGGGCGACAGCGCATCGTGCGAACGGCGCATGCCACGCTTGGACGGGGAAACGCGGGACTTCTGGACAGCCATGGTCTTGCTCCAAAAAAACTCAGTTCGATTGTTTCTTCAATGCCGACAGCGCCGCGAACGGGTTCACGCGCTCCGGCTCTTCGGCCTGCTCGGTCGCCGGCCAGTCGCTTTCCACCGCTTCCGTGTCGGGCGCGATTGGCACGACCGGGATAGCGAGGATCAACTCGTCCTCAACCAGTTCGACGGTCCGCAGCTGGCCATCTTCCGGCACCAGCAACGGCTCGTATCCCTCTGGCAACGCCGCCTCGTCCGCTTCATCACGGATCAGGCCAAGGCGCTGCACGATGTTCACCGGGAACAGGAACCGCTCCAGGCTGCGCTGACAGGTCAGCGGCAGCTCGGCATCGATTCGCAGTTCGACATAAGGCACCCGCAGCGCGTCGTGATCGAACTCGAGCGCAAAGCGAACCTCACCTTCGGTGTCGACCAGACTGTTCCGCAGCCGCGTCAGCGATGACAACGGCACACGGCCTTCGAGGCCGCGCCGCGCCGCCACCATGCGCCAAACATCAAGAATCGCGGGCAGGTCGGCTGACATAAGCTGCGGAATGTTAGGGATCAAGGCCCATCCTGTCAAACCAGGGGCCGTCCTGGTGCCCGCTCGTCGGCGGCAATTGCGGATGGCCGGGGGCCGGCCTCAAACTCCGGTCCATTCCCGTTCAGTTGCCCGTGCCCGTGACCATCGTCCTCCTGCTCCTTTCCACCCTGGCGATCGCGGCCCTGAGCTTTGCCTGGCACCGCCCCGGACGGCGCGAACGCGCGGTCCGCGAGGTCCTGGACGCCGCTGACGCCCTCGAGGAGCGCCTGCGCCTGGCCCGGGCCGAGATCGAGGCGGTCGCCGGCAACGGCGGCGATGACCCGGTGGGCGACGCCATGCGCGAGATGCTGCGCCAGCGCCTGTGGCTGCGCGACCACGGCCGCGAAGCCAGCCTGACCCAGTTGGCCGAGGTACGAAGCTCGATCGATGCCGCACGCGACCGGATCGACCAGCAATTATCGCTGATCGCCCGCGCCCGCGCGCCCATGGCCTGACGTGTCCGCATCGCCCCCCAGGCTGATCCTGGCGTCGACCTCGGTCTACCGGCGCGAACTGCTGTCGCGCCTGCGCCTGGCGTTCGAGACCGCGCGACCGGAAACCGACGAATCGCCGCTCCCGGGCGAAGCCCCGGACGCCCTCGCCTGCCGCCTGGCCGCGGCCAAGGCCATGGCGATCGCCTCGCTCCGCCCCGACGCCTGGGTCATCGGCTCCGACCAGGTGGCCGCGTTCGATGGCCGCATGCTGGGCAAGCCCGGCGGTCGCCAGGCGGCCATTGCCCAGCTGGCGGCAATGACCGGCCAGCGCGTGCAGTTCCACACCGGCGTGTGCGTGATGAAGGCCGGGCAGCCGCCGCTGCAGGCGCTCGACCTGACCGAAGTGGAGTTCCGCGCGCTCGATGACGCCCAGATCGGGCGCTATGTCGACGCCGAGCAGCCGTTCGACTGCGCCGGCAGCTTCAAGTCCGAGGGCCTGGGCATCAGCCTGTTCGAGGCCATCGACAGCCGCGATCCGACCGCACTGGTCGGCCTGCCGTTGATTGCAACGGCGCGCCTGCTGCGCCAGGCGGGGTTCGAGCTTCCCTGAGGCGGCACTCCCTCAGGCAGCGCGCCCCCCGGGGCGACGCGCTACTCGACCTCGATGGGCCGCTCGGCCCAGGTTTCCACGCTGCCATCGCGCCCGTGCAGGCGCAGCCCCAACCAGTGGGTGCCCGCCTTGTAGGTTCCCGGCGGCAGCGTCACGTCGGCGTCGAAGCCGACGTTGGGATGCTGAGGATCGCTGGATTTCGGCCAGACCTGCGTCAGGCCCGGGAACAGCCGGCCGTAACGGGCCTGGGCGACGACCTGGCCGTCCAGCGTGACCTCGACTCCGGCCAGGCCGACACCGTCCTTGAACGCCCAGCCGTCGACACTGAAATGCCGGCCCACGCGCGCATCGGCCACCGGTGTGTCGACCCAGACCATGGCCGGCGTGGTGCAGCCGCCCGCGACCGGCGCGCCCTGCAGCGCGAACAACATGAAGCGCTGGCTGCCGTGGTCGATGTTGAGCACTTCCGGCGGCGGCAGCGGCCCGGCCATCGCGCACAGGTCGTGATAGCGATCGAGCAGGTCGCGATACTTGATCTCGGTGGCGCCGACCACCAGCAGCACCGGCTGCGCGCCCCACTCGGCGCGACCGGCGCTCTGCAGGCCCCACAGGCGCAACTGCGGCGCGCGGCCATGCTTGTGGTTGATCGGGTGGTCGAGCACGGCGATGCGCGGATCGCCGAGCGCGAAACCGAGTTCGGCGCCGATCTTGAAGTTGTCCGCCACCACCCGCGTCCCCGCCGGCATCTGCGCAAGCCGCGCACGCACCGCCTGCGCCAACGGATCCCATCCGGAAAAATTGCTGGGGTACCACTTCTGCGCCGCGTTGCGCTCGCGCAGGTGCGGCTGCGAGACGGCGAGGTAGTAGCTCAGGGTGGCCACCAGGCCCAGGCCAGCCAGCCAGGCCGTGGCCAGGCGCCAGCCGCGCGGCCAGCGCCACAGCACGGCCGGCAGCAAGGGCAGCAGCGCCAGGTAACCAGGTAACGGCCAATGGAAGCTCACGCGCTCGGTGTCGGCGAAGAAGCCCAGGGCGAAAAAGCCCAGCACCACGCCCGTGCCGAGCAGGGCGAAATAGCGCTGCGAGGGTGTCGGGCTGGCCAACCCGCGCCGCGCCGCAACGGCCAGCGCCGCCAGCAGCAATGGCGTGACCAACAGCGCCTGGATCGCGATGAACCACACCGCGTCGGCGTGGAAGGACCACGGATGGCGATCGACCAGCTGGAAGCGCAGGCCGGCATCGGCGTTGTCGAGGTTCCATGCCACCAGCGGTGTCCAGGCCGATGCGCCGAAGGCGATCGCCACCAGCACGCGCACATCACGCAGCGCGCGCCGACCCTCCTCGATCATGGCCAGGGCGAAGAAGCCGACACCGATGACGGCAATGAAGCGGTAATGACACAACGCGCCCAATGCCAGGCCGACCGCGAGCTCCAGGGCCGCCTCCGGGCTGACCTGGCGCAGCAACCGGGCGCCGGCGTCGACACAAAGCAGCGTGGCCAGCGCCATGGCCGCATCGGGCAGCGCCATCACGCCCAGGCTGCCAGCCAGCGGCAACAGCAACGTGAAGCAGCCAGCGACCCAGCCATCACGCGCACCTGACTCGCGCGCGGCAACATGCACCATCAGGCACGGCACCAGTGCCGAGATCAGCAGGAACGGCAGGCGCACCGCGAACGTGTGGTCGCCGCCGAACACGGTGCCAAGGCGGGTCAGCCAGGCGGTCAGTCCGGGCAGGTCCGAGTAGGCCGCGGCCAGGTGTTGCCCTTCCTGCCAGTAGAACGCCTCGTCGACGAACAACGGCAGGCGCGCGATGACGACGAGCTTGATCGCAAGGACTGCGACCCACAGCACCCAGAAAGCGCGTCGTGCCTGCACTGCATCCCGCATCCGTTCGTGACCTCGCTACACTCTGGGTGAATTCATCGCGACCACCCGTGGCAGCCAGCTGGTCGCAACATCCAACAGGAGCACACGCGCGATGGCGGTATCCCTTTCGACGGCGACCATGCTAACCGATGGCCTGCGAGGCGCTCTTGAACGCGCCCAGTCGCAGGTCAATTCGCTGGTATTGGGCAAATCGCACGAGGTGCGCCTTGCGTTCGTCGCGCTGCTCGCCGGTGGCCACCTGCTGATCGAGGACCTGCCCGGACTGGGCAAGACCACCCTCGCCCACGCGCTGGCGGCAACACTGGGCCTGGACTTCCAGCGTGTCCAGTTCACTTCCGACCTGCTGCCGGCCGATGTTGTCGGCGTATCGGTGTTCGACCCGCAGGCGCGGCAGTTCCAGTTCCATGCCGGTCCGGTGTTCGCGCAGGTCCTGCTGGCCGACGAGATCAATCGCGCGCCGCCGCGCACGCAAAGTGCGCTGCTGGAAGCGATGGCCGAGTACCAGGTCACGGTGGATGGCACCACCCATGCGCTGCCGGAGCCGTTCTTCGTCATCGCCACGCAGAACCCCGTCGACCTGTCCGGCACCTATCCGTTGCCGGATTCGCAACTCGATCGCTTCCTGCTGCGCCTGAGCCTGGGTTACCCCGATGCGGACGCCGAACGCGACCTGCTGGCAGGCGATGATCGCCGCGACCTGATCGCACGCGTGCTGCCGCTGCTGGGCAGCGACGACGTGCTCGCCGCGCGCCGGGCGGTGCTGCAGGTGCATGCCAGCGAGGCGCTCGTCGCCTATGTGCAGGCCCTGATGGCGCGCAGCCGTCGCCACCCTGGCATTCGCGTCGGGCTGTCGCCGCGCGCCGGACTGGCGCTGCTGCGTGCGGCCCGCGCCTACGCACTGCTGCTGGGGCGCGCGCACGTGTTGCCCGAGGACGTGCAGGCCCTGTTCCCCGCGGTCGCCGCGCATCGCCTGGTCGCCGAGGTCGATGCCGGCAAGGACGCGGCACTGGCCAAGGCCATCCTGCACGCGGTGCCGGTGGACTGAGCGATGTCGCCGCCGGATCAGCAAGCTCCCATGCGCCTGCGCTCGCGCCTGCATGCCTGGGCAATGGTGTGGACGCGCCCGCGCGATCCGGAAACCCTGCCGGCACGCCTGCACCCGCGCCGCATCTACGTGCTGCCGACGCGTTTTGGTTTGTTCTACGCATTGCTGCTGTTGACGATGCTGCTCGGCGCGCTCAACTACAACAACAACCCGGCGTTGCTGCTGGGCCTGATGCTGACCGGCGCCGGGCTGGCCAGCCTGGTCGCGGCGCAGATGCAGCTGTCGGGGCTGGAACTGGTCGCGGCCGATGCCGAACCGGTCGCCGCAGGCACGCCGCTCAGCGTGCGCCTGCATGCGCGGGCAGCGCCCGGCCGGGTCCGTCGCGGTGTGCGCCTGGATGACGATGGCGCGTTCGCCGCGGCGCCGGGCGTGCTCAATCTCGATCGCGGCACGGGCGAGGCGCAACTGTTGCTGCCGACGGTGCAGCGCGGCTGGTTCGAACTGCCCAAGCTGCGCCTGTCGACCACGCGCCCGCTCGGGCTGGCACGCGCATGGGCCTATGTGTGGCCAGAATCGCCGCTATTGGTATACCCCGCACCGGAAGCCCAAGGCCCGCCGCTGCCGGCCGGTCACGGCGACCGGGTGCAGGCGCGGGTGAATCCGAGCGGAGACGATGTGCACCATCTGCGTGGTTATCGTCCTGGCGATGCGCGGCGTGCGATTGCATGGAAGCCGTCGGCGCGACGCGACACACTGCTGGTGCGCGAGTACGAACAACCCATCGGCGCGGAGATCGTGCTCGACTGGCGCGCCATCGCCGGCATCGCCCATGAAGCGCGGATCTCGCGCCTGGCGCGCTGGATCGACGAAGCAGAGCGCGAAGGCCGCCGCTACCAGTTGCGCCTGCCCGGCCATGCACCGCTGGGGCCCGATCGCGGCGCGCAACATCGTCATGCCTGCCTGCGCGCGCTGGCGCTGCTGCCCCATGGCTGATCCGTCGACGCCAGCGCTGGATCCACGCGCGCGCCGCTGGGTGCTGCTGAGCGCCGGCGCATGCCTGTTGCCGCTGCTGCTGCAGTTGCCGATGCCGATGGCACTGACCCTCGCGGTGAGCGCGCTGGCGGTGGTCGCAGTGACCTGGCGGCATCCGCTGCATGGTCTGCTGCGCCTGCTGCTGTCGGTGGTGCTGATCGCGATCGTGCTGACCATGAGCGGCTTCTCGATTGGTCGCGATACCGGCTGCGCCCTGCTGGCGGCGATGCTGGCGATCAAGCCGGCGGAAACCTTCAGCCTGCGCGACGCGCGCAGCCTGCTCGGCTTTGCCCTGTTCGCGCCGTTCGCCACCTTCCTGCTCGACCAGGGCCCGTTGTCCCTCGTGCTCGGCCTGGCCGCGACGTTGCTGACACTGGCGGCGTTGCAGTTGCTGGCGGACATCGAATCGGGTGACGTCCGTCGCGACGCATCGCCGTGGCGGCGCATGGCCGCCACCGGCCGCCTGCTCGCCCTGGGCCTGCCACTGGCGCTGGCGGCGTTCTGGTTGTTCCCGCGCCTGGCCTCGCCGCTGTGGGGGATCCCGGAACGCGCCATGGCCCGGACCGGATTGTCGGACCGGATGAGCCCGGGCGACTGGGTCGACCTGATGGGCGATGAGCGCCCCGCCCTTCGGGCACGTTTCTTCGGCGCCACGCCACGGCCGCAGCAGATGTACTGGCGCGGACCGGTGATGTGGGACTTCGACGGACGCACCTGGACGCAGCCGCGCTGGACGGCTGGCTGGAACCAGACGGTGATCGAGCACGGCCGGCAACGGTGGGACTACGAGATCGAGCTGGAGCCTACCGACCGCCGCCAGCTGGTGGCGCTGGACCTGCCACTGGCGGCGCCCGCCGGCAGCGAACAGGACCCGGACCAGAGCCTGCAATCGACCGCCCAGCTGACCGGCGTGACCCGCTGGCGCATGCAATCGGCCCCGCCCGTGCGCTACGAGGCAAGGCTGTCGCGGCAGTTGCGTGAGTACGCCCTGCAACTGCCGGGCGGCTACAACCCGCGAACGCTGGCGCTGGGCCGGCGCTGGCGCATCGACGCCGGTCCCCATGCCGATGCGGCCATCGTCACCCGCGCCCTCGACTGGATCCATCGCGACTTCGCCTACACCCTGGAAACCCCGCTGCTGGGGCGCAACAGCGTCGACGAGTTCCTGTTCGACCAGCGCGCCGGCTTCTGCCAGCACTTCAGTTCCTCGTTCGTGGTGCTGATGCGCGCCGCCGGCATTCCTGCCCGCGTGGTCACCGGCTATGCCGGCGGCTACCGCAATGCGGTGGGCGGCTATTGGCTGGTGCGACGCTCCGATGCCCATGCCTGGGCCGAGGTTTGGCTGCGCGGGCGCGGCTGGGTACGCGTGGATCCGACCGCCGCGGTGGCGCCCGAACGCATCTACGACACCCTCGACGACCGCCAGCCCGGTGCCGGCAGCCTGCTTGGCGGCATCGCCGGCGGACGCTCGCTGTTCGATGTCAGCGACTGGATGCGCCGCGGCTGGAACGATTTCGTCCTCGGCTTCAATGCCCAGCGCCAGCAGCGCCTGCTGCGACCGCTCGGCATCGAACGCATCGACGACCGCACGCTGGTGTTGCTGATGATGCTGGCGGTGGCGTTGGGGCTGTTGTGGATGGTGTGGTTCAGCCGCCGCAACGAACGCGAACCCGACCCGATGCTGCGCGCCTGGCATGCGCTGGCGCGCCGCTATCGCCACCTCGACCTGGAGCGTTACCCGGACGAACCGGCCGGGCGCTGGGCCGAGCGCGTCGCCGCGACCCGCCCCGAACTGGCCGACGAACTGCGAATCCTCAGCCAACGTTTCAGCGATTGGCGGTACGCTGACGGCGAACCGGGGGGACGTTCGACCCGCGCCTTGACCCAGGCGCTGCGCGCGCATCGCCCGTCCGCCCAACCAGGCTCGCACCGCATGCGGACCCCAGGCATGACACCAGGAGATCGCCGATGAACGTCCGTCTCACCGTACTGGCCCTCGGCACGATGCTGCTGGCCGCCTGCGTCAGCGCCCCGCAACCGCTGCAGGGCTCCTTCAATCCGATCACCCCGCGTGACGCCGCGGCCAACGACAGCACCGGCGCCTCGGTGCGCTGGGGCGGTCGCATCGTCAGCGTCGAACCGCAGGCCAACCGCACCTGCTTCGAGATGATCTCGACGTATCTGGGCGACAGCGGCCGTCCGTACTGGGGCAGCGACGACACCGGCGGCCGCTTCATTGCCTGCCGCACCGGCTTCTACGACCCGGCGGTGTTCGAGCAGAACCGCGAAGTGACCTTCATCGGTCGCATCAGCGGCTACCAGAACCGCCGCATCGGCGAGTACGACTACCGCTTCCCGCAGGTCGAGGCCGACGTGGTCTACCTGTGGCCCGTACGCGAGACGGTCGATGTCGTCGGCTATCCGGCGGCGCCGTGGCCGTGGTGGGGCTGGTGGTAGGCGTCGCGCCTCAGCGCGACGTTCCGAAGCGCCCCAGCGGGGCGCCGGCCAACAAGTGCAGATGGATCTGGAACACCGTCTGCCCGCCGTCGCCGTTGCAGTTCATCACGATCCGGTAGCCGTCCTCGGCGAATCCTTCGCGCTTGGCGTAGTCGGCCGCGGCCACCGCCAGGCGGCCGACGATCGCGGCCTGGTCGGGCTGCAGGTCGTTGAGTGTGGCGACATCGGTCTTGGGCACGAACAGAACGTGCACCGGCGCCTGCGGCGCGATGTCGCGGAAGGCGATCAGGTGATCGTCCTCATAGACGACGTCGGCCGGAATCTCGCGCTTGATGATCTTGTGGAAGATGGTGTCGGACATGGCGGTCGGGGGCAGTCGGCAAGTGGATGCGACTTTACGCCGAGGCGGCGGCAGGTGAAATCACCCGCCAGATCATCCGCCAGATCACCCGCCGTCCCGGCAGCTCAGTCCGGCATCTCGCTGCGGCTGCCGAAGGCATGCGACAGCGTGCCGCGGTCCACGTATTCCAGCTCGCCGCCCAGCGGCACGCCGTGCGCGAGCCGGCTCGGCCGCACCTTGTGCTGGCGCGCCAGTTGCGCGAGGTAATGCGCGGTCGCCTCGCCCTCGACCGTGGGGTTGGTGGCGATGATCAGTTCCTGCACCTCGCCCTCGGCCAGCCGCGCGGCAAGCGCATCGAGGCCGAGTTCGCGCGGGCCGATGCCATCGAGCGGCGACAACCGTCCCTGCAGCACGAAGTACAGGCCGCGGTAGCCGGTGGCCTGTTCGATCGCCAGGCGATCGGCCGGCGATTCGACCGCGCATAACTGGTGGGCATCGCGCGCGGCGCTGGCGCAGGTCGCACAGACCTCGCCCTCGGTGAAGTCACGGCAGCGCGCGCAATGGCCGATGTGCTCGACCGCGGCCGACAGCGCATCGGCCAGGCGCTGGCCACCGGCGCGCTCGCGTTCGAGCACGTGGTAGGCCATGCGCTGCGCCGATTTCTGGCCTACGCCAGGCAGGACGCGAAAGGCGTCGATGAGTTGTTCGAGCAGCGAAGTCAGAACGGCATCTTCATGCCGGGCGGAATCGGCATGCCGGCGGTCGCGGCCGACATCTTCGACTGCGATTCGGCATTGACCTTGTTGACCGCATCATTGAAGGCAGCGGCAATCAGGTCCTCGACCATTTCCTGGTCGCTGAGCACGCTCGGGTCGATGCGGACCTTGCGGCACTCCATGCGGCCGGTGATGGTGATGCTGACCATGCCGCCGCCGGCGTTGCCGGTGACTTCGAGCTTGGCCAGCTCTTCCTGGGCGCGCTGCACGTTTTCCTGCATCTTCTGCGCCTGCTGCATCAGTTGGGCAATGTTTCCACGCATGTCTGTCACTCATCTATTGGCAATGGAGCCCCTGCGTCAGGGGCGACGGCCACGCCCGGTGGGCGGTGGCGGGGGGGATCATTTTTCGTCGTAGGGCCGGATCGAGTCCGGCACCACCTTGGCGCCGTGCTGCGAAATCAGGCGCTGCACGTCCGGGTCGCTCATGAAGTTCGCTTCGGCCGCCGCCTGGCGCTCGTCGCGACTGCGCTCGTTGCGCTGGTGCAATGACTCGGCCGTGCGCGCCTCGACGAAACGGACCTGCGGCGCGGCGCCCAGCGCCGGTGCCAGTGCTTCGGCCATGAGATCGACCAGCGCATTGCTGCGCAGATGGTCGTCGGTGGGTGCCAGCGACAGGCTCAGCACGCCTTCGGCGTAGGCAACGAAGCCGGCGTGTTCGGCCAGCAGGCGGGCCGGGCCGCGCAGGCTGGTTGCGGCGACCATCGCGTGCCAGGCATCGGCATCGGCAATGCCGGCGCCGTGGATGAAGGTGATGTCGGTCGGCGCTGCGGCCTGCTCGACCGCGGCCTGCTCGACCGCGGCATGCTCGACCGCGGCCGGCATCGGACGCGGCGCGGGCGCCGGCTCCCTTGCGGGCGGCGGCTCGACCGGCGCGGGCGCGGCGGCCGTGCGCGTGGGCATCGGTTCGACAACCGGCGGCGGCGCTGGCGCTGCAAACGGACTCGGCGGCGGCGTCCGCTCGCGCGCCACCGGGGCGGACGGAGCGCCGGGACGGGTCGTGCCGACCGGTTCAACCGGCGCGGCAGTGGCGGCACTGCGAGGGCTCGCGCCACGCGAGGCCTGCGCAGGTTCCGCCGACGGCGCGCGGGCGCCATCGCCGTCGCCCGGACGGAACGCCAGCATCCGCAACACGCTCATCTCGAAACCGGCACGCGGGCTCGGCGCCAGCGCCAGGTCGCGACGACCGTTGAGTGCCATCTGGTACCACAGCTGCACCACTTCAGGCCGCAACTGTCCAGCCAGGGCGTCGACGTCGACACCGTCGGCCTCGACCTGCGCCTCGGGCACCAGCTGGCGCACCTGGATCCGGTGCAGGGCGTCGCTGAAGGCCTCCAGCACGCTGCCCCAGTCCGGCGAGAATTCTGCCAGCACGGCCACCTCGGCCAGCAACCGTTCGCCGTCGCCTTCGGCCAGGGCCGAAAGCAGCGCGCCAACGCGGGTGCGGTCGACGGTGCCGAGCATGGTCGCCACGCCGGCATCGCCCAGCGCGCTGCCGCCGGCGCTGGCGCCGGTGTAGGCAATGGCCTGGTCGAGCAGCGACAGGCCGTCGCGCAGGCTGCCGTCGGCGGCCTTGGCGAGCTGGCGGATCGCGCCGGAATCGGCATCGATGCCCTCGGCCTGCAGGATCCGGGTCATCTGCCCGCTGATCTGCTGCTCGTCCAGGCGCTTGAGGTTGAACTGCAGGCAGCGCGACAGCACCGTTACCGGCAATTTCTGCGGGTCGGTGGTGGCGAGGAGGAACTTCACGTGCCCGGGCGGCTCTTCCAGCGTCTTGAGCAACGCATTGAAGGCCGACTTGGACAGCATGTGCACTTCGTCGATCAGGTAGACCTTCACCCGGCCACGGCTGGGCATGTACTGGGCGTTGTCGATCACCTCGCGGACGTCGTCGACACCGGTGTTGCTGGCGGCGTCGATCTCGAGCAGGTCGATGAAGCGCCCGGAATCGATGTCGCGGCAAGAGCCGCATTCACCGCAGGGCTCGGCCGAGGTCCCGCGCTCGCAGTTCAGCGATTTGGCGAAGATTCGCGCGATGGTGGTCTTGCCGACACCGCGGGTGCCGGTGAACAGGAAGGCGTGGTGGACGCGACCGGTATCGAGTGCATTGGTCAGCGCACGGACCACGTGCTCCTGCCCCACCAGTTCGGCGAAGCGCTTCGGACGCCACTTGCGGGCGAGGACGAGGTAGGACATGCCCACATTCTGCCATGCCCAGTCGCGGCCACCGCGACTGGCGCGGCACCCGCTCGTCGCGCTTGTCCCTGGAGCCGGTGGCGGCTAGAATCTGCGACCCCCAGTAAACGGCTTGTTACGGCTGGATGCCACGTTCAGGGGGAACGAAGTACCAGGTGCGGAGAGGTGTCCGAGTGGTTGAAGGAGCACGCCTGGAAAGTGTGTAAGCGTCTAAACCGCGCTTCGGGGGTTCGAATCCCCCTCTCTCCGCCAGCTTCGAAGTGTGGAAAAGCCCCGCGGCCAATGCGGGGCTTTTGATGAAAGTGTGTTGTTGAAAGTCTCTATGGTGGCCCCGTCGGCCCCTCGCGACGCTAGGTCGAAAACTCCGCCAGGGCCGGAAGGCAGCAACGGTATTGACTGATGCGGGTGCCGAGGTCAGCCGGCGGGGCCATCGCCTTTTCTGGCGCCGGCCCTGCCCCGGCACGCCGCCATGCCGTCAAACGGCCGCGGTCACGAGGTCTGCGGATGCAGCCAGCCGGCGTCGCCGTCGGCGTAGCGTTCGTGCTTCCAGATCGGCACGCGCGACTTCACCTCGTCGATGACGAAGCGACAGGCGGCAAAGGCGGCATCGCGATGCGCCGCGCTGACACCCACCCACACCGCCAGTTCGCCGATCGCCAGGTCGCCGACCCGATGCACGCACACGGCATCGAGGATGTCGAACCTGGCCAGTGCCTCGGCCAGCACGCGCTCGCCTTCGGCCTCGGCCAGGGCGGCATAGGCCTCGTAGCGCAGGCCATGCACGGCGCGGCCATCGTTGTGGTCGCGCACCCAGCCCTCGAAGCTGGCGTAGCCGCCGACGCGGTCGTCGAGCAGTTGCGCGCGCAGGCTGGCGGTGTCGAACGGGGTTTCGGAAAGACTGAAGTGCTTGCTCATGTCTGTGTCGCAGTTGCAGTGGTCAGCCGCCGCTGACCGGCGGGATGAACGCGATTTCGCTGCCGGCGCGGACCTGTTGTTCCCAGCGCGCGAATTCACCGTCGACCGCCACGCGCAGGCGTTCGTGCGGCAGGGCGAAACCGTGGCGCGCGCGCAACGCGTCGTACAGCGCGCGCAGGTCGCCATCGGCCTCGACCGGTTCGCTGGCGACGCCGGCGGCGTCGCGCAGGCTGGCAAAATACAGCACGGTGGCCTGCGTCATCAGGTCGCTCCGAAGTCGTTGCGGCCGCCGCGCTTTCCCAACACCCGCGCCGGGCCCAGCACGATCGCGTGCGACAGCGCCTTGCACATGTCGTAGACCGTCAATGCCGCCACGGTCGCGCCGGTCAGCGCTTCCATTTCGACGCCAGTGCGGTGGGTCGTGCGCACGGCGCATTCGATCCGCAGCGTGGTCGCGCCGCCCCAGTCGATGCTGATCCGGCAGCCGTCGATCGGCAGCGGATGGCAGAACGGGATCAGCTCGTGCGTGCGCTTGACCGCCATCGTGCCGGCGATGATCGCCGTGTCGACGATGCCGCCCTTGGCGCTCTTCAGGCCGGAAGCGCGCAACTGCGCCGCCACCGCGGGCGGGAAGCGCACCGTGCATTCGGCCCGCGCCTCGCGCGCCGTGACCGCCTTCGCCGAGACATCGACCATCGCCGGGCGACCGTCAGGATCGATGTGCGTGAGTTGCTTGCGCGCGGGTTGCTTCTTGGCTTTCATTCAACCGCCGATGAGATACATCTCGACATGCCGGCGCGATGCACCGACGGCGCCACGCAGCTCGCTGTAACGATCGCCACGCTGCGTCCACAGATTGGCCACGCGCTCGCGCAACGCCGCTTCGCCGTGGCCGAGCGCCTGGCGCAGATCGTGTCCGTCAGACGCGAACAGGCAGGTGTAGAGCCTGCCGTCGGCCGACACGCGGGCGCGATGGCAATCGCCGCAGAACGGCTCGCTGACGGAACTGACGAAACCCACCTCGCCGAGGCCGTCGGCAAAGGCGTAGCGCGAAGCGACTTCGCCACGGTAGTTCGCCTCCAGCGCGCGCAGCGGCCAGCGCGCGGCGATCAGGTCGCGCAGCTGCGCCGAAGGCACGACGCGATCGCGGACCCAGCCGTTGCAGGTGCCCACATCCATGTACTCGATGAAACGCAGCACATGGCCGCTGCCGCGGAAGTGTTCGAGCAGGGGCAGCACCTGGTCGTCGTTGATGCCGCGCTCGACGACGCAATTGAGCTTGATCGAGGCAAAACCGGCCGCCTGCGCCGCCTCGATGCCGGCAAGCACGTCGGCGATGTTGCCGCGGCCGCCGCTCATCTGGGCGAACCGCTCCGGATCGAGTGCATCGAGGCTGACCGTGATCCGGCCCAGCCCGGCATCGCGCAGCGCGCGTGCCTGGCCGGCCAGCAGCGAACCATTGGTGGTGAGGGCGATGTCGTCGAGGCCGGCGATCGCGGCGAGGCGCTCGACCAGCTGCGGCAACCGCTTGCGCAGCAGCGGCTCGCCGCCGGTCAGGCGCAGCTTGCTGACACCCAGGGAAACGAAACCGCGCACCAGCGTCTCGATTTCGTCGAACGACAGGCGCGAGGCTGAGTCGAAGCCGTAGTCGTCGGGCACGCGGTCGGCCGGCATGCAGTACGGGCAGCGGAAGTTGCAGGCCTCGATCACCGACAGGCGCAGGTCGTGCAAGGGCCGGCCACGCAGGTCGAGCGGCAGCGGCGAGGTGGCAGGAACCGCGCTCATGGCAGCACCGGCTGCACGTCGACCTGCTGGGCCGTCGGCTCACCCAGGGCCACCACCTGGCCCGGATGGGCGACACGGTAGCCGCGGGCGGCGAGGATCTCGCCTTCCTCGCGGTTGCCGTAGTGGTACAGCAGGCAGCGATCGAGCAGCGCCTGCGGGTATTCGCGTTCGAGGTCTTCGATGCCGCTGTGCGAGGGGTTGCCGTGCAGCGCGCAGTCGTGGGCGATCAGTTCGCCGGCGTCGGCGTAGCGCGCCAGCATCTCCGGGATCGGGCGGGTGTCGCCGGTCCACACCACGCTGCCGTGCAGGCGCAGGCCATAGGCGGTCTCGGGCCAGTGGTGCCGCGTCGGGAACACTTCCAGGCGCACGCCGTCATGCCAGAACGAGCCGCCGACCGGGATCACCTGGAAGGCGTCCCAGAAGTTCACGCCGCCCTCGGCCAGCGCGTTGGGGTAGTCGCCCACGCGCTGGTGCAGCAGGGGCACCACCGTCGCCGGCACGTACAGGCGGACCCGGCCGCGCCGCTGCGGATCGAAGTAGCTGGACACGAACAGTCGCTCGAAACCGGCGACGTGGTCGAGATGGGTATGGGTGATGTACAGCGCCTGCGGCGCGTGGCCGTACTGCGCCAGGTAGGCGGTCAGCCCTTCGCCGCCGCAGTCGATGGTCAGCCACGGCGCGCCATTGCGCTCGATCGTGGCCATGGCCGAACCAAGCTCGACCGCCGAGGCGTTGCCGACTCCGTGCAGGCGCAATTGCCAGGCCATGCTCAGTAGCCTCGATCCCAGGCGCGGTCGTAGGCCTCGCGCAGGCGACTGAAATCGCGCTCGACCTCCTCGACGCTGCGGTTGCCGCGCAGTTTCAGCAGCGAACGTTTGAGGCGCGCGAGGTTGCGCTCGCGCCAGGCGGTGGCAGGGATGCGCATGCGGCCACGGTCGAGGTCGATGATCCAGCCTCTACCGGTGGTGGTGAACAACAGGTTGTGGGCATTGAGGTCGGCATGATCGAGCCCGGCCCGGTGGGCGCGAGCGATCAGGCGACCGGCCTCTTCCCAGGGGGCACCATCGCCTGCCACTGCGGCGCGGTCGGCCAAAGTGCGCACGTCGTCGAGTCGCTCGAGGAGGATCGCAGCGCGGTAGAACATGCCGTCGCGGCGGTAACAGGCGGCGATCGGGCGCGGCACCGGCACGCCCTTCTCGGCCATGGTCCGGGTCAGGCGGAACTCGGCGAAGCTGCGCGTACTGCCGGCGCCGTTCCACCAGTAGCGGTCGCGGCTGACGCGCGCGGCCATGCCACCGCGCAGGTAGCGGCGCAGCAGCGCCGGGCCGAAAGGCGCGTCGACGAACCAGGCGCCACCGCGCCCGCCGCTCTCGACCGGGCGTGCGCGCTGTTCCCAGAACGACGGAACGAACCACTCCGGGCTCGCTTGCCGCACCCGGTTACGGTCGAACAGAATGGCTCCGTAACCGCTGTCGTCGCGGAACGGTGTCAACTCTTCGGTAGCATCGAACCCCGTCATTCCCCGGAGTCTAGCAATTCACGTGCCCAGCAATCTGCCTTCACGCGCCACATGCACGTTGCCCGGGTCGGCTGCCGGACGCCCGGCCCGGTCGCGGCCTGCCCCACCAGCCAGGACGCGCGACGCATGAAGGCCACGAACCCGCCACCGGCGCCGGCATCGATTTGCCTGCTGCGGCTGTCGGCACTGGGTGATGTCACCCATGTCGTGGCGCTGGTGCACACGCTGCAGACGGCCTGGCCGCAGGTCCGGTTGACCTGGGTGATCGGCAAGGGCGAACACCGCCTGCTGGCCGGCCTGCCCGGCGTGGACTTCATCGAGTACGACAAGAAGACCGGCCTGGCCGGCATGCGCGCACTTCGTCGCGAACTGCGCCAGCGCCTGGGTGCGCAGCGCCGTTTCGATGCGCTGCTGCAGTTGCAGGTCGCCGCACGCGCCAACCTGCTCTCGGCCTTCATCCCGGCGCGCAGGCGAATCGGCTACGACCGCTCGCGCTCGAGGGACCTGCACGGACTGTTCGTCAACGAACGCATTGCCGATCGCCCCGGCATCCACGTGCTCGATGCGATCGGCAGCTTCTGCGAGCCGCTCGGCCTGCACCAGGACCGGGTGTACTGGAATCTGCCGGTGCCCGACGAGGCGCGGCACTGGGCGCGCGAGCAATGGCCCGACGACGGCACGCCGACCATGCTGGTCTCGCCGTGCTCCAGCCATGCCCTGCGCAACTGGCGCCCGGAACGGCACGCCGCCCTGGCCGATCACGCCAGCGCGCGCGGCTGGCGGGTGGTGCTGTGCGGCGGTCGCAGCGAACTGGAACGCCGCACGGCCGACGCCATCATCGCCGCCATGCAGCATCGCGCACTCGACCTGGTCGGCAGGGACACGCTCAAGCAATTGCCAGCGCTGCTCGAACGCGGCCAGCTGCTGGTGACGCCGGACTCCGGCCCGATGCACATCGCCAACGCCATGGGCACCAAGGTGCTGGGGTTGCACGCAGCCAGCAACCCGGCCCGCAGCGGACCGTACAGCGATCGCCGCTATTGCACCGACCGCTACGACGATGCCGCGCGCAAGTACCTGGGCAAGCCCGCGGCGGAACTGCGCTGGGGAACCAAGATCGAGCACGACGGCGTCATGGACCTGGTCACGGTCGAAGACGCCATCGCCGCGTTCGAACGCTACTGCGCCGACCACCTGCCGCCGCGCGCGCCCCACACAAACCCGGAGACGACGTGATGGCAGCCTGGTTCACCGTGGTCGCGCCGCTGCTGCCGGAACTGATCCGCGCCGCCCGGCCGATGTTCACCCGCAGCAAGGAGCCGACCCAGATTCCGCAGCAGATTCGCGAGCTGCAGGATGCGGTCGACCAGAACCACCAGGCGATCAAGACCCTGGCGGCCGAAATGGAAATGACATTGACGGCGCTGAAGCAGGCCTCGATGGAGCTGGAGCGCACCATCGCCGAATTGCGCCAGCAGCAGGCCGCGCAGGAACAGCGCCTGGTGCGCGTGCAGCTCGTGTCGGTGGTGGCGGCGACCGTGGCGCTGCTGTCGTTCGCGGTGGCCGCGTACGCGCTGGCCACGTGAGCGTTCCGCGGGACCCATCGGGCTCCCGCGGCGGACGGTCAGGCAGTAGCGGTCACGGAGTCGCGCCGGTCCGGTAGTCCTGGTACGACTTTTCCTCGACGTAGGACGAGCCCAGCGCCAGGTTGATGTCCTTCTTGATGCGGGCGCGCTCGTCGTTCTCGAAATACACGGCGCGCGCCAGGCGCACGAACTCCTCGTCGAAAGCCTGCGCCTTCTCCTTGATGCGGATGTCGTCCTCGATCACCCACAGGCGCTCGTTGACGGCCTTGAGCTCTGCACGCAGGCGGGCGATGTCCTTGCCGGCGGCCGGATGGGCCATCCAGGTCTGTTCAAGCGCGGACAGTTCGTTGCGGACGTTGGCCAGCTTGGCGGGGTCGCTCATGCGCTCGGACTTGATCTGCAGGATGGAGATCTTGTCGAGCAGTTCGCCAAAGGACACCGGGACCAGGATTTCGGACATGACGACGCCGTTCGTTCAAGGGAGCGCTAGTGTAGCCGGGCGGGTCGGCGCTGGCCGCGCCGGTCCGCGCGCCGGTCGACGCGCCAATCGATCAGGACGCTTGCCGCAGACGCGCAAGCCCCGTAGAATTCCCGGCTCGCTGCACCACCCGGAGAGGTGGCAGAGTGGTTGAATGTACCTGACTCGAAATCAGGCGTACGTTTATAGCGTACCGGGGGTTCGAATCCCCCCCTCTCCGCCAGATTCACGCAAACGCCCCCTCGTGGGGCGTTTTGCGTTGCGGGGCCCTGCTTCTCCTTGCCTCGCGGCCGCTCGGCCACGATGATTCCGTTACTGGCCAGCAAGTACCCGGCATAAAGCACCATGACAGCGACCGGCATCATCGACGCATGATCGAATTCGGACACCTCACCCACGTCGGCCTTCGCCGCGAGCTCAACGAAGACACCTACTACGGTGACGGCGAGCTGGGACTGTGGCTGGTCGCCGATGGAATGGGCGGGCACGAGTACGGCGAGGTCGCCAGCGCACTGGCACGCGAGACCATCGTCCGCGAGATCCGCGACGGCACGCCGCTGGCGCAGGCCATCCGCATCGCCGACGAAGAGATCATCCGCACCTCCAAGCGCCGCAACGACGCACTGCCCATGGGCACGACCGTGGTCGCCGCGCGCATTGCCGGTAGCCGCTTCGAAGTGGCCTGGGTCGGCGACAGCCGCGTCTACCTGTGGCGCGAAGGCCATCTGGCGCAACTGTCGCAGGACCACAGCTATGTCCAGGAACTGATTGCCAATGGCGCGATCACCCATGAACAGGCGCGCAGCCATCCGCATCGCAATGTGGTGACGCAGGCGCTGGGCGTAACCGACCCGCGCAACCTCAACGTCGAGACCATGACCGGCGAGCTCAAGCCGGGCATGCAGCTGTTGCTGTGCAGCGATGGCCTGACCGAGGAGGTCGACGATCGCGGCATCGCCCGGGTGCTGGCGCAGGACGACTGCAGCGCGCAGGAATGCGTGGACTCGCTGGTCGCCGCCGCACTGGACGGCGGCGGCTCCGACAACGTCACCGTCATCCTCGTCCGCCACCACTGAAAGCTCAAAGCTCCCGGCCTCGCGCCGGGGGCCCGGCTCAGGCCGGCTCGAGCACCGCTGCGGATTCTGCTTCGGCGACCACGATGAACTGGTCCCAGACGCACTTGCCCGCCTTCTTTCGCAGCTTTTCCAGTCGCGCGTCGTGGGCGGCCAGCTCGTCCGCGGCAACCTGCACGCGCGGACGCGCCGCCGCCGGGTCGGTGCGGTAACTGACCACCGCCGCCTGCGCGGCAGCCGCGTCGCTGGCGAAACCGATCTCCTCCTGCCCGGAGGTCAGGGCGAGGTAGACCTCGGCGAGGATCTGGGCGTCGAGCAATGCGCCGTGCAGCTGGCGATGCGAGTTGTCCACGCCCAGCCGCTTGCACAGCGCATCGAGCGAGTTGCGCTGGCCGGGGAACCGCTGCCGAGCCATCAGCAGGGTGTCTTCGACGTTGCAGCGATCACGCAGGCCGACGTGCTGCTGACCGAGCAGGCGCAGCTCGTTGTCGAGGAAGCCGACGTCGAACGCGGCGTTGTGGATGATCAGCTCGGCGCCTTCGATGAAGGCGAGGAACTCTTCGGCGACGTCGGCGAACACCGGCTTGTCGGCGAGGAACTCCAGGGTCAGGCCGGTGACTTCCTGCGCACCCTGCTCGAAGTCGCAGTCGGGCTTGAGGTAGACGTGGAAGGTGCGGCCACTGGGGCGTCGCTCGATGTACTCCACGCAGCCGATTTCGACCACGCGGTTGCCGCGTTCCCAGCTCAGGCCGGTGGTTTCGGTATCAAGGATGATCTGCCGCATCGGCGCCATTCTCACACGTTCGCCGCCAGCATTGGCAGCTGGCTGGAGCACTTGAGCACGGGCCAGGCGTTCAGGAAAGCAACCATCAACGCGCCACCGCCGAACCGCCGCGCAGGCGCTGCGCCTGCAGGCGCGCGAGCACGTCCACGCGCTCGTTGTCGGGGTCGCCGGAATGGCCCTTCACCCATTTCCACTGGATCGAATGGCGCTGCGCTGCGGCATGCAGGCGCTCCCACAGGTCGCGGTTCTTGACCGGGTCGCCGCCGGCCGTCTTCCAGCCGCGGCGGACCCAGTTGCCGATCCATTCGGTGATGCCCTGGCGCACGTATTGCGAGTCGGTGTGCAGGACCACCTCGCACGGCTCGCTGAGCGTTTCCAGCGCCATGATCGCCGCCATCAGCTCCATGCGATTGTTGGTGGTATCGGCTTCGCCGCCGGCGACTTCGCGTTCGCGCCCGCGAAAGCGCAACAACGCGGCCCAGCCGCCAGGGCCGGGGTTGCCCAGGCAGGCGCCGTCGGTGTGGATATCGACCTGCTTGCGCGTGTCGACGCTGCTTGCGTCCATCTTTGCGTCTGTACTCATCGCGGCATTATCGCCGCCATCGCGCTCAAGTTGCAGTCGGCATCGCGACCTAGACCTGGCTCCAGCGCAGATTGCGCAGCGGCGTCGGCGGAATCAATGCGTGCACGCGCTTGTTGACGGTCAGGGCGATCCCGGCGCGCAAGCGGTCGGCCGCGCCGACGCCGACTTCGCCATGGGCGACACGCCAGTGCGGACCCAGCCACTGCAGGCTGACCGATTCCACCGCGAAGCCGGTTCGCCGCAGTGCCGACTGCCAACCACCCGGATCACGCGCGTGCAGGCCGTTGCGCGCCCAGCGCGCGCGATACGGACTCCACGGATTCAATGCCGCCAGCCACAGCGTGCCGCCCGGCATCAGCATGCGCGCGCAGTCGTCGAGAACGAGGTCGATCGCGAACCCGTCGTCGAGGGCATGCTGGATCAGGATCGCGCCGAAAGCCTCGCTGGCGAACGGCAGCGGCAGGCGGCACCGCACCCCGCCGTCGAAACCGGCGCCGTTGCGGCGCAGCGCCAGTCCGCGGCCTCCGGCAACCTCCGGCGCGGCGGATCCGGCCACGCCCAGCCATGCCCAGGGGGCGGCCGGGGGCCGTGACGCCAGCACCCGCGCCATCGCGGCCTCCTGCACCGCCAGCAGGCCCTGCCCGGCCTGGCTGCTGAACCAGGCCAGCGGCTCGTGGGCCGGGTCGGGTTGACGGGGGTGGGAATGCGGAGGCATGGTCGGGGCCGGTTTTCGGTGGCGCGGCTGGGTTCCCTCGATTGTGCGGCACGCCCACACCCACCGGGCAAGCTCCAGGCCCGGCAAGCGCCAGGCCGGGCAACCGGCCGCAACGGCATCCGTCCAGCCATCACCGCGCGCCAACCGTCGCGCCATCATCCAGGGACCCATGCGCATGCGCCTCCAGGCCCTGCCTGCCTTGAGCGACAACTACATCTGGACCTGCGCCGACGATGACGGCGCCAATGCCCTGATCGTCGACCCCAGTCAGGCCGGGCCGGTACTGGCTGCGGCCGATGCCGGGCTGCAGCCGGTCGGGATCCTGCTGACCCACCACCACAACGACCACATCGGCGGAGTCCCCGGGCTGCTCGAGCGCTGGCCCGGGCTGCCGGTGATCGCCCCGGTCGATGACCGCATCACCACCGCCACGCGCCGGGTCGGCGACGGCGACCGCGTCGAGCTGGCGGGCTGGCGATTCGACGTCATGGCCCTGCCCGGCCACACGCTCAGCCATGTCGCTTACGTCGGCCACGACCTGCTGTTCTGCGGCGACACCCTGTTCAGCCTCGGCTGCGGGCGCCTGTTCGAGGGCACGCCCGGGCAGATGCATGCGTCCCTGACCCGGCTGGCGGCCCTGCCCGGCCGGACCCGGGTGTGTTGCGGACATGAGTACACGCTCTCAAACGCCACCTTCGCCGGCGTGGTAGAACCCGGAAACCCGGCGCTGAGGCGTCGCACCGAGGAAGCCAGGACGATGCGCCAGACCGGTCAACCCACCCTTCCCAGCACGATTGCCAACGAGCTGGACACCAATCCTTTCCTGCGGGTAGACAGCGCCGCAGTGCGCGCGGCCCTGCAGGCACAGTTCGGCCAGGCCCCGGCCGACAGCGTTGACGCATTTGCCGCACTGCGGCGCTGGAAGGACGGATTCGTCGCGTGACCTGCGCCCGCTCCTGGCGCCGGCTGGCCGCCGGCCTCTGCCTGGGCCTTGCCCTGGCGCTGCCGGCCCTCGCGCTGCCGGCCATGGCCCAGCAATCCCAACCCCAGCCACAGGCCGCTGCGGAGGCGACCGCTGCGGCGACCCGCAACGGCCGCGAAATCTACGAAAACTTCCGCAGCGGGCTGGCCGAGCCCGAATGCGAGGCCGGTGGCGTGTCCAAGCGCTGGCGCCAGCACTTCGCAACCGCGCCCAAGCGCCTGGCCGCCGACGACGACCTGCTGCCGCTGTTCGGCTACGTGGTCGACGCACTGCGCCAGGCCCACCTGCCCACCGAATTCGCCCTGATCCCGTTCGTCGAAAGCGGCTACCGCCCCGGCGCGCGCAGCCCCGCAGGCCCGGCCGGGCTGTGGCAGATGATCGCGATCACCGCCCGCAACCACAAAGTACCGATGCGCAGCGGCTATGACGGCCGCCTCTCGCCGATCGACTCGACCACCGCCGCGGTGCGCTACCTCAAGACCCTGCACGGCATGTTCGCCGGCGACTGGCGACTGACGGTGATGGCTTACAACGCCGGCGAGTACCGCGTGCTCGGCGCACTCAAGCGCGGCGGCCAGGTCGCGCGCAACGCCAACCCCGAGCAGCTCCCCGGCCTGTCCGACATCACCCAGGCCTACGTGCGCAAACTGCACGCGCTGTCGTGCCTGATGGAGCAGGCCGACGACCGCGAGGAATGGCTGCATTCGCTCGACCGCCCGGTACCGCGCCTGCAGGCGGTGACGCTGCCGCCGGAGATCAAGCGGATCGACCAGTGGGCCGCGCGCACCGGCCAGGATGCCGATCAGCTCAAGCGACTCAACCCGGTATTTGCCGACACCATCGGCACTCGGCCGGCGCGCCTGCTGGCGGTGGCGTACACGGGAAGCGGCACGGCAAGCGGAGGGGATGCCGTGGCGGCAATGCCGGCGCAGGCGTCTCCTCCCGCTTCGCCGGCGCCGGACCAGCCGGCGGTGACCGAAACATCGCGCAGGCACACCGTCCGCCGCGGCGAGAACGCATCAACCATCGCCCGCCGCTACGACGTCCGCGTCGCCGACCTGATGCAACGCAACGGACTTGCTGGCAATGCCGTGCTCAAACCCGGCCAGTTGCTGGTGATCGACCGGCTCGACAGCCAGGCCGACCACGTCCCGGGCGAGGCCGGATCGCCCTGACGGCGGCGCTGAATGCGGCATCGAGGGCGGCGCCACCCTACGCCGCCGCATCGTCAAAGCGCGCGGCAACGCCCGCAACCGGCCGCCGCTGGCGGCTACACTAGAGTCTTTGCTCGACCGCGCTACGATCACGCAGCGGTCACCATCATCAGAAAGGAAAGGCTCATGGGTTTCATGCAAGGCAAGCGTGCACTGATCACCGGCATCGCCAGCGAGCGCTCGATCGCCAGCGGCATCGCCGAAGCCATGCACCGCGAAGGCGCGCAGCTCGCGTTCACCTACCAGAACGAGAAGCTCAAGTCGCGCGTGGAGTCGGCCGCCGCCGAGTACGGCAGCAACATCGTGCTGCCGCTCGACGTCAGCGATGACGCGCAGATCGCCGCCTGCTTCGAGCAGCTCGGCCAGCACTGGGCCGACGGTTTCGACGTGCTCGTCCACGCGATCGCTTTCGCGCCGCGCGAGGCCATCGCCGGCCAGTTCCTAGACGGCCTGACCCGCGAGAACTTCGCCATCGCCCACGACGTCTCGTCATACTCGCTGTCGGCGCTGGCCAAGGCCGCGCGGCCGATGATGAAGGGCCGCAACGGTTCGATCCTGACCCTGAGCTACCTCGGCGCCGAGCGTGCGCTGGCCGGCTACAACCTGATGGGCGTGGCCAAGGCGAGTCTGGAGTCGTCGGTGCGCTATCTCGCCGTCAACCTCGGTCCGGAAGGCACTCGCGTCAACGCGATCTCCGCCGGCCCGATCAAGACGCTCGCCGCCGCAGGCATCGCCGGCTTCCGCAAGATCCTCGGCCACGTCGAAGAGAACGCGCCGCTGCGCCGCACTGTCACGATCGAAGACGTCGGCAACGTCGCCGCGTTCCTGTGCTCGGACCTGGCAAGCGGCGTCACCGGCGAGGTCACCTACGTCGATGCCGGTTACAACATCCTGGGCATGACCGGAATTCACAGCGACTGATCGGCGTTTGTGGTTCTGCTGGAAAAGGCCCGGCATTGCCGGGCTTTTTTTGTGCTCTCTGTCTGGTGGGGAGGAGGTGGGGTGTATTCCGTGGACCTCCGCTTCGCTTCGTTAATCGTCCACGAAATACACCCCACCCCCTCCTTCCCGAAGCTGCGGCCGCTTCATTGACTTCGCGTGTTGGCGCTCTTGTACTGCCCGCGTGACGCAGCTGCGAGGGTCGGACTTGGGCTGCAGCGATCAAGGGCGGGGTCCGTGCCCTGCTCATTCGCGCGTCCGCTCGGTGAGCTCAGGCCCGGACGCCCGCGAAAGGATCAGGTGGCTTCAAAAGAACGGGTACTCGTCATTCCCGCGAAGGCGGGAATGACGGCTTTTGGACGAAGGCCGGGCAATGAATTGGCAGAGCGTCGTTCGACGGGTCGGGGATTGATCCGCAGCGGGACATGGATGTCCCGCGCCCCGCATCGGACATGGATGTCCGACTAAGGGGCGGAGCAATCCCCGGCCCGGCGGACGGCGCCCTTCGGAAGCCCCACGCCCCACGCCCCACGCCTCACGCCTCACGCAGCACGCCTCTCGCAGCGCCTCACCAAAAAAAGCCCGGCAATGCCGGGCTTTTTTCGTTGCAGGAGCGACCAGCAACCGTCAGAGATTGCGCTCGACCACCGTCACCGTGACGCGTTTGCGCATCGACGACACCAGCGCGCGCACATCGTCGTTGCCGCCGAAGCCGGCGACCTGCTGCTGCACCATCTCGCGCTGCGCCGGCGGCATCGAAGCCACGTCGCCCGGCGTGACCTTGCTGACCGTGAACAGCACGACCCGCCCATCGGCCAACTGCGACTGGCCAACCGAGACCTTGCCGGCGGCCGGTGCCGCGACAGCGAAGATCGCCTCGGCCACGCTGGCCTCCGGCACCGGAGCGCCGCGCGGCACATTCGGCAACACCTGCGGCGGCGGCAACAGACGCGACGCCGCGATTGCCTCCAGCGACTCGCCTGCCTTCACGCGCGCCAACAACGCATCGGCATCCTTGCGGGCCGCCTTCGACGCACGATCGGCGCGCACCGCCGCGATCACCTGATCGCGCACCTGCGCCAGCGTCAACGCACGCTCAGGCGTGTGCGACGTGACACGGATCAGCACGCTGTGGCCCGGCTCCAGCTCGATCGGATCGCTGATGGTGCCGTCCTGAATCAGATTGTCGGAGAACGCCGCACGCAGCACCGCCGGATTGGCGGCAACGCCCTGCGCGTTCGAACGCGAGAACGGGCCCAGCTTCTGCAGCGGAATGTTCATCTCGCGCGCGGCCGGCGCCAGCGAAGAAGGATTCTTCAACGTCAGGTCGACCAGGCGGCTGCTGAACTCACTGGCAGCACGCTCACGATCGGCTTCGGCCTGCTCGCGCGCAAGCGTCTCGCGCACCTGCTCGAAACTCTCCTGGGCACCGGCCTTGAGGTCGCGAAGCTGGATCACGTGCCAACCGAACTCGGTCTTGACCGGACCACTGATCTCGCCGGCCTTCATTGCAAACAGCGCCGACTCGAACGGACCAACCATCATGCCCTTGCTGACCCAACCCAGATCGCCACCGACCGCCTGCGAACCGGTGTCGTCGCTGTTGGCGCGCGCCAGCGCGGCGAAGTCCGCGCCCGGCGCCTTGGCCTGCGCGGCCAGCTGCGTGGCCTTCTGCTCCGCCGCCTTCTGCGCCGCCGCGTCCGCACCCTCGGGCACGCGCACGAGGATGTGCGAGGCCAGGCGCTGCTCGGCTTCGGTGTAACGGTTCTTTTCCTGCTCGTAGCGCTGGCGCAGCGTGGCCTCGTCGGCCGGAGCCGGCGCGGGCAGCGTTGCACTGTTGACCTCGACGAACTCGATGGTCACCGCTTCCGGGGCGCGGTAGGTCGTGGCATGGCCGTCGTACCACTTCTGGATTTCCGCCGCGCTGACCGCGCCGGTGTCGGCAACGGCCGGCGGCAGCGGAAGCACGCTGGCGTCGCGTCGCTCACCGAGCAGGCCCAGCAGCCTGTCCATTTCCGCAGCGGTGACGAAATTGCTGCCGGCCACACCCGCAACCACCATCGACTGCTGCAGGCTCTCGCGCACCACCTGCTCGAACTGCCGCTCGTTCTGTGCCGGAACCTGCGAGGCCAGCGCCAGCTTGTAGCGCGTGTAGTCGAACTTGCCATCGACCTGGAACGCCGGAACTTCCTGGATCGCCTTGCGCACCATCGCATCACTCACGACCATGCCGTCGCGTTGCGCGGAGAGCTGCTGCACGCGTGCATCGATCAGGCCGTCGAGGATCGCGCGCTTGTTGTCGACGCTTTCGAAGGCGCGTGCATCGAATGCCTCGCCCTGCTGTGCGCGCTGGCGCTGGCGTTCCTGTTCGAACGCCCTGCGGAACTCGTCGATGCCGATGGAATCGTGCTGCCAGAACACCGACACCGGCCAGAACGACGGCGCCGACGGCCACCAGGTCGGCGGCGCGTCGATCTTCGCCACCGAGTTGTCGGTGCGCTGGCCCAGGTACTGCTCGATGCCGACGAAGGCGAAGGGAACGATCAGCAGGCCGAGGATCACGGTGGCGATCCAGCCCGAAGTCTTGTCGCGAAGTTTCTGCAGCATGTCCGGTACGCGTCAGTCGTAAGCCGGACAGTTTAGCGTGGTTGGAGGCCTGCAAACGCAAGGGGCCGGGGCCAATCCGGGGGACGACCAGCCCTGCCCGGACCGCGCTGCACCTGCCCGGGGCGCAGGCAAAAAAAACGCGCCGTTGCCGGCGCGGTTCAAAAATGAGGGCGCCAGAGGCGCACCACGAAAAATAAGGGCGCCATAGGCGCGTCTCAGAAAAGATAAGGCGCCACAGGCGCATCTCGAAAAAATAAGGGCGCCAGAGGCGCCCTCAGGTAAAACTGGCGGAGTGGACGGGACTCGAACCCGCGACCTCCGGCGTGACAGGCCAGCATTCTAACCGACTGAACTACCACTCCGCGCTTTGAAACATGGCCTTGGCGGCCCGGCTCTGGACCCGCCAAAGACGGAAATCCATTGCCCTTACCCTTTGGAAAACAAAGGCGCCGTTCCCGGCGCCTTTGGCGAAACTGGCGGAGTGGACGGGACTCGAACCCGCGACCTCCGGCGTGACAGGCCAGCATTCTAACCGACTGAACTACCACTCCGCACTTTTGAAAACGTTCACAGCCTGGTGCTTATCTGGTGGGTGCTGAGGGTTTCGAACCCCCGACCCTCTCCGTGTAAAGGAGACGCTCTACCGCTGAGCTAAGCACCCGCGTGCGAGTCGCTTAGTTTACGGCATCCTTGAGCGCCTTGCCAGCCTTGAACGAAGGATTCTTCGAGGCCTTGATCTTGATCGTCTCGCCGGTCTTCGGGTTGCGGCCCTGGCGGGCGGCGCGCTTGCGGACCTGGAACGTGCCGAAGCCGACCAGCGTCACCGTGTCGCCCTTCTTCAGCGCCTTGGTGACGACGCTGATCACTGCGTCGACGGCGTTGGCGGCATCGGTCTTGGACAGCTCTGCAGCTTCGGCGACGGCGCCAACAAACTCAGCCTTGTTCATTCGTTTTGACTCCCTGTGCGGATGTTGCCGCATGTTCTGATAATCGGGACATGCGCCCGATCGACTGGTGCCGCGCAGATGCTGAATTCACCAGCTCTCTGCGCGGACGCAGCCGTTATACCAGCGGCATTTTAGGGGTGCAAGCCTGAAAGCTAGCTGTGGCGCGGCTTCCAGCGTTCTCGAACTTGATCCAACGCGTTGCGCTGATCAATGTTTGAGGTCTGCCTGGGCCATGGTGCCGGTGCCGTCGCGCACCTGTACCTCACCCTGTCCCGCTGGCGGCACGGGTGCCAGCGGACGTTCCAGAGCGATGTCGAGCACCTCGTCGATCCATTTCACCGGAATGATCTTCATGCCCTGCGTCACCGGCTTGGGCAGGTCGACGAGATCCTTGCGGTTTTCATCGGGAATGATCACGGTGCGGATGCCGCCACGCAGTGCCGCCAGCAGCTTCTCCTTCAGGCCGCCAATCGGCAGCACGCGCCCGCGCAGGGTGATCTCGCCGGTCATGGCCACGTCGGCCTTGACCGGGTTGCGGGTCAGCATCGACACCAGGGCCGTGGCCATGGCGATGCCTGCGCTGGGGCCGTCCTTCGGGGTCGCGCCTTCGGGCACGTGGACGTGGACGTCCTGCTTCTGCAGGAAATCCAGGTCGATGCCGAGACGCTCGGTGCGTGCACGCACGACTGAAAGCGCCGCCGAAGCCGATTCCTTCATGACGTCGCCAAGCTGGCCGGTCAGCAGCAACTGCCCCTTGCCCGGCACCAGCGTCGTCTCGATCTGCAACAGATCACCGCCCACTTCGGTCCAGGCCAGGCCGGTCACCAGGCCAATCTCGTTCTGTTCCTCGGCACGTCCGAAGTCGTAGCGGCGCACGCCCAGGTACTTGTCGAGGTTCTTCGAGGTGACGTTGACCGCTGTGGCCTTGGCCTTCTTCGCCTTCGGACCGGCGAGCGCGATTTCCTTGACCACCTTGCGGCAGATCTTGGCGATCTCTCGCTCCAGGCTGCGCACGCCGGACTCGCGCGTGTAGTAGCGCACGATGTCGCGCACGGCGCTCTCGGCGACCTTCAGCTCATCCGGCTTCAGGCCATTGGCCTTGATCTGCTTGGCCATCAGGTAACGCATGGCGATGTTGAGCTTCTCTTCCTCGGTGTAACCCGGGATCCGGATCACTTCCATTCGGTCGAGGAGCGGGCCGGGAATGTTGAGCGAGTTCGACGTCGCCACGAACATCACTTCCGACAGGTCGAGGTCGACTTCCAGGTAGTGATCGTTGAACGCGTTGTTCTGCTCGGGGTCGAGCACTTCCAGCAGCGCCGAAGACGGATCGCCACGGAAGTCCATCGACATCTTGTCGATCTCATCGAGCACGAACAGCGGGTTCTTGCTGCCGATCTTGTTGAGGTTCTGCACGATGCGGCCCGGCATCGAACCGACGTAGGTACGACGATGGCCACGGATCTCGGCTTCGTCACGCACGCCGCCAAGCGACATGCGCACGAACTTGCGGTTGGTCGCCTTGGCGATCGACTGGCCGAGCGAGGTCTTGCCCACGCCGGGCGGTCCGACCAGGCACAGGATCGCGCCCTTCATGTGCTTCACGCGCGACTGCACGGCGAGGTACTCGAGGATGCGTTCCTTGACCTTCTCCAGGCCGAAGTGGTCGGCATCGAGCACGTCCTGCGCGGCCTTGAGGTCCTTGCGGATCTTGCTGCGCTTCTTCCACGGCACGCCGAGCAGCCAGTCGAGATAGTTGCGCACGACCGCAGCTTCGGCCGACATCGGCGACATCTGCTTGAGCTTGTTGAGCTCGGCCTTGGCCTTGGTTTCCACCGGCTTGGGCATGCCGGCTTCGGCGATCTTGCGGGTCAGCTCGTCGATGTCGTTGGGCGCGTCATCGATCTCGCCCAGCTCCTTCTGGATCGCCTTCATCTGCTCGTTGAGGTAGTACTCGCGCTGGCTCTTCTCCATCTGCGACTTGACGCGGCCGCGGATGCGCTTCTCCAGCTGCTGCACGTCGATCTCGCCGTCGACCAGGCCGACCAGCAATTCAAGGCGCGTGCCGATGCCGTGCGTCTCCAGCAGCTTCTGCTTGTCGCCGATGCGCACGCCCAGATGGGCAGCGATGGTGTCGGCCAGGCGGCCGGGCTCGTCGATGCCGGTCAGCGTCTGCATCAGCTCCGGCGGCAGCTTGCGGTTGGTCTTTACGTACTGTTCGAACAAGCCCATCAGCGAACGCGCGATCGCTTCGATCTCGCGCTCTTCGCGATCGCTTTCGGGCTCGACGATTTCGGCCTGGCCGGTCAGTGCGCCGCCGCTTTCGACGACGTCATGCACGTTGACGCGCGAGACGCCCTCGACCAGCACCTTGATCGTGCCGTCGGGAAGCTTGAGCAGTTGCAGCACCTGGGCCAGCGTGCCGATCTGGTAGAGATCGGCCGCGCCCGGATCGTCGGTCTCGGCGGACTTCTGCGCGACCAGCAGGATGCGCTTGTCGGCTTCCATGGCCTGGTCGAGGGCATGGATCGACTTGTCGCGGCCGACGAAGAGCGGGATCACCATGTGCGGGAACACGACGACATCGCGCAACGGCAGTACCGGCAGGCTCAGCGTCTCGCGGTCTGGTGAGTCGGTCATGAGGGGGGACTCCGGATAAGCGTGGACGGGCTCGACGCCCGAGGGATCGGTGGGCTTCAAATGCCCATGGCCACGGTTATGGGGGTCCGCGCGAAAGGATGCAAGCGGCGCGCAGGGAAAGCTGCGGGCCGGTCACAATTAATCCTTATGAATCAGCCAATTAGCCGCATTCTGCGGGCATCGGCCACAGCTCCCGGCCGAGCGGCCGGGAGGAACCTGAATGGCCCCCTCAGGGGCCGTGCGCTCAGTCGGCGGAAGCGACCTTCGGCGCCGCCGGCGGCGGGGTCTGGTAGATCAGGTACGGCTCGGTCTTGTGGTCGATTACCGACTCGTCGACCACGACCTTGCTGACGTTCTCCAGCGACGGCAGCTCGTACATGGTGTCGAGCAGGACCGACTCGACGATGGTGCGCAGGCCACGGGCACCGGTCTTGCGCTTGAGCGCCTTGCGGGCGATCGCGGCCAGGGCATCCGGGCGGAACTCCAGCTCCACGCCTTCCATGTCGAACAGCTTCTTGAACTGCTTGGTGATGGCGTTCTTCGGCTCGGTCAGGATCTTCACCAGCGCCGGCTCGTCGAGTTCCTCCAGGGTCGCGACCACCGGCAGGCGGCCAACGAACTCGGGGATCAGGCCGAACTTGATCAGGTCTTCCGGCTCGACGTCGGCCAGCAGCTTGCCGATGTCGGACTTGCGCTCACTGCTCTTGACCTTGGCGCCGAAGCCGATGCCGCCGGCCTCGGTGCTGCGCTGCTGGATGATCTTGTCCAGGCCTGCAAACGCGCCACCGACGACGAACAGGATGTTGCGCGTGTCGACCTGCAGGAATTCCTGCTGCGGGTGCTTGCGACCGCCCTGCGGCGGCACGCTGGCCACGGTGCCTTCGATCAGCTTCAGCAGCGCCTGCTGCACGCCTTCGCCGGACACGTCGCGGGTGATCGACGGGTTGTCGCTCTTGCGCGAGATCTTGTCGATCTCGTCGATGTAGACGATGCCCTGCTGCGCCTTCTCGACGTCGTAGTCGCACTTCTGCAGCAGCTTCTGGATGATGTTTTCCACGTCCTCGCCGACATAGCCGGCTTCGGTGAGCGTGGTCGCATCGGCGATCGTGAACGGCACGTTGAGCAGGCGCGCCAGCGTTTCGGCCAGCAGCGTCTTGCCCGAACCGGTCGGACCGACCAGCAGGATGTTGGACTTGGCGAGCTCGACGTCGTCGTTCTTCTGACGGCTCTCGATGCGCTTGTAATGGTTGTACACGGCGACCGCGAGCGTGCGCTTGGCGCGCGTCTGGCCGATCACGTACTGGTCGAGCACCTCGAGGATCTCGCGCGGCTTGGGCAAGTGGCTGCGGGCCGACTGCGCCTTTTCCTCGAGTTCCTCGCGGATGATGTCGTTGCACAGCTCGACGCACTCGTCGCAGATGAACACGCTCGGGCCCGCAATCAGTTTGCGGACCTCGTGCTGGCTCTTCCCGCAGAACGAGCAATAGAGAATCTTGTTGCTGTCGCCGGTGCTGCGGCCCTGTCGGTCGTCGCTCATGCTTGTGCCCAAGTGGTGCTTTTGGTGGTGCTCGTGTCAGAACCCGTCCAAGCCTGGACGTGTTCAGGTGCTACGGCCCGAGAATAACACAGCGATCCGGCCCGCTTCGCGGGCCGGCTCGTTGGCCGAAATGGTTGCTGGATCAAGGACCTGGACGGACTCAGAGGGCTGTCTCAGGTCGTCTGGATGGAGTCATCCGGGCGCCGCTCCAGCACCTGGTCGATCAGGCCGTACTCACGGGCGGCCTCGGCGCTCTTGAAGTTGTCGCGCTCGGTGTCGCGCGCGATCGTCTCAAGGGCCTGGCCGGTGTGCTTGGCGAGGATCTCGTTGAGGCGCTGGCGCAGGGTCAGGATCTCGCGGGCGTGGATGTCGATGTCCGTCGCCTGGCCCTGGAATCCGCCCAGCGGCTGGTGGATCATCACGCGCGAGTTCGGCAGCGCATAGCGCTTGCCCTTGGCGCCTGCGGCCAGCAGCAGCGCGCCCATCGAAGCGGCCTGGCCGACGCAGATGGTGCTCACGTCCGGCTTGATGTACTGCATGGTGTCGTAGATCGCCATGCCGGCGGTGACCACGCCGCCGGGCGAGTTGATGTACAGGCTGATGTCCTTCTCGGGGTTCTCGGCCTCGAGGAACAGCATCTGCGCCACGATCACGTTGGCGACGTGGTCGTCGACGCCGCCGACCAGGAAGATCACGCGCTCCTTGAGCAGGCGCGAGTAGATGTCGTAGGCGCGCTCGCCTCGGCTGGTCTGTTCGACCACCATCGGGACGAGGTTCAAAGCTCGGGTCAGGTTGTCCATGGAATCGACGGCACCTTGGGTCTGGAATTGGGCGCTTGGAAGCGTAATACGGTCAAATTGGGGCCAACCGGACCGGAGCGCAAGGGGCACGTACGCAGATCGCTCCGGACCGCGACGGCGAAGCCGCCGCGGTGCCGGACGAAGCGGTTACTGGCGGATCGCTTCGTTGAACGACAGCGGCTGCTCGTTGTGCTGGGCGCGCTCGGCGATCCAGTCGATCACCTGCTCTTCCATCACGCGGGCCTGCAGGCCCGACATCAGCTGGGCGTCGTTGCGGTACAGCTCGATCACCTGCTGCGGTTCCTCGTAGGTCGAGGCAATCAGCTGCAAGGTCTCGGTGACGCGCTTGGATTCCAGGCGCAGCTCGTTGCGGCGGGCGATCTCGCCGACCAGCAGGCCGACCAGCACGCGCTTGCGCGCGGCGTCCATGAAGCCCATGTGCGCGTCGGCCGGGATCTCGCCGATGGCGCGGCCCTGGCGGCGGGCGGTCTCGATGGTCTGGCGGGCCATGTCGCGGGCCTCGCCCTCGACCAGCTTCGGCGGCATCTCGACGTGGGTGTAGGCAGCGATGAGCTGCTCGCCGACTTCGCGACGCAGGCGGGTCATCAGCGCGCCCTTGAGCTCGCGCTCCAGGTTGCTGCGGATGTCGGCGCGGAACTGCTCGGCGTCGCCGCTGCGCACGCCGAAGCTCTTGATGAAGGCGGCGTCCACGTCCGGCAGGACCGGCTCGGAGACCTTGGTCGCCTTCAGGTGCACCTGGACGGTACGGCCGGCGAACTGCGGCACGCGCCAGTCGCTCGGGAACTCGACTTCGGCAACCTTTTCCTCGCCGGTCTTCAGGCCGACCAGGGCCGACTCGATCGCCGGGAACATGGCGGCCGAACCGATGATCGTGGCGCCACGCTCGACGCCCTCGGCCGGCAGGCGCTCATCGCCCACCTGCGACCAGGTCTCGATCTCAACCGCGTCGCCGACGGCGGCTTCGCGCTCGACGGCATTCCAGCTGCGGCGCTGCAGGCGCAGGTTTTCGATCATCGCGTCGATGTCGACGTCGCTGACTTCCGCGGTGTGGCGGACCACGTTGAGCTTGGCGACGTCGATGTCGCCGAAGTCCGGCACCACTTCGAAGGTGGCGACGTAGGCCAGCTCTTCGCCCGTGGCCGGGACGATCTGCGGGTTGCCGGCGATCTGCAGCGACTGCTCGCGCACGGCATTGGTGAAGCCTTCACGCAGCAGCCCGTCGAGGACCTCGGCGCGAACCTGGGCGCCGAAGCGCTGCTCGATCACCTTTGCGGGGATCTTGCCGGGGCGGAAACCCTTGATCTTTGCGCCGCGCGAGATCTCGCGCAGGCGACCGCCGACCACAGCTTCCAGGCGATCCGCCGGGAGGCTGAAAGTCATGCGACGTTCGAGGTTGCCGAGCGATTCGACCGAAACTTGCATATCCACTCCTGCCACCGCGGCGACCTGCCACGGCACGATGTTGATGATCCTGTCCGACCGCGGCCGCAGCGGAAAACGAGCCCGCCGGCCAGCGGAACGGAATAGTTTCGCCGATTACGGGCCGCGGTGCCAGCGTGGGCGGCGATTCAGGAAGAGGGTTGGTGTGGGGGGCCGGAATCGGCGGAGCGAGGCCACCGGGGATGCGGCAGCCCGGGCCGTTGGGGTGACCACTCGCGAGCGCTCGCTCAATTGCAATGGCAGCCTGGCCCGGCAACAGCCGGGCTGGTTGAGGGCGCTACTCGCGAGCGCTCGCTCAATTGCAATGGCAGCCTGCCGGTACGGCAGGCTGGTGCGAAAGGCGGGACTCGAACCCGCACGCCTTGCGGCACTGGAACCTAAATCCAGGGCGTCTACCAATTCCGCCACTTTCGCATTGCCGGGTGCAGGGACGAGGCCACTGCGCGGCGCATTCTAGGCCGGAAAACCAGATTCGGGCACCGGAAAAGAAAAAAGCACCTGGGGTTGCCAGGTGCTTTTCCGGGATTGGTGGGCCGTCAAGGATTCGAACCTTGGACCTATTGATTAAGAGTCAACTGCTCTACCAACTGAGCTAACGGCCCGGAACAACCAGGTGCGAAATCATATCAACAAAAATCCACTTCGCCAATATGACTCGCCAACAAGATGGGGTGGCTGAGGGGACTCGAACCCCCGACATCTGGAATCACAATCCAGTACTCTAACCAACTGAGCTACAGCCACCATAAAGCTTGTTTTACGCACTATTTTCGCACTTTGTGGCGCGCCCGGCGGGACTCGAACCCACAACCACCGGCTTAGAAGGCCGGTGCTCTATCCGGTTGAGCTACGGGCGCCAGCGTCGCATCTTAACTGACACTCGAAACTGGCACTCGGCAGCACCTTCCTGCTCCGTCCCGGATCATCACTGATCCTTGTCGAGCACCTGGCGGATGGTCGGGGCAGAGGGATTCGAACCCACGACATCCAGCTCCCAAAGCTGGCGCTCTACCAGGCTGAGCTATACCCCGGTCCCGGACTTCCGTTGCGCGCCAACGCCGCGAAAGGCCGGCTAGTTTGGGCGGATGACGTCGCCGTGTCAACGACGCATCACCGCGAACACGCCGGCACGGCGCACCTCGTCCGGCATGTATGCTTGCCCCGTTCACATTCCACCGACTCGAACCAGGGGCACATGCATGCGCAGCGGCAATCCGGCACTCAAGGACTCCACCTTTCTGGACCTCGCCAGCGGCACGGTGGTGCGCCGCGACGGCGACGCCATGACGCTGGCCGGCACGGTCAACAAGACCGGTCTGCTGTTGCTGCTGTGCGTGATCACCGCGACTTTTGCCTGGAGCCAGGTCAGCTTCACCGCTGACGGCGTCGTTGGCGCTGGCCCGTATGTCTGGGGTGGCGCGATCGCCGGCCTGGTGCTGGCGCTCGTCACCGTGTTCAAGAAGGAATGGTCGCCGGTGACGGCGCCGCTGTACGCCCTGGTCGAAGGCTTCTTCCTGGGCGCGATCTCGGCCATGTACAACCACCTTTACCAGGGCATCGTCCTGCAGGCGGTCATGCTGACCATCGGCACGCTGTTCGCACTGCTCTTCGCCTACCGTTCGGGCCTGATCAAGGCGACCGAGAACTTCAAGCTCGGCGTCGCCGCCGCCACCGGCGGCATCGCCCTGCTCTACCTGGTGACGATGGGCCTGGGCATGTTCGGCATCAAGGCGCCCTTCATCCACGAATCGGGATTGATCGGCATCGGCTTCAGCCTCTTCGTGGTGGTCATCGCGGCGATGAACCTGGTGCTGGACTTCGACTTCATCGAAACCGGCGTCGAACAGAACGCTCCCAAGTACATGGAGTGGTACGGCGCGTTCGGGCTGATGGTCACGCTGGTGTGGCTGTACGTCGAGTTCCTGCGCCTGCTGTCGAAGCTGCAATCGCGCAACTGATTCAACCATTGCAACGAAAAAGGGCGCGGATTTCCGCGCCCTTTTTTATTGCCGCTTCGCCGCCGCGCCGCCCTGGTGGCCAGCCGCATCCAGCGGCTCGCCCGCCGCCTTGCGCTGCGGCCACAGCATCGCGATCACCGTGATCGCGCCCAGCAGCCAGCTGTAGTGGACGCTGCCTGCCAGCGCCAGGGGCGACACCGCGCCCAGCGACGCGGCCAGCAGGATCTGTGCGCCATAGGGCAGCACGCCCTGGGTGACACAGGCGAAAATGTCGAGAACGCTGGCCGCGCGCGCTGGCGGCACCCCGTGCTGCTGGGCGATGTCCCGCGCCAGACCGCCGCTGATCAGGATCGCGACGGTGTTGTTGGCGGTAAACACATCGGTCGTCGCCGACAGCGCGGCGATGCTGATTTCGCCGGCACGGCGACTGCGATGTCCACGCGCGAAACGCCCGATCACCTGCGCCAGCCAGCTCAGCCCACCGGTGGCTTTCATCAACGCACCCAGCCCGCCGACCAGCAGCGACAGCAGGGTGATTTCGATCATGCTTTCGAACCCCTCCCAGATATGGGTGGAGTACGACGCGACACTGAACTCGTCGGAGAAGACCGCGCCGAACCCACCGGCAATCACCAGCCCCAGGCTGAGCACGATGATCACGTCGACGCCGGCCAGCGCCAGCCCGAGCACGACCAGGTACGGCACGATCAGCCACGGCGTGACCGGATCGAGCGGCTGCACGGGTGCGGTCTCGGCGACCAAGCCCAGCACGATGACGGTCAGGACCGCGGCCGGCAGCGCCAGCTTCAGGTTCTCGCGGAACTTGTCGCGCATGCTGCAACCCTGGGTGCGGCTGGCGACGATGGCGGTGTCTGAAATCACCGAAAGGTTGTCGCCGAACGTGGCGCCGCCGATCACGGCGCCGAGCACCAGCGCGCGATCGAGCCCGGATGCGTCGGACACCCCGAGCGCGATGGGCGCGACGGCGGCAATCGTGCCCATCGAGGTGCCCAGCGACAGAGAGATGAAGCCGGCGACGACGAACAGGCCCGGCAGCAGCAACGCCGGATGCACATGGCCGATGCCGAGCGCGACGATCGCATCGACCGCACCGATCGCCTTGGAGACTTCGACGAAGCCGCCGGCGAGCAGGAAGATCAGGCACATCAGCACGACGTTCTGGTCGCCCATGCCCGACAGCAGCGTCTCCAGCGGCTTCAGGCCACGACGCCACGCGATGAATGCCGCCAGCGCCAGCGCCGGCAGGATCGCCACCGGCGCCCGCAGCTGATAGAAGCCCATCGCCTCGCCGTGCGTCGTGTAGTACAGGCCCGCACCGAAGAACAGCGCCAGGAACAACAGGAGCGGCGCCAGCGCCAGGGCGCTCGGGCGGACCGATTCGTTCATCTTTCTATCCGGATGGATTAGTAATCCCGCGGATTTTGCAGTGCAGCAAGGTCGCTGTCGAGTGCATGGGCGGAACGGTGGCTGCGCATGGGTGGTCCCGCCCAGAACGCGGGCGCCCAAACGAAAACGGGGCGCCACATGGGCGCCCCGTTTCGAATCAAACCACTGCAGCTCAGATGCGGCCGGCGATCGCCTTGGCGAAGGACATCGTGTTGCCACTGCCGCCCAGGTCCGGGGTCAGCGAGTCCTTGGCCTCGAGCGTGGCGATGATCGCCGCGCGCAGGCGGTTGGCCTTCTCCGGCTGGCCGATGTGGTCGAGCATCTGCGCCGCGCCCAGCAGCAGCGCGCACGGATTGGCCTTGCCCTGCCCCGCGATGTCCGGCGCGGTGCCGTGCACCGCCTCGAAGATTGCCGCATCGGTGCCGATGTTGGCGCCCGGCGCCAGGCCGAGGCCGCCGACCAGACCGGCGCACAGATCGGAAATGATGTCGCCGAACAGATTGGTGGTGACGATGATGTCGAACTGCTCCGGACGCATCACCAGCTGCATGCAGGTGTTGTCCACGATCATCTCGTTGCACTCGATGTCCGGATACTCCGTCGCCACCGCACGCGCCGTCTTGAGGAACAGGCCCGAAGTCGACTTGAGGATGTTGGCCTTGTGCACGACCGTGACCTTCTTGCGACCGGTCTTGCGGGCCAGCTCGAAGGCATAGCGCACGATGCGCTCGGAACCGCGGCGGGTGATCTTCTGCGTCAGCATGGCGACTTCGCCATCTTCCGACAGCGTCTGCCCCTCACCGATGTACGCACCCTCGGTGTTCTCGCGGACCGTGACCAGATCGACACCGTCCGGGAAACGCGACTTGGTGTTCGGGAACGACTTGGCCGGACGCACGTTGGCGTACAGGTCGAAACGCTTGCGCAGCTCGACATTGATCGAGCTGAAGCCCTCGCCGACCGGCGTGGTCAGCGGGCTCTTCAGGGCGATCCGGTTCTTGCGGATCGAGTCCATGGTGGCCTGCGGCAGCAGCTCACCGTGCTTCTCGAGCGCGACCAGGCCGGCGTCGGCGAACTCGTACTGCAGTCCGACATCCATCGTGTCGAGCACGTGCAGGGTGGCGTCCATGATTTCCGGGCCGATACCGTCGCCACGGATGACCGTGATGGTCTGCGTCATAGGGGATTTCTTCCAGGCTGATGGGCGCCCTGCGGAGGGTACGGCGCCGGATGGTTAGCCCCGGAATTATGCCGGAAGCCGCCCGGTCCTGCAGGACCGGGCGCCTCGGACTTTCGTCTGAACCGCTTTCACAGTGGTTCAAGGCGGTTTTGGAACGCGACCCGGGCGCCGGTGGCGGACCAGGCCGCCACAACGGGCACAGCCCGACCCAGCCTCAGCCGTGGTCGTGGCCTTCGGGCACGGCGGCCTCGCCCTGCTCCAGCCTGTCGAGGAAGTCGACCGCCCGGCGCATGTGCGGGATCACGATCGAGCCGCCGACCACCAGGCCGACCGAGAATGCCTCGAACATCTCGTCGCGGTTGACCCCGGCTTCCTTGCACTGGGCCACGTGGTAGCTGATGCAGTCGTCGCAGCGCAGCACCATCGACGCCACCAGGCCGAGCAGCTCCTTGGTCTTCACATCCAGCGCGCCCGCCTGGTAGGTCTGGGTGTCGAGCGCGAAGAAGCGCCGCACGACCTGGTTGGGCTCGGCGAGGATCCTCTCGTTCATCCGCTTGCGGAACGCGGTGAACTCGGCGACGCGGTCGCCCTCGGTCTTGTCGGTCGAATCGCTCATGCGCCACCTGCCAGCAGGGGTTCCAGGCCGCCCGCACGATGCAGGGCGATCATGTCGTCGTAGCCGCCCACGTGGGTGTCGCCGATGAAGATCTGCGGCACGCTGGTGCGGCGGGCGCGGCTGAGCATCAGCTCGCGCTGGCCGGGGTCCAGGTCGATCCGGACCTCGGTCCAGCTCTGGCCTTTGCTCTTGAGGAAATTCTTTGCCGCGACGCAATAGGGGCAGATCGCGGTGGTATAGATGGTGATCTCGGGCGCGGTGGGACTGCTGGTTCCCGGCGCGGCGGGCGCGGTGCTGCTCAAAACGATCTCTCCTGCATGAACTCGCCAATGCGGCTGTGGTCGAATATGGGCCTGCCCCGGGTTCATTTCCAGTCCATGCACGGAACACAGCCGTGCAAGGGCGACATTTTCGAGGGACCTCCCGCTTGCGTCGCATCGCCCTGCTAACCGCCGCCCTCACCCTCGCCATCGCCAGCCTTTGCGCGCCGGCGCAGGAAGCCAACCTGCCGGACATCGGCTCGTCGGCAGGCGAGCTGCTGACCCCGCGGCAGCAGGAGGCATACGGCGCGATGATGCTGGCGCAGCTTCGCCACTACGACTTCCTCCTCGAAGACCCGCTGATCGACAGCTGGCTCGACACCCTCGGCACCCGCCTTGCGGCCAACAGCGACAAGCCGCGCCAGCCGTTCACCTTCTTCATGCTGCGCGAGCGCCAGATCAACGCCTTCGCCACCCTGGGCGGCTACGTCGGCGTCAACTCCGGCCTGGTGCTGGCGGCCGAGCGCGAGGACGAGGTTGCCGGCGTGATGTCGCACGAAATCGCCCACGTGACCCAGCAGCACGTGCTGCGCGGCGCCGAGCGCGCCCAGCGCGACCAGTTGCCGATCCTGCTGGCCATGCTCGGCGCGATCGTCGCCGCCCAGGCCGCCGGCGGCAATTCCGACGACGACGCCGCACAGGCGGCCATGGCCAGCGCCATGGGCCTGATGCAGCAGCGCCAGATCGACTACACCCGCTCCAACGAGTCCGAGGCCGACCGCCTCGGCATCCAGACCCTCGCCCGCAGCCACTACGACCCGGAAGCGATGGCGGATTTCTTCACCACGCTGCAGGCGCGCTCGCGCAGTAATGGCGCCAACTACTGGGGCGAATCGCCGGACTGGCTGATGACGCACCCGGTCACGATCACCCGCATCACCGAGGCGAAGGAGCGCGCCGCGCGGATCAAGCGCGAGCAGGGCGGCATCGCCGAGGTCTGCGTGCGCGATCCCGACGGTCCGCCGCAATGCCGCAGCGAGAGCACCGCGCAGCCGCAGTACTCGCTCGATGGCAGCAACAACCCGCTGCTGCCGCCGAACCTGGGCGTGAGCGCGCAGCTTGGCGCCGCCGCCCAGAGCGGTGGCACCGGACGCTTCGAATACGCCCGCGAGCGCCTGCGCGTGCTCAGCGCCGACACTCCCGCCGATGCGCTGCGCGAGTACGAGCGCCTCACCGGCGGCAAGAAGCTCACCGAAGCGCAACGCTATGGCCAGGCGCTGGCCCGCCTCCGCGGCGACCAGGCCAGCGCCGCGGCGACCACGTTCGGCGAGTTGTTGCAGGAACATCCGGGCGACATGTGGCTGACCCTGGCCATGGGCGAAGCCGAAGCGCGCAGCGGCAAGGCAGCCGCGGCCGACGCCCGCTTCGAGGGCCTGCTGCGGCAGACGCCCAATAACCGCGCCGTGGTGCTGACCTATGCCGAGGTGCTGTCCGAGCGCAACACCCCCACCGCCGGCAAGCGCGCGCAGGCGGTGTTGCGTCCGCTGCTGGGCAACTCGGGTGACGACGCGATCTTCCAGCGCATCTTCGCCCGCGCCTGCGAGATCGCCGGCGACCCTATCCGGGCCGGCGAGGCCTACGCCGAAGCGGCCTATCTGAATGGCCGGCCGGAACAGGCCCTGGTGCAGCTCAATACCCTCAAGCGCCGCGGCGACCTGGACTACTACGCCCGCGCCCGGATCGAGGCGCGCATCGCCGCGATCACCCCGACCGTGCTCGAACTCAAGCGCCAGGGTGTCCGCGACGAGGATCTGCGTCGGCAGTAAGGTGCGGCGGTCGTCTCTGGAGCTCCTCCAGGCCTGGCAGGCACCCTGCACGATGACCATGTCATGGCATCGTCACAAAACGGTAGTGTACTGACGCGGCTTCCCAGGCCCCTCCCGTTCGGGGCTCTTCCGTTCGGACCTCCGTTCGGGCCCCTTCAGTCTTTCCCCCGGTGACCGTGTGCAGAAGCGCATCCTGATTGTCGAAGACGAACCCGCCATCCGCGACATGGTGTCCTTCGCCCTGCGCAAAGGCGAATACGAACCCGTTCACGCCGGCGATGCCCGCGAGGCGCAGGCCGCCATCGCCGACCGCGTCCCCGATCTGATCCTGCTCGACTGGATGCTGCCCGGCACCAGCGGCCTGGACCTGGCGCGGCGCTGGCGCAAGGAACAGCTCACCCGCGAGATCCCCATCATCATGTTGACCGCGCGTGGCGAGGAGAACGACCGCGTCGGCGGCCTCGAGGCCGGCGTCGACGACTACGTGGTCAAGCCCTTCTCGGCGCGCGAGCTGCTGGCCCGCATCCGCGCCGTGCTGCGCCGCTCGCGCGAGGACGACGAGGACGGCAGCGTCGGCGTCGGTCCGCTGCGCATCGATGGCGCCGCGCACCGCGTGTTCGCCGCCGCCGACGGTAGCGACCAGCCGGTGCAGATCGGCCCGACCGAATACCGCCTGCTGCACTTCTTCATGACCCACCCCGAGCGCGTCTACACCCGCACCCAGCTGCTCGACCATGTCTGGGGCGGTAGCGTCTACGTCGAGGAGCGCACCGTCGACGTGCACATCCGGCGCCTGCGCAAGACCCTGGAACCGCATCGTCTCGACGGCATGGTGCAGACCGTGCGCGGCGCCGGCTACCGCTTCTCCGCCTCGCTGGCGGCATGAAGCCGTCGCGGCCGGCACTGACCGGGCGCGGCCGGCGGGCTGGCGTTGCCAGCGGCCTCCCGACCGACCTTCATTCGCGACGCAGTGACCATTCGCAGGGCCGCATGCTGGCGGCCAGGCAGGCCGCTCGCTACGCTCAGGAAGCAGCACCCACACCCATGGATAGTTGATCGACGGCCATGCCGCCCCGCGCCCGCTCCGCCTGGTTCCGCACCCTCGGCCAACTCGCCCTGATCCTGGCCGCCGCCGCCGTGGTTGGCGTCGCGATCGGTCAGCCCTGGCCCGTCATCACCCTCGCCGCCCTGGGCGTGGTCGCCTGGCACTACTGGCGCCTGCGCAGCGTGCTGGTGCGCCTGACCGCGCGCCAGCGCCTGACGGCTCCGCTGGGCGAAGGCATCTGGAACGAGCTCGACCGCCTGCTTCATCGCAGCCAGTCGGAAATGCGCGGACGCAAGAAGCGCCTGATCGACATGCTGCGCGCCTACCGCGCCGCAGCGGCGGCGCTGCCTGACGCAATAGTGGTGGTCGAGCGCAACAGCCAGCGCATCCAGTGGTTCAACGAGGCCGCCATCGGGCTGCTGCAGTTGAAGTACCCGCGCGACATCGGCGGCCCCATCGCCGAGCGCCTGCAGCCGTTGCAGCTTTCGCACTGGCTCGCTTCCGGACGCAACGCCGAAACCCTGGAAGTGGCATCGCCGTGGAATCCGGCGGCGACGCTGAGCCTGCGCCTGATCCCCTACTCCGACGACCTGTGGCTGCTGGTCGCGCGCGATGTCAGCCGCCTGCTGCAGCTGGAGCAGATGCGCCGCGACTTCGTCGCCAACGTCTCGCATGAGCTGCGCACGCCGCTGACGGTGGTGCACGGCTACCTCGACATGCTCGACCCGGCCGAACACCCGGACTGGGCGCCGATGCTGGCCGAGATGCAGCGCCAGTCGCAGCGCATGACCCAGCTGGTCGAAGACCTGCTGATGCTCTCCCGCCTGGAATCGCAGGACAGCCTGCCGGCCGAGGAAATCGTGGCGATGTCGCCGATGCTGACGACGCTGCGACGCGAAGCGGTCGCGCTGAGCCAGGGCCGCCACGAGATCGTGGTCGAGGACGCGGCGGTGGTCGACCTGTGGGGTTCAAACAAGGAGCTGCACAGCGCATTCTCGAACCTGGTCGGCAATGCGATCCGCTATACCCCGGCCGGCGGCACCATCCGCATCCGGTTTCGCCCAGAGGGAACCCGCCCGGAGGGCAAGGGCGGCGCGGTGCTGGAAGTGGTCGACAGCGGCTACGGCATACCGGCCGCGCACCTGCCGCGCATCACCGAGCGCTTCTACCGCGTCTCCACCAGCCGTTCGCGCGAAAGCGGTGGCACCGGCCTGGGGCTGTCGATCGTCAAGCACGTGCTGAACCTGCACCAGGCACGGCTGGAGATCAGCAGCGAAGTCGGTCGCGGTAGTACGTTCTCCTGTCATTTCGGCGCCGAACGCGTGCGCCCGCGCGAAGACCTCGCGCTGTCCTTCGAGGCATTGCCATGAACGCCGCAGTCGAAACCCCGCTCGAATCCGATCCGCTTCGCGACCCTGGCCTGTACTTCAACCGCGAGCTGTCGCAGCTGGACTTCAACTTCCGCGTGCTGGCCCAGGCGCAGGACACCTCGGTGCCGCTGCTGGAGCGCCTGAAGTACCTGTGCATCTCCTGCACCAACCTCGACGAGTTCTTCGAGATCCGCGCCGGCACGCTGCGCCACGCCCAGGACCTGGGCATCGCCACCGGCGCCGACGGCCTGTCGCCGGCGACGGTGCTGGCGCGCATCCACGACCGCGCCGCGCAACTGGTGCAGTCGCAATACGAGTGCTGGAACAACGTCCTGCGCCCGGCGCTGTGGGACGGTGGCGTGCGCGTGCTCGGCCGCGATGCCTGGGACGAGAACCAGGCACGCTGGCTGCGTGAGTACTTCCGCGACGAGATCATGCCGGTGCTGTCGCCGCTGGGCCTGGACCCGGCCCATCCGTTCCCGAAGATCCTCAACAAATCGCTCAATATCGTCGTCGTGCTCAAGGGCAAGGACGCGTTCGGCCGCGAAGGCCACCTGGCGATCGTGCGCGCGCCGCGCTCGCTGCCGCGCATCATCCAGATCCCCGAGGAAGTCGGCGGCGGCAAGCACGACTTCGTGTTCCTGTCGGCGGTGCTGTCGGCCTTCGTCGACGAGATGTTCCCGGGCATGCAGGTCAAGGGCGCGTACCAGTTCCGCGTCACCCGCAATTCCGAGCTGATCGTCGACGAGGACGAGGTCGAGAACCTGGCGCTGGCATTGCGCGACGAACTGGTCGGCCGCGGCTACCTGCGCGCGGTGCGGCTGGAGATCGCCGAGCAGTGCCCGGACGACATCGTGCGCACCCTGCTGGAGAACTTCGACCTCACCGAGAACGCCGTCTACCGCATCAACGGCCCGGTCAACCTAAACCGCGTCATCCAGGTGTACGACCTGGTGCAGCGCCCGGAACTGAAGTTCCCGCCGTTCCAGCCACGGCAGTTGTCCGGCGTGGAGGCGATGTTCGACAAGGTGTCCGAAGGCGACGTGCTGCTGCACCACCCGTTCGAGGCGTTCACGCCGGTGCTGGAGCTGCTGCGGCAGGCGTCGGAAGACCCCAACGTGCTGGCGATCAAGCAGACCCTGTACCGCACCGGCAAGGACTCGATGATCGTCGACAGCCTGGTGCAGGCGGCACGCAACGGCAAGGACGTCACCGTCGTGGTCGAGTTGCGCGCGCGTTTCGACGAGGAGGCCAACCTCGGCCTCGCCGACCGCCTGCAGGATGCCGGCGTGCAGGTCGTGTATGGCGTGGTCGGCTACAAGACCCACGCCAAGATGATGCTGATCGTGCGTCGCGAGGGTCGCAAGCTGCGCCGCTACACGCACATGGGTACCGGCAATTACCACAGCGGCACCGCGCGCGGTTACACCGACTTCGGCCTGATCACCGCCGATCCCGACATCGGCGCCGACGTCCACATGATCTTCCAGCAGTTGTCCGGGCTGGCCCCCACCATCAAGCTCAAGCGTCTGCTGCAATCGCCCTTCACCCTGCATGCCGGCGTGCTCAAGCGCATCGATCGCGAGACCCGGCACGCCAAGGCCGGCAAGCCGGCGCGGATCATCGCCAAGATGAACGCCCTCAACGAACCGCAAGTGGTGCGGGCGCTGTACCTGGCCTCGCAGGCCGGCGTGCAGATCGACCTGATCGTGCGCGGCGCCTGCACGGTGCGCCCGGGCATGCCCGGCATCTCGGAGAACATCCGGGTGCGCTCGATCGTCGGGCGCTTCCTCGAGCACCACCGCGTGTACTGGTTCGCCAACGACGGTGCCCCGGACCTGTTCTGCTCCAGCGCCGACTGGCTCGAGCGCAACCTGCTGCGGCGGATCGAGACCGGCTTTCCGGTGCTGTCGCCCGACCTGGCCACGCGCGTCTACGAAGAGGCGCTGCAGAACTACCTGGACGACAACGTCAACGCCTGGGAGCTGCAGACCGATGGCGAGTACGTGCGCGTGACGCCGGCCGAGGGCGCTCCGGCCCACTCGGCGCAGGCCTGGTTGATGGCCAAGATCTCGGCCTGAACAACGTCCATGACGCCGTCCATCCGCGCAAGGATGGACGCGGCGGTGCCTTAACGGGGATCATGTGCCGATGAGCGACGCCTTCCCCACCAGCAAACTGCCGCTCGCCGACGGCGACCTGCTGGCCGCCGTCGACATGGGCTCGAACAGTTTCCACATGGTGGTCGCGCGCTACGTGCTCGGCCAGCTGCGCATCGTCGACCGCCTGCGCGAGACCGTGCGCATGGCCGAGGGCCTGGACCGCCGCGGCGGCCTGTCGCCGGAAGTGCGCCAGCGCGCCCTGGATTGCCTGGCCCGTTTCGGTCAGCGCGTGCGCGACATCCCGCCGCAACGCGTCCGCGCCATCGCCACCAATACCGTGCGCCGCCTGGCGGTGCCGCAGGCATTCCTGATGCCGGCCGAAGCCGCGCTCGGGCACGCCATCGAAGTCGTCGCCGGCCGCGAAGAGGCGCGCCTGATCTACCTTGGCGTCGCCCACGCGCAGCCCTCCAAGCCCGGCGAGCTGCGCCTGGTGATCGACATCGGCGGCGGCTCGACCGAATGCATCATCGGCTCCGGCTTCGAGGCGATCGAGCGCGAAAGCCTGCAGGTCGGCTGCATCGCCACCACCCGCCGCTTCTTCGAGAACGGCAAGCTGTCGAAGAAGAAATGGCGCGACGCGCTGACCGAGGTCACCGCCGAGTTCCAGCAGTTCGCCGGCACCTACCGGGCGCTGGGCTGGGATGAAGCGCTGGGCTCGTCGGGCACCAACAAGGCGATCGGCGACATCTGCGCGGCAATGAAGCTCACCAAGGGCGCGGTCACCGCCGAAGCGCTGCCGGTGCTGCGCGATCGCCTGCTGCAGGCCGATCGCATCGACGCGATCGAACTGCCCGGGCTGTCGTCCGAGCGCCGCCCGGTGATCGCCGGTGGCGTGCTGATCCTGGAGGCCGCCTTCGATGCGCTCGGACTCAAGCGCATGGCGGTCAGCAAGGCGGCCATGCGCGAGGGCGTGCTGTACGACATGCTCGGCCGCGGCGGCGTGGACGATCCGCGCGACGCAGCCGTCGCCGCACTCATGCAGCGCTATGGCATCGACGACGGCCAGGCACGCCGCGTGGAGGCCACCGCCATGCGCCTGTTGGAACAGATCGCGCAGGCGTGGCAGCTCGATGCCGACGACCGCCTGATGCTGCAGCGCGCCGCGCGCCTGCACGAACTCGGCCTGGCCATCGCGCACAGCCAATACCACGTGCACGGCGCCTACGTCGTGGAGAATTCCGACATCGCCGGCTTCTCGCGCCAGCAGCAGCAGTTCCTGGCGGCGCTGGTGCGCACCCATCGCCGTGGCATTCCCAAGTCGGCCTTCGATGCCCTGCCCGACCGCCTGCTCACGTCGGCCCGCCGCATCGCCGCGTTGCTGCGCCTGGCCGTGCTGTTGCATCGCGCCCACGAGGCCGACCCGATCCCGCAGCTCGACGCGCGCGCCGACGGCAACGCGCTGACCATTGGCCTGTCGCGCCGCTGGATCGACATGCGCCCGCTGGTGCGTGCCGACCTGGAAGGCGAGCCGCACGACATGGCCGGTCTGGGGGTCGTGCTGAAACTGGAAGCGATCTGACGCCGCTGCCCGTCCCGGCGTTCGCCGGGACGATATACGGTCGATTGCACCTTGTGCGGCGCGCTACTTGTGCAGCGCTTCGCGCAACTTCGCCGCGCGCACCAGCACCTTCGGCGGCGTGTGCTCCTCGGGGATCGAGAAGATGCCGATGCGGCGCAGGAACAATCCCGCGGCGCGCGTCGAGGTCAACGCGACAATCGGGATCGACAGCAGCAGCCCGGCGATCACCGGCGCCATCCATGCCGCCAGCGAGGGCGAGACCATGAAGGCCATCCAGCCGGCCACCGCGCCCAGGATCGTCACGCCCGCGTAGCTGCGCACCAGCCCGGACCACGGCAGCGTGCCGTCGTCGCGGCGCTGCGCGTCCCAGCCCGAGTCCTTGCCCGCCAGCACTTCGGCGACGCCGCGCGATTGCACGTACATCGTCACCGGCGCCATCAGCGCGGCCAGCAGCGTCTCCAGGATCATGCTCAGGAAGGCACGGACCGCACCACCGCAACCGCGGCGCGTGTCGCGGTCGAAGAACAGCGTCAGGTAGCCCATGAACTTGGGCGCCAGCAGCACCGCCATGGTCAGGAAGAACACCCAGACGAAGCGCTCCGGGTCCTGGTCGTGCCAGTAGGCGGTCGGCGAGAAGCCCGGCAGCTGCAGGCTGTCCCAGGCCAGCCCGGCGTGCTGCAACGGAATGGCCAGGCCGATCAGCATCAGCATCGCCCACATCGGCGACGTGAAGTAATGGCCGATGCCCATCATCAGGTGCCAGCGGCTGACCCAGTGCAGGCCCCTGGCCGGCAATACCGCGCTGTGCTGCAGGTTGCCCTGGCACCAACGGCGGTCGCGCACGAGCATGTCGGTCAGCGACGGCGGACCTTCTTCGTAGCTGCCGCCCAGGCCCGGCACCATGTGCAGCGCCCAGCCACCACGCCGCAACAATGCGGCCTCGACGAAGTCGTGGCTGAGCACGGTGCCACGGAAGGGCTTGATGCCGCGCAACTCCGGCAGGCCGCCCTGGTCGGCGAAGGCCTGCGTGCGGATGATCGCGTTGTGGCCCCAGTAATTGCTCTCGGCGCCGTGCCACCAGGCGATGCCGTGGGCGATGACCGGCCCGTACACGCGCCCGGCGAACTGCTGCATGCGCGCGAACAGCGTGTTGCCGTTGACGATCATCGGCAGCGTCTGGATCAGCGCGACATCGGCGTGGCCTTCCATCGCACCGGCGAGGCGGACGATGGTCTCGCCGGTCATGAGGCTGTCGGCGTCGAGGATCAGCATCTGCGGGTAGCCGCCACCGAAGCGGCGTACCCACTCGGCGATGTTGCCGGCCTTGCGTTCGCGATTGTCCGGACGGTGGCGGTAGAACAGCCGCCCGTGTCCGCCGGTGCGTTCGCGCAGGCGGGTGAAGGCGCGCTCTTCGGCGGCGCGGATGTCGGCGTTGGTCGTGTCGCTGAGGACGAAGAAATCGAACTGCGCGAGCTGCCCGGTCTCCTGCAGCGATTCGTAGATCGCCTGCAGGCCTGCGAGCAGCCGCTCGGGCTCTTCGTTGTAGGTCGGCATCAGCAGCGCGGTGCGCGAGGCGAGTATCGGCAGCTCTCCCTGGCGGGTCAGGCCGAGGCGGCCGCCCTTTCGCGTGAGGATCAGCGTGAAGCCCGCCAGCGCACTGACGAAGGCCTGGGCGATCCATGCGAACAGCGCCACGAACAGGACCAGCAACAGACCTTCCAGGACGTCGGTTCCGCTGCCGCGCAGCACCCACCAGATCTGATAGGCGGCGACCAGGGTCAGCAAGCCGGCGCCACCGATGACCAGCGCGCGTCGCCAGGCCATCGCCCCGGGCGTGGTCGGCAGCTGCCGATTGGACAGCTTCCCCTTGCGCAGGGTCTGCACCGGCATGGATACCGGCGTTTCCACCGGCAGCCAGGGCGACGGCGCGGGCGCGCCGGTGCTGGCGGTGTCGGGTGTGATGATCACGCCGTTCACGCAGTCCACCGGTACAGCCAGGTCTCGGTGAGCGGGCCGGACTGATCGCCTAGCACTGCGCGAAGCTCGATGCTGCGCTCAGCGCCAGGCTGCAGTTCGAAGGCCAGTCGCCAGCCGTCGGCGCCGGGATTGGGGTGGGCGGTGACGTGGGCGACCTTGCCCTTGTTCGTCGTGACGTCGGCACGCACGAGTGCCCCATCAGCCAGTCCCTGCAGGCGTCCACCGGCGAAATCGATCACGACCAGGCGTGCGCCCCGCTTGGCATCGGCCTCGGCGGCGGCCGCGGCGCCGATACGGGTGCGCGTGACCGTCGCCAGCTGCGGCAACCAGGCGTGCTGGTCGCACCAGTGCATGCGGTAGTCGAAACGGTGCTCCTTGCCCGCAGCCAGTGCCTGGGCGGGACGCCAGAATCCGACGATGTTGTCGTGGAACTCATCGGCCGTCGGCAGTTCGAACAGGTGCACCGCGCCGGCGCCCCACTCGCCCTGCGGCTCGATCCACAGGCTCGGTCGCTTCTCGTAATGGGCTTCGCTGTCGGCGTAGTCGGCGAATGCGCGCTTGCGCTGCATCAGGCCGAAACCGCGCGGATTGACGTCTTCGAACGCACTCTCCTGCAGCACCGAGGGGTTCTGCAGCGGTCGCCAGACCTGCTCGCCCTTGCCGTTGACCAGGGCCAGGCCATCGGAGTCGTGCACGGCCGGCCGGTAATCGTCGATTCCGACGCGATCGTTGGAATCGAACTGGAACATGCTGGTCAGCGGCGCGATGCCGACCTGGTCCAGCGCCACGCGCGGGAACAGGCGCACGGATACGTCGAAGACGGTCTCCGCGCCAGGGCGGATCACGAACCGGTAAGCGCCGGCAACGCTGGGGCTGTCGAGCAATGCATGCACCACGGCATGGTCGGCGCCGGGCGCCGGCTGCTCCAGCCAGAAGCTGCGGAACACCGGGAACTCCTCGCCCGCCGGCGCGCCGGTCTTGAGCGCCAGGCCGCGGGCGGACAAGCCATAGGCCTGCCCCTTGGCCACGGCGCGGAAGTAGCTCGCGCCGAGGAAGGCGCAGATCTCGTCGAAGTATTCCGGGCGGTTGATCGGCGAATGCAGGCGGAAGCCGGCGTAGCCCAGGTCGGTCTCCTTCGGTGCGGCGGTGCCGTCGAAGGTGAACTGTTCGGGCCGATAGACCACCGGCGTGGCGGTTCCGCCGGCCACGGCGTAGATATCGACGCGGTCGCGAAAGAAGAAGCCACGGTGGAAGAACTGCGCCTGGAACGGCAGCGATTGCCCGCGCCACAACGCCTGCGCCGGATTGAAGCGGATGCCGCGGTACTGGTCGTAGCCGATCTTCTCCAGCGACGCCGGCAACTGCTTGCCCTGCGGGACGAATGGCCTGGCCGCCAGCGCGCGCGCCAGCGAAGCGACGGTGTCGGCATCGAACGGCGTCGCCGCCGCAGGCGCGGCCATCGCGCGCGAACCGGCGACGGAGAGCAGCGACAACAGGGGCCAGGACACTCCGGCCAACAGCACTTCGCGTCGTTGCACGCGCTCTCCTCAGGTTTGGGTGACAGTTAACCATTCATTTTATGGGTTGGTTTGTTAACGCCGCCGCGACGTACGGCGCAACCCGGCCATGCACGCACCGGCAAAGACCCGGGTAACCGTTTTCATCGGTGCCGTCATCGCCGCGTCACCGTCCTGCCATCCCGGTTTCACCGCGCGGGCCCACCCTTGCGCAAACCGGGAGCCACGCATGCGTTATGCGATCGTCAGCGAAACCTACCCGCCCGAGGTCAACGGCGTCGCCCTGACCGTGCAGGGGCTGGAACAGGGTCTGCGCGCACGCGGCCACGACGTCCACGTGGTCCGGCCGCGGCAGGGCGACGACGACGCGGCGACGGTTCACGAACTACTGGTGCCCGGCGCACCGCTGCCCCGCTATCCTGGGCTGCGCGTCGGCTTCCCGGCCACGCGCCGGTTGCGCGAGACCTGGCAGGCGGTGCGCCCCGACGCCATCTACGTCGCCACCGAGGGTCCATTGGGCTGGTCGGCATTGCGGGCGGCGCGGCGACTCGGGATTCCTGCGGCGACGGGCTTCCATACGCGCTTCGACGAATACATGCGCGACTACGGCGTGGCCTTCCTCGCCCAGACCGCGCTGCGCTGGATGCGCAGGTTCCACAACAGCGCCGACGCGACCCTGGTGCCGACCCGCGAACTGGCCGAGTTCCTGCAGTCGCGCCATTTCGACAACGTGGTGCGCCTGCCGCGCGCGGTCGACACCGTGCAGTTCGATCCGCAACGCCGCGACTTCAGCCTGCGCGCGCAGTGGGGCCTGGGCGACAACGGCTTCGCTGCGATCTACGTCGGCCGCATCGCCGCGGAAAAGAACCTCGACCTGGCAGTGCGTGCGTTCCGCTCGCTGCAGCGCGCGCGGCCGGAAGCCCGCTTCGTCTGGGTCGGCGACGGCCCGGCGCGGGCGAAGCTCGAGCAGGACAATCCCGATTTCATCTTCTGCGGCGTGCAACGCGGCGATGACCTGGCCCGCCACTTCGCCAGCGGCGACCTGTTCGTGTTCCCGAGCCTGAGCGAGACCTTCGGCAACGTCACCCTGGAAGCGCTTGCCAGTGGCGTGCCGACGGTTGCCTTCGACTACGGCGCCGCGCGCGAATACCTGCGCGACGGCATCCACGGCGCAGCCATCGCCGACGGCGACCAGGCCGCCTTCATCGCCGCCTGCACGCGCATCGCCAACGACGACCTCAGCCGCGGCGCGATGCGCATGGCGACCCGCCTGGCAGTGGCCAACCTGCGCCCGGAACAGGTCGCCCACGACTTCGACGCGTTGCTGCACGAACTGGTGCAGTCGCGCCGCAGTGCGGGGGTGACGTCGCTGCCCTCCATTGCGCCGGAACAACCCGAACGGGAGGCGTCATGAATCGTCATTCCCTGCATCGCATGCTGCACCGCCCGGCGCTGCACAAGCGCCTGATCGACGGCGACTCCGGCTGGTGCCTGCGCGCCAACCGCTGGGGCGAAGGCGGCCGCTCGCGCACCTATTTCGCCCTGGTCAGCCGGCTGGGCGATGGCGTGTTCTGGTATGTGCTGATGGCGGTGCTGATCGCCGTCGACGGTTTCCACGGCCTGGCCGCGTCGGCGCACCTGGCGGCAACCGGCCTGATCGCCTTGACGCTTTACAAGTTGCTCAAACGCTGGACGCGGCGGCCGCGTCCCTTTGCCTCCGACCAGCGCATCCATGCCTGGGTGGCGCCACTGGACGAATTCAGCTTCCCCTCCGGGCACACCCTGCACGCGGTGGCGTTCAGCCTGGTGGCGATGGCGCACTACCCGATGCTGGCGTGGCTGCTCGTGCCGTTTACCGCCAGCGTCGCCGCCTCGCGCGTGGTGCTGGGCCTGCACTATCCCAGCGACGTGCTGGCCGCCACCGCGATTGGTTCCGCGCTGGCGGGGCTGTCGCTGTGGCTGGTGCCCGGGGTGACGCTGTTCTGACCGGAGTCGCGCGGCCGCGCTGTCGTGCGGCCACACGGTCAGGCAGCCTGGGCGCGAACCACCTTCGCCCGCGCCACGCTCGGGAAATACTGGCTGGCCCAGTCGCGGTCGTTGGCCACCTGCGCCTGGGCGCGGCTGGCTTCGAGCGCGGCGAAATCGAGCGTGGCCACCGCCCAGTGCTGGTCGCCGCGGGTCTGCACGATCATGCCGTCGTGCGGCAGGCCGACATCCATGGGGGCGATCAGCGCCGCTTCGCCGGTGTTGACATCGAGCGCGGGGCTCCAGGGCGCGTGGCCGGCAGTCACCGACTGCGCGACGAAGCAGCGGTTCTCCAGCGCACGCGCCAGGCAGCCCACGCGCACGCGCGTTGCGCCGGCTTCGGTGTCGGTGCAGCTGGGCACCACCAGCAGGCGCGCGCCGGCTTCGCACTGCGCGCGCACCGGCAACGGGAACTCGCTGTCATAGCAGACCGCGACCGCGCTGCGCACCGGGCCGGTCTCGAACACCTTCAGTTCGTCGCCCGGTTCGATGACGCCGGCGGACTTCTCGAACCCGGTCAGGCGCAGCTTGTCCTGCCAGACGTGGCTGCCATCGGGGGCGAAGGTATAGCTGCGGTTTCGGTAGCGGCCACGGCCGAGATCGAGCAGGAACGTGCCGGCGACGACGTGCATGTGGCGCTCGCGCGCCAGCCGCGAGAACAGGTCCAGCCAGTGGCCGTGCCAGGCCTGCAGCGCTGCCAGCGAGGCGTGCAGGTCGCCACGGGTGTGGGCGTCGAACATCGCCCCCAGTTCCAGCGACAGGTACTCGGGCAACACGGCCATCTGCGCACCCTGCTGGCGGGCTTCATCCAGCCAGCGCGCCTGCTTGCCGGCAAAGGCGGCGAAATCGTCGGGGGCATCGACGGTGTACTTGGCCACCGCCACTTTCAGGCTGCCAGCCTGTGTGCCAACCGGCGTGCCGACGCTCATCGCGTTCGCTCCAGTGCGCGCAACCAGAAGGTCAGCGAATGATCGACCACGACATTGCCGGCCTCCCGCCAGGTCAGGTGCGCCTTCAGCTCCGGGCGCTGGCGATAGCCGCGCTTGCTCCAGAATGCCTCGTTGCCGCGATGGAAGGCCGGGCGACGCGGATGGCTCTGCTCGCGGTCGACCGCACAGAACGCCGTCCACGCATAGTCGCCGTAGCTGCGCGCGTGCGCCTCGCGTTCGTCGAAGAAGCGATGGCCGATGCCGCGGCCGCGGTACTGGGGCAGCAGCACCGACTCGCCGCAATAGAACACATCCTGCGGATCGATCGAGGTGCCATCGAAGGCATCCAGGAACGAACTGGACTCGGCCGCCAGCGGCATCCCGGTCGAGGCCCCGACCACCTGCTCGCCGTCGAAGGCCAGCACCACGATGCTGCGCGGCGACTGCAGGTAACTCTGCAGGTACTGCGCCTCGTAGTCGGCATCGCCGTCGTAGAGGTAGGGCCAGTCGCGGAAGACCGCGATGCGCAGGCGAGCCAGGTGATCCAGCCACGGCGCGATCGCCGCGCCGCTGTAGCTGCGCACCTGCAACGCGGCGGGCGCTTCAATGGAGTTGGCATCCATGACGTACATCGTTGGGATCCCCGGTGTCGCGATGATGGGTTGGGTGGATCTGCGGTCTTTCGAAACTCGGGCCATGACTAACGCGGCCGCAGGCTGAGCCCACGACCGCGTTCATGATCACTCACGCAACGGCGGTCGCGATCCGGCCAGCTGGTACCAGTCGACCCGGCGGGTGACCACCATGATCGCGGCCAGGACCAGGAACAGCAGGCCGGCGCCGAGCACCAGCGCGTTGTCCTCCGACACCAGCAGTCCGTACAGCGCAGCATAGAGCGTGGCGAGCATGGCGGCGAAACCGACGCCGCGACCGGGGCTGCGCAGCACCGCGACCAGGTAGAAGCCGAGCAGGCCGATGCAGGCCAGGCTGGCGACCAGGTAGGCGATGGCGAAATCGATGTGCTCGCTCAGGCTGACCAGCAGCAGGAAGAAGATCGCCAGGGCCAGGCCGACCAGGCCGTACTGGATCGGGTGGATCGGCAGCTGCTTGATCAGTTCGAAGATGAAGAATCCGACGAAGGTCAGCAGCACGAACAGGATGCCGTACTTGCTGGCGCGGTCGGCCTGGGTATAGATGTCGACCGGGTCGATCAGCGACACGCCGACCGCATCGATCCCGGCCATGGCCGCGATGCCGCTGTCCATGTCGGGCAGCAACTGCCCCTGCAGGTACTGGCGCTGGGCGTTGCTGGCGACCGAGGCGATGTCCCAGTCGGCCTTGAAGCCGGACGCATCGAGCTCATGCCGCGGCGAGCTGCCACCGAAGCTGGGGTGCTGCCAGCTCGACTGCAGGGCGAAGTGGTTGCTCTTGCCCAGCGGCACCAGCGCCAGCGATTCGGTGCCGCCCAGGACGATGTCCAGTTCGGTGTCGAGCGTGAGCATCTGACCTGACTGTGGCTCCGGCAGGCGCACGTGCAGGCCGGGGCCGCTGCGGCTGCCGATGCCCTCTTCCACTGAAACGATGCTCCCGTCGATCCGCAAACGCGGCGACGCGCGCAGGCCGCGCACGTCGGCAATGGCGTAGCTCAGCCAGGGCTGGCCGATCCGGCGCGGCGCGGCGCCGGCGGCGGGAATCTGCGCCTGGAAGCGTGCCCTGGCCTTGCCCTGCCACTCGTAGACGCGCACTTCGTGCAGGCCACGCTTGCGCGTGCTCGGCCGCATCGGTCCGCGCACGTCGAGCGTGGTCGGGAAGAAGGTCCATTGAAGGGTCACGTCGCGCTGGACCTTCTGCACGTTGCCGTGCTTGTCGGTCTCTTCGACCTCGACGGTCTCGGTGTATGGGACCACCAGCACCGGGCCTGCGAACGACTGCACGCCGGCATAGCTGCGGGCGATGTCGGCCACGGCCTGGGCGCGGTAGTTCTGGCGGTCCTCGATGACCCCGCGGATCATCGTCAGCGGAACCAGGATCGCGACGGTCATCGCGACGACCATGGCGATCTTGAAGGCAAGGCGCATGTGCAACTCCTGTCGGGGTATGGACGACAGGATCGGCGGCGAACGCGGGGCGACGATGGCGCCACGGTGAAGCGAGGGTGAAGTGAGCAGTGACTGGAGCGGTGAAGTCGCGGCGTCAGCCCGGCAGCGCCAGGCGTGCCACTGCGCCACCGCCGTCGCGATTGCGCAGCGTCGCCTCGCCGCCGTGCAGCGTCGCCACCTCGGCCACGAAGCACAACCCCAGGCCGCTACTGCGACTGCCGTTGCCCGGCCGCGGCAGCGAATAGAAGCGCTCGAACACGCGGCCCTGTGCGTAGTCGGGAATGCCGGCGCCACGGTCGCGTACCTCCAGCACCTGGCGCTCGCCTTCGCGCTGCAGCACCAGCTCGATGCGGCTGCCGGCCGGGGCGAAATCGGCCGCGTTCTCGATCAGGTTGATCAACGCCTGGCGCAGCAGGAACGGATCGCCCCGCAGCGATGGCAGACCGGCCTGCAGGTCGACGTCCAGCGCGACCCCGGCCCGCGCCAGCCGCGTCGCGCACTGCGCGACCGCCTCGTCCGCCAGTGCCGCCAGCTCCACCGGCTCGGGCTGCTCCAGGCGCTGGCGATGTTCGACCGCAGCCAGCGCCAGCATCTTGTCGATCATCTGCGCCAGGCGATCACTCTGGCTGCGGATGGCGGCGGCAAAGCGGATGCGGTCGGCCTCCTCGAGCGGCCCCTCGAGCAGTTCGGCGCTGCCGCGGATCGCCGCCAGCGGGCTCTTCATCTCGTGCGTCAAGGTGTGCACGTACTGCTCGACGTACTGCTTGCCTTCCAGGCGCGCACGCATGGTTTCCAGCGCCTGGCCGAGGTCGCCGAATTCGCCGGCGGCATCGGGCAAGGTGACGCGCTCACCGGCCGTGACGCCATTGGCGTAGCGGCGCAACTGGCCAAGCTGGCGCGACAGCCACCACGCGGCGATCAACCCCACCAGCAACGACACGCCCAGCAGCAATGCGCCCCAGCGCAGCACCACGCCCTGGCTGCGCGCGATGAACGGCTCGATCGCGCTGTTGGGCTTGGCCACCGTCAGCACGCCGATCACCTTGCCGTGGCCGTCGCGGATCGGTGCCGCGACATGCATGACGGTCGAGTCGGGACTGGAATACTGGCTGCGGGTGGAGCGGGCGCCGTAGCGACCGCGCAGGGTCAGGTAGACATCGTTCCAGCGCGAGTAATCGGCGCCGACGTCGCGACCGCTGCTGTCGAACACGACGATGCCACGGGCGTCGGTGACGTAGATGCGGTACTGCGAGGAGCGCTTGCCGAAGCCCCAGATCCTGGCGCCATAGTCGCGCCGCGCCATCGCCCGCACCCGCCGGGCGAAGTCGCCGTCATCGATGCGGCCGGCGATGAAGTCGTCGCTGGCGAGCTCGGCGAGGACGTTGGCGGTGTCGACCAGGGTGTCTTCCATTGCCTGGCGCACGCCCGGTTTGACCTCGGCGACGAACACCTGCGCCAGCAGCAGACCCGCCAGCGCGACGATCAGGAAGTAACCGAGGAAGATCCGCAGGCCGATCTTCATTCGTGTGCTGTACCGGCAATGGTGGCGTCGGCCTCCAGCGAGTAGCCGAGGCCGCGATGGGTGCGGATCGGGTCGGCATCGGGCGCGACGTCGCGCAGCTTTGCCCGCAAGGTCTTGATATGGGTGTCGACGGTGCGATCGCTGCTGTCCATGGCGTCGCCCCAGACCCGGTCCATCAACTGCGTGCGCGACAGCACCGCGCCCGGCCGCTGCAGCAGCGCGGCCAGCAACCCGTACTCGTAACGCGTCAGGTCGAGCAGGCGGCGGCGGTAGGTGATGCGCTTGCCTTCCGCGTCGTGGACGAAGCCTGTGGCCGCCGTTGGCGCGTCGTGGTGCATGCGTCGCAGCACCACCCGCACGCGGGCGACCAGTTCGCGCGGTGAGAAGGGCTTGGTCACGTAGTCGTCGCCGCCGATTTCCAGGCCGAGGATGCGTTCGGCTTCGGCGTTGTGGGCGGTCAGGAAGATCACCGGCAGGTCGCGACCGCGGCGCAGCTCGCGACACAGCGCGAAGCCACCGATGTCGGGCAGGCCGACATCGAGCACCGCCAGGTCGAAGTGCTCGGTGCGCGCCAGGGCCAGCGCATCGCGGCCGGTGAGGCAGTGCGACGCCTCGAATCCGTCCGTGCGCAGGGCATGCACGACGATGTCGGCGATGGTGGGTTCGTCTTCTACCAGCAGGATGTGCATGGGGCGGCGGTGGCAAACCCGGGGCGTGTCGGGCAAGCGTAGCAGCCCCCTCGCCGCGCCCGTAACGGCGGGTGCGTGTAGATTGTGCGGGTCCCCGCTCCCCCGTGCCCCATGAATTACCGTCACGCGTTCCACGCCGGCAACCATGCCGACGTGCTCAAGCACATCGTGCTGCTGGCGATCTGCGACGCGCTGGTCGCCAAGCCGGCGCCGGTGTTCGCACTCGATACCCACGCCGGCCGTGGCCTGTACGCGCTCGACAGCAATTCGGCGCAGCGCACCGGCGAGGCCGAAGGCGGCATCGGCCGGCTGATCGCCGAAGCGCCCAAGCACCCGGCCATCGCCCGTTACCTGGCGGCGATCCGTGCCTGCCGCCACGATCATGGCCAGGCCAGCTACCCCGGTTCGCCGTGGCTGCTCGCCCATGCCTTGCGCGAGCAGGACCGCATCGCCGCCTGCGAGCTGCAGCCGGAGGAAGCGGGTCAGCTGAAGTCGGTGTTCGAACGCGATCCGCGCGTGGCCGTGCATGCCCGCGACGGTTACGCGGCGATGAAGGCGATGCTGCCGGCGCGCATCGGCGAGACGCGCTACAACCGTGGGCTGGTGCTGATCGATCCGCCCTACGAGGCGCAGCTGGAAGAATTCGACACGGCCATCGCGGCGCTTCGCGACGGCATCGCCCGCTGGCCGCAGGGCACGTTCGCGCTGTGGTACCCAATCAAGCTGCGCCGTGCGCTTCAGCCGTTCTACCGCCGCGCGGCGGCGATCCCGGCGAAGTCGTCGTTCGTGGCCGAGCTGCAGGTGCGCGCCGACGATTCGCCGCTGCGCATGAACGGCAGCGGCCTGCTGGTGCTCAACCCGCCGTGGCAGCTCGACCAGACGCTGGCCGGTGCGCTGCCCTTGCTGGCCAAGGTGCTCGGCGAAGGTCCGGGCGCGGCCAGCCGCGTGGACTGGCTGGTGCGGGCGGACTAGGTCTCGCCTTTTTGCACGGTCCATCATCCCGGCGAACGCCGGGATGACGGCCGGGATGACGGGCCGGAAACTCAGGCCGCCTTGTGGTCCGGCTCGAAGAAGCTCCAGCGCACTTCCGGGAAGCTCTGCTTCAGCGCGCGCTCGACCGTGTTGATCTGGTCGGTCAGCGCCAACACGCTGTGCTCTTCGCGCATCTGCGCCTGCACCGACACCAGCACCTCGTTGCCCAGTTGCAGCGTGATCAGGCTGATCACGCGCGCGATCTCCGGACGCGCATCGAGGAACTCGCGGATCTGCTTCTGCCGCGCCGGGTCGACACTCTGGCCGATCAGCATCGCCTTGACTTCGATTGCCACGAACACCGCGACGACGATCAGCAAAGCGCCAATCGTGATCGTGCCGATCGCGTCCCACAGCGGGTTGCCGGTGACCGCGGCCAGCAGCACGGCGATCAGCGCGAACACCAGGCCGAACAACGCCGCCAGGTCCTCGCCGAAGATCACCACCAGTTCGGCCTGGCGGCTCTCGCGGAACCATTGCCACAGGCTGCGATCACCGCGCGCCTTGTTGACCTCGAACAGGCACGCCCGCATCGATACGGCCTCGGCGACGATGCCGAACGTCAGCACGCCTGCGGCCCAGTACCAGTGCTTGATCGGCTCCGGGTTCTGCAGTTTGTGGATGCCCTCGTATAGCGAGAACATGCCGCCGACGGTGAACAGCATCACCGCCACCAGGAACGACCAGAAGTAGATCGCCTTGCCATAGCCGAGCGGATAGTCCGGCGACGGCGGCTTGGAGGCCTGGCGCAGGCCGAGCAACAACAGCAGCTGGTTGCCGCAGTCGGCGAGCGAATGCACGGTCTCGGCCAGCATCGCGCTGGAGCCGGTGAAGAACGCAGCCACGCCCTTGGCGACCGCGATCGCGAAATTGGCGCCCAGCGCGAACAGGATCGCGCGGGTCGAATCACCACCACCTGCCATGAGCCTTCCTTGTGTTGTCGCTGCGCGCCGAAACCACGCCGCGCGAGTCTAGCATCGGCCCATTGCCGGCCCGGCGCATGCGGCGCCGTGCCGGCGCCGATTACCGGCAGCGATCACACGCGGCGATCACCCTCGCTGGTCTATCGCGCTCGATGGTCAATCCGCCAGTTCGCGCTGGGTGCGCTTGGGCAGCTTCTCGCGGACCAGCTCGTAGCTGCGGCGGACCAGGTCGCGCAGCTCCGCGGCGGGCACCGGCTTGGGCTGCTCGATGTGGACCCAGTGCGCCCGGGCCAGGTACGGCGCCGGGATGAAGCCGGGCCGCTCGGTCAGCTCCAGGAACCGCTCGTCCTCGACCTTGAAGCTCATGCTGCCGGCCTTCGGGCCGCGCAGGCAGATCACGCAGAACATCTTGCCGGCAACCGAGAAGACCGGGTCGTCCTCCCATTTCACCGACTCCTCGACTCCCGGCCATTGCGCCAGCCAGCCCCGCACCGTGTCTTCATTCATTTCCTGCACCCCTGCCCGAACATTTTGCCCGCCTGCAATCCACAGGCGGCCATCCGATGAACGGCCCCCGTCGGGGGCGTCCTTGTGAAGATTGTGAATACGCCTCTGCGGGGAAGTGTGCCAATATCCGTCCATGGCCGCGCGCGAACGACTACCGCCCTGGCACGAAAGAATGCGGCTTCCCAACGGCCGCGAAGTGCTCATACGCCCGATTCGGCCCGAAGACGCCGAACCCATCCGCGCGAGCTTCTCCCTGCTCGAGCCCGAAGAGGTCCGCCAGCGCTTCCTGTATGCGCTCAAGGAGCTCACGACGGACATGGCCGACCGGATGACGCGGATCAACCCCAAGACCGAGTTCGCCCTGGTCGCGGCCGAGCCGCTGCCGCCGGGCGAGGCGCTGGTCGGCGCGGTGGCGCGCATCGCCATCGACGAGAACGGGAAGGACGCCGACTTCGCCATCCTGGTCAGCCACTACGTCGCCGGCATGGGCCTGGGGCGCTACCTGATGACGCGGCTGGTGAAATGGGCCCGCGGCAAAAAGCTCGACCGGGTCTATGGCGATGTCTTCGAGCACAACCAGGCCATGCTGGCCCTGGCCGAGTCGCTGGGCTTCCAGCGCGAGTTCCAGCAGGACGCGCCCGGCCTGATCCGGGTCGCACTGGACCTGAAGACGCGCAAGGCCTGAGGTTGTCCGCCGGGCCGGCGTTGCCGCGTTGAATTCTTTGGTTGGGGGGCCTGCGGCAGGGTGCTGCCGCGCGTCCATGGAAGGACCCCACCTTCCGGACGCTGCCATGACCGTAAACGAAGAACGCCTCAACCAGTTCCTGGGCCACGCCGTGGGTGACCTTGGCGCGGCGATCAGCGCCACCCTGATGCTGGTCGGCGACCAGCTCGGCCTGTACCGGGCGCTGGCGAAACGCCCCCTGACCTCGGTGCAGCTGGCCGCGGAAACCGACACCAACGAGCGCTACGTGCGCGAGTGGCTCGGCAACCAGGCCGCAGGCGGTTATGTCGAGTACGACGCGGCCGCCGACGCCTATTCACTCAATCCAGAACAGGCCCTGTGCCTGGCCGACCCCGGCGGCCCGGTCGATCTTCCCGGCGCCTACTCGCTGGTCGAGGCCACGTTCCATGCGCTGGAGCGGACCAAGGAAAACTTCCGCACCGGCAAGGGCATGGAATGGGGCGAACACCACCCGTGCCTGTTCCACGGCACCGAGCGCTTCTTCCGTGCCGGCTACAACGCCAACCTCATCACCAGCTGGCTGCCGGCGCTGGACGGCGTGCTGGAAAAGCTCAAGGCCGGCGGCAAGGCCGCGGATGTCGGTTGCGGGCATGGCGCCAGCACCACGCTGATGGCGCAGGCATTTCCGAAGTCGAGCTTCATCGGGTACGACTACCACCCAGGCTCGATAGAAGTGGCAAGCGAACGGGCCCGCCAGGCGCGGGTCGACAACGCCTACTTCGAGGTGGCCGACGCCACCAGCTACAGCGGCAACCACTTCGACCTGATCGCCTTCTTCGACTGCCTGCACGACATGGCCGACCCCGTGGGCGCGGCGCGCCATGCCCTGCATGCGCTCAAGCCCGACGGCACCTGCTTGCTGGTGGAACCGTTCGCCGGCGACAGCGTCCAGGACAACCTCAACCCGGTGGGGCGTGTCTATTACGGTGCGTCTTCGCAGATCTGCGTGCCGGTGTCGCTGGCGCGCAATGGCCCCGCGCTCGGTGCGCAGGCCGGTGAAGCCCGTTTGCGCGCCGTGCTGGAAGAAGCCGGCTTCAGGCAGTTCCGCCGGGCCACGCAGACGCCGTTCAACCTCGTGCTCGAGGCGCGGCCCTGACCTGCCTTGCTGCGCAGGAGCCGGCGAGCCGGCTCCTGCGCAGCACCTGGCCTCAGACCAGGGTCAGCGTGACGTCGATGTTGCCGCGGGTCGCGTTGGAGTACGGGCAGACCTGGTGGGCCTTTTCGATCAGCGCTTCTGCCTGCTCGCGCGGCAGGCCCGGCAGCGAGATCTTCAGCTCGGCCTGGATGCCGAACGCCTGGCCCTTCGGGCCGATGCCGACACTGCCTTCGATGCTGGCGTCGGCCGGAAACGCGATCTTCTCGCGCCCGGCAACCACCTTCAGCGCGCCGATGAAGCAGGCCGAATAGCCGGCCGCGAACAGCTGCTCGGGATTGGTGCCGTCGCCGCCGGCGCCGCCGAGTTCGCGCGGCGTGGTCAGCTTGATGTCGAGCACGTTGTCGGACGAGATGGCACGGCCGTCGCGGCCGCCGGTGACAGTGGCGTGGGCGGTGTAGAGGACTTTGTCGATGGACATGGGAGGACTCCTGGTTGGGGGCTGGGGGTGCTGGGGGAAGCCGTTTCCGGCGATGGAACAAACTTGCTGGATCATCATGGTGCGAGTTGATTAGCGTGTTATTTGATAGTGCGCTATCTATATGACATGGAAGCGAGGCTCACGCGTTCTTCGCCAAGCTCCCGCGAAGGGATTCGAGTTGCTGCTTGAGCGATTCCATCTCGTCGAGCGAGCATTCGGCGGCACACAGCAGGTCTGCCGGTACGGCCCGCGCCTTGGCCTTGAGTGCGCGGCCTTCGGCGGTCAGGGCGATGATCACCTGGCGCTCGTCGTCGGCGGCGCGCGTGCGGGTGATCCAGCCGGCCGTCTGCAGCCGCTTGAGCAGTGGCGTGAGCGTAGCCGAGTCCAGGAACAGGCGCTCGCCGATCTCGCTGACCGTGACCTGGTCGCGCTCCCACAGCACCAGCATCGCCAGGTACTGCGGATAGGTCAGGCCGAGTGGCCCGAGCAGGCGCCGGTAGACCTTGTTCAGCGCCAGCCCGGTCGAGTACAGGGCAAAGCAGACCTGCGCGTCGAGCGTCTGCGGCGCGGCGGTCTTCGCGCCCGCCTTGGCACCGGGTCTGTTGCTGGTGGCTGGGGCCTTCTTCATGTGGCGCAATTTACATAGCGCGCTATCTAATTGCAAGCGATAATTACAGCCGGCGGCGGAATACCGTGGTGCCGGGACGTTTTTCCGGCCCCGCCTGTCCCACTCACGTAAAATGCAGCCTCTTTGCGCTGGCGGCGATGGCTGCCGGCGCTGCATTCGTTTTCTCGCTCGAGACGCCCCCGCCGATGCCGAAGACCGATTTCCCGACCCCTCCCCTGCCCAAGGCGGGACGGCCGCGCGCCTGGTGGCGTGCGCCGGCGTCGCCGTCGGCGCTGGCCTTCCACATCGCTTCGGCCGCCCTTGCCCATGCCGGCCCGGTGCTGGCGGTCGCACGCGACAACCAGACCGCGCACCAGCTCGAATCCGACCTGCAAACACTGCTGGGCGGACAGGCCGGGCTGCCGGTGCTGGCGTTCCCGGACTGGGAAACGCTGCCGTACGACATCTTCAGCCCGCATCCCGACATCGTCAGCCAGCGCATGTCCGCCCTGCACCGCCTGCCCTCGCTCAAGCGCGGGATCGTGGTGGTACCGGTGCAGACCCTGCTGCAACGCCTGGCACCGCTCAAACACATCGTCGGCGGAAGTTTCGACGTCAAGGTTGGCCAGCGCCTGGACCTGGACGCCGAAAAGCGCCGGCTGGAATCGGCCGGCTACCGCCATGTCCCGCAGGTGCTCGACCCGGGCGACTTTGCCGTGCGCGGCGGCCTGCTCGATGTCTACCCGATGGGCGCCGAGCAACCGTTCCGCGTCGAACTGCTCGACGACGAGATCGACACCATCCGCGCTTTCGATCCGGAATCGCAGCGCTCGCTCGACAAGATCGATTCGGTGCATCTGCTGCCCGGTCGCGAGGTGCCGCTCGATGACGCCTCGCTCAAGCGCGCACTCGACAGCCTGCGCGAACGCTTCGACCTCGACACCCGCCGCAGTGCGCTCTACCAGGACCTCAAGGCCGGACTGACGCCGCCGGGCATCGAGTACTACCTGCCGCTGTTCTTCGACAAGACCGCGACGCTGTTCGATTACCTCGCTGCCGAAACGCTGCCGGTGATCGGCGACGGCGCATTCGAAGCAGCCGAGCAGTTCTGGACAAACACCGGCGAGCGCTACGAGCAGCGCGGCCACGATCTGGAACGGCCGCTGTTGCCTCCCGATGCGCTGTATCTCGCGCCGAACGCGCTGCGCGAGCGTCTCAACGAAGGCAACCGCGTCGAGGTCTGCGGTGAGGGCCATCCGCAGCGCGAGCGTGCCGAAGCCCTGGGCGACCAGCCGGCACCGGCCTTGCCGATCGCAGCCCGCGACCACGCCCCGGCCGATGCGCTCAAGTCGTTCCTTGGCAGCTATCCGGGCCGCGTGCTGATCGCGGCCGATTCGGCCGGCCGGCGCGAAGCGTTGCTGGAACTGTTGCACGCGGCCGGGATGCGGCCGGACGTGCTCCCCGGGTGGACAGCATTTGCGCCGACCCTCACCGCAACCCCTCTCGCGCGAGCGGGAGAGGGGCTTTCACGCTTCGCCATTGCGGTGGCGCCACTGGAAGATGGCTTCGCGATCAGCGAACCGCCCATCGCGGTGCTCACCGAGCGCCAGCTGTTCCCCGAGCGCGCCAGTCAGCCGCGCCGGCGCCGCAGGGTCGGTCGCGAGCCCGAGGCGATCATCCGCGACCTGGGCGAACTCAACGAAGGCTCGCCGATCGTGCACGAGGACCATGGCGTCGGTCGTTACCGCGGCCTGATCACCCTGGAAGCCGGAGGCCTGCCGGGCGAGTACCTCGAGATCGAGTACGCCAAGGGCGACCGCCTGTACGTCCCGGTCGCGCAGCTGCACCTGATCAACCGCTACTCCGGCGCTTCGGACGAAACCGCGCCGCTGCATTCGCTGGGTGGCGAGCAGTGGACCAAGGCCAAGCGCAAGGCCGCCGAAAAGGTCCGCGATGTCGCCGCCGAACTGCTCGAGATCCAGGCCAAGCGCCAGGCCCGGGCCGGCCTTGCGATCGACATCGACCGCAGCATGTACGAGCCGTTCGCGGCGGCATTCCCGTTCGAGGAAACGCCCGACCAGCATTCGGCCATCGAAGCGGTGATCCGCGACCTGGGCTCCAGCCAGCCAATGGACCGCGTGATCTGCGGCGACGTCGGCTTCGGCAAGACCGAGGTCGCCGTGCGCGCGGCCTTCGTCGCCGCCGCGGCCGGCAAGCAGGTGGCCGTGCTGGTGCCGACCACGCTGCTGGCCGAACAGCACTACCGCACCATGCGCGACCGCTTCGCCGACTGGCCGCTCAAGGTCGAGGTGCTGTCGCGCTTCAAGACCGCCAAGGAGATCAAGGCCGAGCTCGAGAAGGTCGCCGAGGGCAAGATCGATGTCGTCGTCGGCACCCATCGCCTGCTGCAACCGGATGTGCGCTTCAAGGACCTGGGCGCGGTGATCGTCGACGAGGAACAGCGCTTCGGCGTGCGCCAGAAGGAAGCGCTGAAGGCGCTGCGCGCCAACGTCCACCTCCTGACGATGACCGCCACGCCCATCCCGCGCACGCTCAACATGGCCATGGCCGGCCTGCGCGACCTGTCGATCATCGCCACGCCACCGGCACACCGTCTGGCGGTGCAGACCTTCGTGGTGCCGTGGGATGACGCGCAGCTGCGCGAGGCATTCCAGCGCGAGCTGTCGCGCGGTGGCCAGGTGTACTTCCTGCACAACGACGTCGAGAGCATCGGCCGCATGCAGCGCCAGCTACAGGACCTCGTGCCGGAAGCGCGCATCGGCGTGGCCCACGGCCAGATGCCCGAGCGCGAACTGGAGCGGGTGATGCTCGACTTCCACAAGCAGCGTTTCAACGTGCTGCTATCGACGACGATCATCGAATCGGGCATCGACATCCCCAACGCCAACACCATCATCATGAACCGCGCCGACAAGTTCGGCCTGGCGCAGCTGCACCAGCTGCGCGGCCGCGTCGGCCGTTCGCACCATCGCGCCTATGCCTACCTGGTGGTGCCGGACAAGAAGTCGATCACCGCCGATGCGCGCAAGCGCCTGGATGCGATCGCGGCAATGGACGAGCTCGGCGCCGGCTTCACCCTGGCCACTCACGACCTGGAGATCCGCGGCGCCGGCGAGCTGCTGGGCGAGGAGCAGAGCGGGCAGATGGCCGAGGTGGGCTTCAGCCTGTACACCGAGCTGCTCGAACGTGCGGTGCGCTCGATCAAGCGCGGCGAGCTGCCCGACGTGGACGGCAGCCAGGCGCGCGGCGCCGACGTCGAACTGCACGTGCCCGCGCTCATCCCGGACGACTACCTGCCGGATGTGCACACCCGCCTGACGCTGTACAAGCGCATCAGCGGTGCCCGCGATGCCGACGAACTGCGCGAACTGCAGGTCGAGATGATCGACCGCTTCGGCCTGCTGCCCGACGCGGCCAAGCATCTGTTCGCGATCGCCGAGCTCAAACAGAGGGCGACGACGCTGGGCATCCGCAAGCTCGACCTGGGCGAGAAGGGCGGACGCGTGCAGTTCGTCGAGAAGCCCAACGTCGATCCGATGGCGATCATCAGGCTCATCCAGGGCCAGCCGAAGCTGTACCGGATGGAGGGGCCCGACAAGCTGCGCATGACGCTGGAGCTGCCGGACGCGCAATCGCGGCTGCTTGCCGCGCGCGGGATAGTGACGGCATTGCAGCCGGCCTGACGATCTGCCTGGGCAGGATTGCGCGTCCTCGCGGTATCGTGGCGCGCAGTCCATCCGCGGAATCGCACGATGAAGCCCACCCTGCCCGTCCGGTTCGCTCTTCCTGTCCTGCTCGCGCTCGCCTTTCTCGGCGGCTGCGCGGGCGCACCGCCGCCGGCGACCAAGACAACCACCTTCATCCTCGTGCGTCACGCCGAAAAGGTCGCGGACGGGTCGAAGGACCCAGAGCTGACACCGGCCGGCCTGACCCGCGCCGATGCGCTCGCGGCACGACTGGCCGACGTTCCGCTCGCCGCCGTCTATTCGACCGCCTATCGCCGCACGCAGCAGACCGCGGCGCCGACGGCCCGCGGGCATGCGCTGGCAGTCACCGCCTACGACGCCAAGGAGCCCGCCGCCGAGCTTTCATCGCGGCTGCAGCGCGAACACGCCGGCGACACCGTGCTCGTGGTCGGCCACAGCAACACCATTCCGGGCATTGCCGCGGCGTTGTGCAACTGCGTCGTGGCCGAGATGAGCGAGACCGAGTACGACCGCCTGACAACGGTGCGGATCGGTGCGGACGGCAAGGCCACGCTCGAGGAGGGCCGGCAGTAGTCGGCCCGGCAACGTCACCGCCCTACAGCTGCGACTCCACCGGCAGCCAGGCGATCACGCGCGCGACCATCCTTCGCCCCATGCCCACGGCCGGCTCGTGCGTCCACTCGCGCGCGGGCTCGGTCGAGCCATCGCGCCAGCGCAGTTCGCCGTCCTGCAGCCAGAGCCGGTAGCTGTAGCGTGGACCGGTCTTGAGCTTGTAGTTGGCCAGCATGTCGGCGCCGAGCTGGCGGTCGCTGAAGAGGATGCCCATCTCGGTATTGAGGTTGATCGAACGCGGGTCGAGGTTGAACGAACCGACGAACCCGACATTGCGGTCGACCACGAACGCCTTCGTGTGCAGGCTGGCGCCACTGGAGCCGATGCCACTGCCACTGCCGATGCCGCCGATGCCACCGACCCGCCCGTCCTGGCCGCTGTTGGCCATCAGCTCGAACACGTCGATGCCACCCTCGAGCAGCGGCAGCCGATACGGCGCGTAGCCGCCGTGCACGGCGGTGACGTCGGTGGCCGCCAGCGAGTTGGTGATCACGCCGACGTGGACGCCGCGCTTGCGCAGCGCGACCAGCGCGGCAACGCCCCGGTCGCCGGGCACGAAATACGGAGAACTGAAGAACAGCTCGCTGCGTGCGGCCAGCGCGGCCGGGATCAGGATGTCGGCCAGCCAGGCCTTCCTCGGCGCGCCTTCGGCCTTTTCCGGCGGGTCCGAGTAGACATGCGCGTCGCGGGTCCAGCGCGGCAGCTTCTCGCCGCGCAGCAGTGCGCCGATGGTCGGAGCCTGGCGCAACCTTGCCAGATAGGGATGGGCATCGCGCGAGCCATGATCGAGTTCGATGATCCGACGCAACCGCTGCAGCGAACGCTCGTCGCTGTCCACCAGCGCCGCCAGCGGGATGGCCGAGGCGCTGTTCCAGAACGCGTCGAAGATGGCGGCGGTTTCCTGCACCGGCGGCCCGACCACGGCCAGGTCGGCATCCATGAAATTGGATTCCGACGAGGCCCCGAAGTATTCGTCGCCGATGTTGCGGCCACCGACCACCGCGATCCTGCCGTCGACGATCCACGCCTTGTTGTGCATGCGCCGGTTGAGGCTGAAGCCGCGCAGCAGCAGCTCCACGCCGCGCATGAAGCTCGATGCACGCGCACGCGACGGATTGAACATGCGCACTTCGATGTTGCGGTGCTGGTCCAGCGCGGCCAGCAGCGAGTCCTTCTTGTGTGCGTTGAGATCGTCCAGCAGCAGGCGCACGCGCACGCCACGATCGGCCGCGCGCAGGATTTCGTGGATGATCAGGTTGCCGGTGAGGTCCGGCTTCCAGATGTAGTACTGCAGGTCGAGGCTGCGTCCGGCGGCACGCGCGGCAAGCGCACGCACCGCGAAGGCATCGAGGTTGCCGGTGATCAGCGACAGCCCGGCTTCGCCCGGATGCGCCTGCGTCATTGGCGCCACCGCGCGGTCCACTGCCGTCTCGATGCGATCGGCGGCAATGGCCTGCGAGGGTTCGCCGCGGGCATACGCGGCGAAGCGGCCATAGCTGAAGACCGACAGCGCCGAGGCCACGACCAGGGCAATTGCAGCGATCCCGAACCAGCGCAGCTTCCTGGTCATGGCTTCGTGCTCATTTGGAGGGCGCTGGTGGCGGGCACGAAACGATTCTAGCCATGGCCCCTGCACGGCCACTTCACATCGCCGCTTACAATCGCCGGCCATGAGCCCCCTGACGAAACTGTTCGCCAGCGCCACCGCGCTGACCGCCATCCTGGCCGGCTGCAGCAGCCCGGTTCGCACCGGCGCACCGGTGTCGACCAGCCAGCCATTCACGCTGGAACCCGGCGGCCGCGCCGCGTTGCCGCAGCAGGCGTCGTTGCGTTACGTCGGCGTCGACAGCGATTCGCGCTGCCCGCCGGATGTGCAGTGCGTCTGGGCGGGCGACGCGCAGGTGCGGCTGGTGTTCGAACAGTCGGGCAAGCAGGTCCAGGTCGTGCTGCACACCGCCAATCCCACGCCGCAACCGCTGGGCCCATGGACGCTGGTGCTGGTCGGGCTGGAACGTGGCGCCGCCCCGACGGCGACGTTGCGCCTGGACCAGGCCGGCGCCGCCACCGGCCAGCAGCGGTGACGGCCACAACGGGCTGTTGCGCGAAACGCAACGCAGCCGTCGGCCCTGGCATGCCAAGCTGCCACCTGCTTCGATCACGACGAGGAACGACATGACCACCATCGTCTCACCGCGCGTACACGACCTCGGCGGATTCCAGGTGCGGCGCGCCGTGCCGAGCATCCAGGCCCGCTCGGTCGGGCCGTTCGTGTTCGTCGACCACATGGGCCCGGCGGTGTTCGAACCCGGACGCGGCATCGACGTACGGCCGCACCCGCACATCGGGCTGGCGACGGTGACGTTCCTGTGGTCGGGCTCGATCACCCACCGCGACACGCTCGGCAGCGAACAGGACATCAACCCGGGCGACGTCAACTGGATGACCGCCGGACGCGGCATCGCCCACTCCGAACGCACCCCGGCGATGCTGCGCGAGCACGACCATCCGTTGCACGGCATGCAGACCTGGGTGGCGCTGCCGCGTGCGCACGAGGAAGCCGAACCCGGCTTCTTCCATCACCCATCCGCGGCGCTGCCGCAGCAGCGTCGCGACGGCAGTTGGCTGCGCATCGTCGCCGGCCGCGGCTACGGCGAGGAATCGCCGGTGAAGGTCTACAACGACACGCTGTACGTCGCCATCGACCTGGATGCCGACGCCGAACTGGCACTCGACGACGGCCACGCCGAGCGGGCGCTGTATGTGCTGGAGGGAGACGCCCAGCTGGACGGGGTCGACATCCCGGCCATGCACCTGGTCGTGCTCGACCCGGGCACCCGGCCCAGGCTGCGCGCGCGCACGCCGCTCAAGGCGATGCTGCTGGGTGGCGAGCCGCTGGACGGGCCGCGCCACCTGTGGTGGAACTTCGTCTCCAGCTCGAAGGAGCGTATCGAGCAGGCCAAGCTGGACTGGCAGGAGGGACGCTTCGGGAAGGTCCCCGGCGACGACGAGTTCATCCCCCTCCCGGAGCGTTGAGGCCCCCCTGCCGAGGCGTTGAGGCCTCCTGGCGGGGCTCCAGGCCCCGCAATGGCCGGCGACTCCCCGCCCCCCGGGCCATCGCCGCCCCACTGCCCCCGGCCGACCCCGCCGACCCATAAGTTCGGCCACCCGCCTATTAAGGATCGTTATTTGTCAAGTGCCGTTTTCTGGACTATGTTCGGTCCAGATCGGGCAACTTGATCACGTTTTGATCAATCCGTTCTGGCGTTTTGGGGTTTGGGGCTGTTAGGCAATGACCACAGGGGGTTAGTCGTGAAGACGACGGCATGGCGTATGTCGGCCTTGCCCGTGCTCGCCGGGCTCATGTTCGCGGCGAACGCACAGGCGCAAGACCAGGGGACGTGTCCACAGCTACCGGCAAGCTCGGGGCTGATCTGGGAGTACAAGGGCAGTGGCGGCGGCGATTTCTGCCGGGCGCTGCGCGAGGATGGCTCCGAAGCTTTCGGCCTTTACATCGCGACCAAGTCACCGTTCACGCCCAAGCGCGGCAACCGCGCCGAAGCTGGCGTGATCGATGGCCAGACGATGTTCTGGTACAAGGGCGAAGTGGCGATCCGGCCGGACATGCAGGTTCGCGAAACGCTGATCGAGCTGCCTGACGGGCGCACCGCGCACATCTGGCTGCAGGCAAGCGATACGCAGCTGGGCAATTCGATCATGCAGGCGCAGTCGATCCGCTTCCCGGCGACGCGATTGACCAGCAAGTAGGTCACTGAAGGCGCCGCGGCCTGGCCGCGGCCCGTGGAGGCGCGCGTCCGTCGCGCGGGTACCTCCGGTTGCGCTGCGGGCGGGCACGCCTGAGCGCCCACAATCTGACCCTGCATCGCCAGCCCTGCATCACTCTGGCTCTACAACTGCGCCCTAAGATAGGCCGGCCCCGCCTTGCGGCCGGGCATGTCACTGCATCAGCACCGCTCGGGTGGTTGGTTGGCAGTAGCGCCCGGGCTTCCGTCGTTTCGCAAGGAAGGATCTGGAGGCAGCATGATCAAGCGTCTCGGGGCAGAGTTCATCGGCACGTTCTGGCTGGTACTGGGCGGTTGCGGCAGTGCGGTGCTGGCGGCCAACTTTGGCGGTGATGGCAACCCGCTGGGCATCGGGTTTCTCGGCGTGGCGCTCGCGTTCGGCCTGACGGTGCTGACCGGTGCATACGCGCTTGGCCACATTTCCGGTGGTCACTTCAATCCGGCAGTAAGTTTCGGTCTTTGGGCCGGCGGTCGTTTCCCGGCGCGCGATCTGTTGCCCTACATCATTGCGCAGGTGCTCGGCGGTCTGTTCGCCGGTTTCATCCTGTGGCAGATCGCCAGTGGCACGGCCACATTCGCGGTCGATCCGAATGCCGCCGGGGCGTTCGCCAGCAACGGTTACGGTTCGCATTCGCCGGGCGGTTATTCGGTGGCCGCGGCGTTCCTGTGCGAGGTGGTGATGACGGCGATGTTCCTGGTGGTGATCCTGGGTGCGACGCATCCGCGGGCGCCAGCCGGTTTCGGGCCGTTGGCCATTGGTCTTGCGCTGACGTTGATCCACTTGATCAGCATTCCGGTCACCAACACGTCGGTGAATCCGGCGCGTTCGACCGGCGTTGCGGTGTTTGCCGGGGCGGCGGCCATTTCGCAGCTGTGGCTGTTCTGGGTGGCGCCGATCGCGGGCGGTCTGCTCGGTGGCGTGATCTATCGCTGGCTGGGTGACGACGGGCAGCGCTGAGGCTCCTCGTACTTGGCAACCTTGAGGGCCACGCTGATCGGTGTGGCCCTTTTTTAACGCCGCCGCTGGGGTTGGGTGGTCGGTGGGGGAGGAGGTGGGGTGTATTCCGTGGACCTCCGCTTCGCTGCGTTAATCGTCCACGAAATACACCCCACCCCCTCCTCACCCACGCTGCAGTTGTTTTGTTGACTTCGCGTGTTGGCGCTCTTGCGCTGCCCGCGTGACGCAGCTGCGAGGGTGGGACTCGGGCTGGTTGGATCCAGGGCGGTGTCCGTGCCCTACTCATTCGCGCGTCCGCTCGGTGAGCTCGGGCCCGGACGCCCGCGAAAGGATCAGGTGGATTTAAAACCACTGAGGAGCCGCGACGCCGGGTTCCCGACTTCGCGGGAATGACGGCTCTTTGGACGAAGACCGGGCAATGAATTGGCAGGGCGTCGTTCGACGGGCCGGGGATTGATCCGCAGCGGGACATGGATGTCCCGCGCCCCGCATCGGACATGGATGTCCGACTAAGGGGCGGAGCAATCCCCGGCCCGGCGGACGGCGCCCCTCCGAAGAGACGACGCCACTCAGGCGCGCGCCGTTAGAACCGCCCTTCCTGGAAATCGACGAAGGCCTGCATGATCTGCTCCTTCGTGTTCATCACGAACGGACCGTAGCGAGCGACGGGCTCGCGCAGAGGACGGCCGCCTACCAGGATCACGCGTACACCCTGCGTGCCGGCGCGCAGCTTGAAGATGCGGCCGCCATTGAGAACGGCCAGCTGTTGCATCGACAGCGCGCGTGCATCGTCGCCGTCGCCCACCGTGCCCTCGCCTTCGAACGCATAGACGAACGCGTTGTGGCCGTCGGGCAACTCGTACTGCCACGATGCACCTGCCGCCAACTCGATGTCGAGGTAGAGCGGATCGGTGGCCGGCTGCTGGATCGGGCCGGCGATGTCGCCGATGCGACCGGCGATCAGCTTCACGTTGACGCCCGGTGCAGGCTGCAACTGCGGAATGCGATCGGGTGCGAACTCCTGGTACTGCGGATCGGCCATTTTCTCGCTGGCCGGCAGGTTCACCCACAGCTGGAAACCGCGCATGCGACCTTCGTGCTGCTCGGGCATCTCCGAATGCACCAGGCCGCGACCGGCCGTCATCCACTGCACGCTGCCGGGCACCAGCACACCTTCGTTGCCGTGGTTGTCCTTGTGGCGCATGCGCCCGTCGAGCATGTAGGTGACCGTCTCGAAGCCGCGATGCGGATGGTCCGGGAAGCCGGCCAGGTAATCCTCGGGCTTGTCGGTGCCGAACTCGTCCAGCAACAGGAACGGATCGAGCATGTCCAGCTGCGGCGTGCCGATCACCCGCGTCAGGCGTACGCCGGCGCCGTCGGAGGCCGGCATGCCGCGGATGACGCGGCCGATGCGGGCGAAGTCCTGGCTGGTGTCGATATGGCTCATGGCGAACTCCGGAACTGGGTATCAGCGCAACAATGTCGGGGGTCGGCGCGACCGCTGCCAGCGCCGCGGATGGAACGATCCATTACACCGCCGCCGGCCCGTCGCGCACTTGGTTGGGGTCAGCCGCGGCGGCTTAGGACGTAGACCGTGGCGGGCGGCACATTGAGCAGCACGAACTCGCCGCGCTCGACCTCCAGGCCAAGCTCCTCGGCCACGTCGGCGGCCAGCGGCGACTGCGGGCCGTAGGTGAACTGCAGGAAGCGCCCGCCTTCACGCAGGCAGGCGAAGGCCGCGCGCAGGATCTCGCGCTGCGCGGCCCGCGGCATGCTCAGGAACCCGAGCCCGGACACGATCGCGTCGGCCTGGCCGTCGGCCAGGTAGCCGTCATCGCCGGCGAGCTGTTCGAGGTCGCGGGCATCGCCCAGCACGATGCGCACCTGCGGGAAGCGCGCACGCAGGTGCGCATGCAGTTCCTCGTTGAGTTCCAGCACCAGCAACTCGCGACCAAGGATGCCGCCCGCCAGCAGCGCGCGCGTGATCGCGCCCGTGCCACCGCCCAGCTCGATCACCCGGCGAGCGCCCGCCGGCAAGGCGGCGACCATCGCCGCCGCCAGGTCTCGGCCCGAGGGCGTGACCGCCGCGGTGCGCGCCGGATTGCGCAGCCATTGCCGGAAGAACGTCCACGAACCTTTCGGGAGCGTCAGCCGGCGCATGCGCTTCTCTCTCAGGCCAGGCGCTGAAGGCGCCAGCAGCGGTGGATGCGGGCGTCGCGTTCGAAGTCCGGCGGGATCGTCTGCGCGCTGATGTCGACGCAACTGGCGAACTGCGCGATCGCCGCTTCATCCAGGCGGAAGCGACGGAAGTTGTTGGAGAAGTACAGGACACCACCCTCATCCAGTCGCGCCACCGCAGCACGCAGCAGGCGCACGTGCTCGGCCTGCACGTCGAAGTCCTCGGCGCGCTTGGAATTGGAGAACGTCGGCGGGTCGCAGAAGATCAGGTCGTACTGCTGCGTGTCCGCCTCCAGCCAGGTCAGCGCATCGGCCTGGACCAGGCGGTGGCGCGTGCCGCCGAAGTCGTTCTCGCGCAGGTTGTCGGCGCACCACTCCAGGTAGGTCGCCGAGAGGTCGACCGTGGTGGTGGTGCGGGCGCGGCCAACCGCGGCATGCACGGTGGCGGCGCCGGTGTAACCGAACAGGTTGAGGAAGCGGGTGTCCTCGGCCTCGGCGGCAATGCGCAGGCGCATCGGCCGGTGATCGAGGAACAGGCCGGTGTCGAGATAGTCGAACAGGTTCACGCGCAGGCGGGCATCGCCCTCGCGCACGGTGACCAGTTCGCCACGCGAATCGAACTGGCCGTACTTGCTGCCACCCTTGCCGCGGGCGCGGGTCTTCAGCGCGACATTCTCGCGCGGCACGGCAAACACCTCGCGTGCCGCGGCGAGGAGCTCGTTGAGGCGCTTGCGCTGCACCGGCTCCGGAATGTCGGCCGGCGCGGCGTACTCCTGCACGTGCAGGAAGGTACGCGGCGTGGCTTCGTCGGTGACGTAGACGTCGATCGCCGCGGAATACTCGGGCAGGTCGGCGTCGTAGGCGCGGTAGCAGCTGACGTGTTCGCGCTCGCGCCAGGACTTGAGCTTGCGGATGTTCTTGCGCAGGCGATTGGCGACCATCTGCGCGCCCTCCGACAGCACCGGCGCCTGTTCGGCGCGCTCGCGCTGGGGCGGTGCGATCGGGTCGCAGGCGATCAGCGTGCATTCGATCGCGCCGTTGAACAGCTGGTATTTCTTGCCGGCGCGCAGGCCGGTGGCGAAGGCGAGCTCGGCATCGCCGCAGAGCAGGCTGGCGCGCCAGTCGGGCACGGCACGCTTGAGGTTGTCGCCGAGCCCGCGGTAGAGGGCGGCGTCGGCGGCGAGGCGGGCGTCGTAGGGCGGGTTGCAGACGACGAGGCCGCGCGAACCCGGGGCCGGGTCCTTGTCGCCGCCAGGCGCCTGCAGCGAACGGATGTCACCCACCCGCCACTCGATCACGCCCGCCAGTCCCGCCAGCACCGCGTTGTCCTGCGCGGCACGGATCGCGTGCGGATCCAGGTCGCTGCCGAAGAACACCGGGCGCAACGCATTCATGCCGGTGGCTTCACGGGCACGGGCATCGTCGACCAGCTGGCCCCACGTGCCGGCATCGAAGCCCAGCCAGCGCGTCGGCACCGCGTTGCCGTGCCGCTGCAAACCCGGCGCGACATCGGCCGCCATCAGCGCGCCTTCGATCAGCAGCGTGCCGCTGCCGCACATCGGGTCGAGCAGCGAGCCGCCGTCCGCGTACACCTTCGGCCATTGGCCACGCAGCAGCACCGCCGCCGCGAGGTTCTCCTTCAACGGCGCTTCGCCCTGCTTGCTGCGCCAGCCACGGCGGTGCATCGGGCCGCCGCCGAGATCGATCGAGACAATCGCGCGGCCCTTGCGCAGGACCAGGCTCAGGCGCAGGTCCGGCGCTTCGACATCGACGTCCGGACGCGAACCGGTGCGCGCACGCATGACGTCGACCACCGCATCCTTGACCCGCTGCGCGGCATAGCGCGCATGCGTGATCGCATCGCCCGACACATGTGCATCGACCGCGACCGTGTCGCCCGGGCCCAGGTGCTGCGGCCAGTCGATCGCGGCGACGCCGGCATACAGCGCGTGCTCGTCGGGGCAGTCGAATTCGGCGATCGGCCACAGCACGCGGCTGGCCAGGCGCGACCACAGCACGGCGCGCTGCGCATCGAGCGCACTGCCTTCGACGTTGGCGCCGGCCATGGCCGCGGTCGCGCGCGTGCATCCCAGTGCGACCAGTTCGTCGGCGAGCAGGTATTCCAGGCCCTTGCCGCAGCTTGCGAAGAATTTCATGACTTACAGCACCGACAGCAGGGAGGCGAAGGCGTCGGCGCTGGCGTCGACGTGCTCGGACAAACGATGGCCATCATTGACCAGCAGCAGGCGCGAACCACGCTCCTGCGCCCAGGCAACGACGGCGCTGGCCGGGATCAGTTCATCGTGCCAGCCGTGGATGATCGAGGTCGGCACGGCGGCGGCCTCCAGCCTGGGTGCAGGCCCCATCTTGATCGGGGGCGCCATCAGGAACAGGCCGGCGGTCGGCACCTGCAGCGACACCAGGCCCGAGATGTAGGCGCCCAGGCTCGAGCCGGCCAGCACCACCGGACCGCGCGTAGCCGCAGCGCGCGCCAGCTCGAGCAGGCGCTGCAGGCGGTTGGGCACGTCGCCCAGGTCGCTGATGTCGCGGCGCGCATCGAAGGCGGTGAAGTCGGGCCGCTCATGGCTCCAGCCCAGGCGCTCGGCGACGTCCGCCAGCGCGGTGACCTTGGTCGCGTCCGGCCCGCTCTCGAAACCGTGGGAAAGGATGCAATGTCCGCGCGTGCTCATGGCGTTCCTGTTCGTTCGTGCCGGTTCGTTCGTGCCGTTTCAATCATGGAGTGCGACGACGGCGTCGCCGATCTGGATCGTGCCGCCGTCGAGGATGCGTGCGCACAGTCCGCCGTGGCCGCGCATCGCGTTGTAGCCACCAGGACCGAGCGCGGCCTCCATGCGCGAGCACGGATCGCAATCCTCGGTGCCTTCCAGCAGCACCTCGCCGATGCGGAAGCGGCGGCCCTTGAGCGCCACCAGCGGCAACCCGGAGACGACCAGGTTGCGGCGCAGCGTGGCTGGCGCCACCGAGGCGTGGCCGGACAGCGCCGCGATCACCGGCAGATGCTCGGCCTGGATCAGGGTGATGCCACGCTTCCCGCTGCCACCGCTGTAACGGTCGCCCGAGAGGCCGGCGCCGGAGGTGGCGATCACCTGCGCGACGGACTCCATCGCGACTTCGCGCCGCGGTCGCAGGCCGATCCATTCGACCCGGCCCTGGCGCGGCAGCATGGCCATCAATTTGCCGAGCTCGGAGTCGGCGGGAGGAAGCTTCATGACGGGGATCCGTGCAGTCCTGGCGATGGTCTGTCCGGGCCGGCGCCTGGGGCGCGCGATCCGGGAGGCTCGACGCCGCATCGTTGGTCGGCTGGTCGTCGGAGGCCGGCGGCGAGCAAGGCCGGGCGGGGGCGAATGGTAGCATCCGGCCCCATGTTGCCCGACCTGACGGCCCCGCCAATCGCCTTCGCCCCCCTGCCCTACCAGGACCGACTGGACGTGCGTGCGCTCGACCAGATCGACCTGGTGGTGATTCATTGCACCGAGCTGCCGGACCTGGCGATGGCGCGCCGCTTCGGCGAGGAAGTGCTGTACGAGGGCTCGCAGACCGGCAACAGCGGCCATTACTACATCGACCGCGACGGCAGCCTGCACCAGTTCGTCGCCCTCGACCGCGTCGCCCACCACGTGCGCGGCTACAACCCGCGCGCCATCGGCATCGAACTGGTCAACCGCGGCCGCTACCCGGACTGGCTGGCGGCGCACCACCAGGCCATGGGCGAGCGCTACACCCCCGAGCAGATCGACGCACTGGTCGCCCTGCTGCGACACCTGCGGGCCACCCTGCCCGCGCTGCGCCTGATCGCCGGCCACGAGGACCTGGACACCACCACGGTCGCCGCCAGCGATGACCCGTCGGTGCAGGTGCAGCGCAAGCTCGACCCCGGCCCGCAGTTCCCGTGGCCGCGGGTCATGGCGGCGGTGGACCTGGAACGGATTCCGTAGTCTGAAACCGACTACGGGCAATGAATCGCCGAAGCGTCGTTCACCGCGCCCTTCCGGAGGCACGGGCCAGCAGGGATCCAGGAGCCCATCTCGTATACTTCCGATCCGCGTCCCACGAGCTTCCCGCGCAATGACTTCACCCGCCTCCGAGCAAGTCGTTCCCGAGCTGGTCGAACTGCTCTCGCTCGAGCGCCTGGAGGACAACCTGTTCCGCGGCCAGAGCCGCGACATCGGCACCAAGTACGTCTTCGGCGGCCAGGTCCTGGGCCAGGCACTGTCGGCGGCACAGGCCACGATGGAACAACCGCGCGGCGCCCACTCCCTGCATGCCTACTTCCTGCGCGCCGGCGACATTGCCGCGCCGATCGTCTACCAGATCGACCGCACCCGCGACGGCGGCAGCTTCTCGGTGCGGCGGATCACCGCGATCCAGCACGGCGAAGTGATCTTCTTCATGGCCGCCTCGTTCCAGCAGGACGAGGACGCCGTCGAGCACCAGCTGACGATGCCCGAAGTGCCCAAGCCCGAGGACATCGCCCCGGCGCCCCCGGTGCCCGAGCACGTGATGGCAACGCTGCCGACCAAGGTCCAGCGCTGGCTGTCGCGGATGGGCCCGTTCGAATTCCGCCACGTCTACCCGCGCGACGAACTCAACCCGCCCAAGCGACCGCCCTACCAGCACGTCTGGTTCCGCCTGAGCGAGCGCGTCGGCGACGCCCCGGAACTGCATCGCGCCCTGCTCGCCTACGCCTCCGACTTCCACCTGCTGGGCACGGCGACCTTCCCGCACGGCATCAGCTACTACCAGCCGAACGTGCAGATGGCCTCGCTCGACCACGCCCTGTGGTTCCACCGCCCGTTCCGTGCCGACGAATGGCTGCTGTACTCGATCGACAGCCCCAGCGTGCAGAGCAGCCGCGGCCTCGCCCGTGGCCAGATCTTCGACCGCGAAGGCCGCCTGGTCGCCAGCACCGCGCAGGAAGGCCTGATCCGCGTCGTCCGCGACGCGGCCGCGGCCGCGCACGTCCCGGCCAAGGGTTGAGCGGCCGATGAGACAGGTATTCAGCAGCCAGCGCCTGGAAAACGTCGAACGCGTCGCGGAGATGATGCGCGAGGCCAACATCGAAGTGCGCATCACCAACGGCCGCTCGTACAAGGGCGGCCGCCGCGGCACCTTCAGCTACAGCGAACCCGAAGGCCCGAAGCCGGCCGTGTGGGTGGTGCGTTCGGACGACCAGGTGCGTGCGCGCGAGATCCTGCGCGAGGCCGGCCTGCTCGAGAGCACGCGCGAGAGCTTCACCGGCCCCAGCTTCCGGTTCGAGGCGCAGGCGCCGGGCAAGTCGGCACAGCAATCGCGGATGCTGCGGATCAAGCTGGTGCTGATGGCGGGCATCGTCATCATCGGCGGCCTGGTGATCATGCACGCGGTCAACCTGGACATCGCCAACGAAGCCCTCAAGGAACACCCGCTCGACGGCTCCACCGCAGCGATCCCGCAACCGCTGGCCGCGGCGGTTTTCGCCCAGGAACTGCCGAAGGCGCGCCTGGACGTGCTGTGCCTGGGCGTCGACGGCAAGGACGCACCGGCAACGCTGGTGACTGCGATGCAGCAACCCCACCGCCGCGTGGTGGCGAAGTCCGAATGCGTGCGCGTTGCCGACGACGAAATCGGCAGCCAGCTGCGCGCCACCGGCGCTCCGGCCCTGATCATCGACGTGCGGAATTTCCGCCCGCAAAAGCGCGACACCGCCAACAACGGCGCCATCACCGGCGTGCTCGAGTACAACGCCTACCACCACCGCATGTCGGCCTCCTACAAGACGCTGGAAGTGCAGCAGGTCGAAGGCGGCTGGAAGGTCGTGCGCACGATCAAGCACGTGGCGATGTAACGAAGGGCAACGTCCATGGATTCCCGCCTACGCGGGAATGACGGCTCTCTGAACCGACGACCGGGCAATGAATTGCTGGAGCGTCGTCCGCCGGGCCGGGATTGTGCAGCAGCGGGACATGGATGTCCGGCGCCCCAAAAAAAACCCGCGCCGCGGAGACACGGCACGGGTAGTGGGGATTTGCATACAGCCAAGCGCGTTGTTGTGACTGGATCGACCGCGCCAGGCGCGAAAGGTTCAACGACGCGACATCGGCTTGAGATCGTCCCGGGTCAGATAGCCATCACGATCCTCGTCCATGAACGCGAAACCCCGGCTCAATCGCGGCATTTTCTCGCTGACTTCCAGCTTGCTCAGCTTGCCGTCGTGATTGAGATCGGCCTCGGCGAACCGCTCCTCGGCCCGCCTGGCCTCCTCGGCCTCGCGCTGCGGACGCATCTTCTCGTGATAACTGCGCAGCTCACTGCGGACCACGAACCCGTCGCGGTTGCGGTCGATGGCATCGAAATCCTTGACCAGCCACGGCATCGACGCCGCCTCGGCCTTGCTGATGCGACCGTCGCCGTCCTTGTCGGAATCGATCAACCCGCCCATGCCGCCGCCCATGCCACCGTGACGGCCATGGCCACCCCGGTGCGGGCGCTCGGACGCGTCGAGCTTGCCATCGTGATTGCTGTCGAGCTGATCGAACTTGCCGGCAAGGCGCGGACTGGCGGCGGCCTCGTTGCGATCGATCACACCATCGTTGTTGACGTCGAGCTTCGCACGGCCGGCGCGGGTGGCGTCGCTGGCCTGGGTCGCGGCCAGCGCGGAGCCGCCGGCAACCACGGCGGCGATGGCGACGACGAGCAGCGCGGACAGGGAATTACGGTGTTTCATGGATAAGACTCCTGCGGACGGCGTCGGTTGGCGCCGATGAGCAGATCAACGCCCTCGGCCCATCGCGGTTGACAGCAAGCGGGCCGCGTTCAGTCGCACGACAGCATTTTCCTCACGCGCCACGGCGCTATGCTGGCGCCATGGGCACCGAACCGCAGGACAGCGACGATCTCCGCCTGTTCCACACCGGCGAGCATGCCTGTGGCTACTGGCCCGAGCGCATCGCCCGCGACCTGGTGCTCGACCCGCGCGACCCGCGCCTGCGCCAGTGGTACCCGCACGCACTGGGCTGGGGATTCCGCCGCTCCGGCGACATCGTCTACCGCCCGCACTGCGCCGGCTGCCGCGCCTGCGTGGCGGTGCGCATCCCGGTCGACCGCTTCGTCCCCGATCGCAGCCAGCGCCGCTGCCTGGCCCGCAATGCCGGCGTCGAAATGCGGGTGCTGCCGACCCAGCGCACCGCCGAGCAACTGGCCCTGTACCGCCGCTACCTGGCCGCCCGCCACGCCGGTGGTGGCATGGACGGCCACGGCGCCACCGAGTTCGACCAGTTCCTGATCGGCACCTGGAGCGAAGGCCGCTTCCTGGAGCTGCGCGAAGCGTCCAGCCATGGCCCCGGCAAGCTGCTGGCAGTGGCCGTCACCGACGTCACCGAGGCGGCGCTGTCGGCGGTCTACACCTTCTACGACCCCGACCAGGCAGACCGCGGCCTGGGTACCCTGGCGATCCTGCGGCAACTGGAATGGGCGCGCCGCGAGCGTCGCCGCCACCTCTACCTGGGCTACTGGATCCAGAGCCATCCGAAGATGGACTACAAGCAGCGCTTCCGCCCGCTGGAGGCCTTCGACGGCCGCGACTGGCACGACCTGCCGGTGCCCTGATCCTGTCATTGCCGCTGCGCGCAGGCGTGACATCATCGCGCGATGACCAGACTCCCCTACCTCCTCATTTGCGCCTCCCTGTCGCTGCTTGCCGCGTGCACGCAGGTGAACATCAAAGGCGACCCGCAAGCATGGGCAAGATCGATGAGCAGCGACACGACCCTGCGGGTGGCGACCTACAACACATCCCTCTATGACGACCAGGACGGCGGGCTGATCCGCCGCCTGCAGGCCAGCGACCCCGGCGCGCGCAAGATTGCCGCGGTGCTGCAGCGCGTGCGCCCCGACCTGGTGCTGCTCAACGAGTTCGACTACGACGCCCAGGGCGCAGCCGCCGACCTGTTCCAGCACGACTATCTCGAAGTCGCCCAGCCCGGCGGCGGCGAAGCGCTGAAGTACCCGTACCGCTACCTGGCCCCGGTCAACACCGGCGTGCCCAGCGGCCTGGACCTGGACGGCAACGGCGAAGCCGGCGGCAGCGGCCGCAACCGCGGCAACGACGCCTGGGGCTACGGCCTGCACCCGGGCCAGTACGGCATGCTGGTGCTGTCGCGCTACCCGATCGACGCCGAACAGGCGCGCACGTTCCAGCTGCTGAAATGGAGCGCGATGCCGGGCGCGACGCAACCGCGCAACCCGGCCAACGGCAAGCCCTGGTATCCGGCCTCGACCTGGTCGCAGCTGCGGCTGTCGTCGAAGTCGCATTGGGACGTGCCGGTGCGCACGCCCAACGGTGTCGTGCACTTCCTGGTGTCGCACCCGACGCCGCCGGTGTTCGACGGCCCCGAGGACCGCAACGGCGTGCGCAACGCAGACGAGATCCGTCTGTGGCGTGAGTACCTGTCGTCAGCCAGCGCACCCTGGTTGTGCGACGACCAGGGCCGCTGCGGCGGCCTGCCCGCGGACGCACGCTTCGTGATTGCCGGCGACCTCAACAACGACCCGGCCGATGGCGACGGCCACCACGAGGCCATCGTCGAACTGCTCGAACACCCGCGCGTGGTGCGCTATGCCACGCCGCACAGCGAGGGCGCGGTGGAAGTCGGCGCGCGCTATGCGCAGGCCGGCATCGTCCGTCGCGGCGCCGCGGCGCACGCCACCGGCGATTTCGGCCCGAAGGCCGGCACGATGCGCCTGGACTACGTGCTGCCCTCGGTGGGACTGGGCGTGCAAGGCAGTGGCGTGTTCTGGCCGGCCGCCTCCTTGCCGGAAGCGGCGATTGCCGACGGCAGCGACCACCACCTGGTGTGGGTGGATGTGACAATGGCGCCGCGCTGAAGCGCGCCGTCGTCCGGTGTCCCCGCCTTCGCGGGGATCACAGCGGCTAGGCCTTCGGCAGCTTCGCCATCACCGGCGGGACCGCATCCACCGCCGGCATCGGAATCTCCACCGGCGCATGCAACGGCTGCGCGGACGCCAGCGCCGTCGGCGGCACCGGTACCGCATCACCGACCGGCGCAACCACGCGCGGCCCGAAACCGAACACACCGTCGCTGCGCGCCGACACGATCATCCGGACCATGTTGGCCGGCACCATCAACTCCACCGCGATGGCTGTGCCTTCGGCCGTGCGGCCCTCGATCGTCATCTCGATCAGCGCGCCACCGGTGTCGATCGAATTGCACAGCACATGCGGCCCACTGGGGCCGTCGTGCATGTACGGACGGATCGCCTCGCCCAGCGCTTCCAGCGCCTGCGGATAAAGGAACACTGCATAACCCTGGGTTTCGTCGAGCATGGTCGCGGCTCCTCGGGTGCGTTCAGCGCAGATCGATCTGGAGGGCGGCGGCGGAGCGCCGCGCGCGTTCGCGTGCAGTATCGATGTCCTCGGCCAGCGCCAGTGTCACCGCGACGCGGCGATGGCCCTCCACGCGCGGCTTGCCGAACAGGCGCAACTGCGTGTCGGCCTGGGCCAGCGCCGCATCGACGCCGTCGAACACCGGCACGCCATGGCCCTGCGCCAGCACGGCGCACGACGCGGCCGGACCGTACTCGCGGATCGACGGCACCGGCAAGCCAAGAATCGCCCGCGCGTGCAGTGCAAACTCGCTCAAGTCCTGCGAAGCCAGCGTGACCAGGCCGGTATCGTGCGGGCGCGGCGAGACCTCGCTGAACCAGACCTCGTCACCCTTGACGAACAACTCCACGCCGAACACGCCCCAGCCGCCGAGGTCGTCGGTGATGCTGCGGGCGATGCCCTGCGCGCGCGCCAGCGCCTTGGTCGACATCGGCTGCGGCTGCCAGCTCTCGCGGTAGTCGCCATCGCGCTGCAGGTGCCCGATCGGCGCGCAGAACGTGGTTCCGCCAACGTGGCGCACGGTCAGAAGGGTGATCTCGTAGTCGAAGTCGATGAAGCCTTCCACGATCACGCGGCCGGCTCCGGCGCGGCCGCCGGTCTGCGCGTACTCCCAGGCCTTGTCGATGCTGTCGGCGTCGCGCACCAGGCTCTGGCCCTTGCCCGAGGACGACATCACCGGCTTGACCACGCACGGCAGGCCGATCGCGGCGACGGCGGCGCGGTAGTCCTCGAGGGTATCGACGAACTTGTAGGGCGAGGTCGGCAGCGCCAGCGTCTCGGCGGCGAGGCGGCGGATGCCCTCGCGGTCCATGGTCAGGCGCGCCGCACGCGCCGTCGGAATCACCCGTGTCTGGGTGCCGCGTTCGCCGAACTCGCGCTCGAGGTCGACCAGGGTCTGGGTATGGATCGCTTCGATCTCCGGCACGATCAGGTGCGGCCGCTCCAGCGCGATCAGCGCGCGCACCGCGCCGCCGTCGAGCATGTCCAGCACGTGGCTGCGATGTGCGACCTGCATCGCCGGGGCATCGGCGTAACGGTCGGCTGCGATGACTTCCACGCCATAACGCTGCAGTTCGATCGCCACTTCCTTGCCGAGTTCGCCCGAACCGAGCAGGAGCACGCGGAAAGCATGCGGTGACAGGGGCGTGCCGAGGGTGATCATGTGGGGTCCGGGCGGAGGGCAGGCGCTCAGTTTATGGGGACAAGGGGAAAAGGTCTTCACGCATCCGGCAACGGGCGAACGCTCGGCAGTTCGCAGTTTGTCGCCGCCGCCTTTGTCGGGTCGCAAAACGCATGCCATCCTGTGCCGATGTCCGGCCCCGCCCCCGCCTCCGCAGCCGCGCAAGGATTCGTGCTCGCCCTCGCCTGCGCGATGGCCGTGGCCGGCTGCGCCGACGACACGCCGGAGGCGGTCGACGAAGGCCGCGGCACCCATCTCGCCGGCGTGATGCTCGATCCGCAACTCGATGAGATCAGTGGCGTGGCGGCATCGCGCCGCCACCCCAACGTGCTGTGGATGCTCGACGATGGCGGCAATCCCGAGCGCCTGTTCGCGGTCAGCACCGGCGGCACGCGACTGGCGACATTGCGCGTGGAAGGCGTGACCAAGACCGACTGGGAGGACATGGCCTCCTTCGAGCTCGACGGGCGCAGCTACCTGCTGATCGCCGACACCGGCGACAACGGCGGCCTGCGCCGCAGCCTGCAGTTGCACATCGTCGAAGAACCGTCGCGGATCGAGAACGCGCGCCTGCGACCTGCCTGGTCGATCGCGTTCCGCTGGCCCGACGGTGCGCGCGACTGCGAGGCGGTCGCCGTGGATGCACCCAACCGCCGGATTCTGCTGATCTCCAAGCGGCGGCAACCGCCGGAGCTGTTCTCGCTGCCGCTGCATCCGCGCGGGACGGCGATGCAGACCGCGCAGAAGCTGGGCAACCTGGCCGGTGTCCCGCAAGCCGACGCGACTGCACTGCGGCGCAATCCGCAGCGCGCGCGCCTGGACAGCCAGGTCACGGCCGCCGACATTTCGCCTGACGGTCGCACCCTGGCGGTGATGACCTATCGCTGGCTGCTGCTGTACCCGCGCCATGCCAACGAGGAGTGGGGCAAGACGGTGGCGCGTGCGCCGCGCTTCGATCCGCTGCCCTGGCTGCCCCAGGCCGAGGCCCTGGCATGGAGCGCCGACGGCCGTCACCTCTACGCCACCGGCGAGTTCATCCCGGCGCCGCTGTACCGCATCACTCCGGATTGAATCACGCCGGTCAGAATCACGCCGGTCAGAATCACGCCGGTCAGAATCACGCTGCTGCCCCACCCCATGCCGCACCGCTTTTCGATGAGGACCCCGCCATGAGCCAACGCTGGACCTACGAAGTCGTGGAAATCGCGCCGAGGATGCTCGGCCCTGCCGTCAGCGAACGCCTGCAGGAAGAGCTCAACCGCCTCGGCGAAGACGGCTGGGAGCTGGTCTCGGTAATGGCGGTGACGCCGTTCGACCACCTGCGGGCCGTGCTCAAGAAGCCGGCCTGACCCGTGCCCCCGGCGGCTGAAGCCCTCCCGTGGGCAGTTCAGGGGCAAGGCGTGGCATCGACCGTCCCGGGCCGCTAACCTTTCCGGCATGCGCGGCCAGCCCCGAATCCTGATCAACACACCGGAAATCGAACTCTGGCCCGGCGGCCTGTTGCGCGCGCGCAGCAATTTCGATGCCCGCGCGCTGTCCCGCGCCCGCCATGTGCTGCGACGCAAGCGCGACGGTCAGTACCTCGCCGTCGATCTGCCCGAAGGTCTGCTGGCGCTGATCCCGCACCTGCGGCGCGAACCCGGCCTGGACGCCGCACTCGACGCCATCGACGCCCCGCCCGCGCACCTGCGCGCCGGCATCGAACACGTCCGCGAACTGCCGCTGGACCGCCTGGAAGAGCGCATGCACGTGCTCGGCCTGGATGGCGAGTACGGCGAACGCACTGGCCTGGCCCTGGTTGCCGAACCCGACTGGCTCGCCTTCGCCGGCTTCGACCGCTATCGCCGGCCACTGTGGCTGCACGTGGAGGCAGCGCGCGCCTGGTCGCACCTGCGCGACGCGGCGCAGCGCGATGGCGTGGTGCTCGAGGCGATTTCCGGCTACCGCAGCCACGACTACCAGTTGGGCATTTTCGAACGCAAGCTCGCCCGCGGCCTCAGCGTCGAGGAGATCCTCAGCGTGAATGCCGCGCCTGGCTACAGCGAACACCATTCCGGCCTGGCGCTGGACATCGGCGCACCCGACGAGCCGCCGGCCGAGGAATCGTTCGAGAACACGACCGCCTTTGCCTGGCTGCGCGAGCACGGCAAAGGCTATGGTTTCGTGATGAGTTACCCGCGCGACAACCCGCACGGCATCGTCTACGAGCCCTGGCACTGGCGTTTCGAGACGACTTGAGCGCGCGGCCGCTACTCCTTGGGGCCCGTTACTCCTTGGGGCCCGTTACTCCTTGAAGCCCGCTACTCCTTGTCGAGTGAGATGCGAACGCCCGAGACCGTCTTCTGGACGATGGTCAGATCGAAGTTGGCGTCGCCCAGGCGCTTCTTGACCAGCACATCCTCGCCGTCATCGACTTCGACGCGGTAAGCGTCGCCGAGCTTGGCGCGCATCGCGTCGCGGATGAGCTTGGCGACATGGTTCTCGCCGGCATCCTTGGGCACGGCGACCGTGACATCGATGGCGGCTTCCTTTACCGGGGCAATGCGAAACACCACCACGCCATCGCTGTCGGCATCGCTGCTGACCTGGATGCGCCACTTGTTGGAGGGGCTGGCCAGCGCGATGGCGGATGCGAACAACAGCACCCAGGACGCCACCACCTTCCACCTGGTCGGAGCGTTACGGTCGCGTACTTGCATGGCACACCTCCCTGATCGGCATGGACGGCCGATCTTCCCGCAACCCGTGTCAAGACGATCTTGATGTGGCCGGCCGGTCGGCGGCCCGGGGGTCAGCCCACAGGGCGCCGCGCCTTCAGCGCCTCAAGGCATCGGCCGCATACAGCAGCCACGCCAGGATCATCAGCGTGCCGCCAAACGGCGCCAATACCGTGCGCGTGCCGAACACCGCGGCCGCGGCCAGGCTGCCCGAGAACAGCAACGTCCCCAGCAACAGGATCGCGACCGCCACGACCGCCAGACGCCTGCGCAGTTGCGACGCCAGCACGGCCACGGCGATGCCGTGACCGAAGGCGAACAGGGCCGCGGCATAAAGCCGATGTTGCGCGGCGGGATCGACCGCGTGCGCGGCGTAAGCCGACAAGGCGACGGACACGGCGGCCAGGACAGCGCCGCAGGCCGTCAGGAGGCGGATGGACAGCACGGGGGATTGAGCGGTCATTCGGGTCGTGGATGGGGGGGGCCGTCACGATATCAGCCGCGCGTGGCGCGACGGGCAGGAGCAACGCCCGCCTCACGCGCCCAAAACAAAACGCGCCGCGGAAATCCGCGGCGCGTTCTGGTTTCAAAGCAGCTGCGAGTAGAGCGAGTCTTACTTCACAGCCCAGTACACGTCGTACTCGCCGTCTTCGGTGAAGCCGGCAGCGATGCCGCCCTTCCACGACTCATACGGGCGTTCGACAGTCTCGTAACCGTGGGTCAGCGCCCAACCGCGCAGCGCGTCGCGCACCTTGGCCAGGTTGGCCATGTGGCCCTTGAACGACGGCACCATCGCGACCTTCGCCGGCTCGCTGTAGACCGCCACGACCGGACCCTCGACCTTGATGTCGAGCTTGGCGGTCTCATCGGTCGAACCGACCTTGCGGACCGGCTGTGCGACATCGAAGGAGTACATCTCGGCACCGAACTCGTTGGTGACGATGCGGACCGGACCGGCCGGCTCAAGACCGTTGGCGGCCATGACCTTCTTGATCCACTCCATGTTGCTGTTGATCTGGCCCATCACCTTGTCGTTGGTGCGCTCGACGGCGGCGGTCACGACCAGCAGGTTCTCGGCCGGACGGTCGAACAGCTTCGGCGCCTTGGCCGGATCGTCCTTGCTCAGCTCGGCGTAGTCGTAGTTCGGCACGGCGGCGAGCATGTTGCTCAGGCGGCCCAGGCCCATCTTCATGTCTTCGCCGACGTTGCTGCTGACGTACAGGCCAGCATAACGACCGATCAGGTTCCAGCCGTAGTCGACGTCGTAGGTCTGCGAGATCTCGACGTTACGACCACCGCGGCCGGTCGGCTTGAGCGTGAACACGGTGCGCTTGTTCTTGCCCGGCTCGATGTCGGTCAGGGCATAGCCAATGCGCTTGCCCGGGATGCTCTCGGTGATTTCCCAGCTGCCCTGGCGCAGACCCTTCTCCTTGGAGTCGTAGTCCATGCGGGCGCCGACGCCGGCTTCCGGGCCGGAGAACTTCAACTGCATCTTCGGATCGCGCAGGACCAGCGGGTTCCAGTCCTTGAAGCGGCGCAGGCTGTTGAGGGTGTCGAACACAATCGTAACTTTGCGGTTGGTTTCAACCGAGTGCTGCAAATGACGGCTTGACGGCAGCGCGATGCCTACGATGAGGAACAGCGCGGCGACAATCGCCAAGGAAATCAAAATCTCGATCAGACGGGTCATTCAGGTTTCTCCGAGGGCCGGCACCCGGTCGGACCGGGACACAGACCCGCAATCGTATCAAGGAAGCCGCGAGCGGTGTAGGACGGCAGCAACACAAAAGCGCCCCGGCGGGGCCATCGACCCCGCCAGATGGCCGGTCCGCGGGCCGGGCCGGGGCCCGCCCCGCGCGGTCCGGCGGGCCAGCCTCAGACCAGCTGCAGCTCGAACGCCTTCAGCACGGCGCGGGTGCGGTCGCGCACGCCCAGCTTGGACAGGATGTTGGAGACGTGGTTCTTGATCGTGCCCTCGGCCACGCCCAGCGAATTTGCGATCTCCTTGTTGGAGAAACCGCCGGCCATCAGGCGCAGGATCTCGGTCTCGCGCTCGGTCAGCGGATCGGGCCGGTCGAGGCTGACGAAATCGTTGCGCATGTGCTCCAGCCCCGACAGCAGGCGCTGGGTCACCGCCGGCTGCATCAGCGAGCCGCCGTCGGCCACGGCCTGGATCGCGCTGACCAGCTGCTCCAGCGAGACATCCTTGAGCAGGTAGCCCTTGGCGCCGGCCTTGAGGCCGGCCAGCACCAGCTGGTCGTCATCGAAGGTGGTCAGGATGATCGTCGGCGGCAGGCTGTTGGTGCGCGCCAGCGCCTGCAATGCCTCCAGCCCCGACATCACCGGCATGCGCATGTCCATCAGGACCACGTCGGGCTTGATCTGCGGAATCACTTCCACCGCATGGCGACCGTCGCCGGCCTCGCCCACCACTTCGATCCCCTCGGCCAGCGAGAGCAGGGAACGAACGCCCTGCCGCACCAGCGTCTGGTCGTCGACTATCAACACACGGATCATGCGATGGCTCCTTCACAGGCAGCGGCCGCGGCCGCCGAGGCCGGCAATGTCAGGTGCAGGCAGAAGCCTGCTTCCGGCCGGGTTTCGATTCTGAGGTCGCCGCCATGCTGCTGCAGCCGCTCGCGCATGCCGCGCAAGCCGTTGCCGGCGACGAAAGTGTCCGCACCATGGCCATCGTCGCGCGCGCTCATCACGATGCAATCGCTGCGGCGGCCGGCGTTGATCCACAGATTGCGGGCGCCGGCATGGCGCACCGCGTTGGTGATGATTTCCTGGGTGCAGCGCAGCAGCACGTGGGCGCGCTCGGGATCGTCCAGGGTCAGCGGCGTTTCGATGTCCATGTGAATGTCGATCGCGGGCACGTTCTCGGCCAGCGGCAGCAGCGCCGCGCCCAGGTCGATGGCGCCGCCTTCGCGCAGCTGGCTCACCGCCTCGCGCACGTCGGTCAACAGCAGGCGCGCCAGCGTGTGGGCCTGCTGCACGTGTTCCTTGACCCGGCCTTCGGACAGGTGCCCGGCGACTTCCAGGTTCAGGCTCAGCGCGGTCAGATGATGGCCGAGCAGGTCGTGCAGCTCGCGCGAGATGCGGGTGCGCTCGTTGACGCGCACGCTCTCGCCCAGCAGCGCACGGGTGGCGCGAAGTTCGGCGTTGAGGCGGCGCTGCTCCTCGCGCGCCTCGGCCTGCTGGCGGGCGACCAGGGCGGTCACGAACACCAGGCTGGAAAAGCCCATGTAGGCCAGCGACTGCAGCACCGCCAGGATCGGCGGGAAATCCAGGGCGCCGACGAACACCGGGATGATCGCCACGTTGCCGCAGATCAGCCAGACCAGGCCGAAGCGGACCGGCATCAGCCACGGCAGCAGGCCGGCCACGACCATCAGCAGGATGCTGCCCAGGCCGGTGCCGGAGAAGTAACCCACGCCGATGGCGCAGGCGGTCAGGACCAGCAGCAGGCCGTGGTCGACCACGCCGGGGCGGCGCTGGCCAAGCTGGCGCGTGATCCACCAGTACACCGCGCCGAACGTGAGGTAGACCGAAAGCCAGCGCAGCACCTGCAGCGTCGGCGGGCCTTCGGCGTCCGGTGCGAGCAGGGTCGGATCGAGCCAGACGTTGAGCAGCCAGAGCCCTACCGCGCCCCAGGTGAACAGGCCTGCGTAGCGCAGCAGTCGGGTGTGATTCAGGCGGGCAAGCATGTCGGCATGCTAACTGCATCAAGGGCCTGGGGAGCCGTCCGAAAGTCATGCTGGAGCAATCCGGGCGAAATCGAGGTGAGTCGGAGCCGGTCGGGCATGGACCGGGGCAGGCATTCCGACCGACGGGACCGGCACGCGCCCCGGCGTCTACCCCCTTCCCTCCCGTTCGCCCTGCATTTTCGTGCCGCCGGTCGCCCGCGCGTGACGGCCATGCGATAATCGCCCGGCCGGACGTGCCATGCGTCCGGTTTGCGAATACTGGAGCCCGGAATGTCGATCGTCGTCCGCGACGTGCGTGAGCACGAGCTGGATTCCGTCCTTGCACTGAACAATGCCGCCGGCCCCGCGATCCTGCCGCTGGATGCGGCCCGACTGCGTCATTTCTTCGAAACCGCCGAATACTTCCGCGTCGCCGAGCGTGACGGCGCCCTTGCCGGGTTCCTGATCGGCATGGGCAGCCACACCGATCACGACAGCAGCAACTTCCGCTGGTTCCGCGAGCGCTACCCGGACTTCTTCTATATCGACCGTATCGTCGTTGCCAGCCGCCGTCGCGGCGGCGGCGTCGGACGGGCTTTCTATGCCGATGCACAGAGCTACGCCGAGATGCGCTACCCGCAGATGGCGTGCGAAGTGTTCCTGGAAGGCAGCAACGACCCCGCCCTGCTGTTCCATGGCAGCTTTGGATTCCACGAGGTGGGACAACACATGATGACCGAGGCCGATGTGCGCGCGGCCATGCTCATGAAACCGCTGTGCAGCCATTCCTGGGTGCGCGAAACCTACGGCGACGCCCTGCCGCAGGTGGCATGGATCATCCAGCCGCGGGGACCGCGCAACCACGGCGGTCCCAAGGCCGCCGATGCACTGATGCATCGGCCCACGGGAACCGGCCTGTGAGCGCGGCGATGGACTTTGAACCGGCCGGCGAACTCAAGATCGGCCAGGTCGGAATCGCCAATCTCCGCATCCGCACCCTCGACGTCGAACGCCTCACCGCTGAAATGCGCGATCGCGTCCAGCGCGCGCCGAAGCTGTTCGCGCGCGCCGCAGTGGTGCTCGACTTCGGCGGCCTGACCCGCACTCCCGACCAGGCCACCGCCACCGCCCTGATCAAGGGCCTGCGCGAAGCCGGCGTGCTGCCGGTCGCCATCGCCTACGGCACCAGCGAGATCGAACAACTGTCGCAGGCACTGGGGCTGCCGCTGCTGGCGAAGTTCCGTGCCTCCTACGAACGTGACGAAAACGCTGCAGCAGCGGCCCCTGCCGCGCACGCGGCGCCGCCGCCGCGGCGCGAGCCCGAGCTGGCGCCGACTGCGGCCAAGCCACATGCCGGCGCCGCCGCGGCATCGCCGGGCATGATCCAGGCCAAGCCGGTGCGCTCGGGCCAGCAGATCTACGCCGAAAACCGCGACCTGACCGTTCTCACAACGGTCGGCGCCGGCGCCGAAGTCATCGCCGACGGCTCGGTGCATATTTACGGACCATTGCGTGGTCGCGCGCTCGCAGGCGCGCAGGGCAACGAGCAGGCACGGATATTCTGTCGCGAATTCCATGCCGAGCTGGTTGCCATCGCGGGGCACTACAAGGTATTGGAAGAGATTCCCAAGGACCTGCGCGGCAAGGCCGTGCAGGTGTGGCTTGAAGACCAACAACTAAAAATCGCGGCACTCGACTGATGCCGCATCAACGGAGGATTTAACTTGGCCGAAATCATCGTAGTCACCTCGGGCAAGGGCGGCGTTGGCAAAACCACGACCAGCGCCAGCCTTGCCTGCGGCCTCGCCCGTCGAGGCCACAAGGTGGGCGTCATCGACTTCGACGTCGGCCTGCGTAACCTCGACCTGATCATGGGTTGCGAACGTCGCGTGGTTTACGACTTCGTCAACGTCGTCAACGGCGAAGCGACGCTGCGGCAGGCACTGATCAAGGACAAGCGTTTCGACAACATGTTCGTGCTGGCTGCCTCGCAGACGCGCGACAAGGACGCACTGACCAAGGAAGGCGTGCAGAAAGTCCTCGACGACATGATCGCCGACGGCTTCGACTACATCGTCTGCGACTCCCCGGCCGGCATCGAGAAGGGCGCCTACCTGGCGATGTACTTCGCCGACCAGGCCCTGGTCGTGGTCAACCCGGAAGTGTCCTCGGTGCGCGACTCCGACCGCATCCTGGGCCTGCTCTCGTCCAAGACCCGCCGCGCCGAGAACGGCGAGCGCGTCAAGGAGTTCCTGCTGCTCACGCGCTACAGCCCCAAGCGCGTGGAGACCGGCGAGATGCTCAGCGTCGGCGACGTCGAGGAGATCCTCGGCCTGAAGACGATTGGCGTGATCCCGGAATCGCCGGACGTGCTCAACGCCTCCAACAAGGGCGAGCCGGTGATCCTGGAGACGGAGTCCGACGCCGCACAGGCCTACGACGACGCCGTCGCGCGCCTGCTGGGCGACACCCGCCCGATGCGTTTCACCACTGCGGAGAAGAAGGGCTTCTTCAGCAAGATCTTCGGAGGTTGAGGATGGGCCTTTTCGATTTCCTGCTGGCCAAGAAGCAGACCGCGTCGATCGCCAAGGACCGCCTGCGGATCATCGTCGCGCACGAGCGCGCCGGCCGCGGCGGCACCAGCCCCGATTACCTGCCGATGCTCCAGCGAGAATTGCTGGAAGTGATCCGCAAGTACATCAACGTCGATGCCGAGGCGGTCAAGGTCGACCTGATCGGCGACGGCGACAACAAGGTCCTGGACATCTCGGTGGCACTGCCGGAAAACCCGGCCTCGGCCTGATCGTCGCCTGCCATGCCCCTCCCGTTTGCGCGCAGCGAACGGGAGGGAGCCGTACCCATGCTCACCCTCTCCGACATCGACCCCACCGCCGTCGCCGCCCTGCTCGCCCGTTACGGCCTGCAGCTTGAGCGCGTGGCCGATGGCCAGCCCATCCCGGGCAGCTACTGGGGCGAATGCGAAGCCGGCCTGATCGGCCACAACGTCTACGCACGCGGCGACACGCCCGTGCATTCGCTGCTGCACGAAGCCGCGCACCTGATCGTGCTGCCGCCCGAGCGCCGTGCCCAGGTCCACACCGACGCCACCGACTCGATCGAGGAGGAGGACGCCGTCTGCGTGCTGCAGGCGCTGCTCGGCGACGCCCTGCCCGGTGTGGGCCGCGAACGCGTGCTGGCCGACATGGACGGCTGGGGCTACACCTTCCGCCTGGGCTCGGCCCGCGCCTACTTCGAACACGACGCCGACAATGCCTGGCAATGGCTGCACGAGCGCGGCCTGGCTGACTCCGGGACCCGCACCCTGGCCTGAAAGCGGTCCGGGACCTGTGCACCTTGCGCGACCGCGGACGGCCCACTAGCCTTCGGGGGCCTCGTCGCAGCAGCGCGGGCCTTACCCGGAGAGAACGAAGATGAAACCAGTACGCGCCCTGCTCGCGATCGGCATTACCGCCGCCGTGATCGGACTGGCCGGTTGCAAGAAGGAACCGACCCCGACCCCGACGACCGAAGGCGGCACCGCCACGACCGCGCCGGCAGGCGAGACCGCCGACCAGTTCATCGCCCGCGTCAACGACGAATACCGGAAGATGTTCCCGGAGATGACCGCCGCGCAGTGGCTGTCGTCGACCTACATCAACGACGACAGCGGCCTGGTCGCCGCCAAGGCCAACGAGCGCTACCTGGCCCAGCTCAAGAGCTGGATCGAACAGGCCAACAAGTTCGAAGGCCAGAAGATGTCGCCGGACACCGCCCGCGCGATCCAGCTGCTGAAGATCGGCGCAGCGATGCCGCCGCCGAAGAATCCGGCGCACCTGGAAGAACTCACCAGGATCGCCGCGCACCTGGAGCAGGTCTACGGCGCCGGCACGTATTGCACCGGCGACGGCGACGCCAAGCAGTGCCGCCAGCTGGGCGAACTCGAGGACGTGCTGCGCAGCAGCCGCGACTACGACACCCAGCTCGATGCGTGGCAGGGCTGGCACACGATCGCCCAGCCGATGCGCAAGGACTACACGCGCTTCGTCGAGCTGATCAATGAAGGCGCGCGCGACATGGGCTTCGCCGATACCGGCGAGCTGTGGCGTTCGGGTTACGACATGAGCCCGGCCGAGATGTCGGCGGAAACCGACCGCCTCTGGGGCCAGGTCAAGCCGCTGTACGAGCAGCTGCACTGCTACGCCCGCACCCGCCTGGAAGCCAAGTACGGCGAAGACAAGGGCCATGTCGCCGGCAACATGCTGCCGGCGCACCTGATGGGCAACATGTGGCAGCAGGACTGGGGCAACCTCTGGGACATCCTGGCGCCGTACCAGAACGCCGGCGACCTCAACATCACCAGCGCCCTGGAATCGCAGTACCGCGCCGCCTACGACGCACAGCTGGTCAAGCACGCCGGCCAGCGTTCGCCCACCGACCTGGCGCAGTTCGAGCAGGATGCCAAGCTCGCTTCGGCCAAGCTGATGACCGAGCGCGCGCAGGACTTCTACACCTCGCTGGGCATGCAGAAGCTTCCGGCGAGCTACTGGGACAAGACCCAGTTCATCAAGCCGCGTGACCGCGACGTGGTCTGCCATGCCAGCGCATGGGACATGAACATGGCCGGCGACGTGCGCACCAAGATGTGCATCAAGCCGAACGAGGAAGATTTCACCACCATCTACCACGAGCTCGGCCACATCTATTACGACCTGGCCTACAACAAGCAGCCGCCGCTGTTCCAGCAGGGCGCGCACGACGGCTTCCACGAAGCCATCGGCGACACCATCGTGCTGTCGATGACGCCCAAGTACCTGCAGTCGATCGGCCTGCTCGGCGACCAGCAGCAGAGCAACGAGGCGCTGATCAACTCGCAGATGCGCATGGCGCTGGCGAAGGTCTCGTTCCTGCCGTTCGGCCTGATGATCGACCGCTGGCGCTGGGGCGTGTTCGACGGTTCGATCAAGCCGGGCGATTACAACAAGGCCTGGTGGGAGCTGAAGGCCAAGTACCAGGGCGTGGCCCCGGTCACCGCCCGCGGCGAGGACTTCTTCGACGCCGGCGCCAAGTACCACGTGCCGGGCAACACCCCGTACACGCGCTACTTCCTCTCGCACATCCTGCAGTTCCAGTTCTACAAGGCGCTGTGCGACTCGGCCGGTTACAAGGGCCCGCTGTACGAGTGCAGCTTCTACGGCAACAAGGAAGCCGGCGCGCGTTACCAGGCGATGCTGAGCAAGGGCGCCAGCCAGCCGTGGCAGAAGACCATGAAGGAGCTGACCGGCGGCGAGAAGATGGATGCCTCGGCGGTGCTGGAATACTTCGCCCCGCTGCAGACCTGGCTCAAGCAGCAGAACGAAGGCAAGACCTGCGGCTGGGAGTCCGGCGGCACGACCGCGGCCGCACCGGCGGCAAAGCCGGAAGCCAAGCCGGAGGCTGCGAAGAAGGGTTGATTCTCCCTTCGCGCAACGAGAAAGGGCCGGCTGACGCCGGCCTTTTCTTTTTGGCGAGTCCGCCACCTTTGATTCGCGCGGACTACATGGCGCATCTGCTACGTTTGCGCCCTCCCCCGTGCTGCAGGAGCTCGACATGCCACTGGTACGTGTAGACCTGATGGAAGGAAAGGACGACGCCTGGTTGCAGGGCATCGGCGATGTGATCCATGCCGCCATCGAGGACGTCCTCAAAGCCCCCAAGGATGACCGCTTCCAGGTGTTCACCCGTCATCCGCGCGGCGAGCTGTCGATCGACCGGACCTACATGGGCATCGAGCGCAGCGACGACTGCATCCTCATCCAGGTCACGATCAGCCAGGGTCGAAGCGTCGAAACCAAGCAGGCTTTCTATCGCGCGGTGGCGGATGGCCTTCACGAGCGGCTCGGCATGCGCACGCAGGACGTCTTCATCAACCTCGTCGAAGTCGTCAAGGAGAACTGGTCCTTCGGTGACGGGATCGCCCAGTACGCCTAGACAGAATGCGACCGGCAAGGGATTTCGCGGCACGCATCGCGAGGTAATGGAACCTTCACGCCGACCCGCATCCACCGGGATCACACTGGCCGCCCGCTGCGGCCTATAGCTGCGGCGCCTTCCAACGCGAGGTCCGCATCGCCATGACCCAGGTCCCTGCACCGCCGCAGTTGCCGGCCGATGTCGCCGCCGAGATCGATGGCAAGCCCGACGTCGCCAGCTCATCGACGAGATTGTCGATCTACCGCACGCGCCTGTCGGTGTATCGCACGCAGGTATCGAACCTGCGCTCGCACCTGGCCAACGAACGCACCCACCTGAGCTACCTGCGCACGACCGTGTCGCTGGTCGGCTTCGGCATCACCCTCAACCGCTTCAGCCTGTACCTGGTGCAGGAGAAGGAACTGACGGTGCATCACAGCCGCCATTTCCTGCGCGATGCCGGCAACGCGGGCCTGGGCATGGTGGTGCTCGGGCTGTTGCTGCTGATGTGGTCGATCTATCGCTACTCGGCCGTCGGCAAGGACATCGAGCGCGGCCAGTACATTTCGCACCAGAGGGGCACGATCGCGGCCAGCATTGGCCTCCTCCTGCTCGGCGGCCTCACCGCCGTTTGGCTGTTCGTGCGCTGAGGCGACGCGATGATCATCCAGGCAGCGACCCAGCCCAGCAGTGGCTACATCCTGACCACGGCCAACGTGATGCTGCTGTTCTTCATCATGCTCGGACCGGTGAAGATCCTGGCGCCGTTCCACCGCGCGACCGCGGCGATGGAACCCAGGGCGGTGCGGAGGATGGCGACCAGGGTCGCGCTGATCAGCGCCGCTACCCTGCTGGTCGCTGGCCTGGTCGGCAGCGCCATGATGCAGAAGTGGCGCATCAGCGTCCCGGTGATGGAGCTGACCGGTGGCATTGTCTTCCTGCTGGTCGCACTGAAGCAGGTGCTGGAACAGTACAGCGTCCCTGCACCGGCGCCGGCATCGGACACCGAGCCCCGGCTGATGCACCTGGTATTCCCGATCGTGGTGACTCCCTATGGCATCGCGGCGCTGATCGCGCTGATGGCCCTCAGTGGCGACACCTCGCGCTCGACCACACTGCTCGGCGGCGTCATGGCGATCATGGCGATCAACCTGGTGGCGATGATGTTCGTGCGCCAGGTCATGCGCGGGGTCGGGCCGCTGGTGTTGCAGATCTTCGGTGCGGTGCTGGCGGTCCAGCAGGTCGCGCTGGCGCTGCAACTGGTGGTGGTGGCATTGAAGGGAATGGGGGTGGGGTTGAAGTAGTCGTTCGACCACGGGGACGTGGGGAATTCGGGGACGTGGCATCCAATCCGAATCGCGGCGCGGCCGCTCGAACTCCAAGGAGTTTCAACCATGGCAACTGCAAAGAAGGGCGACAAGCCGAACATTCTTGTCATCTTTGGCGACGACATCGGCATGTGGAACGTCGGCGTCTATTCGCACGGAATGATGGGCAACACACCCAACATCGACAGCATCGGCCGCGACGGCATCGTCTTCACCGATCACTACGGCCAGCCCAGCTGCACCGCCGGGCGCGCGGCCTTCATCATGGGCCAGCTGCCGATCCGAACCGGCATGACCACCATCGGCATCCCCGGTTCCACCCGCGGCATCCAGGCAGTAGACCCAACCCTGGCCGAGGTGCTCAAGTCAGTGGGCTATGCCACCGCGCAGTTCGGGAAGAACCACCTGGGCGATCGCAACGAATTCCTGCCGACGATGCATGGCTTCGACGAATGGTTTGGCAACCTCTACCACCTCAACGCCGAAGAAGAGCCGGAAGAACTCGATTATCCCGGCCAGAAGAACCCGGAATACAAGAAGAAGTTCGGCCCGCGCGGCGTCCTGCACGCATGGGCGGCCGACAAGGACGACGCCACCACCGACGACAAGTTCGGCCGCGTCGGCAAGCAGAAGATCGAGGATACCGGCCCGCTGACGCGCAAGCGCATGGAAACCTTCGACAGCGAAGTAACCGCCAAGACCCTCGACTGGCTCGACCGCGTCGGCAAGGGCGACAAGCCGTTCTTCTGCTGGTTCAACACCACCGCCATCCACATCCATTCGCACTGCACGAAGAAGTACATCCAGATGGCCGTCGACGAAGGCCGCGCCGAGGAAGACGTGGTGCGCGCCAAGATGCTCGAACACGACGAACAGGTCGGCCAGCTTCTGGCCAAGCTCAAGGAGCTTGGCGTCGACGACAACACCATCGTCGTCTACTCCACCGACAACGGCAACGAACTGATGCTGTGGCCGGACGGCGGCTATGCGCCGTTCCGTGGCGAGAAGGGCACGACCTGGGAAGGTGGCGTCCGCGTTCCCTGCCTGATGCGTTGGCCCGCCAAGGTCAAGCCGCACACCATCTCCAACGGTATCCAGAACCACGAAGACCTGTTCGCCACGCTCGCGGCCGCGGCAGGCCTGCCCGACCTCAAGGACAAGCTGATCGCCGGCTACACGATGAATGGCACCAAGTACAAAGTTCACCTCGACGGCTACAACAACCTCGACCACTGGACCGGCAAGTCGGCCAGGTCGGCGCGGCGCGAGATCTTCTATTACGACGAGACCGACCTGATGGCCGTGCGCGTCGACGGCTGGAAGATGCACATCGGCGTCAAGCGCGAAGGCAGCTGGTGGGACGCCAAGTACTACCCGAGCGTGCCGTACGTGTTCAACCTGCTGATGGATCCGATGGAGAAGATGGACCCGCAGTCGCACGAGTGGGGCTACATCGGCCGCAAGTTCTTCGCTTCGAAGCTGTGGGCTCCGACCGCCGCCGGTCCGTTCATCGCCGCCCACCTGAAGAGCCTGCTGGAGTTCCCGCCGTCGCAGGGCGCCGACACGCTGAGCATGAAGAAGGCACTGGACGAGGCGCAGCGCAAGATGGAGCAGCCGCACGCGAGCAGCAACTGAGCATCACGATGGCTTGGGGATCCTGCGTCCCGCCGATCCGGCGGGACGCAGCTTGGCTCAGTACGCGAACTGCAACCGCGCCTGGAACACCGTCGGCTCGTCGCCGTCCATCGGCCCGCCATCGACCTCGAGCACCTTGACGACGTTGAAGCTCGCGCGCAGGTACTGATTGAGGTACCAGTTCAGCGCGGCGGTGGCGTTGCGTTCGCTGCCGCCGTTGATGTTGCCATCGCTCAGGTCGATGCTGCTCAACCGCAGCGCCACTTCGAAGGCGCCCCAGCCGTCGCTGCCGAAGTTGTGCGCGGGCCTGATGCCGTCGAAGTAGCCGCGGTTGCCCAGGTACGGGCGCGCCTCGCCGGTCAGCGTCCATGCCGCCTGCGCGTACCAGCCGCTGAAGTCGAGGTCGGCGCCGGTGCCGCGCGACACCCGGGTCGCCTGGTACTCGCCCTGCAACGGTGGGTGGCGAGGGCGTGGTGCTGTCCTTGGTCGACAGCTTGAAGCCATCGTCGGTGCTGGCGGTCGCTTCGGTCTTCTGCTCGGCCTTGAGCTCGGCGTATTCCTCGGCGGTGATGATGCCCTTCTGCGCCAGCAGTTCGAGCAGGCCGCTCTTGGCCTGGGCGGGCTGGGCGGCGCACAGCAAAAGGAATGTCGCCGCCGCGGCGGCAAGCGGGATGGGACGCATGGCTTGGACTCCCCGACAAGCCGCACAAAGGGCGGCGGAATGCGCTATATATCGCGCTATATAGCGTCCAACTGCCGCCCGGAGCAACACCATGCCCGCCCTGCCCGCCTTCGTTCGTCGCCTCGCCCTGATCGCAATGCTCGCCTTGGCCGGCCCGGCCATGGCCGAGGAACCGGTCCGCGTCTTCGCCGCCGCCAGCCTCACCAACGCCCTCAACGACATCGGCGCGGCCTGGGAGAAGGCCGGCCATCCCAAGCCGAGCCTGGCTTATGCCGCCTCCTCCGCGCTGGCCAAGCAGATCGAAGCCGGCGCGCCGGCGGACGTGTTCGCCTCGGCCGACCTGACCTGGATGGACTACCTCGACGACCGCGGCCGGATCACCGCCGGCTCGCGCGTCAACCTGCTCGGCAACGACCTGGTGCTGATCGTGCCCAAGGGCCAGACCGTTCCGGTCGAAATGAAGCGCGGCTTCGACTTCGCCGGCGCCTTCAAGGGCAAGCTCTGCACCGGCGAGCCGGGGGTGGTGCCGGTCGGCATCTACGCCAAGCAGAGCCTGGAGGCGCTGGGCTGGTGGACCTCGCTCAAGGGCCGCATCGTCGGCACCGACGATGTCCGCACCGCGCTGGCTTTCGTCGAACGCGGCGAGTGCCCGCTCGGCATCGTCTATGCGACCGACGCGAAGATCAGCAGCAAGGTCGACGTGCTCAAGGCCTTCCCCGACGACACCCACAAGCCGATCGTCTATCCGTTCGCGGTGGTCAAGGGCGCCCGCCCGCAGGCACAGGCGTTCGTGCGATTCGTGCAGACCTCGGCCGCGGCTGCGGATATCTTTGACCGCTACGGGTTCACCCGCCTCAAACCCTGATCCGCATGTGGTTGTCGCCTGAAGAGTGGGATGCACTGCGCCTGTCGGCCAAGGTGGCGCTGTGGTCGACCGCCGCCTGCCTGCCGTTCGGCATAGCGCTGGGCTGGCTGCTGGAACGCAAGCGCTTCCCCGGCAAGTTCTGGATCGACATGCTGGTGCAGTTGCCGATGGTGCTGCCGCCGGTCGTGCCGGGCTACCTGCTGTTGCTGCTGCTTGGCACCCACGGCCCGCTTGGCGGTTGGCTGCAGGAGACGTTCGGGATAGTGGTGGCCTTCACCTGGAAAGGCGCGGTGATCGCGTCGGCGGTGATGGCGTTCCCGCTGATGGTGCAACCGATCCGGCTCGCATTCCGGTTGATCGATCCGCGCCTGGAGAATGCCGCGATCACGCTGGGTGCGCGGCCGTGGAGCGTGTTCTTCAGCGTGACACTGCCGCTGTCGGTGCCGGGGGTGATCGCCGGCAGCTTCCTGTGCTTCTCGCGCAGCCTTGGCGAGTTCGGCGCGACGATGGCCTTCGTCGGCAATATCCCCGGCGAGACGCGCACCCTGCCGCTGGCAATCTACAGCCTCACGCACGTGCCCGATGGCGACGCCGCGGCGTTGCGGTTGTCGCTGCTGTCGATCGCGCTTGCAGTGGTGGCGCTGCTGCTGAGCCGATGGGTCACCCATCGCGCCGAGCGCAAGCTCGGCTTCCAGGACCACCGGGCCCAACATGCTGAACTTTGACCTCGACTTCGCCCGCGGCGATTTCACGTTGTCGGCGCGCGCCGAGGTCGGCGCCGGCGTCACCGGTGTGTTCGGCCCGTCCGGTTCGGGCAAGAGCACGCTGCTGGCGCTCATTGCCGGACTGCTGCGGCCCTCGCGCGGCGCCATCCATGCCGACGGCGACGTACTGGTCGACACCGCCGCCGGGCGCTTCGTGCCGCCCTGGGACCGTCACTTCGGTCTGGTGTTCCAGGATGGCCAGCTGTTTCCGCACCTCACCGTGCGCCGCAACCTGCTCTACGGCCACGACCGGATCGCGCCTGACATGCGCCGCCATGACCTGCAATCGGTGGCGCAGTTGCTGGAGATCGTGCCGCTGCTCGACCGTCGCCCGGCGCTGCTGTCCGGTGGCGAGCGCCAGCGTGTGGCGCTCGGCCGCGCCCTGCTCTACTCGCCGCGCCTGCTGCTGCTCGACGAGCCGCTGTCGTCGCTGGACGATCGCCTGAAGCAGCAGATCCTGCCGTTCCTGCGCCGCGTCAAGGAAGAGATGCGCGTGCCGATGCTGTACGTCAGCCACGCCCGCAGCGAGATCGACTACCTCGCCGATGCGGTCATCACGATGGAGCGCGGCCGCCTCGGCGGCTAGGCGCCCACCGCCAGGATCACGCTCGATGCCTTGAAGATCGCCGCGGCCTCCACGCCTTCGGCGAGCTGCAACGCCTGCGCCGAGGTGTTGGTGATGATCGCGGCGACGGAGTTGCCGCCTCCCAGGTCGATCACCACTTCGCTGTTGACCGCGCCGGGCTGCACGCGCGACACCGTGCCCTTGAGGCGGTTGCGCGCCGACAACTTGACGTCGCCATCGACGCCGGTGGCGACGATCACGCTCGACGCCTTGATCAGCGCAACCGCGCTGTCGCCCACGGCCAGGGCCATGTGCTGCAGGCTTTCGTGAGTGATGATCGCGACGATGCGCGCCCCGCCCGAGAGTTCGAGTTCGACCTCGTCGTTGACCGCGCCGCTGGCGATGCGGACGACCTTGCCGGCGAAATGGTTGCGTGCGCTGGTGAGCAGGGTCAGTCTCCCGAGGGTGTCCAGTTCCGCGCCTGCGCCAGACATCCGCGCATTGAGGCGTTCGATGAAACGGCCGTTCTCTTCCTCGACCGCGCGCCAGGCCTCGACGAGCCGCCGGCCATGATCAGTCAGGCGAGTACCACCGCCGCCCTTGCCGCCGACGACACGCTCGACCAGCGGCTGCCCCGACAGGTTGTTCATTGCATCGACCGCGTCCCAGGCCGCCTTGTAGCTCAGCCCCACCTCCCTGGCCGCGGCCGAGATCGACTCGACCTGGCCGATCGCCGCCAGCAGGGCCATCCAGCGCCGGCCGGCGAACGGCCCGCGGCTGGCTTCCACGGTGAGCGCGCTGTTGATGCGGAACGACGGCAAGGTCATGGCGCCAGTATGCCGCGAACCGGGCAGCCCTCCAGCCCAGCCCTCCAGCCCCGCCCTCCAGCCCAGCCCACCCACCTAGACAACCAGGCGCAGCCCCAACCTCAGCAGCGCCACCTTCAGCCCCACCGCCCGGCCCACGCCGGTCTGCGGACTCTGCGATACGTGGATCCCCACGAGCTTCGCATCCGCGGTCATCCAGGCCGCGCCGGAGTCGCCGCCGGCGAACGCCGCGTAACCCGTCGGCATTGCGGCGTCGGGCAGCACATCGAAACCGGTCGCATCGATCTGGCCGATGTGCGCACGCGTCACGCCCGTGGCGAATCCGGATTTCACCACCACCATTCCGGTAGCCGGCTCGGTGACGCCCTGCCAGGCGCCCAGCTCGAGGATCGTCGGCGACGTAACGATGTTGCGGGCGATGCGGAACGCGACGATGTCGATGCCGGCGGCAAACTTCAATGCCGTCTGCGGCTCCGACACCAGCGCCCCTACCGCACGCAGATCGGGTTGGAACACATCCATGCGCAGCGCACCGGCGCGGGTGATCACATGCCCGGCGGTGACGCCCCAGCGGTCCTGGCCGTCGCCGGTGGCCAGGCATCCCAGCGTGCCAAAGGTGCCCAGTTCCGCCGACGAGATGGCGACCCCGGCGCGAAGAGGCCGATAGCGCAGGCGGTAGTTGGCGATGCCGATCACTGCACGATCCCTACGGCGCGGTCACGGTTGCGCGAACTGGCCGGCAGTCGCTTCCAGCCGTTGCGATTGCGCCGGTTCGAGCTCGGGCATGAAGTCGAACCCGGAGCGCTCCTCGATCCAACGCACCGGCTTGATGAAATCCGCATACGCATACGGCGACGGCGGCTTGGCATTGGCGATCACAAACGCGACTGCCTCGACATCGCCATTGCCCTTCTGGCTCACCACGATCTTGAACAGATGCGTCGGCACGGCCACGCCCGCACCGATCGTGAAGTACTCGACCCAGCCGTCGGCGGTGGCAGCGTGTTCCTCGTCGGGGTCGTAGAGCAGCGCGCCGGTGATCACCCAGGTGACTTCGCTGTCGGCCGCCATGAGGCGCACGCGCTTTTCCAGCTGGCTCCACACGCCGGAATTGAAGCCGCCCAGTTGCGGTGACATGTTCGACAGGTAGAACGATTCATCGAGCAGCCGCTTGCTCCAGGCCTGGTCCTCGGCCGGGGCGTGATGGCCGCGGGCATAGCCCGAACCCTTGTAATCGCCCAGTTCGGCGCGCGGCCCGGACAACTCCGGATCGGCGCGGAAATGGTCCTTGCGCGGGAAAGCGCTGGTGAGATGTTCGGGCACCAGCCGCTCACAGACCCACAGTGGAATCCGGTACTGGCCGCTGTGTTCGAGTGCGTAGCCATCGCGGACCACGAACTCGGTGAAGCCGTGATCCCAGCCGGGCACATGCTGCGGCATGCCGAACGGGCACAGCTCGTCGACCTTGTCGATCTGCGCGGCGGTCAGTTCGGTCCCCTGCAGCGCCTGGAAGGCACTGTGCTGGGCACGCTCCATCCGCTTGACCGGCGCATGCGTCGCGCAGGAGGCCAGCGTGCACATCAGCAGCACGCACGTCGCCACAATGGCCAGGCGCTGGTTCATGGTCCGTCACTCGCTCCGGGCGCACTCCGCCAGAGCAGACAACGCAGCGTTCGCGGCCCGACGGCCAGGCCTATGGCGGCGGCTGGCCGCTTCCCCTATGTTGTGGGCACACCCAACCACCACGGCCGCGCCACATGTCCGATTCACCCGTGCATCCGGATCACCTCAAGCGCAGCCTCTCCAACCGGCATCTCCAGCTCATCGCCATAGGCGGCGCCATCGGCACCGGCCTGTTCATGGGCTCGGGCAAGACCATCCACCTGGCCGGTCCTTCCATCCTGCTGGTCTACCTGATCATCGGCATCATGCTGTTCTTCGTGATGCGGGCGATGGGCGAACTGCTGCTGTCGAACCTGGAATACAAGTCGTTCATCGACTTCTCCACCGACCTGCTCGGGCCCTGGGCCGGATTCTTCTGCGGCTGGACCTACTGGTTCTGCTGGATCATTACCGCGATCGCGGATGTCATCGCCATCGCCGCCTATGCGCAGTTCTGGTTCCCCGGACTGGCGCCGTGGATACCGGCGGTGATGTGCGTGGTGCTGCTGCTGTGCCTGAACCTGGTCACGGTGAAGCTGTTCGGCGAGATGGAATTCTGGTTCGCGCTGATCAAGATCGTGGCCATCTGCGCGCTGATCGTCACCGGCCTGGGCATGGTCGCCTGGGGCTTCCAGTCGCCGTCCGGGCACGTGGCCTCGCTGACGAACCTGTGGAGCGACGGCGGGATGTTCCCGACCGGCATCGCCGGCTTCTTCGCCGGTTTCCAGATCGCGGTGTTCGCCTTCGTCGGCATCGAAGTGGTCGGCACCACCGCCGCCGAGACCGCCAACCCGGAACGCAACCTGCCCAAGGCGATCAACTCGATCCCGGTGCGGATCATGCTGTTCTACGTGCTGGCGCTGGTGGCGATCATGGCGGTGACGCCGTGGCGCGAAGTGGTGCCCGGCAAGAGCCCGTTCGTGGAGCTGTTCGTGCTTGCCGGCATCCCGGCGGCCGCCAGCCTGATCAACTTCGTGGTGCTGACCTCGGCCACCTCGTCGGCGAACAGCGGCATCTTCTCGACCAGCCGCATGCTCTACGGACTGGCCCAGGAAGACCACGCGCCCAAGTCGTTCGCGCTGCTGTCGCGCGCGGCGGTGCCTTCGCGCGGCCTGCTGTTCTCGTGCCTGTGCCTGCTCGGCGGCGCCATGCTGGTCTACCTGATCCCGAACCTGGTGACGGCGTTCACCCTGATCACGACCGTGGCCGCGGTGCTCTTCATGTTCGTCTGGTCGCTGATCCTGTTCGCCTACATCGCGTACCGCCGCAAGCGCCCGCACCTGCATGAGGCATCGCAGTTCAAGATGCCGGGCGGCGTTGCCATGTGTTACGCCTGCCTGGTGTTCTTCGCCTTCGTGCTGGTGCTGCTGACCCTGCAGGCCGACACCCGCCAGGCACTGCTGGCCAGCCCGGTCTGGTTCGTCCTGCTAGGCGTCGGCTACCTGTGGCGCCAGCGCCGCGGCGTCGCGCTCCCGGCCGGCTCGGCCTGACCGACAGCTGATCAGGGGGCCTGACCGGCCCCCTGCAGGGCCCGCCGACGGTGCCGACCCTGCCCTCAGACCGCCCATCGTGACCTTCGACACCCCCCCGCGGGGCCGAACCAGTCCAATATCCGCCGATGCCCCGCCCAGGGGCTGTCGTTTCATTTCCCATGCCTGACCGGCCGGAGCCATCAGTGAGCCTCAACAAACCGCAAGTCCTCGTACTTTCCCTGGCTGTCGTTACCGCCCTGGCCGCCTGCGCCAAGAAGGAAGAAGCCGCAGCGCCCGCCGCCGACGCGGCCAAGCCGGCCGAATCGGCCGCCTACACGCTCGACGACAGCAAGCTGCCCGGCGTGAACCGCTTCGCCATCGCCGACCTCGATACCACCAAGGACGCGTGCACGGACTTCGGCGGCTACGTCAACGGCAAGTGGCTCGCCAGCAACCCGATCCCGGGCGACCGCACTTCGTGGGGCGCGTTCGAGATGCTCGCCGAGCGTTCGATCGCCGTGCAGCGCCAGCTCGCCGACCAGGCCGCCAAGGACGCCAATGCCACCGGCGTGCAGAAGATCGTCGGTGACTTCTGGGCCACCGGCATGGACGAAGCCAAGATCAACGCACAGGGCATTGCCCCGCTGAAGGGCCACCTCGACGCGATCGCCGCGCTCGACAGCCAGGAAAAGATCGCCGACTACCTGCGCACCAGCGCAGCCAAGGGCGAGAACCTGCTGTTCGACTTCGGCGCCGAGGCCGACTTCAAGGATTCCAAGAACAACATCGCCTACGCCACTCAGGGTGGCCTGGGCCTGCCGGACAAGAGCTACTACTTCGACGCCGACAAGAAGGACAAGCTGGCCGCCTACGAGAAGCACGTCGCCAAGGTGCTCGAGCTCAGCGGCGTAGCCGCCGCCGATGCCGCCAAGCAGGCCAAGGACGTGGTTGCCTTCGAGACCCGCCTGGCCAAGGCGTCGCTCGACAAGAAGACCCTGCAGCGCGACGTCTCGCTGTACTACAACCCGACCAGCCTGGCCGACGCCGACAAGCTGGCGCCGAACTTCCCGTGGACCAAGTTCTTCGAATCGCAGGGCGTGACCGCGCCGGCGATGTTCTCGCTGGCGATGCCGGACTTCCACAAGGAAGTCAGCAAGATGCTGGCCGACGTGCCGGCCGCGCAGTGGCAGAGCTACCTGCGCTTCCACACGGTCGACAGCGCCTCGCCGTACCTGTCGGACGCGTTCGTCCAGGAAAACTTCAACTTCTACAACCAGACCATGCGTGGTCAGAAGGAGATGAAGGAGCGCGGCAAGCGCGTGCTGGCCACGATCGAGAACGAGGCCGGCGAAGCGCTGGGCCAGATGTACGTCAAGGTCGCCTTCCCGGAAGAGTCGAAGGCGCGCATGCAGACGCTGGTGAAGAACCTGTCGGAGTCGCTGAAGGGCCGCATCGAGCACCTGGCCTGGATGAGCGACGACACCAAGAAGAAGGCGATGGAGAAGTGGGCCGCCTTCACCCCCAAGATCGGTTACCCGGACAAGTGGCGTGACTGGACCGGCCTGACCACCAGCCGCGACAGCTACATCGGCAACGTGCTGGCCGCCAACGAGTTCAACTACAAGTGGAACACCGGCAAGATCGGCAAGCCGGTCGATCGCACCGAATGGGGCATGCCGCCGCAGATGGTGAACGCGTACTACAACCCGTCGCAGAACGAGATCGTGTTCCCGGCCGCCATCCTGCAGCCGCCGTTCTTCGATCCGAAGGCTGACGACGCTGCCAACTACGGCGGCATCGGCGCGGTCATCGGCCACGAGATGACGCACGGTTACGACGACCAGGGCAGCCGTTTCGGGCCGTCTGGCAACATGGAAGTGTGGTGGACGGATGCTGATGCGAAGAGCTTTGCCGGTCGCACCGACAAGCTGGCGCAGCAGTTCAGCGACTACCGCACCGACGCCGGCGGCAAGGTCGACGGCAAGCTGACCCTGGGCGAGAACATCGCCGACCTGGGTGGCCTGGCCACGGCCTACGATGCGATGAAGAAGGCCACCGACGGTGCGCCGGATCCGAAGACCGACGGTCTGACGCGCGATCAGCGCTTCTTCCTCAACTGGGGCACCGTGTGGCGCCGCAGCTTCACGCCGGACGAGCTGAAGTACCGCCTGACCAACGATGAGCACGCGCCGGCCACGTTCCGCGCGATCGGTGCGCCGTCGAACCTGCCGGCATTCGCCGCTGCGTTCTCGTGCAAGCCGGGCCAGCCGATGGTCCGCGAAGGCGACAAGCAGGTTGTGATCTGGTGATGCTGTAACGCTTTACCTGGCCCTCGTCGGCAAGGCAGAAGGCCCGGGATCTCCCGGGCCTTCTTTTTTGGCTGGCGCCTTCGTTTTTGCAGCCAGGGCTACCTGGAGGGAATCGTCTCGACGACCCGCCCCAGCATGTACCCATGAAACGGATTGAAACTGAGGCGGCTCAGGCTGTCCTGCGAAACCACCAGAACGTTGCGCTCCCCGCGTACGGCCAATGCCCCCAGCTGCACGATCCTGCGCCCCGACGGCACGTTGCCGTACAGCGCATCGTCCTGCGCGAACGGCAGGCCGATGTGCGACAACGAATACACATCGCCCGGATACCGCAGCCCGGTCTGCTGCTCCTGCACCACCGCCGAACCGACCGGGCGCGTGCGCGCCACCACCGTGGAATCCTCATCCGATTCCGCACCGACCACCGTCAGCGCGTAACGCCGTGACGGTTTCTGCAGGGCATCGCGCACCCATTCGGTCGCTGTCGTGCGCAGCACCGGCGCGACCACGCGATTGCGATTGACGTCGAACAGGACCAGTTCGCTGCCATTGCTTGCCAGGCGGTCGAACAGGCGCGTCATCACCGCCTGCGCGCCGACGGTATCGTCGACCACCGACTGGAACGCGAGGATCGGCGGCACCTGGTCCATGTGCTTCTGCGCCGCCACTTCGTCCATGGCGACCTTGAGTTCGTCGGTGACCAGATACGACTCGCGCGCGGCGCGCACCGGGAACGAGTTGTACTTGAACGCGTTGAACTCCGGCAGCAGGTCCAGCCAGGCTGACTTGGCGTAGCGCGGGAACAACGCCGGCCATCCTGCGATGCCGGCGAAACGGGCAAAGCGGTTGACTTCGATCATCGGCGACATCAGCACGATGCGGGCGACGCCACCCGGCTCGCCGCGTTCGATCCGGGTCATCACGTAGTGCAGCGCCAGGGCGGCTCCGTTGGAGTAGCCGACCAGGTGGATCGGCAGCCGTCCGCCGGCCCTGCGCCGGGCCTCGGCCATCGTCATCTCGACCGTGGCGTGCCATTCCTTGCGACCTTCCCGGGTCAGTCCCGCCGGCACCGTGCCGTGTCCGGGCATGCGCGGCGCGATCGCGATGAAGCCGTGGCGGCGATACAGCTCGGCCATGCTGAGCATGCTGTAGGGCGAATCGGTCAGGCCGTGCACCAGCACCACGACACCTCTCGCCGTACCGGCAGGTTCGAGCACGTACGAACGGTTCCAGTCGTGGCCGAATGCTTCCGGTGAGGTCAGGCTGCGCGCGTAGTAGCGATCAAGCGGCGTGCGATCGCCGGGCTTCATCTCGCTGTCGAGCTTGCGGCGCAGTTGCCCGAACATGCGCTGCTCGGCGGCGACATAGTCCTGCCAGGTGCCGGTGGCGATTGCCTGGGCGCTGGGTTCATCGGGCACGATCGTGTGCCACGGTTGCAGCGACGGCCCCTGGGTGGACAGGCACGCACGCACGCCGAACACCACCAGCAGCAGCAATGCCACCGCGACGATGCTCTTGCGCAACATCCTGCCCGTGAATGCAAACAGGCCCGACACGAAGGGGAACCCGCGTCGCGGAGCCTGGTCGTCATCATCCGGTGCCGTAGCCATGCGCCTTCCCTTGCTTCGCACGATGCGCGCATGGTCGCACGATCCGGTCACGCGCTCCGGTCGCACGATCCGGTCACACGCGCCGGTCGCGCCGCCGTTGCCCGCCCTCCCCCGCCGAGCCCCGGTTCTGCGCCGCCCGCGGTGCCCAGATGGGCATCACATGGCCGCTGCTAGACTCCGGGCCACCCCGCCTCCCCCGGTATGGATTCCGCCATGAACCTGCGCCCGCTTGCCTGTGCCTTGGCCCTGAGCCTGATCGCCGGACTCGCCTCGCCGCCCGCCGATGCCCAGAAGAAGCGCGCCGCCAAACCCAAGGCCGAAGCCGCGGCCAATGCCTGCAGCGACTTCTACGCCAACGCCAATGCCGACTGGCTCAAGAGCAATACGCTGCCGCCCGGCGTCGGTTCGGTGTCGGCACTGGAGCAGCTCGGCGCGCGTTCGCGCCAGCAGCAGCTGGACCTGCTCGACGCTGCATCGAAGTCGCCGCAGAACAACGTGCAGCGCCTGCTTGGCGACTTCTGGGCCAGCGGCCTGGATGAAGCTGCGGTCGAGCGCGAGGGCGCGCAGCCGATTGCACCGCTGCTCGGTCGCATCGATGCGATCAAGAGCGCCAAGGACATCCCGCCGGCGATCGCCGCGCTGCACCAGGTCGGCATCCCGGTGCTTTTCAACTTCGGCGCCGATGTCGACCTCAACGATTTCAGTCGCCACATCGGCTACTTCGCCCAGGGCGGCCTCGGCCTGCCCGACCCGGCCTACTACACCCGCACCGACGCCGACACGCGCGCCCTGATGGGCCGATACAGCAGCTACGTGCAGAAGATCCTGGCCCTCACCGGCACACCACAGGCGCAGCTGGCCAGCGATGCGCAGGCGGTGATCGACCTGGAGACGCGCATCGCGAGCGCGTCCAGGCCGCTGCTCGACCTGCGCGACCCGCGCGGCAACTTCGGGCCGGTTGCAACCAATACGCTGGGCAAGAAGTACAAGCGCCTGCAGCTCGACCAGTTCCTCAAGGTCCAGGGCGTCAGCGACGACACCGTGTCGATGGCCAACCCGGCGCTGTTCGCGCAGCTCGACACGCTGGTGGGCAGCCTCAAGCCGGCGCAATGGAAGGCGTACCTGCGCTGGCGCATCGGCGATGCGATGGCGCCGTACCTGGCCAAGCCATTCCGCGATGCGAGCTACGAATTCCGCGGCCAGGTGCTGCAGGGCCTGGCCAGTCCGCCGTCGCGCCCGCAGGCGGTGCTCGATGCGATCACCCTGGCCGCCGGCCCGATGGTCGGCCACGAGTACGCGGCGCGCTACCTGCCCGCCGCCACCGACAAGCGTGCCGAGGAGATTGCTGCGCAAGTGCGCGACGCGCTCGGCCAGGCGCTCGATCGCGACACCCGTTTCAGCGAGTCGGCCAAGGCCGAAGCCAAGGCCAAGCTCGGCAATCTCAAGATCGAAGTCGGCACGCCCAACCGCGATCTCGACTACACGGTGCAGCCGATGGGCCGCGGCAGTTTCGGCAGCAACATGCTGATCGCCTCGACCTGGCGCCATCGCGAGGAGATGAAGCGCATCGGCCGCGGCAACGCCGACCGCCGCTGGGACGTGCTGCCGCAGGAGCCGTCGCTGGCCTACGACATCACCCAGAACCGCCTGATCGTGACCGCGGCGATGCTGCAACCGCCGGTGTTCGATACAGGCAAGTCGGCGGCATGGCTGTATGGCTCGTATGGCGCGCTGGTCGGCCACGAACTCAGCCACGGCTTCGACAACCGCGGTCGCTTCGTCGACGCCAAGCAGGAACTGCGCGACTGGTGGACGCCTACGGAAACCTCCGCATGGGACGCGATCGGCAAGCGCGTGGCGACGCAGTACGGCGGCTTCGATTACCCGGGCCTGGGTGGCACGCGCGTCAACGGCACCCAGACCGCGGGCGAGGACATCGCCGACCTCGCCGGCGTGGAACTGGCCATGGCCGCGTGGCGTGCATCCGAACCGGCCGCAGCCAAGCCGGCAAGCCAGGATTTCTACAAGGGCTGGGCGTCGTTGTGGCCGCAGCACATGACCACCGACACCGCGCAGCAGCGCGCGGCCACCAGCGTGCATGCGCCGGGACGCTGGCGCGCGAACGGGCCGCTGCTCAACCAGCCTGCATTCGGTGAGGCGTTCGGCTGCAAGGCGGGCACCGGCATGCAACTGGCGGCAGACCAGCAGATCCGGTTGTTCCCGTAGGCGCTAGCGCACCACCCGCATGCGCGGCGGGCCCTTCTTCTTGCCGAACGGCGGTTGACCTCGCCAGTAGCGGATCAGCAGCCAGCCGAACAGCATGCCGCCCAGGTGGGCGAAGTGCGCCACGCCCGGCATCGCATTGGTCACGCCGAGCAGCAGTTCGATCGCGCCGTACACCAGCACCAGCGTGCGTGCCTTCATCGGGATCGGCGGGATCAGCAGCATCACGCGCTGGTTCGGGAACAGCAGGCCGTAGGCGAGCAGCAGGCCGAAAATGCCGCCCGATGCGCCCACCGTCGGGTACGCCTGACCGCCCTGCGACATCGTCCACATGCCCACGCCGATCTGGCACAGCGCCGCACCGACCACGCAGACCAGGTAGTAGGTCAGGTAGCGGCGATCGCCCCACACGTGTTCCAGCGGCGCGCCGAACATCGCCAGCGCCAGCATGTTGAACAACAGGTGCGGGAAGTTGCCATGCATGAAACCGTAGGTGAGCAGCTGCCACGGCATGAAACCCAGGCCGTCGCCCTCACCGCCACCGGGCGGCCACAGCATGAACTGCGCCAGGGCCAGGTCGCCCAGCCACCACTGCAACAGGAACACCAGGCCGTTGGCGATCAGCAGGGCCTTGGTGACGGGGGGAAGGTTCGAAAACATTGCGGCTCCTCGAGTGCGCTACATGGTAGCCGCTGGCCGGCACGATCGGGCCGGAAGACGGTGTTGCCGGGGCGTCCAGCCTCAGCTGGAGCGTTTGCCGCGCGCCGGTGCCCTGGCCGCCGTGGAGGTCGGGCGGGCGCGGGGCGGCTTTGGCGCTGCCGGCGCCGTCATCGGCTGGCCCCACATCTGTTCGTCGAGCGTCGCCGCGGCGCGCTGGCCGCGCACGCGCCCGCCTTCAACGCGCACGCCTTCTGCGCGCAGCCTCTGAGCCTGCTCGCGAAATCCCTTCGATCCTTCCGGAAAGGCGATGCGGCCGTCCGAGCGCAGCACGCGGTGCCAGGGCAACGCCGGGTCGTCGTTCTGGCCCAGGATCCGCGCCACCAGCCGCGCGCGCCCGGGAAGGCCGGCGCGACGCGCCACTTCACCGTAACCGGCAACCTCGCCCGCCGGAATTGCGCGTATCGCGGACAGTATCCGCACAGCGGCGTCGTCCTTTGCGGCGGTGGGCTTGCTCATCGCGGTAGCATAGCGGCCATCCCCCGGAAGGAGCCGCCCCGTGCGCAACTTCGAATCGATCCGTCGCCATATCAAGGCGGCCGATTTCCACACCACCGAACACGACGTCGACGTGATCTGCATCGAGCTGTCGCTTGAGCAGGGCACGCGCCACCAGGCGATCTTCCTGTCCGAACTCGACGACGAGGACGGACGCCCCTATTTGCGGGTCAGCACTGCGGTCTCGCCGATCACCGGCCTGGACGCCAAGCGTGCGCTGATCTTCAACTGGCAGAGCCGGGTCGGCTACCTCGCCATCGGCGAGCTCGACGGCGTGCCGCACCTGCAGCTGTGCGAGAACCGCCCGTATGAAGGCCTGGACGCGGCCGAGGTCGACCGCCTCGTGCTGGAGATCGGCGGACTGGGCGATCGCATGGAGCGGACGCTGTCGGCGGGCGGGGACTTGTTCTGATGTTGCCCCTCTCCCGCGTGCGGGAGAGGGTTGGGGTGAGGGCGACCTAGGTCCAGCCCATCACCCGGAACAGTTCGAAGAACAGGTAGGCAATGCCACCTGCGGCCGGGATCGTCAGGATCCACGCCCAGATCATCTTCTCCACCACGGTCCACTTGATCGCGTTGAAGCGCTTGGCCGTGCCCACGCCCATGATCGCCGACGAGATGTTGTGCGTGGTCGACACCGGGATGCCCAGCGATGATGCCGCCAGGATCACCGCCGCGGCGCTGGTCTCGGCCGCGAAGCCGTTGATCGGATGCAGCTTCACCAGCTTGTGGCCGAGCGTCTTGATGATGCGCCAGCCGCCGGCCGCGGTACCGGCCGCCATGACAATCGCGCAGCTGAACTTGATCCAGGTGTCGATGTCGTTGTGTTCCAGCGCCTCGCGCGAGGGGTGCAGGAACGCCAGCCACGACGGCAGGTTGTCGAGCGTGCCCGCCGACTGCGCGCCGACCAGGGCCAGGGCGATGATGCCCATCGTCTTCTGCGCGTCATTCATGCCGTGGGCGAAGCCCATGCCGGCGGCACTGACCAGCTGCGCCTTGCCGAAGAACGCGTTGACCCAGCGCGGCCGCGCCATGCGCGCGAGCACGCCGCCGCTGCTGGCCATCAGCGAAATGATCGCGAACAGCAGGCCCATCACCAGGAAGCCGGAGGCGAAGCCGAGCAGCGGCGAGCTGAACATCGGCACGATCACCTTCCACAGCACGCCGGCGCTCTTGTACCAGGGGTCGGCCGGCTGCGACCAGATGATCGAATGGAAGTTGTTGCTGGCCGCCGCCACGGCGGCGCCGCACAGGCCACCGATCAGCGCGTGCGAGGACGAGGACGGCAAGCCCTTCCACCAGGTGATCAGGTTCCACACGATGGCGCCCAGCAGCGCGCACAGGATCAGCTGCGAGCTGACCTGGACCACGCCGTTGTCGAGCAGGCCCGACGCAATCGTCTTGGCCACCGCGGTGCCCCACAGCGCACCGAGCAGGTTGGTGATCGCCGCCATCGCCACCGCCTGCATCGGCGACAGCACCTTGGTGGCGACCACGGTCGCGATCGAGTTGGCAGTGTCGTGGAAGCCGTTGATGTACTCGAAGGCAAGCGCCACGATCACCACGACCAGAACCAGGGTCAACATCGGCCCGGCCCTCAGGAGTTCTTGAGCACGATTTCGTAGCACACCACGCCAGCCTCGCGGCAGCGGTCGATGGCTTTCTCGAGGATCTCGAAGAACTCCTTGAGCAGGAACATCTGCAGGCTGTCCAGGCGACCGGAATAGATGTCGCGGTACAGCTCCAGCATCAGGCGGTCGGCCTCGTTCTCGATCGAGCGCAGCTGGTCATTGAGCGCCTTCATCGGCTCGAGCTTGAGGTGGCGCAGCTGGTGGACCATCTGCACGACGACACCCGATGCCTGCATCAGCATCGCGCCGCGCGGCGCGAAGTCGATGTGCTCCAGGTGGCGCGTTGCCAGCGAATAGCGGTCGGCGAACTTCTCGACCTGCTTGGGAATCTTGTACAGCGCCGAGCCCAGCGCTTCGATGTCCTCGCGCTCGATCGGGGTGATGAAGCTGTTGACCAGCTCCTGGCTGATCTTGTCCGAGGCGTTGCGCTCGCGCTGGCGGGCCAGCTTGAAGGCGTCCAGCGCCGGCTGACGGTCGGCCGACTTGAGCATCGTGTGCAACGCCGTGGTGCTGTCGTGGGCGGCGACTGCGGCCTCTTCCAGCAGGGTATAGAACTGGTTGCCTTGGCCGAAGATCGTTTGCAGGGAGAACATGCTGGAGGTGCCTCTAGGTGCCGGACTGGCGGCTCGGTGGGGGTTCTGCGGGCGGAATTATGACGGTTCGGAGTCAGGAGCGCGCGCCCCGCGGCGACCCAAGGGGTTGAATTCGCCCGCCCTGCTACCATCCCTCCAGCTTGCAGCCCCCTGCTCCGCCCCTTTCCCCTGCCCCCGGCCCCATGGACGACGACCCAAAACAGCCCTCCGCGCACGCCTGCTCCCCCTTTCCCCATCACGGCGCGTGCACTCCGGCCCGCCCTCCTGAGGCAGGGACCGCATGCTGCAACTGCTGACCGTCATCTTCCTGATCATCCTCAACGCCTTCTTCGCGATGTCGGAGATGGCGCTGATGACCTCGCGCAAGCTGCGCCTGAAGCAGATGGCCGAGGATCCGGTCCACCCCAGCCGCGGCGCCCGGATGGCCCTGGCTCTGGCCGAGCACCCGGACAACCTGCTGTCGACCGTACAGGTGGGCATCACCACGATTGCCATCCTCACCGGCACATTCGGTGGCGAGTCCATTGGCCTGGCGATTGCCGCCTGGCTCCGCGACCTGTGGCCGGAAGCGGCGCGGTACTCCGGCGCGATCGGCCTTGGCACCGCCGTCACGCTGATCACCTCCGCCTCTGTGATCTTCGGCGAGCTGATCCCCAAGCGCCTGGCACTGACCAACCCCGAGCGCATCGCCAGCGTCATGGCCTTGCCGCTGTACGGCCTGTCGCGCGCGGCGCGGCCGGTGGTGGCCACGCTCGGCGCGATCAACCGCCTGGTGCTGCGCATGCTCGGCATCAAGGACGACGCCCGCAGCGCCATCAGCGAAGAGGAAATCCGCCTGCTGGTGAGCGAGAGCCACGAGCAGGGCGTGATCGACGCCGACGAGCGCAAGATGATGAACCGCGTGCTCAGCCTGGGCGACCGCACCGCCGAGAGCCTGATGACGCCGCGCACGCGCATCGCCTGGCTCGATGCCGCGGCCGACTTCGCCGAGAACCTGGCGGCGATGCGCGAGACGCCGTTCTCGCGCTACCCGGTCTATCGCGGCAACGACAGCGACGTGCTTGGCATCCTAGAAGTTAAATCGCTGCTCGATCGCCTCGACGAGCGCGCGCCGGACCTGTTCAAGGATCTGCGCGCAGCGCTGTTCGTGTCCGAGTCCACGCATGCGATGAAACTGCTGGAGATCTTCCGCGAGGAACAACAGTCGCTGGCGCTGGTGGTCGACGAGTACGGCGACATCAGCGGCATGGTCACCGTGGCCGACCTGATGGACGCGGTGGTGGGCCGGATCCATTCCGGCATGAGCCATACCGGCGAAGACGAGGACGACAGCTCACCGGTGGTGGAACGCGCCGACGGCTCCTACCTGCTCGACGGCTCACTGCCGATCGAGGACCTGCGCGAACTGATCGGTGGCGGCCGCCTGCCGGACGAGGACGAGCACGACTTCCATACCGCCGCCGGCATGGTGATCGCGCACTTCGGCCGCATCCCCTACGTCGGCGAGCATTTCGACTGGAGCCAGTGGCGCATCGAAGTGGTCGACCTGGACGGCCCGCGCATCGACAAGCTGCTGCTGCAACGCATCGAACAGGAACCCACGCCGGATGACACAGCGGGCTAGCCACGAGCAGCCCCACGAAGCCGGCACGCGCGCACTGCTCGACGGCTTCGCGGAAGGCGACCCGAACGAGCAGTTGCGCATGAGCGACGTGCTGCACGGGCTGGGCGACCGTTCCTTCGGCATGCTGCTGTTCGTCTCGACCATCCCGGCGTTCATTCCGATCCCGGGACTGGGCGGCGCGATCAGCGGGCCGCTGGTGATCCTGATCGGCGTGCAGCAACTGTTCGGAATGCGCGAGCCGTGGTTACCGGGCTTTCTCGCCCGCCTCGGGCCGCACCGGCACGCGATGGTGCGCTTCCGCGACCTGCTCGCACCGTGGCTGACACGCCTGGAAAAGCTGGTGCGTCCGCGCGCGACCATCCTGCTCGATCACCGCTTGGCCGATTTCTTCACCGGCCTGCTGCTGATCCTGCTGGGCGTGCTGCTGTCGCTGCCGATCCCGTTCACCAACTTCCTGTTTGGCGCGTTGCTGGTGGTGTTCGCGCTGGCGCTGCTGGAACGCGACGGTTATCTGATGGGCATCGCCTGGGCTGCGGGCGTGGTTGCGATCGGCGTGTTCGGCGTGCTGTCGGGCAGCCTCGCGGCCGCGGCGGCGCGCTGGATCGACATGGTGATGTGACCACGGCCTCAGCAGGCCACCGCCATGAACTCCTCGGCCGTCACCGGATGCCCCAGCCAGTAACCCTGGGCGAAGTCACAGCCGCGCTCGCGCAGGATCGCGTACTGCCCTTCCTTCTCCACGCCCTCGGCCACCACCAGGATGCCCAGTGAGTGCGCCATCGCGATGATGGCCGTGGTCAGCGCCAGGTCGTCGGGGTCACGCAGCACGTCGGCGACGAAACTGCGGTCGATCTTGACGCCATCCACTGGCACCCGGCGCAGATGGCTCAGCCCGGAGAAGCCGGTGCCGAAGTCGTCCAGCCACACCTTCACGCCCATGCCGCGCAGCTGCGAAAGCAGGTTGCTGGCGTGGCGCTCGTCGCCGATCACGGCGGTTTCGGTCAGCTCCAGGTGCAGCAGGTCGGCCGGCAGGCCGGTCTCGCGCAGCGAGGCCGCCACGACGTCGGGCAGGTCGCCATTGCGCAACTGGCGCGGTGACACGTTCACGGCGAGGAACAGCGGTTCTTCGCCGCTGCGCGACTCCTGCCAGCGCATCGCATCGGCGCAGGCCTTGTGCAGCACCTGCGGCCCGAGCACTTCGATCAGACCGCTCTGCTCGGCCACGTCGATGAACACCGACGGCGCGACCATGCCCAGCTCCGGATGTTTCCAGCGCAGCAGCGCCTCGGCGCCGATCATCGCGCCGTCGACCAGGCGGAACACGGGCTGATAGGCCAGGCTCAGTTCGCCGCGGTCCCAGGCCCCGCGCAGTTCGTGCTCCAGGTGCACGCGGCGCTCCACCGCCTGGTCCATCGCGCGGCTGTAGAAACGGAAGCAGTTCTTGCCGGCGACCTTGGCCTGGTACATCGCGATGTCGCCGTTCTTCATCAGCGATGTCGCACTGGAGGCGTCTTCGGGGAACAGGGTGATGCCGATCGAGGTACCGAGGAACACCTGGCGGTCCTGCACCAGGATCGGTTCGCCCAGTTCGACCACCAGCGTCTCGGCCAGGCGCGTTGCGATCGTGCGCACATCGGCTGTCGGATCGTCGCCGCCCTGGACCAGAATCACGAACTCGTCGCCGCCGAAGCGCGCCAGCATCGCGTCATCGCCGCCGATGCGTTGCACGGTGTGTTCGATCCGGCGTGCGCACTGCAGCAGCACGTCGTCGCCGGCATCGTGGCCGAGGGTGTCGTTGACGCGCTTGAAATCGTCGATGTCGGCGAACAGCAGGGCCAGCTGGCTGCCCGCCCCATGCAGCTGCAACAGGCGCTGGTCCAGCGACTCGCGGAACGCCAGGCGATTGGCCAGCCCGGTCAGCGCGTCGGTGTAGGCCATGCGCCGGATTTCGCGGTCGTGCCGCGCCAGGCTGCGGCTCATGCGGTCGAAGGCGAGCATGAGGTCGCCCACTTCGTCGTCGCGGTTGTCGATGGGCGTGGCGGTGTCGAAGCGACCGGCCTCGATCGCGCGCGCCGACTCGGCCAGTTCGCGGATCGGGCGCACGAGCAGGCGCTGGATCAGCCACAGAGACAGCGCGCCGAAGGCCAGCATGCCCACGCCGAGCAGTCCGATCCAGATCACGTAGCGCTGGCTGAGGGCGTCGAGCCGGCCGCGCAGTTCGCCCACGGCCTGGTCCTGGAAACGTCGCATCGCCACCAGGTCGTAGCCGATGCGGACGCCACCAATGCGCTGCTGGCCGATCATGATCGGGGCCGACACATCCATGACCTTTTCGTCGAACTGCGTCATCAGCGCCTTCGAGGCGATGACCTTGTTGGCCAGGGCGTCGTCCATGCGCTTGCCGTAGTGGACGATCGCCTCGCTGCCGTCGTGCAGCACCTGGCCGGCGTCGTCGTAGACGATCACGTAACGCACGTCCGGGTTGCGCAGCGATGCGCGGCTGAGCACGCCGATGGCATCGAGGTCGGAGTAGTACATCGGGTTGGTCAGCGTCGCCGCCAGCTGCGCGACCGCGCCCTCGCCTTGCCGGCGCATGCTTTCCCCGACCATCGTGCGCATCGCCTGGCGGCTGACGCCCTCGACCTCGTTGCGCATGCGCTCCTGGCGGTTGAACAGCAGTGCCAGCAGCGCCAGCACGACCAGCAGCGCCACGCCCATCAGCAGCATGAACTTGGCCTGCAGGCCCAGGCGCAGCTTCATTCGACCTCCGCCCGGACGCGGGCAACGCCATTGGCGATGTGGTCCAGCGCGCGCTTGGACTCCGGGTCGATCGGCATGAACCGGGTGGTGTGGAAGAACCGCAGCAGTGCGTCGCCGGCCTCCGGATCGCCGGCGGCATCCATCAGCACTTCGCGCAGGCGCGCCTCGACGCGCGGGTCGAGGTCGCCGCGCACCATCTCGAGCGCGCGCGGGTATTCCTCGGTCTCGCCGATCACGACCAGGTCGCTGCGGAACGCCGGCGGCATCCGTCTCGGGTTGGCCCAGTCGAGGTTGCTCATCACGCCGACATCGGCCAGGCCCTTGTGCACCCAGGTCGAGATGTTGAGCTCGGACCAGGCGAACATGTAACCGACCGCACCGCTTTCGATACGGTCGTCGGGCGACAGCAGGATTTCCAGCGACAGGCCGCGATCGAGCAGCTCGATGGCGGGGACGAAGTAGGCGCTGGTCGAGGACGGCCGCTGGAACGCGACGCTATGGCCGCGCAGGTCGCCCAGCGAGTGCAGGCCGCTGTCGCGGCGGGCGAAGAAGAGGCTGTGGTAGTGGCTGGTGCCGTCGCGCTCGGTCAGCAGCAACGGCTTGGCCGCGGCACGCTGGCGCAGCAGCATCGCCGTGCCGGTGGTTTCGGTGACCCAGTCGACCCGGCCGCGGCGCAGATAGCTGGCCATCTGCTGCGAATCCTTGGCCATCAGGATCCGGCCCTCGCGGATGCCGACGTCGGCCATGCGCGGGACGACGTAGTCGAGCAACGGCTTGAGTTGCTCGTAGTGGGTCTTGGGGTCGTCGCTGATGCGCCCGAGCACGAGCACGCCGGAGTCGTTGCCGGCCTTGATCGGAAACGGCGCTGCCGCCGAGGCCAGCGCGATTACGGATAGCAGGACGATGCTGCGCAGGCTAGCGATCAAGTACGGAAGATCCGTCTAAGTGCCACGGCCAGCCTAATACGAAAACCCGTTGGGCCGATACTGCAAACCCTCGGCCGCCCCGCAGATCATCGCTTTGCCTACTCCCCGGGTCTGGCCAGACTGGCCATGCGCTGGGCGTCGGCCAGGATCCCGCGCAGGATCCGGACCTCGCGCGAATCCAGACCGGCCCGCAGGTAAAGCCGGCGCAGCTTGCGCATGGCCGAGTCCGGGGCCCGGCCCTTGTGGAAGTCGATCGCGTCGAGGGTGTCGGCCAGCTGGGAAAAGAACCCTTCCATCTCGGCGTGGGACGCCGGCGGGTCGCGCTTGTCGGGGCCAGACTCGCTGTCGACGCCGGCCGCGCTGCCGGCTTCGGCCAGTACCGCCAGGCGCAACTCGTAGCTGAGCACCTGCACTGCCGCGGCCAGGTTGAGCGAGCTGTAGTCCGGGTTGGCCGGGATGTGGACGGACGCGTGACACAGCTGCAGTTCGTCGTTGGTCAGTCCGGTGCGCTCGCGGCCGAAGACCAGCGCCACTTCGGCACCGGCTGCGGCCTCTCCGACCGCGCGGGCGGCGGCATCGCGCGGCAGCAGTTCCTCCAGCGCAACACGGCGGCTGCGCGCGGTGCAGCCCAGGACCAGGCGGCAATCGGCCACGGCCTCGGCCAGGGTGGCGCAGGTGACCGCACCGGCAAGGACATCGTCGGCGCCGGCGGCCAGGGCATAGGACTCGACGCTGGGCGCCTTTTCCGGCGCGACCAGCACCAGCCGCGACAGGCCCATGGTCTTCATGGCCCGCGCCGCCGATCCGATGTTGCCGGGGTGCTGGGTGCCGACCAGGACGACGCGCAGGCGGTCGGCCGGGCCAGGGACGAGGGATGCGGGCGCGGGCACGGAGTCGGGCACGGTTTTCGATTCGGAAGTCATGGCCTGCAATGGTAAACTCCGCGCCCCGGCTTCGAGCCGGTCCGCTCTTTGCCGCCGCCAGTCCGTCCCCCACCTCCCCCTCCAGAGGCCGCTTGCCATGCAGAAACCCGCCGTCACCCTCATGGTCAAGGCCGCCCGCGCCGCCGGCAACGTGCTGCTGCGGCACATGAACAAGCTCGATGCCCTGAACGTGGTCGAGAAGGACCGGATGGACTATGCCAGCGAAGTCGATGGCCTGGCCGAGAAAGAGATCATCAAGGAATTCCGCCGCGCGACCCCCGACTACGCCATCCTGGGCGAGGAAAGCGGTCCGATCGGCAACAACCGCTTCACGTGGGTGATCGACCCGCTCGACGGCACCAGCAACTATCTGCACGGCATCCCGCATTTCTGCGTGTCGATTGCCCTGGTCGAGAACGGCGAGCCCGTCCACGGCGTGATCTTCGATCCGCTGCGCAACGAGCTGTTCACCACCAGCCGTGGCAGCGGCGCCACGCTCAACGATCGCAAGATCCGCGTCGCCGACCGCAAGGATCTCAATGGCGCGATGCTGATCACCGGTTTCCCGCCGCGCGAGCGCGCGCGCACCAGTGCGCACCTCAAGTGCATCGACACGCTGTTGACCGAGGCCGAGGACATCCGCCGCACCGGTTCGGCCGCGCTCGACCTGGCCTATGTGGCCTGTGGCCGCGCCGACGCTTACTTCGAGGCCGGGGTGAAGCCGTGGGATATCGCCGCCGGCGCGCTGCTGGTGCGCGAGGCAGGCGGCAAGGTCGTCGACTTCCGCGGCCGCAGCACGGGCCCGATGGACACGCGCGGGCAGATGCCGCGTCAGTTGGTCGCCGGCAACCTGAAGATCTGCGACGCGCTGCAGAGCAAGATCGTCAACACGGGGTATGCGTCGGCGTTCGATTGATCGCTTTTCGCTTTTGGTGCCGGAGGAGCCGCGCAATTGCGCGGCTTTTTCGTGCTTGCCTGGGTGTGCGATTGCGTGATTGCGTGATTGCGTGATTGCGTGATTGCGTGATTGGGGAGGAGGTGGGGCGTATTTCGTGAACCTCCGCTTCGCTCCGTTAATCGTTCACGAAATACACCCCACCCCCTCCTTCACAACGCTTCCGCCGATTCATTGACTTCGCGTGTTGGCGTTCTTGTACTGCCCGCGTGACGCAGCTCCGATGGTGGGACTCGGGCTGCCTGGATACAGGGCGGTGTCCGTGCCCTACTCATTCGCGCGTCCGCTCGGTGAGCTCGGTCCCGGACGCCCGCGAAAGGATCAGGTGGTTCCAAAAGAAAAACAGTTGCCCGTCATTCCCCGGGGTGCGGGTTGGGGTGAGGGTCACCGAAGACCGGGCAGTGAATTGGCAGGGCGTCGTCCACCGCGCCGGGGATTGATCCGCAGCGGGACATGGATGTCCCGCGCCCCGCATCGGACATGGATGTCCGACTAAGGGGCGGAGCAATCCCCGGCGTGGTGGGCGGCGCCGTTCCGCAGGCGGCAGGGCGTGACGGGTGTTCGGATGCCGGAGGTGTTCGAAGGCCCAGGATGCCGGGCAAGAAAAAGGCCGCGCAGTGCGCGGCCTTTCTCGTCGAACTGCTGGCAGCCGTTACGGCCTGCGTGCCAGCGCCGCCTCGTCCTTGGCCTTCGGCATCAGATCCTGCTTGGTGACCTTCAGGAAGCCGATGGTCAGCAGCGGGCACGCCACGAAGATCGAGGACAGCGTACCGATGATGATGCCGATCATCTGCGACTCGGCCATGCCCTGCAGCGAACCGCCACCGTAGATGTACAGCGCGACCACCGTCAGGAACGCCACGAACGACGTGATCACCGTACGCGACAGCGTCTGGTTGATCGACTTGTTGAGGATCTCCTCCGGCGAAGCGCGCATCGAACGGAAGTTCTCGCGGACACGGTCGAATACCACGATCGTGTCGTTGATCGAGAAGCCCATCACCGACAACACGCCGGCCAGCACCGTCAGGTCGAACTCGTGGCCGCTGATGGCGAACCAGCCGGTCACCACCACCACGTCGTGCAGCGTCGTCAGCACGGCCGCGATCGCGAACTTCTTCTCGAAGCGGAACGAAATGTAGATCAGGAAGCCGGCGACCACGAAGATCAGCGCCCACAGGCCGTTGATCGCCAGGTCCTTGCCGACCTGCGGACCGACCACCTCGCTGCGCAGCACCTTGCCCGGGTTGCCCTCGAACGCCAGGGCGGCCTGGACATCGCTGGCCGTGGTGTTGTCCTTCTTCTCGGCACCTTCAGCCGCCTGCTTGGACTGCATGCGGATCAGCAGGTCGTTGCCGCTGCCGAAGTTCTGCACCTGCGCGCCACCGTAGCCGGCGCGATCGAGGCGCTCGCGCACCTCGTCGACATCGACCGGCTTCTCGAAGCGCATCTCGGTGACGGCGCCGCCGGTGAAGTCCAGGGCAAAGTTGAAGCCTTTGACGGCCATCGCGCCAACAGCGACCAGCAACATCGCCAGGGCGATGCCCAGCGACAGCCAGCGCAGGCGGATGAAGTTGATGTTGCTGTCGTAGGGGAAGACGTTGAACGGTTTCATCTGCTTATCTTCCCGTCAGATCCAGATCGACTTGATCTTGCGGCGACCGCCGTAGATCAGGGTGGCAATGGCGCGCGAGACGCCGACCGCGGTGTACATCGAGGTGGCGATACCGACGATCAGCGACACCGCGAAGCCCTTCACCGGGCCCGTGCCGAAGGCGAACAGCGCGACGCCGGCGAGGATGGCGGTGAGGTTGGCGTCGGCGATGGTGCCCGAAGCGCGCTCGTAGCCCTCGGCAATGGCCGTCTGTGGTGGCAGCCCCAACCTGAGCTCCTCGCGTATGCGCTCGTTGATCAGCACGTTGGCGTCGACCGACATGCCCACCGTCAGCGCGATACCGGCCAGGCCAGGCAGCGTCAGGGTGGCGCCGAACAGCGACATCACCGCGATCAGCATCAGCATGTTCAGCAGCAGCGCCAGGCAGGTGATGATGCCGAACACGCGGTAATAGAACAGGAAGAAGATCAGGGCGAAGGAGAACGAGTACACCACCGCGGTCAGGCCGCGCTCGATGTTCTCCCGGCCCAGGCTCGGGCCGACGATGCGCTCTTCGATGAAGTCCATCGGTGCGGCCAGTGAACCCGAGCGCAGCAGCAGCGCCAGGTCGGCCGCTTCCTTGGAGCTGTCCAGGCCGGTGGTCTGGAACTCCTTGCCGAACACGCCGTTGATGTTGGCCACCGAGATCACTTCCTCGTTGACCTTGGTAGTGCGCACTTCCTTGCCATCGACCATGCGCACCTCGGGGATGCGCTCGATGTAGACCACCGCCATCGGCTTGCCGACGTGGTCGGTGGTGTAGTCGAACATGCGCTGGCCGCCGACACCGTTCAGGCGCACCGACACGGCCGGAGTACCGGTCTGCGTGTCCATCATCGAGGTCGCGCCGACCAGCTGGTCGCCGGAGGCGATCACGCGCTTGTTGAGCAGCACCGGCATCGGCTTGCCGTCCGGGCCGAGCTCACGGCGGAAATAGACGCGGGCTTCCGGCGGAACATTGCCAGTGGCGACGGCGTCGAAGGCATTGCCCTCGACCACGCCGCGGTATTCCAGGGTCGCGGTGGCGCCGAGGATGCGCTTGGCCTGCGCGGTGTCCTGCACACCCGGCAGCTGCACCACGATGCGGTCGCTGCCCTGGCGCTGGATGATCGGTTCCGACACGCCCAGGGCGTTGATGCGGTTGCGCAGCGTGCCCACGTTCTGCTCGATCGCCTCGACCGCCATGCGCTGCAGCTCGGCCTCGGAAACCTGCATGGTCAGGGTGTTGCCCTTGACGTCGAGCAGCAGGTTGGGCTGGCTCTTGGCGATCTGGTCGCGGGCCTTGTCGGCATCGCCGGCACTGGCCAGCGTGGCGACGACGGTATTGGCGCCGCGGCGTTCGACCGCTTCGTAGCGGATGTGGCCGTCGCGCAGGCTCACGCGCGCGTCTTCGGCGGTGGCGTCCATGCGCTTGTCGAGCGCGGCCTTCTGGTCGACCTGCATCAGGAAGTGCACGCCGCCCTGGAGGTCCAGGCCCAGCAGCATGGGCTTTGCGCCGATCTTCTCGAGCCAGTTCGGCACGGTCGAAGCCAGGTTCAGGGCAACCACGTAGTTGCTGCCGAGCTTCTCGCGCAGGGCGTCATTGGCGCGGATCTGCTGATCGGGGTTGGTCAGGCGAACCAGCAGGTTGCCGTTGTCGATCTCGACCGCTTTCGGCGAGACCCCGGCTTCCTTGAGCGTGGCGCTGACCCGGGCGCTCAGCGCCGGATCGATCTTGGCGCCGCGGCTGGCCGTGACCTGCACGGAGGGATCCTGCGGATAGATGTTCGGCAACGCATACAGCGCGCTGAGCAGCAGAACGATCAGGATGACGAAGTATTTCCAGCGCGGGTAAGTCAGCATCTAGGGCCCCTGCGGCGGCCACCCCGGCCGCCGTATGTCAAATTCTTCTGGAGACGGCTTACGCCGACTTCAAGGTGCCCTTCGGCAGCACATTGGCGATGGCGGCCTTCTGCACGCGGATGCGCACGTTGTCGGCAATTTCCACGGTGATGAAGTTCTCGCCGATGTCGCTCACGGTGCCGGCGATGCCGCCGCTGGTGAGGACCTCGTCGCCCTTGGCGAGCTTCTCGAGCATGCCGCGATGCTCCTTCTGGCGCTTCATCTGCGGACGGATCATCAGGAAGTACATGACGCCGATCAGCAGGATCGGGAACAGCAGCGACATGCCGAAGCCGCTGCCGCCGGCCGGAGCGGCCGCCTGGGCGTAGGCGGGGGAGATCACGAGATCAAGCAGGTTCATGACGATTGTCCTGGATCGAAAAATAGCTGGGGATTATGCCATGGGGCGGGACCGGTCCTTCTCCCGCTGGCGGGAGAAGGTGCCCGAAGTGCGGATGAGGGTGTTTTCTGGGTGCCTGGGCGCCCTGCCCTCACCCCCACCCCTCCCCGGCTAGCTGGAGAGGGGCTCCAAGGCCCGTGCGGCGTAGAAAGACTGCCGGAAGGCCGAAAAGGTTCCCTGGGCGATGGCTTCGCGCATCTGCGCCATCAGGCGCTGGTAGTAGCGCAGGTTGTGCAGGGTGCCCAGCATCGGCGCCAGCATCTCGTTGCAGCGGTCCAGGTGGCGCAGGTAGCTGCGGCTGAAGCCGTTGCGGCAGGCGTAGCAGTCGCAGCCTTCCTCGATCGGGCGCAGGTCGCGCTCGTACTTGGCGTTGCGCACGCGGACTGTGCCGAAACTGGTGAAGTAATGGCCGTTGCGGGCGTTGCGGGTCGGCATGACGCAATCGAACATGTCGATGCCGCGGGCGACGCCCTCGACCAGGTCCTCCGGCCGGCCCACCCCCATCAGGTAGCGCGGGCGGTCGGCCGGCAGCTGCGGGCAGGTGTGCTCGAGCATGTGGTTGCGCTCGGCCTCCGGCTCGCCGACGGCAAGGCCGCCGATGGCATAGCCGTCGAAACCAATCGCCTTGAGCCCTTCGGCCGAACGGTCGCGCAAGGCCGGATGGACGCCACCCTGGACGATGCCGAACAGCGCCGCGTCATTGCCCTCGTGCGCCTTCTTCGAGCGCTCGGCCCAGCGCAGGCTCAGCTCCATCGACTTGCGCGCCACTTCTTCCGTGGCCGGGTATGGCGTGCACTCGTCGAAGATCATCACGACGTCGGAGTCGAGCACCTTCTGGATGTGCATGCTCTCCTCGGGGCCGAGGAAGACCTTGCTGCCGTCGGTGGGCGCGGCGAAGGTCACGCCCTGCTCGGTGATCTTGCGCTTGTGCGCCAGCGAGAACACCTGGAAGCCGCCGGAGTCGGTCAGGATCGGCCCGCTCCAGCGGCCGAAGCCGTGCAGGCCGCCGTGGTCGCCGATCACGTCCAGGCCCGGGCGCAGATACAGATGGAAGGTATTGCCCAGGATGATCTCGGCACCGAGCTCGCGGATCTGCTCGGGCATCACGCCCTTGACCGAACCGTAGGTACCCACCGGCATGAACGCCGGCGTTTCCACGGTGCCACGCGGGAAGGTCAGGCGACCGCGACGGGCTGCGCCATCGCTGGCGAGCAGGTCGAACGACATCCGGCTCATGCAGTCACCTGCGGGTACAGCAGCATTGCGTCGCCGTACGAGAAGAAGCGGTAGCGCGAGGCGATCGCGTGGTCGTAGGCGGCGAACACGCGCGCCTTGCCGGCAAAGGCGGAAACCAGCATCAGCAGGGTGCTCTCGGGCAGGTGGAAATTGGTGATCAGCGCGTCGACCGAACGGATCCTGTAGCCCGGCAGGATGAACAAGCGGGTCTCGCCGGCGTAGGGCTGCAGTTCGCGCTCGCCGGCGTCATTGGTGCGCATTGCGCTTTCGAGCGCGCGCACCACCGTCGTGCCGACCGCGAACACGCGACCGCCGGCGGCGCGCGTGCGCTGGATCTGCTCGATCAGCGCGGCGCCGACGTTGAGCCACTCGCTGTGCATCACGTGCTGGCCCAGATCGTCGACCCGGACCGGCTGGAACGTGCCCGCGCCGACATGCAGGGTGACATGGCCGAACTGCACGCCGCGCTCGCGCAGCTGCTGCAGCAGCGCCTCGTCGAAATGCAGGCCGGCGGTCGGTGCGGCAACCGCGCCGACTTCGCGCGCGAACACGGTCTGGTAGCGGGTGTCGTCGTCGCTGCCGGCCTCGCGCTGGATATAGGGCGGCAACGGCAGGCGCCCGGCGTGCAGCAGCCACTGTTCCAGCGACTCGGGTATGTCGAACCGCAGGCGATAGAACTCGCCGTCGCGGCCGAGCACTTCGGCTTCGCCGCCGGCATCGAGCAGGATCTTCGCGCCCTCTTTCGGCGACTTGCTCACGCCCAGTTGCGCGCGCACTTCATGGCCGCCGAGCAGCCGTTCGATGAGGATTTCGACGCGGCCGCCACTGGTCTTCTGGCCATACAGCCGTGCCGGGATGACGCGGGTGTCGTTGAACACCAGCAGGTCGCCGGCGGCAAGCAGGTCCGGCAGGTCGCGGAAACCGCGGTCCTGGAAACCGTCCCGCTGCACGGCGGGGTCGCCGGGATCGCCGGGATCGCAAGGATTGGCCGGCGTCGGCGGCACCACCAGCAGGCGGCTGGCCGAGCGCTCGGGCAATGGCGCCTGCGCGATCAGTTCCGGCGGCAGGTCGTAGTGGAAATCGGATTTCTTCAAGGCGGGGGCACGCAGGCGGCGGGGCTGGCCGCAGGACCGGCCATTGTAAGACCCCCGGCCACTACCGCTCGAACTTCGCCGACAGGATGATCGCCGAGGTGGTCCGCTCGACCCCGTCGATGGCGCCGATACGGTCGGTCAGCTCGTCCATCGCCTCCACCGTGGGCACCACGCCCAGGGCGATCAGGTCGAACGGGCCGCTGACCGAGTGCAGGGCCCGCACCTCCGGCATCGCGTGCAGCACCGCCACCACCGAGGCCATCTGCTTGGGCAGGACGGTGACCATGATGTGGGCGCGGATGTGGCCGCGCTCGGCCTCGTCGTGGACCCGCACGGTGTAGCCGTCGATCACCCCCTGCCGCTCGAGCCGCTCTATCCGGCTGTGGACGGTGGTCCGCGACAGTTTCAGGCGGCGGGCGATGTCGGCGGTCGAGGCCCGTGCGTTCTCGCGCAGGACCGAGAGCAGCTGCTGGTCGGCGTCAGTTATCTTCATCTTGCCCACATTCTTCGTCGAAGCGACGAGATTGTCCAATGTTTCGTACAAATCCGCACTGTCTACCGACGAATTAATCCAGATAATAGGAGATTGCGTACCGACCCAGGAGAACACCATGGCCGCCGTCATCGACCGCCTCGCCCCTTTGCGCGCCCACCAGGGCATTCGCCGCACCCCGGGCCTGGACGACGCCACCATTGCCCGCTTCGCCGCCAGCCATGCCGAGCTGATCGAAGCCATCGAAGCCGCCGGCCAGGAATACCAGCGCCTGAAGGACGACTTCGCCGAACTGCTCGACCTCGATGAGGACGCGCAGATCCAGGCCGTGCTGGCCGGCTACATCAATTTCTACCCGGACGACGCGGTCAATCCGTATGTCGCCCTCGCCGCACGCGGCCCCTGGGTGGTCACGCTCAAGGGCGCGGTGCTGCACGACTCCGGCGGCTACGGCATGCTCGGCTTCGGACACGCGCCCAAGGCGGTGATCGCGGCGATGGCCAAGCCGCAGGCGATGGCCAACATCATGACGCCGTCGCTGTCGCAGCTGCGCTTCGATCGCGCCCTGCGCGCGGCGATCGGTGCCGCTCGCGGCGGTTGCCCGTACGAGAAGTTCCTGTGCCTGAACTCCGGTTCGGAATCGGTATCGCTGGCCTCGCGCATTGCCGACGTCAACACCAAGCTGATGACCGATCCGGGCGGCCGCCATGCCGGTCGCGCGATCAAGCGCCTGGTGGTCAAGGGCAGCTTCCACGGCCGCACCGAGCGCCCGGCGCTGTATTCGGACTCCTCGCGCAAGACCTACATCCAGCACCTGGCCAGCTTCCGTGGCGAGGACACGCTGCTCACCGTCGAGCCGTATGACGTCGAGGCACTGAAGAAGGTCTTTGCCGACGCCGACGCCAATGGCTGGTTCATCGAGGCGATGTTCCTCGAGCCGGTGATGGGCGAAGGCGACCCGGGCCGCAGCGTGCCGCCGGCGTTCTACGCCGCCGCCCGCGAACTGACCCGCAACCACGGCTCGCTGCTGCTGGTCGATTCGATCCAGGCCGGCCTGCGCGCCCACGGCGTGCTGTCGATCTTCGACTACCCCGGCTTCGAGCAGCTCGATCCGCCGGACATGGAGACCTACTCCAAGGCGCTCAATGCCGGCCAGTACCCGCTGTCGGTGCTCGCCGTCGGCAAGCGCGCCGCCGAGCTCTACAAGAAGGGCCTGTACGGCAACACGATGACCAGCAACCCGCGTGCGCTCGACGTCGCCTGCGCCGTGCTGGAGCAGGTCACCCCTGCCCTGCGCGAGAACATCCGTGCGCGTGGTGTGGAGGCGATCGAAAAGCTGGAGAAGCTCAAGGGCGAGCTCGGCGGAATGATCACCGGGGTCCAGGGCACCGGCCTGCTGTTCTCGTGCGAACTGGCGCCGCAGTTCAAGTGCTATGGCGCGCGTTCGACCGAAGAGTGGCTGCGCGAGCATGGCATCGGCGTGATCCACGGCGGCGTCAATTCGCTGCGCTTCACCCCGACGTTCACCATCACCAGCGAAGAGATCGATCTGCTCGTGGCAATGGTGGCGAAGGCGCTGAAGGAAGGGCCGCGGGCCGAGCAGGCCGTGGCGGCGTAACCGCGCAGTGCCTCCCTCTCCCCCTGCGGGAGAGGGACGACCGCGAACGCGGTCAGGCAGAGGGGGCGGTGCAAGTCCGCAGCGACAACGCCTTCGCAATATCCCGCCAGTCGAACGCCGCCACCGCCTGGTCGTCATCGACTGCGTAGAACACGCCCTGCGGGAAGCGCGCACTCGCGCTCTGGTCCAGCCACACGCCATCGGTGTTGGCCGTCTTGCCACCGGCAAACGCGCCGACATGCTCGAGCGTGTTGCGATCGAACACATGGAACAGGCTGCGATCCTTGAACTGGTCCGTCGCGATCCAGTAACCGCTGCCATCGGCGCAGCGCGCCAGCGCCATGCCCTCGGCCTGTGCCTTGAACAGGTCGGCGCCGATGTCCCGGCCGCGGTACCGGCCGTCGAGTCCGTACTCGCGCAGGCGCGTGCCGGCGGCGACATCTTCTTCCGCCAGCAGCAGCCGATCGTTGGCCACGTCGCCGAACACCGATTCGGCGATGCGGATCGCGCCGGCCTCACCGGTGTCACCGAACGTGCCCATCAACCGTGCCTGCCAGCCGCCCGGAATGCGGCGGAGCTGATAGCGCTTGAAGCGATCGCCCAACTGCGCCAGCGGCGGCGGCAGGTCCTCGTTTTGCGGTGACATGTAGTTGTCGCTGACGATCACCTCGTAGCTGTCCTTCTGCGCGCGGACCCACAGGCCGTACGGCTGCTTGAGGTCATCGCCACCGAACACCAGCAGCGGTTTCAGGTCAGGCAACTGGAACACCTGCACGCGATGGTTGTCGCGCTCCACCACCAGGGCGAGGCTGTCTATCACGGCGATACCGTTGGGCCGCCGCATCTGGCCCAGCGCGGTGCCGGGGCCGGCGACGCTGCGTGCCGACTTGCCGGTATCGCCGTCGTAGACGACCAGCTTGTCGGTGGCCTTGCCCGTTGCGATCAGCCAGCGCTTGCCATCGGGTGAGCGCCAGCTCGCCGGCGAGTCGATGTTGTCGGCCGGCGTGGCGGCCGTGATGAAGGCTTCGGCCACCACCTGGTGCGGCACGTTGGCCTGGCCCAGAAGCGGGTCGGCCTGCGCGGATTTCTCGTCGGGTTCGGGCGCGTGGGCAAGGTCCGGCGCGGTCATGGCGCAGGCAGTGAGCATGGAAATGAGTGCCAGCGTGGCCAGGCGTGAAGTCACGGTTCCCCCAGAAGTCTGAAAGCAAACCTCGGCTTTCTACGCGGCCATTGTGACGGCTTCATTGCGGGAGCAAGCGCCGGAGCGACGGACCATTCCGACAAATTTCCGACATATTTCCGCCATCCCCGACACGTACAAATCGCGGTTTGTTTGTCGCCGCCTTGGCATGGGGATGCAGATCAATGGAACGTAACCTTCTCGCCCGCGGTCTCTCGCGGGCTTTGTTTTGCGTGGTACTGGCGCCTGTCAGCTTCACCGCCGCCGCCGACGACAGCGGCGAGCCGGCACCCGACCCGAAGCAGCTCGACGCGGTCGTGGTGCAGGCGGACATCGCCTACCGCAACCGCACCGATGCCACCGCGCCGGTGCTGTCCTACGACCTGGAGTACTTCCAGCGCTTCGAGCCGCTCACTGTCGGCGACATGCTCAAGCGCGTTCCCAGCGTCGCCTTCGTCTCCGACGTGCTCGAGTACGACGGCGCGCAGTTGCGCGGCCTCGACCCGGGCTACACGCAGATCCTGATCAACGGCAAGAAGGTCCCGGGCGCGGGCAACGACCGTTCCTTCTTCGTCGACCGCATTCCGGCCGAACTGGTCGAACGCATCGAGATCGTCCGCAGCGCCAGCGCCAACCGCTCCGGCGATGCCGTCGCCGGCGCCCTCAACATCGTCCTTCGCGATGCGTACGAGTTCGATGGCAGCTACGTGCGCGGTGGCGTCATGCACTTCGACGACGGCAAGTACAAGAACACCTACGGCGCCGTCAGCAGCGGCGAAGTCGGCGGCGGCCGCCTGCTCGGCGGGTTCAACGTCCAGGGCCGCTACAACCCCAAGGTCAAGCGCAGCGATCGCTTCGAGGAACCCGGCGGCGACTTCGTCGACCGCCAGGACCAGGACGATACCCGCGACGGCACCGACTACTCGGCCAACGTGTCCTATACCCACGACATCGGCACGGGCCGCCTGTCGCTGGACGGCTTCTACGTGCGCACCGACCGCGACGAAACCGAGCACTCCCTCGAGTACAACGACCCGTCCAGCACCAGCCGCGACAACCTGCTGTCGGTCAATGACCAGCTCGAGAACATCAAGCAGGACAACTGGTCGTTTGGCGCCAACTACGTGTTCGACATGCTCGGCGGCCGCACCGAGCTCGACCTCGACTACGCCCGCTTCGACGACGACACCGCCTCGACCGAGGAAGAGACCGGCTACGACGACGATGACACGCCGCCGTCGTTCGACGGTCGCGAGGGCACGCGCACCCTGAGCGACATCCGCGACGACGAGCTCGGCTTCAAGTTCGCGCACAAGCGCCAGTTCGAAGCTGCCCGGATGGAGTTCGGTGTCGACTACCTCGACAAGCAGCGCGACACGGGCCTGCAGATCAGCGAGATCGAGTCCGATATCGAAGGCGCGGCACTGCCGCCGTACGAGGACTTCGAAGCGATGAGCAGCCGCATCGACGAAACCCGCATCGACCCGTACCTGATGTTCTCCGGCACGTCCGGCGCGGTCGCCTGGGAGGCGGGTCTGCGTTACGAGACCACCGACATCGACGTGCGCGCCGACGACAGCGCCGCCAGCAACGATTATTCGACCCTGCTGCCCTCGGCCCATCTCAAGTGGGACGTCAGCGACGCCGACCGCATCAGCCTGTCGCTGGCGCGCACGGTCCGCCGCCCCAACTTCGACCAGATCCTGCCGCTGACGCTGGAAGAGGAGTTCGGCGACAACGACTTCACCGGCAACCCGCTGCTGGAGCCCGAGCGCGCCTGGGGCCTGGACCTGGGCTACGAGCGTCGCCTCGGCCAGCGCGGCGTGTTCGGCGTCAATGTGTTCTATCGCGACATCCAGGACCTGATCGAGACCGTCAACACCGGCGATCCGAGCTCGACCGCACTGGGCGACTACGAGGACGAGGTTGAAGAGTTCCTCGACGAGAACCCCGGCGCCGACGAGAACACGCCCGGCTATCCGCAGTTCGATCCGGACAGCTTCGTCTACACGGCGAAGAATGTCGGCGACGGTTACGTCTACGGCATCGAGTTCGACCTGTCGACGCCGCTGACGGTGTTCGACCTGCCCGACACCGGCGTGTTCGTGAACTACTCGTGGCTGGACAGTTCGGTCGACGACGAGTTCGGCGAGCGCCGCTTCAACAACCAGGCCAAGTACGTCTACAACATCGGCTTCATCCAGAACATCCGCGACTGGGGCGTGTCCTTCGGCGCCAGCTACCGCCGCCAGGGCGATGCCTACTCGCGCATCGTCAGCGAGGAAGTCACCACCACCTATGACGGCGACCTGGAAGTGTTCGTCGAGAAGCGCTTCGGCGAGCGCATGTCGGTGCGGCTGACCGGCTCGAACCTGCTCGATGCCTCCAAGGACGAGGCGTTCAACAAGTTCGACAACGCCGCCGACCAGATCGATCGCGATTTCGACGAGTACGAACTGGAGCGCGAGACGTCGGGACCGGTCTACCAGTTGATCGCACGCTATTCGTTCTAGCGCGCCGACGTCACGCAGGTAGTGCCTGCATTCGCGCCAGCACCAGGTGCGAATGCATCGGCACCACGACCTGGCCATCACGGGTCTGATCGCGGAGCGCGTCGGCCATGCGCGCTTCCGCGGCCCGGGTCAGCTCGGCCCGGGCCCGGTCATCCAGGTGCTGGGTGGCCGGGTTGGCCGCGGCGATGACGTCCACCTCCATCGCCACGAAGCTGGCCGGGTCGTGAAATACAGCAGGCATCGACCGCGCCTGGATCGAGATGTCGCGGAAACCGGCGCCGCGCAGCAGGCTTTCGATATCAGATGCCTCGCCCAGCTCGAATGGCGCGGCCAGCGCCGGGATGCCCATCAGCTCCATCAGCACGTCGTTGAAGCGCGACCAGAACGGGTGATGGTCGAGCCCTCGCCACGCGGCCAGTGCGAGCCGGCCGTCATCGCGCAGCACGCGCCGGGCCTCGCCCAGCGCCGCGGCGCGGTCGGGCACGAACTGCAGGCCGTGCTGGCACAGCGCCAGGTCGAACTCGGCCTCGGCAAACGGCAGCACTTCCAGCCGGCCCTGCTTCCATTCGATGTCGAGCCCCTCCAGCGCGCCCTCCACCTGGGCGACGCCGAGCATGTCGGGGTTGAGGTCCACGCCCACGACACGCCCGCCCGGTGCGACCCGTGGCGCCGCCATGCGCGCGACGATGCCCGTGCCGCAGGCCAGGTCGAGCAGGTGCTCACCGGGCACGGGCCGGGCAAGGTCGAGCAGGGACGCCACCCAGGGCCGGAACAGGGCCGGAACCATTTCGCGTTCATAGGTGACAGCTGGATTGCTCACTTCGGCTCCTTCGGCGATCCGTGCCGACGCCCCGATAGTCGGCCGCCGATTGGAAGGGGAACGTGTAGGCGTGGCGGCGGCGGCCGATGGATGGCCATCTGTGCCCGCACATGCCCGGCGAACCCGGCTGCGCTAGGCTTGCGCGATGAAGATCATCGAAGTCCGCCACCCGCTGGTGCAGCACAAGCTCGGCCTGATGCGCGCTGCCGGGATCAGCACCAAGGAATTCCGCGAACTCGCCTCCGAGGTCGCCACCCTGCTCACCTACGAGGCCACCGCCGACCTGGAAACCGAGGAAGTCACGATCGAGGGTTGGGCCGGGCCGGTGAAGACCCGTCGCATCAAGGGCGCCAAGGTGACGCTGGTGCCGATCCTGCGCGCCGGCCTGGGCATGCTGCCGGGCGTGCTCGAGCTGATTCCCGCGGCCAAGGTCGGCGTGGTCGGGCTGCAGCGCGACGAGAGGACGCTCGAGCCGGTCGGCTACTACGAGAAGCTGACCGGGCGGATGGACGAGCGCACCGCGCTGATCCTCGACCCGATGCTGGCCACGGGCGGCACGCTCGTTGCCACGGTCGACATGCTCAAGGCGGCCGGCTGCAAGCGGATCAAGGGTCTGTTCCTGGTGGCCGCGCCGGAGGGCCTTCGCGTGCTCGAAAGCCGCCATCCCGATGTCGAGGTATTCACCGCCTCGATCGACGAGCGCCTCAACGACGTCGGCTACATCCTGCCGGGCCTGGGCGACGCCGGCGACAAGATCTTCGGCACCCGCCACAACGGCTGACCACCACCGTCATCCGGGCGAACGCCGGGATTCATCTGCTCTTGCCCGTCATCCCCGCGAAGGCGGGGATCCATGGACGTTGCCGCTTCGCCTGCGCCGCATCCGACGCCACACCAGCGCCGCGCCCAGCAGCATCGCCGCCGCGCCCAGCAGCCACGGCAACAGCCGCTGGTCCGTGCCCGGCGGCAGCTCGACGACGGTCGAGGCGCGCTCGGCACTGAGCGCCTGCGCCGCCGCTTCCGGCGACAGCAACCAGCGTCCGCCGCGCAGCTCGACCTTGTCGTCCAATGGCGGCAGGTTCAATTCCCGCCAGGTGATGCGGATGTCGCCGACCTGCGGGTCGAGCGGATTCTCGGCGCTGCCCAGGCCATCGCCTTCGGGCTGGAACGACGCCGCCAGGTTGGCGGGCAGGCGCGAGAAATTCGGCCGGAACACCCGCCACTGTCCCAGCGTCTGCAGCACCGCCGCGTCGAGCGGCTTGCCTTCCAGCGTCGCGTCGTCGGACCACCAGCGGCGATTGTCCAACGGCAGCTTCTTCGGATTGACGTGCCCCGCTGCGAACCCCGACGAATCGATCGCCGCCGAGTTCCACACCTTGGTGTAGCCATCGCGACTGGCTCGCCACTGGTACATCTCGACCTTGCGATCAAGGCCGAAACGACGCGTGCCGACACCGAAATCGCGATCGAGCAAGGGCTTGCCCGGTTGCGGCGGATCGAGCGAATCGTCGACCACTGCCGGCTGTGCCCAGGCGGCGCTCATGGCGAGCGCGCAGGCAAGCGACAGCCAGGCCGTCGCTCCGATCCGGGTCATGCGCCCAGTGCCCTCGCCTGCAGTTCGGCAACCTCGTGGGCCGTGCCGAACTTGCCCTTGTCGTCCTGGGTGACCTGCGCCAGCGCGCACTGCGGGTCGTGGGTGAAGAACAGATGCACGTTGCGGCGCAGCTTGTCGGCGAGGAAGGCCTTCTTCTCGTCGATCAGCAATTCGGCGTTGCGGTCGTAGCCCATCGTGATCGGCACGTGCACCCACGGCCGCCCCGGGATGAGGTCGGCGCAGAACACCACGCCACCGTGCGGCTCGCCATCGACCTGGTCCGGCCCGACGATCTCGGCCAGCATCAGCCCCGGCGTATGGCCATCGCTGTAGTGGAAGCGCACCGCGTTGCCCAGCGTGCGCGAGTACTCGCCATCGACCAGCTCTAGGCGGCCGGTGGCTTCCAGCAGTCCCGGCAATTCCGGAATGAAACTGGCGCGATCGCGTGGATGCGGATGCAGCGCGCGTTCGTAGTGGCCGCGACCGACGACATAGGTGGCATTGGCAAACAGCAGCTGCGGCGCCTGCCCTTCCTGCCACGGCGCAAGCAGTCCGCCGGCATGGTCGAAATGCAGGTGCGAGAGCACCACCACGTCGATATCCTCCGGCGCGAATCCAGCCGCAGCCAGCGATTGCACGAGCACGTGCTGGTCCTCGACCACGCCATAGCGCTCACGCATTTTCGGCTCGAAGAACGCGCCTATGCCGGTCTCGAACAAGACCGTCTTGCCGGCCAGCGGGCTGGCGAGCAGGGCACGGCAGGCCAGCTCGATGCGGTTTTGTTCATCGGGAGGGGACCACTTCGCCCACATCGCGCGCGGCGCGTTGCCGAACATCGCGCCGCCGTCCAGCTTCTGGCTGTTGCCAAGTATTGACCAGAGTTTCATGGGGCTAGGGTAACTCCACGCGCGTTAGGTTCGCGATAGCGCAGCCGACCTCAGCGCCCTTCGACCGCGCCCTTCCCCACCGGATTGCGCGGATCGCTTCCCGCCTCCAGGACATTGCTGCGCTTGTCCCAGGACACGGTCTGCAGGTTGCCCCAGGTGTTCTCGCCGGCGTTGACCTTGTGGCCCATCGCTTCCAGCGCCGACACTGTCTGCGCATCCAGCGTGTTCTTCTCGGCCGAGATCACGTCCGGCATCCACTGGTGGTGGATGCGCGGCAGCGCCGCGACCTGCTGTGCACCCAGGCCGGCGTCGTAACCCAGAATGCCAAGCAGCACTTCGGTGATGATGCGGCTGCCGCCCGGCGCGCCGATCACCGCCAGCTTGTCCTTGGACTCGATGAAGCTCGGCGTCATCGAGCTGAGCATGCGCTTGCCGGCCGCGGGTGCGTTGGCGGCGAAGCCCATCACGCCGAACGCGTTGGGCGTGCCGGGGCGCAGGGCGAAGTCGTCCATCTCGTTGTTGAGCAGCACGCCGGTGCCCGGCGCGACCATGCCCGAGCCGTACAGCAGGTTGACCGTCTGCGTGGTCGAGACGCGATTGCCGGCGGCGTCGATGATCGAGAAATGCGTGGTCTCGTCGTCTTCCAGCGGCGCCGGCTGGCCCGGCAGCAGATCGCTGGGCGTGGCCTTCTCCGGATGGATCGTCGCGCGCAGGCCGGCGGCATAGTCGGCGCTGACAAGGCGGGCGAGCGGCATCTTCACGAAGTCCGGATCGCCGAGGTAGATCGTGCGGTCGCGGAATGCGCGACGCATCGCTTCGGTGATCACATGGGTGCGGTGCGCGTCGTCGAGCTTGGCCAGATCCCAGCCCGACAGCATCTGCAACATTTCCGCCAATGCCACGCCGCCCGACGACGGCGGCGGCGCGGTGGTCACGGTCCAGTCGCGGTACTGGAAGTGCAGCGGCTCGCGTTCCTTGACGCGGTAGCCGGCCAGTTCCTCTGCACGCCACTGTCCGCCTTCTTCCTTCACGGCGGCGAGCAGTTTTGCCGCGACTTCGCCGCGATAGAAACCGTCGAAGCCCTTCTCGGCGAGCAGTTCCAGCGTGCGCGCCAGATCGGGCTGCTTGAGGATCTCGCCGGCCTTGACCGGAGTGCCGTCGGCCAGGAACACCTCGCGCGTGCCGCGGTAGCGTTCCATCACGTCACGACGGCTGCCGTAGCCGCGCTCGAGTCGCGGATAGACCTCGAAGCCTTCGCGGGCGATGCGGATCGCCGGCGCCAGCGTGGTCTTCAGCGGCAGCCGGCCGTACTTGCCCGACACGTGCACGAGCGCCGCAGGCAGGCCGGGGATGCCGGCCGACCACGGGCCGTTGGTGGCACGGTCGCGGTTGAGCTCACCCTTGTCGTCGAGGTAGGCCGCCGGCGTCGCCGCGGCCACCGCGGTTTCGCGCGCGTCGACGAAGACATCCTTGCCGCTCCTGGCATCGTGCAGCAGGAAGAAGCCGCCACCGCCGATGCCCGAGCTGATCGGTTCGACCACGGCCAGCGTCGCCGATACCGCCACCGCCGCATCGAAGGCATTGCCACCGGCGCGGATCATCTCCATGCCGGCGTCAGTGGCCAGTGCATGGGCGCTGGCGATGGCCACGCCAGGCGGGTGGCCGGCGGGTTGGACTGCTTTTTGCGCCGCGTGAAGCGGTAGCGTTGCGGTGGATGCGGTGATCAGGAGACCTGCGGACAACACACTGGCGCTCACCAGCACACGCAACGCTTGACGCATCATTTCAGCTCCTGCTGCAGGCGCGCGAGCTTGGCCAGCAGCTGTTCATTGGATTCGGGGTGTTCCGCGTCGGGGTCGATGCACTCGACGGGACAGACGACCACGCACTGGGGTTCGTCGAAATGTCCGACGCATTCGGTGCAGCGCGCCGGATCGATCACGTAGATGGTTTCGCCCTGCGAAATCGCCTGGTTCGGACAAGCCGGCTCGCAGACATCGCAGTTGACGCAAAGCTCGTTGATCTTGAGGGACATGGACGTCCTATGACGTTCCGGGAGAGGCGTGGSCGCGAAGGCGGCCACCCCTTCATCGTGCCCGGCTGGGCCTGGGCGAACGAGGCGATCGCCAGGTCGGCCGACTTGGCCGAGTTCTGCGAGCCGAACGCCAGCAGCGTGCCCTCGACGCCACCGCGGGCGACGTCGCCCTGCGCCTTCTCCAGCTGGCGGGCGTACTCGCCTTCGAAATCGGTGCCGGCCGGGTCAGGCAGGGTGTACAGGTAGACGTTGGTGGCGCCTTCGATGTTGCGCTTGACCACTTCGGTCAGGTAGGTGTCCCAGGCGGTGCTGTCGGTGCCGGCCGGCGCGGCCAGCGGCGCTACGACGGCGGCGGCGGCCTTGTCTTCGCCCTTGTTGCAGGCAACCAGCAACGGCATCGACAGGCAAGCGAGCAGCAACAGGCGGGTGGTGGTCTTCATCGGGTTCCCCTTCTTGGTTTCAGGTTCGAGCTGGTGGAATTTCAATGGTGGAGCAGGTGGAGGATCTGGATGCTTCGATCGCGTCCGTCTTGGCGCAGTTGCGATCGATCAACGGTGGTTGCGTTGCCATTGCGCCTGCAACGCGGTGGCGACCGCCGGCGGCACGAAACCGGAGACGTCGCCGCCCAGGCGGGAGATCTCGCGCACCAGCGAAGAGGAAATGAAGCCGTACTGTTCGGCCGGCGTCAGGAACAGCGTCTCGACTTCCGGAATCAGGTGGCGGTTCATGCTGGCCAGCTGGAACTCGTATTCGAAGTCCGACACCGCGCGCAGGCCGCGCAACAGCACGCCGCCGCCGACGTGATCGACGAAGTGGGCCAGCAGGCTGTCGAAGCCGCGGACCTCGACATTGTCGTGGTGGGCCACAGCCTTGCGGGCCAGTTCGACACGCAGGTCCAGTGGCAGTGCCGGGCTCTTGCCCGGGCTCTCGGCGACACCGATGATCAGGCGCTCGAACAGCGGAGCGGCGCGGTCGACCAGGTCGATATGGCCATTGGTGATCGGGTCGAAGGTACCGGGGTAGACGGCGATTCGGTTTCGGGCCACGGTCATTCGGGTCGTCGACAGGTGACGGAAGTGTAACAGTGGCTTAGACCACCCGCCGGTACAGGGCAAATCGGACCTCCCGGGTCCGCCCTTCGCGGTGAAGTCGCCAGTCCGGGGGCGATTGCGGCGCTGCGTCATGCGGCGCCTCCACGTACAGCCAGGCGTCGGCCTTGAGCCTGGCGACGACCATCGGAAGCACGGCTTCCCACAGGCCGGCGGCGAACGGCGGGTCGATGAACGCCAGGTCGAAGGTGGCCTCGGCCTGGCCCGGCAGCCAGGTCAGCGCGTCGGCCTGGACGACCGTCGCGGCCTCGCCCCCGGGCAGGCGTGCGGCCAGCGCGCGCAGGGCATCGGCCAGCCCCGGGTCGCGCTCGACCAGCACCGCGGCGGCGGCGCCACGCGACAGTGCCTCCAGCCCCAGCGCGCCGCTGCCGGCGAACAGATCGAGCACGCGTGCGCCCGGCAGCATCGGCATCAGCCAGTTGAACAGGGTCTCGCGCACCCGGTCCGAGGTCGGCCGCAGACCGGCCACGGCCGGAACGCTGAGACGCGTTCCGCGCCAGCGCCCGCCGATGAGGCGCACCTTGCCCGGGGCCGCAGTGGCCGGCGCGGCGGCAGTGGTGGGATGGCGACGGGGCGGTTTGTTCATCGGGGTCGGGAGGGGGCCGGTGCTAGCATGTGTGCATTCTCGCGCATTCGCCGACATTGCCCTCGATGCTCAGTTTTTTCCGCCGCAAGAAACCCCAGACACCAGCCGAAGCGGCAAAGCCGGGCGCAAGCGAAGGCGCCTACAGCATCGAGGAACTCGCCGCCGCGTTCCCGACGCCACAGGAAGCCGAGCCCGCGCCTGTAGAGCCCGCACCCGAAGAGCCCGCTCCCGTAGAGCCCGTCCCCGCGGAAATCATCGCCGCCGCGCTCGATGTCGATCCGGTCGCCCTGCCGCAGGCCGCCCCGCAGGTCGCCCCGGTGGCCGCCCCGGTGGCCGCGACGGTCGAGACGCCAGTCGTCGCCCCCGTCCTGCCGCCCGAAGCCGCCATCGCCGCCCACCCTGTTGTCCCTGCCGCTGCGCCGGGCAAGAACGGCTGGCGCGACCGCCTGCGCGGCAGCAGCTTCGCGCGCAGCTTCAACGGCCTGTTCTCGCGCAACCCCAAGCTCGACGACGACCTGCTCGACGAGATCGAAACCGCACTGATCACCGCCGATGTCGGCGTCGGCGCCACGTCGCAGCTGATCGAATCGCTGCGCAAGCGCATGAAGGCGCGCGAGTTCGCCGATGCGAAGGCGCTGCTGACTGCCCTGCGCGCCGACCTGCTGGCGATGCTGCGCCCGGTCGCCCAGCCGCTGGTGATCGACACCGAAGCCAAGCCGTTTGTGGTGCTGACCGTCGGCGTCAACGGCGTCGGCAAGACCACCACGATCGGCAAGCTCGCCAAGCGCTTCAAGGACGAAAACCGCCCGCTGATGCTCGCCGCCGGCGACACCTTCCGCGCCGCCGCCGTCGCCCAGCTGCAGGCCTGGGGCGATCGCAACGGCGTGCCGGTGGTCGCCCAGGGCCAGAATGCCGATGCCGCTTCGGTCGCCTTCGATGCCCTGCAGGCCGCCAAGGCGCGCGGCACCCAGGTGCTGATCGCCGACACCGCCGGACGCCTGCACACCCAGCAGGGCCTGATGGCCGAACTTGGCAAGATCAAGCGTGTCATCCAGAAACTCGACGTCAATGCACCGCACGAGGTGTTGATGGTGATCGACGGCACCACGGGCCAGAACGCGTTGTCGCAACTGCGCCAGTTCCACGCCGCGGTCGGCGTGACCGGCCTGGTGGTGACCAAGCTCGACGGCACCGCCAAGGGCGGCGTCGTGTTCGCGCTTGCGCGCGAGTTCGGCATCCCGATCCGCTTCGCCGGCATCGGCGAACGCCCGGAAGACCTGCGCGTGTTCGACGCCGAAGCCTTCGTCGACGCCCTGCTGCCAGAGTCGCTCGGCGTCTGACGCCGTCCACGCCACGAATGGCCGCGCCGGAACCCGCCATCCCGCGTCGCCCCTCGCGCCGCAATGCCCTGCTGATCGCGCTGGTCGTGGTGTTCGCGTTGCTCGTGCTGGCATTGCGCTGGGTCGGGCAGCCCAGTCGTGTCGCCGGCTTGATCCTCGCGCAGGCCGGCAAGACGCTCGGCCTGGAGATCACCGCTTCCGGCGCCAGCGAGTACCGCCTGCGTGGCACGCCGATGCTGCAGCTTCGCGACGTGGTCGCCCGCCAGCCGGGCGCGCCCACGCCGTTGCTACGCGCCGAGCGCATCGAACTGGAACTTCCCTGGGCGACGATCCGCGCTGCCGGCAATGACCTGACGGTGCGCCGCGTCGAAGTGGATGCGCCGCAACTCGACATCGCCGCGCTGCAGCGCTGGCAAGCCGCGCGCCCGCCGTCGAAGACGCGGATTCCCACGCTTACCGATGGACTGCGCGTGGTGCGCGGCCGCGTCATCGGCGAAGGCTGGTCGGTCGATGCGCTCGCCATTGATCTGCCGTCGCTCCATCCCGATCGCGCCACGGCTGCGCACATCAGCGGTCGCTTCGCCAACGGCACGCTCGCCGCGCCGTTCGATCTCCAGGCAGCAGTGACCCGCCCCGCTCTCAACGCCGGACTCGGCCTCAGCGGCACGGTCGGCGTCGAGTCGCCACCGTGGTCGTTGCCAATGCGCCTGGTCCTGTCCGGACGCGTGCACGACGGCAATGACGGCATGGGCATCGACGTGATCCGCATGGGCGCGGCTGCCCGCTATCGCGATGGCGAGACGGACCTGCCGTTCGTGTTCGGCCTGGCCGGACCACTGCGCCTGCACGCGGGCGAAGTGGGCATGACGCCGCTGGGCCTGGCCCTGCGTGGCCGCGACGCGATCCCGAGCCTGCATGCGCACGGCGCGTTCTCGTTCGGCGACACGCTCGCGTTGCGACTGGACGGGCTGATCGCCGACTGGCCGAAGGCGTGGCCGGCACTGCCGGAGCCGCTGGAGTCCTCCGTGTCGGCGCTACCGTTCAAGTATGAATACAACGGCCGCGCCGACCTGTCGGACACGAGTGCGCTGCAGCTGCAGCGCGACGCCACGCGCTTCGACGGCCAGTTCCGTGTGCCTGAGATTCTGCAGTGGATCGACAGCATCGACCAGGGCACTCCGCTGCCACCGCTGGCCGGGCATCTTTCCACCCCGAAGCTCGAGATCGCCGGCACGACCCTGGAAGGCGTCGAAGTCGACATCGCCCCCACACCCGGTGAGGCGATGACGCCATGAGCACCCTGCAAGCCGATCCGTTCCCCGCGCGCCTGCTCGCCTGGTTCGACATCAGCGGCCGCCACGACCTGCCGTGGCAGCACCCGCGTTCGCCGTATCGGGTCTGGCTCTCGGAGATCATGCTGCAGCAGACCCAGGTGAAGACCGCGGCGCCCTACTTCGAACGTTTCGTCGCTGCACTGCCAACGCTGCCCGACCTCGCCGCCGCGCCTCTGGATGACGTGCTCGCGCTGTGGTCCGGCCTGGGCTACTACGCCCGCGCACGCAACCTGCATGCGGCGGCAAAGCGCTGCGTGGAACTGCACGGCGGCGACCTGCCGCGCGACCTCGATGCGCTCACCGCCCTGCCCGGCATCGGCCGCAGCACCGCCGCGGCGATCGCCTCGCAGGCGTGGGGCGAGCGTTGCGCGATCCTCGACGGCAACGTCAAGCGCGTGCTCACCCGCTATCACGGCATCGACGGTTATCCCGGCCTGCCGGCAGTCGAAAAGAAGCTGTGGACGCTGGCCGAGGACCACGTCGACCGCGCGCAACTGCCACCCCTGCGGATGGCCGACTACACCCAGGCGCAGATGGATCTCGGCGCGACCTTGTGCACGCGTGCCGATCCGGCCTGCGTGATCTGCCCGGTGCAGGACGACTGCGTTGCCCGCCGCGAAGGTCGCGTCGCTGAACTGCCGACGCCCAAGCCCGGCAAGACGCCGCCGCAGAAGTACGCGCACGTGCTGTGGGCCGAAGACGGCGACGGCCGCATCCTGTTGCAACGGCGGCCGCCCAGCGGCATCTGGGCATCGCTGTGGACACTGCCGCAAGCCGAGGACGATGCGCTCGCGCAGGACTGGTTCCGCCAGCACCTGACCGGCGACTACGCACGGGCGCAGGTGCTCGCGCCCATCGACCACGCTTTCAGCCACTACAAGCTGCAGCTGCAGCCACTGCGCTGGCGCGGCACCGCGCTGCGCAGCCGGATCGGCGACAATGACGACCTGCGCTGGGTCGCACGCGCGGAACTGGGCGCGATCGGCATTCCAGCACCGATCCGCAAACTGCTGGAAACCAGCGTCCGGGAACCTTGACCATGCCCCGCACCGTCTACTGCGAATACGAGAAGCGCGAAACCGAGGGCCTGGACTTTGTGCCGTGGCCCGGCGAGCTGGGCAAGCGCATCTTTGCCCACATCGGCAAACCCGCCTGGGCGGCGTGGCTGGCGCACCAGACCATGCTGATCAACGAGAACCGGCTGTCGCCGCTCGATCCCAAGCACCGCGCCTTCCTCGAAGGCGAGATGGAGAAGTTCCTGTTCGGCGGCGGCGCCGCCAAGCCCGAAGGCTACGTCGAACCGGAAAGCTGAGGCGTCAGGTCTTCTCGCGTTCGGCTGTCTGCGCGGCGCGCTTCTCGCTTTCGGCCTGCTTGAGCGCCTTGGCATCGACCGGACGGATTTCCTTGATCCAGCACGGCATGCCATTGGTCGACCGGCCCAGCACGATGACCTTGTCGAAGTTCTGGTAGACCCGCCCGGACTGGTTGGTCAGCGATACGGCCTGGGCGAAGTCCAGGTCCGTGCAGGTGCCCTTGAGTTCAAGCAGGTAGACCTCGCTGGGCCGGGTCCACACGGCGAGTGCGGAATCGCCCAGCGGCGTCCAGCCGTCGAGGCGGCCGAAGTACTGGAAGTTGGACACCGGCGCGCCGGCGTGGGCGCGGTACAGCGCGAGGCGGTCGGTATCGGTGATGCGGGATTCGGCGGCGCAGGCGCTGGCACTGGCAACAAAGATGGCCAGACAGGCCAGAAGCACGGCTTTCATGATGGTCTCCTGCAGCGCACGGGCTGCCTGATGGGACGCAGCACAATCTTGCACCGCCCCGCGTCCGCCGCTGCAGCCGGGCGCGAACCCGTTCAGCGCACATCCGGCTTGCCATGCCCGCCCGCGATCCGTATCATTCCGCTCCTCGCACGGCCTGACCGTCGCGGAATGGCCGGGTAGCTCAGTTGGTAGAGCAGGGGATTGAAAATCCCCGTGTCGGGGGTTCGATTCCCTCCCCGGCCACCATGATTAAACGTAAGCCCAGTAAGGCTCTCAGGCTTTACTGGGCTTTTTCGTTTGGTGCGCAGCCGGACCCGTGGGTAACACCGGGGTAACACGGCGCAGCAAACGACGCCCCTCGTGCACCATCTCATCGCGTGAGCGTTGCATCGGTAGCATCCCCGAGCATGACTCGCTACCTGCTCCCGCCTGAGATCACCTGGCAGCGCGGATTCGTCAGTGGCCCTTCGACCACCCGTTGGCTGCACTGCGGCGGTAAGGCTGTAGCAGTGGTGGCCTTCCACAACGACCTGTGGCGGACGACGGTCAACCGGCATTTGGACGTGAAGCGGGAGCGCAAGGCCAACGCGCCGAGTGAGGCCGTTGCGGTCGCTTGGGTCGAGCGCTGGGCGGTGACGAATGCCCGGAGGCTCAGGGCACAAATAGCTCAGTCGGCTGCGGCGAAAAGCGGCGGCTTGCCCTAATTGCGCTTGGCGGAGTTAGCGCGAGGTGCTCTTCTCACTCGGGACTGCCCTGGGTCTGTGGGGACTCGCCCGAAGCGTGTTGGAGTCGGCGGCACGATGAGGGGCTGATCGCTGGCGCCTTTGGGGACTGAGCCCAGCAGCCCGCGATGGGAAAGCGCGATGCGCCCCGAAGGCCGCATCGCCTTTACTACTATTTCGGCTGCTTGTTGACGCCGCAATCGTCATCATTGAGGCAATGATCACCTTCGGGCGTCGGGACTGACCCAACCGTACTGAAGGGAGTGATGACGTAGGCCCTGTCCTTGGTCCCGTCTGGCCAAGTCATGTCGAAGTTGCTTGCTGTTTGCGGGCAATGAGCCAGTCCCGTTCTGCAACCGATATGTCGCTGCCGCCTGGGATAGTCCGGCTGTTCTGATGTCAAAATCAGATGCCTTAGACGTTTCGCGGACATTTGTCAGCTCACGATACGGAGAGGATCTTCCATCGATTGAAACCGAACCTGCAATTACGCCTGTTGCAATCAAACTCGCGACCAGCAACCAGCTCCGAGACTTCGCCTTCTTCCCCGTTATTGCTTCGCTCCTTGCGTCAGTAGTCCTACAAGCTGCCTAAGTTTTGGGATGTCAGCAGGAGGCAGCACGACCTGCTCATAAAAGGATTGAATGTCCCTGAGCTCACAATTGATCCCGCCGCCTAAGCACATTTGCAGCACGGCACGGCTATCGGGGCCGCACTGACGTCCGAGGCGGCACGCGGCAATATTCCAGGCGGCTTCTGACACAGGAGATCCAGCTGGGATCGGCTGAAGAGCTTGAAGGTCGCCGGCGCTTGGCGCTCCCATTAACGGTGCAATGGCGGCAAACGCGTCGGGATCCCCGGAGGCGAGCACGTCGACTGCCGCAGATTTGATCTGTTCGCTGGTGGCGCCTTTGAGTATGGCGTTCTGGACGAAAAGTTCGGTGCGCGCCGCCATATTTCCTTGGCGGGCGGCCCGCTCAAGCATTGCATTGATTGCGGACGGGCCTATCTTCTTACCCGCGAAACCATCACAACGATCGCTGGTGATCTCGCTGGCCTGAGCGATCTTCGTGGCGAGGTCAGGACGCAACTTGCCGCGATTTCGCATGTCCTCCGTGAACCCAATTGGATTCATGGCATATAGCCAACATTCTTGATACGCGGATGCAATCTGCTGAGAAGCGTTGCCGTCTCCGCCTTCTGACCTTGGATACAAGGTCGCTGTCAGGTTCGCGAGATCGGTTTGGACGTTAGGACTTCCGGAAGGCGCCTGTGCATTATCCAAGCCTGAACCCGATGCTGCCGCCAGCTCCGGTGGGTGGCGCGACTGGTCCGCAGTTGGATGCGTCCGCGTCGAAACGGCAGTGCCTTCGGCGCCATAAACGAATATTGCGATCCAGATCAATAGGGCGACAGCGGCGAACTTCCAGGAACTGTGCACGATGGGGGGATCTTCGAATGCCGGCTAGGCGCAGGGCGCAGTCTATGCGCCGGCAACTTGGCGGCCGCAGTGTCAAACGTAATGTGAACGGACAAGCATGGAACGCATCTAACCCGCGGGCGCCATTCCGGTGAAGACCGCCAACTGTGCCTCGAACGCCCGCTTGTACGCCGGCCGCGCCTGGCCACGAGCCACATAGGCAAACACGTTCGGAAACTCCTCCAGCATTTCCGACGACGCTTTGAACCTCATCAGCACCGCCACCATCATCAGGTCGCCCGCGCTGAACTCCCCATCGAGCCACTCGGCATCGCCCAGCCGCCTGGACAACTGGCCGAGCCGGTTGCGAATACGATCCTCGATTCCCGGCATCCGCTCTTCGGTCCAGGCCTTGTCACGCTCAAGCAGCCTGGCGGTTTCGCGCTCGAGGATCGGCGGCTCCATCGTGTTGACCGCAGCAAACATCCACGTGATCGCGCGTGCCCGTGCATTCGCGTCGTCTGGCAGCAGGCCGGCGTGGCGCTGCGCGATATGGAGCACGATCGACCCGGTCTCGAACAGGGCCAGCTCGCCTTCCTCATAGGTCGGAATCTGCCCGAACGGATGCAGCGCGAGATGCGCCGGCCCCTTCATCTGCTCGAACGAAACAAGACGGACCTCGTAAGGCTGACCTGCTTCTTCCAGCGCCCAGCGGACGCGCGTGTCGCGCGCCAATCCCCTGCCGCGATCGGGTGAGCGTGCAAAGGCGGTGATGGTTGGGGTCACGGGAAGCCTCCAGGGATTGCACGGCATCATGGTGCGTGAGCGAGATCGCTTCGGGGTATCCCTCAGCGACGCGATGGGTGGCTGGAATTATTGCCGATTCCACACCCCCGTCCTTGACCCCCCGGTAACGCACCGGCCGATAGCCTGCGCGTTGCGCCTCGCTGCCACTACGCTTTTCGGTGCGGGCGAAGAATCCAGGGACCAACCGGGGAACAACGAGGAAACGTCAATGAAGACGCAGTTCCGCTTTCTAGTGGCGTCCGCCGTGGTGGCCGCCGCCGGCATCATCGGCATGAGCAGCGCCATCGCTGCCGACGAGTGGTTCATTCTCGGCCAGCAGACGATCAAGGCCGCCGACCCGAGCGTGGAAATCAAGAGCTCCGGCGGTCGCTGGGAGAAGGACGTCAAGCAGATCAAGTTGTCTGTCGACGGCGCGGACGTGCAGATCTCGTCCGTCGTGCTGCACTGGGACAACCGCCCCGACGACAAGCTGTCGAATGTCGGCACGCTCAAGTCCGGTGGCCAGACCGCACCGAACAACGCACCGGGCCTGAAGGCGCGGCTGAAGTCGGTCACGGTCCAGTACAAGATCCTCGGCAATGCGCAGACGGCCGACCTCAAGGTCTGGGGTTACGACTGAGCGGAAGTTCGCGCGCCTTCCCGTGCCAGGTGGAACACGGACCCTGCAGGGCTGGACCTTGCAGGGTCTTTGCTTTTCTCGATGCGCCGTATCACCCGTCGTTAGCTGAATAGCGGAACGCCCGGGCGACCGCGACTTTTTCTCGGATCGCAGTCTCCCAGCGCATCGCGCCGGGCTGCTAGATTCGAACCGTCGTCACATTACAGTTGGGGGACTGTATGCGACCTCTCGTTTTCGCCCTGCTCGCGCTGGCAACAGCGTCGGGCTGGCAAACCGCGCTCGCGCACGGCGGTGGCCTCGACAAGAACGGCCGCCATACCGACCGCAAGAACGGCGACTACCACTGCCATCGAGGTCCGGCCGCGCAAGCGCCATCGGACGGCGGGCAGCTGTGTCTGATGTCGGCTGCGAGCCGCATGACGGCCGTTGAGCCAACCTAATTCGAATAGCAGTGGAAACATGCGCAGAAGACTTACCGACACCAGCCGATACCTCAGTTACGTGTTGCGCCACGCGCCCGGCGCCATCGGCCTGACGCTCGACCGCGAAGGCTGGGCCGACATCGACGACCTGATCACCAGCGCGCACAAGGCCGGGCATCCGCTCGACGTGCGCGTGATCCGCGCGGTGGTCGACGGCAACGAGAAGCAGCGATTCGCCTTGTCCAGCGACGGGCGGCGCATCCGCGCGGTGCAGGGGCACTCGACCGATACCGTCGGCATCCAGCGCGAACCCGTACTACCGCCGGAGTGGCTGTTCCATGGCACCGCCACGCGCTTCCTCGAAGCGATTCGCGCAGAGGGCCTGCGTCCTGGCATGCGCCATCACGTCCACTTGTCCGAGGACATCGCCACCGCGGCGCAGGTCGGGCAACGCCATGGGACCCCGGTGGTGCTGACGATCGAATCCAGGCGCATGCACCAGCAGGGCCACGAGTTCTACCTGGCCGACAACGGCGTGTGGCTGACCGGCCCGGTGCCGTCGGTTTTCATCCTGACCTGATCACAGCGGCGCTGGCGCGACTACGCCGCCTGCGCCAGATGCACGAACAACCGACCCAGCGTCACCACGTCCTGCAGATTGTGCTCGGCCACGCGCCGCAGGTTGTGCGAGGAGCCGCCGCGCAGGAAAGACAGCCAGGCCGCCGGCGCTTCCGAGCCCGGCAGGTCGTCTTCGCGGACGATGCGCAGGGCCTCGCGTTCGATGGTGGCCAGCCGGCAGTTCTCCCAGACGCCGCGGTAACGGCGCCGGGTCGGGAACAGCAGGTCGACATGATCGAGTGCACTGATCGGATCGCCCATCCGCGCCAGGCGGTAGCGCGTCTTCAGCAACGGGGCGTCGTAGCAACGGCCGTTGTAGCTGCACAGCACGGTGCGCGGTGACAGCCATTGGGCGAAGGTGCGCAACATCGCCGGCTCGGCGGCGAGCGTGGTGATGGTCAACTGGCGGATGCGCAGCGTCCCGCCGTTCCAGTCGGCGGCGCCGATCATGAAGGCGCGCGTGCCGGTGCCGCCGGCCAGGCCCGTGGTTTCGGTGTCGAAGAACAGCAGAGCATCGGTATCCACCGCGTCTTCACGCTTGGCGAACGTCAATGGCATCGAAGGCGGCGCGTGCATGGGCCGCGTCGATTCGGCCAGGAACAGGCCAGGCTCGATCTCGATGCCGGGCACGCTGCGGTCGCGCGAGACGACCGCCGCCGGCAGGTGACGCTGGCGGACGCCCAGCATTTGCCGCAGCGCATCGAGCTGGACGGCGGGATCCGGCCGCCCCGCGCCCGAGCGTGGGGCGGCGAATAATCCCTGCGGCAACACGCGCTCGCCTGCTCCATGCTGGCCTGTCGGTTCGCCCGCCTGGCGCCGCAGCGCGCGCAGCTTTTCCAGGGTGACCGTCATGCGCGCGCCACCTCGCCCGCGCCGTCGGATTCCAACTCGCGCGCATCGATCAACAGCGACAGCACGCGTCGCGCCAGCGCCTTCGGCGTGGTGCCCTCGCCCTCCTCGCTGGCCGCCAGGATCGGGCCGACGCAGGCAGGGCAACCGCTGCGACAGTCGCAGCGCTCGACCAGTTCCATCGCGCGGACGACCAGCTCCTCCTGGCGCCGCCACAGCGGCTCGCTCAGGCCAACGCCACCGGGGAAGTTGTCATACAGGTAGACGGTCGGCACGAACTGCTGCACGTCCGCCAGCTCGATGCTGGCGCCCTCTACGCCACGCAGCGTGCCGCGACCGCCCTGGTCGCTGCTGGCGAACCAGGCGCCATCGCCGTTGCCCACCGCCTTCTGCAAGTCGCGCGCATCCGCCATCACCGCCACGGTGGCGACGATGTGCAGCGCGTACGCGGCGCCAAGGAAGCCATCGAGCGCGTCCTGCTTGCTGGCGAACCAGGCCAGCAGCGTCGCCTGCGGCAACTGCCACCACACCGAGGTGGTGTGCAGTTCCTGGTCGGGCAGGTTGACCGGCCCGTAGCCGATGTTCTCGTGCGTGTAGTAGCGGATCTTCTTGTAGCCCGACACGCGGCGCACCACGTGCACTTCACCGTGGCTGGCATCGCCCTGCCCCGCGGCGCAGCCGTCGAAACGCTCAAGCACCTTCAGCCTGGTGTAGTCGATCGAATCGGTGTAGTAGTCCACGTGTGTGCGCTGCACGTAGGCCTTGCGTCCTTCCCAGTCCAGGCGCTCAACCTGGTATGGCGTGGACTGCACCATGTGGATCGCGCCTTCGTACAGCGTCAGCGCCGCGGCAGAGTAGTCGACTTCGGCAATGATCGTTTGCCGGCCATCGGTGCGGTCGACCACGACGAAGTTGCCATCGGCGACCGAGCGCAGCGACACCGCGTTGGCCGGGTAGCTGTCTGCGATCCATTCCCAGCGCTCGCCTTCGCGATGGACGACGGCCGATTCGGCCAGCGCTTCCAGGTACACCTCCGGTTCGATCGGCCCGAACATCTCGCGCACATGGAACGGCAGCTCGAAGGCCGCGCAGCGGATGTGGTCGAACAGGATCAGCGGCTGGTCCGGTGCGGTGCGCGCGTGCTCGGGCGGGCTGTCGGCGAAGAAGTCCGGATGCCGCACCATGTACTGGTCCAGCGGTTGCGAGTTCGCGACCAGGATCCCCAGGCTCGGTTGCTGGCGCCGGCCGGCACGGCCGAAGCGCTGCCAGGTCGCGGCGACGGTGCCGGGATAGCCGTTGAGCACCACCACGTCGAGGCTGCCGATGTCGACGCCGAGCTCGAGCGCGGAGGTCGAGATGATGCCGTCGATGCGACCATCGCGCATTGCGCGTTCCGCGTCGCGCCGCTCGCTCGGCAGGTAGCCGCCGCGGTAGGCGCGGATTCGTGGCGGCTTGCGCGGATCGTGGTCGAACACGTCCTTGAGGTACTTGGTGAGCACCTCGACCATCAGCCGCGATTGCGCGAATACCAGCGTCTTCAGCCCCGACTTGATCGCGATGCGGGCGATGCGGTTGCTCTGCGACCGCGCCGACGCACGCAGGCCAAGGTCGGCATTCACGACGGGCGGATTCCACAGCAGTACGTGCTTGTCGCCGGTGGGTGCGCCGGACTCCGTGATCGCCTGCACGCGATCCTCGATCAACGCTTCGGCGTGCGCCTGCGGGTTGCCGATGGTCGCCGAGCACACGATGAACTGCGGCCGCGCGCCGTAGAACGCGCAGATGCGCTTGAGCCGGCGCAGCACGTTGGTGACATGGCTGCCGAACACGCCGCGATAGGTATGCACTTCGTCGATCACCACATAGCGCAGGTTCTCGAAGAACTGCGCCCACTTGGTGTGGTGCGGCAGGATCGCCTGGTGCAGCATGTCCGGGTTCGACACGACGATGTCGCCGTGCAGGCGGATCGCCTGGCGCGCATCGCCTGGCGTATCGCCATCGAAGGTGAATGCCTTGACGCCGAGATCGCCGGCACGGTTGAGCTCCAGCAACTCGGCCACCTGGTCCTGCGCCAATGCCTTGGTCGGAAACAGGTACAGCGCCTTGGCCCGGGAATTCATCGCGGCAGCCACTACCGGCAGCGTGTAGCACAACGACTTGCCCGACGCGGTCGGGGTGACGATGGCGACGTTGTCGCCGCGCTGCGCGGCGTCCCAGGCCTGCGCCTGGTGGCTGTAGAGGCGTTCGATCCCGCGTGCGTGCAGGGCCCGCGCCAGCGCCGGCGGCAGGTCCGGCGGCAACGGCGCGTAGCATCCGTCACTGCCGGGAAGGGTGAAGCTGCCGGTGATGCGGCCGGCATAGCGCCGCGACAGTGCCTGGGCAAGCAGGCCACTGTCGGCGGCAGGGCGGCCGTCCTCGCGCAACGCGATGCTGCGCTCGTCGGTGTCACGGTTCAAAGCGAGCGCATGGGACGGCGGTGCCATCGTGTTCTCCTGCTGGGCTGCCGCGAGTGGACGTCACGGCCGTCTCATTCGTTGCGACGGCCGGTCCCCGTTCTTTGACGCAGCGCTATCAACCGGAGGCGTAGGTTCGATCTGTTCGCGTCTTGATCCCTGAGACGGCGGACGTAGAGGCTGCCGCCATGACCCACCCCCACCATGTCCTGCACGGCCACCTGGAAGGGCGAACCGCCGCTGTCCGGCCGCGACCCGCCCCCTTCGCCGGGTCCAATCCCTACCTCGACCGGCCCCTGTCGCAGCTGTTCGCCGCCTGCCAGCAACGCGCCGACGGCCTGCTGCGGCGCGACCAGAGCTACACCGCCGAGGAGCGCGCCAGCCTGGCCCACGACACCGCCCATCTGCTGCTGGCGGTATCGCCGGCGCTGGCCCACGGCGAGGACATGCCGGGCAGTCCGGCGCGGGCGATCCTGCAGGGTCGCGGCGACTTCGTCGAAGAACACTGGCGCGCCCACGAGTCGGCCCTGCGCAGCGCGCGCTACCGGACCCTGGTGATGGCCTCCGACCTGGCCCTGGGCGGCCATGCCCGCGTCTGGCGGCGCGACGCCCGCATCGAAGGTGAGCTGGTCTACGACCTGGCCCTGTCCAGCGAGATGGGGCTGCTGCGCACGCTCAGCGAGTTGGCGAAGCGGCGCACGGTCGCGCCGAGACGACGCTGACGCGGACACATGCCGGTCATGTGGCGTAGGCATTGTCAGAAAAACCCTACCCACCCTCACGCCTTAACCCGATGGCATTGCCCCAGGTTCAGGCGCGATTCTGGACACGCCCCGGCAGCCCGGTTTATGCGATAGCACGGACGCCGCTCAGCAATGGAAAGATGACCGTCACCTTGAGCAGGTGATTAGCTGGGCCGGGGTTCCTTCAGCTTCTCTGGTACACAATCTCTCGCCATCGCCGTACCCACGGAAACGTGTTCCCCCTATGGCTACGACAAACGTGAGCGAGCGTGCGCTTGCCAGGATCCGTATACCGGCTGGCGCGACGCGCCAATCGAGAAGCGCACGAGCGCGCCGCGCCGTGCTGCGTTACCTGGCTGTCTGGGCCGCTGTGGCCGCCCTTGCCCTGATCGCCCACGCCGTGGCACCCGCCACGAGCTGACAAGGCAACTGGCCACCGCCTGGTCCCTGGCGACCCGTTTTTCCTGCAGCCGCCACCTCCAGCTGCCGCCGTGCGCCGTAGTATGCTCGCCGTCCCATCAAGGTGGAGCGGCGGCATGAAAAACGAGGCAACCGGGTGCTGGAGTGGTCTGGCGCGTTGGAGTGGTCTCTCGCGCTGGAGCGGTCTTGCCTTGTTGCTGTCGCTGCTGGCGGCGCTGGTACTGGCCGGCTGTTCCAGCGGCCCCGTCCGCCGCGTCTCCGAGCCCTCCGCCCGCATCCAGCAACTGACCGTCCGCGCCGACGGCAGCTGGTCGGCCGAGCTGCGCATCGAAAACTTCAGCAGCATCCCGATGCGCTTCGACTCCATCGACCTCACGCTGAAGGTTGCAGACACCGTGGCCGGCAACCTGCGCGCGCAGCCCGGGTTGTCGATCGGACCGGAGTCGGCCGACGTGATCACCGTTACGGTGGCGCCCCAGGCCGCGGCCAAGCTCGCCGCCGCCGATGCCCTCGCCGGCGGCCGCAGCCTCGCGTATGCACTCAGCGGCCATATCAATGCCACGCCCGACGAGGGCAAGCCGCGCGACTTCGAGGTCGAGCGCTCCAGTGCGCTGAGCCCCGCCCCCGGCCTGCCCGGCGTGCTGCGCTGATCCTTTCATTGCGGTGATGCCGGCAAGCCGTTGCCTGCGACCGGATCACCTTCGCCCCCACTGACGAGATTTCCGATGAGCAGTTACAACGCCCCCCTTGCCGACATGCGCTTCGTCCTGTTCGACGTGCTCGGCGCCGAAGCCCAGTTCCAGCGCATGGGCTTCACCGATGCCACCCGCGACGTGCTCGACGCGGTGCTCGACGAGGCCGCGCGTTTCACCGAGACCGTGCTGGCGCCGCTCAACGGCGTCGGCGACCGTGAAGGCTGCAAGCTCGACCAGGCCACCGGCCAGGTCACCACGCCGCCGGGCTTCAAGCAGGCCTATGCGCAGTTCGTCGACGGCGGCTGGTCGGGCCTGACCTCGCCGGCCGAGTTCGGCGGCCAGGGCATGCCGCATGCCGCCGGCGTGCCGCTGAAGGAAATGATCGACGCGGCCAACCTGGCCTGGGGCAACTTCCCGCTGCTCTCGCACGGCGCCACCGAAGCGCTGCTGCACCACGGCGAAGCGTGGCAGCAGGAAGCGTTCCTCAAGCCGCTGGTCGAAGGCCGCTGGACCGGCACGATGTGCCTGACCGAGCCGCACTGCGGCACCGATCTGGGCCTGCTGCGCACGCGCGCCGAACCGCTGGCCGACGGCAGCTACGCGATCACCGGCACCAAGATCTTCATCACCGCCGGCGAGCACGACTTCACCGACAACATCGTCCACCTGGTGCTGGCGCGCCTTCCCGATGCACCGGCCGGGAGCAAGGGCATTTCGCTGTTCGTCGTGCCCAAGCGCCGCGTCGATCGCGACGGCAACCTCGGCGACGCCAATGCCGTGCGCTGCGGCAGCCTCGAACACAAGATGGGCATCCACGCCTCGGCCACCTGCGTGCTGAATTTCGACGGCGCCCAGGGTTACCTGATCGGTCAGCCGAACAAGGGCCTGATGGCGATGTTTACCATGATGAACACCGCCCGCCTCGCCGTCGGCCTGCAAGGCCTGGGCCTGTCCGACCGCGCCCTTCAGAACGCCCTGCGCTATTCGCGCGAGCGCCTGCAGATGCGCGCGGCATCGGGTCCGAAATACCCGAACAAGCCGGCCGACCCGATCATCGTCCATCCCGACGTGCGGCGCATGCTGCTGACCTGCAAGGCCCTGGTCGAAGGCGGCCGCGCCATGGGTTACGACGCGGCGCTGCAGGTCGACGTCGCCCACCATGCACCGGACGCTGCCGAGCGCGAACAGGCAGATGCCCTGGTCGGTTTCATCACGCCGATCGTCAAGGCCTGCCTGACCGAATGGGGCGTGGAATGCACCTACCACGCCCTGCAGTGCTTTGGCGGCCACGGCTACATCGCCGAGCACGGCATGGAGCAGCTCGCCCGCGATGCCCGCATCACCACGCTGTACGAAGGCACCACCGGCATCCAGGCGCTCGACCTGCTGGGCCGCAAGGTCATGCAGCTGCAGGGCGCGGGAATGAAGGTGTTCCTGGGCCAGGTGGCAGCGTTCTGCGACGCACATGGCAATGACGCCGCACTGGCCGACTTCATCGCGCCGCTGCGTGAAAAGGCGGCGCAGTGGCAGCAGTTGACCGTGCAGGTCGGCAAGCGCGCCGCCGGCAATCCCGACGAGATCGGTGCCGCTTCCTACGACTACCTGATGTACTCGGGCTATGTCGTGCTGGCCTACTGGTGGGCGCGCAGTGTCGCCGCCGCCGAAGCATCGGCGCAGTCGCAGGCATTCAAGGACGACAAGCGCGCCACCGCGCATTTCTACTTCGCCCGCATCCTGCCGCGCACGCTGTCCCATGCGGCCGCGATCGACAGCGGCGTGGCGGGCCTGCCCGAGCTGGCTGTCGACGTCGCCTGACGTCGACAGCCGCTTCACAGCGAACCTCGACTGCGGGCTTCCTCAGCCGCAGTCACGCCGGCAGGTACACAAAATGTAAACAAAGGCGTATAAGCTGGTTTCCAAATGGAGACCGATAGAACAACGCTTCGTCTGGTCAGAACTGGATCCAACCTGGGTCCGGACACTCCCTCCTTCGCTCCGCGCCCCGCACTCGACCGGCTCAACGCGGTTCGACTGCTCTCCCTTGATGCGCATGGCCGGGTCCTCGACTGGATGAGCTGGCAGGACGCAACCTGCCTATACGTTCGCGGCGCTGTTGCCTGGACCCTGGGAGATCCCTGCCTGCAGGTGCACGGCGGCATCAACCGGATCAGCGGCGAGCAGAGCGTCATCGAGCTGCATCCGATCGTCGCCGCGCGCAGCCACGCCCGCACCCACGCACTCGACCCGACTCCGGCCCTGACCAACGCCGCGCTGTTCGCGCGCGACGGTTACCTGTGCATGTACTGCGGCCACGACTTCAGCCGGCCGCACCTGACCCGCGACCATGTCATGCCGGTGTCGAAGGGCGGGCGCGACATCTGGGAAAATGTCGTGGCTGCCTGCTTCCACTGCAACTCGCGCAAGGGCAACCGGACCCCGCAGCAGGCGAGCATGCCGCTGCTGGCCGTGCCGTACCGGCCGAGCTGGGTCGAGCACCTGATCCTGTCGAACCGCAACATCCTCGCCGACCAGATGGCGTTCCTGCGCAATCAGTTACCGAAGAACGCGCGCCTGCAGGCCTGAACTCCGGTGCCCGGCGACCGGGCCGACGCATGCGTGCCTGCCCCAGGGCCAGACCCCATCGAACCGCTGGACCGTGATGCAGATCGCGGTTTTCCCGGGATCGCGCCGACAACTTAAATGCACACCTGACACAAAACGCTCACTTGCGACGCGTTGCGCGCGTTGACGACCGTGAAGGTGTCCGCAACACTCGCGAACCATTGCAATTCAACGGAAGCGACGATGCGCCTGACCCTAGGTCTGACGGGCATGGATCCGGCCACGGAGACCGCCCTGCAGGCGGCCTTCCAGGCTGCCAACGGTCGCCTCGGCGGGCGCTGGCAGATGCTGCCGGACACCCAAGCTGACTATGTCATCGTCGACATGGACAGCATGTACGGTCCGATGAGCTGGCTGCGACTGCACGCTGCCGGCAAGAGCGTGATCGCACTGACCGTGTCGCAGCGCAGCCAGACCGACTTCCGCCTGGCCAACCCCTTCGATTCCAACAGCGTGGCGACGCTGCTGCGCGAGATCGGCATGCAGGCTGGCGTCTCCTTCGACGAGGCCCCGGCTGCGGTTGCTCCGCCGGCTGCGGCGCCGGCACCGGCGCCCGCTCCTGTGGTGGCAGCCCCCGTGGCTGCGCCCGCACCTGCACCCGCGCCCGCCGCGGCGGCGCCGCAAGCCGCACCGGCACCGGCACCGGCACCGGCACCGGCACCGGTCGTCGAAGCTCCGCCCCCGGCCGCCCCCGTGGCTGCGCCGGCAGCGGCCGCCAAGGCGGCTCCGTCCGGCGCCGACACCCTGCTCGACTGGCTCGCCAACGATCGCCTCAAGGGCCGCATGCGCGTGCGCGGCGACGAGGTCGTCCTGGTCGACATCGAGCAGCGCAGCTACCACGGCCCGGCCGCGCTGAAGCCGTTGGCGCCGCTGTTCGAAGGCAAGCTCTCCTCGGCGGACTTCATCCCCGTCGATGCCGCCACCTGGGCCAGCGAGAGCGCGCGCCTGGGCGCGGCCATGCCGTTGTCGCGCCTGGTGTGGTTCGGCAACCTGCTGGCCGGCAAGGGCGCCCTGGCGCCGGAGCACGACCCGCAGCGCCGCTTCCAGATGGTCAAGTGGCCGCAGACCGAACGCGACTACCCCAAGCACTTCCGCATCGCCACGGTGATGATGAAGGGCCCGGCGCTGATCCCGGAGATCGCCGAGGCCAGTGGCGTGTCGGTGGCCGAAGTGGCCGACTTCATCAACGCCAACCTCGCCACCGGTTTTGCCGAGGTCGAGCGCGAGCCGGAGACGGTCGACGCCAGCAAGTCCGGCAGTGGCCTGTTCGGGCGCCTGCGCGGCCGCTGACGCTGTTGCGGGACCGGTTTGCCGGCCCTTTGCCGCGCCACCACGACGGAAACTGAACGGTGCGCCTTGCCCGCCCTCCACTGGGGCGGGACAATGGCGAACTTGCCGTCTGATAACGTCGTGATGATTGACCCGCAGCGCTATCCCCGCCTTTCCCGGATCGAAGTCCCGGCCGATCTGCGCCAGTTCCCGGAAGAGGAACTGCCGGCGATTGCCGACGAACTACGCGCCTACCTGATCGAACAGGTCGCGCTGGTGGGCGGACACTTCGGCGCCGGCCTGGGCGTGATCGAACTCACCGTCGCATTGCACTGGCTCTACGAGACGCCGGTGGACCGACTGGTGTGGGACGTCGGCCACCAGACCTACCCGCACAAGATCCTCACCGGTCGTCGCGACAGCATCCATACCGTCAAGCAGAAGGACGGCGTGGCGCCGTTCCCGAAGCGCGAGGAAAGCCAGTACGACACCTTCGGCGTCGGCCACAGCTCCACCAGCATTTCGGCTGCACTGGGCATGGCCATCGCGCTGCAGCAGATGGGCGACGAGCGCAAGGTCGTGGCGGTGATCGGCGACGGCGCAATGACTGCCGGCATGGCCTTCGAGGCGCTCAACCACGCCGGCGGCATGGGCGTGGAGCCCGGTTCTGTCGAGCCTGACCTGCTGGTGATACTCAATGACAACCAGATGTCGATTTCCGAGAACGTCGGTGGCCTGACGCAGATGCTCGGCCGCCTCACCGGCAGCCGCACGCTCAACGCCATCCGCGAAGGCGGCAAGCGCCTGCTCGGCGACAAGAACAAACCGGCGGCGAAGTTCGTCAAGCGCTGGGAAGAACACTGGAAGGGCATGTTCGTGCCGTCCACGCTGTTCGAGGAAATGGGCTTCCACTACACCGGTCCGATCGACGGCCACGACCTGCCCGCCCTGCTGGCCGCAATGAAGACGCTCAAGACCCTCAAGGGTCCGCAGCTGCTCCACATCATCACCACCAAGGGCAAGGGTTACGAACTGGCCGAAGGCGACCAGATCGGTTACCACGCAGTCGGTCCGTTCGATCCATCGACCGGTCTGGTCAGCAAGCCGGGTGCGAAAAAGCCCACCTACACCGACGTGTTCGGCGAGTGGCTGTGCGACATGGCCGCGGCCGAACCGAAACTGCTGGGCATCACCCCGGCGATGCGCGAAGGTTCGGGCCTGGTGCGCTTCAGCAAGGAATACCCGCAGCGTTACTTCGACGTCGCCATCGCCGAACAGCACGCGGTGACGCTGGCGGCCGGCATGGCCTGCGAAGGCGCCAAGCCGGTGGTGGCGATCTACTCGACGTTCCTGCAACGCGGTTACGACCAGCTGGTGCACGACGTCGCCATCCAGAACCTGGACGTGCTGTTCGCGCTCGACCGCGGCGGCGTGGTCGGCCCGGACGGCGCCACCCATGCCGGCAACCTCGACCTGAGCTACCTGCGCTGCGTGCCGAACATGGTGGTGATGGCGCCGTCGGACGAGAACGAGTGCCGGCAGATGCTCAGCACCGGCTATCACTTCCACGGCCCGGCTGCGGTGCGCTATCCGCGCGGCACCGGCCCCGGCGTGGCGGTGCAGCCCACGCTCGACACGCTGCCCATCGGCAAGGCCGAGTTGCGTCGCCAGGGTTCGCGCGTCGCCCTGCTCGCGTTCGGCGCGATCGTGCCGGCGGCAGAGAAGGTCGCCGAGGAGCTCGGCCTCACCGTGGTCAACATGCGCTTCGTCAAACCGCTCGATCGCGCGCTGGTGCTCGAGCTTGCACGCAGCCACGATGGCTTCGTCACGCTCGAGGACAACGTGGTCGCCGGTGGCGCCGGCTCCGGCGTGGCCGAGCTGCTGGCCGCTGAAGGCATCACGCTGCCGATCCTGCACCTGGGCCTGCCCGACGAGTACCAGCACCACGCCAGCCGCGAACAGCTGCTTGCCGAGGCCGGCCTGGACGTCGCCGGCATCCGTGGCGCGGTGCTTCATCGCTGGCCGCAGCTGGCTCAACCGGCGGCGCCGCGCACCGCCGCGATCTGACCGGATATTGCCTGAGCCCGCCAACAGCGCGGGCTACGGCTCTTCGACCGCATAGCCCCTGGCGCGCAACTGCGCGATATAGCCGTCGGGCTTGAGCAGCTCGCGCATCGGCAGCACCGCCAGACTGACCTGGTTGTTCTTCAGCGCCAGCTCGGCGGCGTCGAGCCAGCGCTCGCGCACCTGCGCCTCGATGTCGCCCGTGCGCTTGCGCAGCACCGCCGCCTGCGACACCGCCTTCAGGCAGACCTCGTTCTGGTCGGTGTAGGGCAAGGCCTTCAGGCTCGCGATGTCGCCGACTGCCCAGGCGTTGGCGCGCTCACGCATCACGCCCAGGTCCGACTCCAGCCGCTGCATGGTCTTGCTGAAGCAGTCGACGTCGTCGAGCTTGGACTCGCGAAATTCCTGCAGCGCGACCTTGGGATCCTCGATCACGATCGTCACGGTCGTGGTGGTCAGCGGCACCTTGTGCCGGCGCGCCATCTTCTCGACCACCGGCGACACCATGCCGTACTGCTTGAGCCCGACGTCGTCCATCGCATCGCTGTAGAGCTCCAGCGCCGCCAGCATCGGCCGCCATTCCTCGACGCTGCGGTCGTTGCCCATGTACTTGTGCTTGAGCACCTGCCAGCGCGCGTACATGTCCGGCGGCACGACCTCCTGCAGGCTTTCGCCGTTGGGGTTCTTGCGCGCGCCCAGCGCCTTCGGGGCGAGCAGCAACCTCTGGAACACGCCGATGTTGGAATCGATGCGCACGCTCGGCGCCTGGATGACTTCCTGTGCCCTGGCGATGACGTTCTCGACGTCACGCGACTCCCACTCCATGCGTTTTGGCAGCGGCGAAAGCGTCCCGAGCACGTACAGGATGTGATCGTCGCGGCTGACCTTCCACATGCCCGGGCCGGGCTGCACGCCGCTAACCACAAGCGTTTCCATGTCGCGGATCGGGGGCAGCGGCTCCTGCGCAGCGGCGGGTGTCGCGGTAAGCGTGAGAGACAGCGCAAGCATTGCGGGGGCAAGGCCAGATCGCATTTCCACTCCTGGTGGGACCGACATCGCGGCAATGGACCACGGCGCAGCGGGCGAGTTCAGTGCCAGCGTGCCTGCACGAGGGCTATAGCGGCAAGCCGCCGGCCTTGACCAGGGCGATTGCCACTTCACTGCCCTCGCCCAGCAACTCAAACCCTTCCCACACAAACCCGGGCGATACAGTGCAGGCGACCAACGTATACGCCCCCAACGGTCGCGCCGCCTGCCAGTGTCCCGCCGGCACAACGTGCATCGACGCGCCCTGCCCGCTTCGATCGAGCACTGTTGAAGCCATCGCGCCGGATACAGGATCGAAGACGAGGAGTTCCACCGCGTCACCTTCCTGCCAATGCCAGCTTTCGTCGGCGTCGATGCGATGCCACTGGCTGACTTCGCCAGCGGCAAGGAGGAAGTGGATTGCGGTCAGCGCAGGTCGCTCGCGACCCAGACACACCACCGTAACTGCAGATTCGTAGATGCGGCGGAAGTGGCCGCCTTCGGGATGCGGTGTCAGTTGGAGGTCACTGATGAGATGTTCGGCGCGCGCATCCATAGGCCCATCGTACTGGCAGAAGGTGCAGAAGTCTGCGCGTCTGCGAACTTCCAAGGAGCGCGATCACTCCGCCACCGCTCTGATTGTGCCCTTGGTGGAGTGCTGGATTCAGACTTTTCTGATCGACACTCATGCATCAAATCTGATCTGTTGACGACGGTCGCCGCCGTTGTCTCGAATCGAGGCCGGCTAATGGCGCCCTTGGCAAGACAAGCCGCACCACGACGCGCCGCAGCCCCTTGACTCCCCGGGATCGCCACATGCGCACAAATCCTTACTGGAGACCAAGCATGAAGAAGATCCTCGCGACCCTGATCCTGTGCCTGCCGCTCGTAGCCGTGGCCGCAACGCCGCAGTGCAGGAAAGGCAAGATCGACGCAGTCAAGTACAACAGCAACAACAGCATGACGGTCACGGTCAGTGGAATAGAGCTCTACACCGATCGCCAAGCCCTTCAGCCCTATCTGTTCGGCGCATACCTCACCGGCACAGTCATCACCATCTACACGACCGCGTGTCACTTCGGCGGGGGCTTTGCCGAGGTCACGTTCCAATGACCAGACCGATGCGACTCACGGCCAATGATCAACGAAGGACAGGGAGACTCAATCTTGGAAGGTGCCTCCTGCTGCTCGTCGCAATGGCCTCTCCGATGGTTTCGTTGGCAGTAAACCCGGTAACGGTGGTTTACCGGGCGGATGACCGCACGCTATCCCAGGTCAAGGAGGCCGGCGGCATGCGTCCATGGCGGGAAGGAACACCCGACGATGACCTGGCGCATCATTTTGAAGGAGAGTCCATCGAGGACCACAGCAGCAACTTCGTATCCACCACCTCAAGCCTGAGGTCTGTCGTCGAACACGCTGCATCTCTGGCTCGACCAAACAGTGAAGAGCCTTTCGACGAAGAGTTCGTGACGCATATCTATGTGATCAGACCCGATGCGAACTTCTTCGACGTGGACGCATCACTGCAGGCCGCGCGGGATGCATCGCCCGCGGGCTCCACCAGACGGCAACGGTTGGATCGCCTCATCCGGGACTACACGGGCCTGGACGAGCTCGTAGCCCGGAACGGATTTGCGCACGATCAGATCCTCTCCCATGCCGTACTCAATGGCCAGATGCTAAGGCGCTATGGAGTATCGGAGGGATCGCCGCTGTTCTCGGTTGCGTTCTGGAGTGGTCGCTGGCAAAGCAACGGTGACTACGATCCAGCGCATGATTCAGACCACAGCAGCGACCTGGTCTACACCTCTGTGGACACGCCGCGGGGTTATTCGAGCCTCGTCGTCAATGGTTCGCAGCCGGCGGTGCCCCTCAGCTTCACGTGCCAAGGGGTACACCCGAGCAGTCGCAAGAAGCGGTCAACCACTGCCGCCGACAACACCTGTGCGCCTCACCAGTTCATGGATACGCGGCGGGTCTTCTATGACAAGAAGCTGCTGTATTCCATCCTCGTGGTGAGGAAGCCTTCCCCGTAGCGTGGCTTCTTCGCAACCGATGACTCAAGGAAGGCCTGGCAATGCCGGGCCTTCCTTCGTTGGCTCGTCAGACTGCCTCGGCCCGAACCAGCCACACTTCCCCACGCTGCGAGCGCGGCAGGCCACTCATGATCGCCAGCACATACGAAAGCAGATGCACTGGCAGCCCCAGCCTGCGTGCACGCGCGAACGGGCTGCCAACGCCCTCTTCGTGACGCAGGGCGAAACCGGACTCATGCAGCGCCTGGCTGAGTGTCCACGGACTGAGCGGGGTGATGTGCCCTTGCTCGCGGTAGTCGGAATCGGTGAACCACTGATGCTGTCCGCGCCGCAGAAACAGCGATTGCGAAACCGGGTTGGCGATGTTCGGCGTCGACAGCACCAGCTGACCGCCCTTGGGCAACAGTCCGCGCAACTGGCGCAGCAGATGGCGCGGGTTTTCCAGGTGCTCGATGATTTCCAGCGCGACGATGGCGTCGAATGGACCGGGCAGCCGCACCGCGAATGCTTCGTTGAGGTCTGCCTGCACGAACGGAATGTCCGCGGGCCGAAAGGTCTCGCGCAGCAGGTCGGTCGCCGTCATCTGGTAGCCGGCATCGTTCAGGCGCAGCGAGAGCGCCCCGGAGCCGGCCCCGACGTCGAGGATGCGGACACCCGTGGGCACGGACTCTTCCAGCAGGCGATGCGCCGCGGGATGCAGTTCCTTGGCGGCAAATATGGGCAGGCCGCGATAGTCGTTGAGACGACGGCCCTGGAAGCTCCGACGAAAGCTGTCTGCGCGCGAGTGGGTGTGGTCGATAGTGCTCATCGTTTGCCAACTTTCCCATCAATCGGGCCACTGCGCCAAGCGGCATAGGACTGAATGTTCGTGCGGCGTCCGGTCGCTCGACCCGATACCCGTTGCGTGGGATGGTCGACCCCAACGTCGACCGTGGCAATAGGGTGCAGAGCCTTGCTCGATGCACCCGGCAACAAATTAGTGGTCGGGACGGCCGGATTTGAACCGACGACCCTCTGCCCCCCAGGCAGATGCGCTACCAGGCTGCGCTACGCCCCGACGTATGTTGCGATCCCCGCCTTGGCGGCGGGCGGCAAGTATAGCCGCTTGTTACCGTGTCCGGCCATCCATGCGGACATCGACCCTGCAAGTTGCCGCGTCAGCGGCGCAGCAGCGTCAGGACCTCTTCGAGTTCCATCCGCACCTGCTTGATGATCTGCGAGCTCAGCGCGGACTCGTCCTTGGCCGATTCGCCTTCCAGGCGCAGGCGGGCGCCGCCAATGGTGTAGCCCTGCTCGTACAGCAGGCCGCGGATCTGCCGGACCATCAGCACCTCATGGCGCTGGTAGTAACGGCGGTTGCCGCGGCGCTTGACCGGATTGAGCATCGGGAACTCGGTTTCCCAGTAGCGCAGCACGTGCGGCTTGACGTCGCACAGCTCGCTGACCTCACCGATGGTGAAGTAGCGTTTCGCCGGGATCGGTGGAAGTTCACGGTTGCTGCCCGGATCAAGCATGCTTCACTCCTGCCGGCTTCGTACCTGCCTGTTCAACGCCGCTGAACGCTTCCACGCGTTCCTTGAGCTTCTGGCCCGGTCGGAACGTCACCACCGTGCGCGCGGAGATCGGAATCTCCTGGCCGGTCTTGGGGTTGCGTCCCGGCCGCTGGTTCTTGCGGCGCAGGTCGAAATTGCCGAAACCCGACAGCTTCACCTGGCGGCCCTGCTCCAGCGCCTCGCGCAGCGCGTCGAAGAAGGAATCGACAAATTCCTTGGCCTCGCGCTTGTTCAGCCCGACTTCGTCGAACAGGCGCTCGGCCATCTCAGCTTTGGTCAGTGCCATCTTTTTCTCGTCAACCTCAGCTGCGGATCACAGCGCCATGTTCGCGTTGCAGGGCCTCGGTCACCGAAGCCACCGTCGCGTCCACCTCACGGTCAGTGAGCGTGCGCGATTCATCCTGAAGAATCAAGCCCATAGCAAGACTTTTGAAACCCGGTTCCACACCCTTGCCCTGGTATTTGTCGAACAGGACGAGGTCGCGAAGGACGGTTCCGGCGGCCCGACGGACGGCGGCCGATACGTCGCCCCAGGTGACCTGTTCAGCGACGACGAACGCCAGGTCGCGGCGCACGGAGGGATACTTCGACAGCGCGCCAGCCTTGGCCACCGCACGGCTGAACAGCGGCTCCAGATCCAGCTCGAAAGCCACCACTTCGACGTCCAGGTCCAACGAGCGCTGCAGGCGCGGGTGCAGCTGGCCGATCCAACCCAGGTATGCACCGTCGCGGTAGACGTCGGCAGAACGACCCGGGTGCGCCCAGGACGGCTGCGACGGGCGGTATTCAAGGCTGGCGCCGGCCAGGGTCGCGAGGCTGTCCAGATCGCCCTTGAGGTCGTGGAAACCGACCGGACGGGCGGTCGTCGCCCACTGCTCGGCGGTTGCGTCGCCACAGACGGCGGCGGCGATCCGCGGGGTTTCCCGCGGTGCGTCGGCGCCATTTGCGCTGAAGACATTGCCCAGCTCGAACAGGCGCACGCGCGGCTGCTGGCGCACGGTGTTGCGCGCCAGTGCGGCGACCAGGCCCGGCAGCAGGGCGGTGCGCATCACGCCCAACTCGGCGCTGAGCGGGTTGGCCAGCGGCACGGCGCCGTCGGTCAGGCCCCACTTCGCCAGCAGGTCGGCATCGACGAAGGCGTAGTTGACCGCTTCCAGGTAGTCGCGCGCGGCCATCTGGCGGCGGGCGCTGGCATCTTCGACCCGGGTTTCGCTGGGCGCGACCAGGCGGGCGGCGCCGCTCGGCAGCGTGGTCGGGATCGCGTTGTATCCGTGGATGCGCGCGATCTCCTCGATCAGGTCTTCCTCGATCGCCAGGTCGAAGCGGCGGCTCGGCGGAACCACGCGCCAGCCATCGGCGAGGGTTTCGACCGACAGGCCCAGCGCGCGCAGGATGCGTTCGACTTCGGCATCGGCGACCTGCAGGCCCAGCACGCGTGCCAGGCGCGTACGGCGCAGCGTGATCGGCTGCGACGGCTGCAGGTGTTCGGGCAGCGCGGCCTCGATGATCGGGCCGGTGCTGCCGCCTGCGATGTCGAGGATCAGCTTCGTCGCGTATTCAATGGCGATGCGCGGGAGCTCCGGATCGACGCCGCGCTCGAAGCGATGGCCGGCATCGGTGTGCAGGCCGAGCTTGCGGCTGCGGCCGATGATGGCCGAGGGTACCCAGTGCGCCGCTTCGAGGAACACGTGACGCGTGGCATCGGTGACACGCGTGTCGAACCCGCCCATGATGCCGCCCAGCGCAACTGCGCGCGCGCCGTTGCCGCCACGGCTGTCGGCGACGACGAGGAACTCCTCATCGAGCGCAACCGTGCGGCCGTCGAGCAGCTTGAGCGCTTCGCCCGCGCGCGCCGGACGCACGACGACGGCGCCTTCCAGCGCGTCCTTGTCGAAGGCATGCATCGGCTGGCCGAGTTCGAGCATCACGTACTGGGTGACGTCGACGAGGAAGCTGATCGGACGCACGCCGCTGCGGCGCAGGCGTTCGGCCATCCAGGCAGGCGTCGCCACCGTGGCGTTGACGTTGTCGATCACGCGGCCGACGAAGCGCGGCACGCGGGCGCCGGCCTGCAGCTCGACGGCCATCGTGGCATCGCTCTGCGCCGCGACGGGTGCGGCGTCGAATGCGCGAACTTCGCTGGCAAGCGCAGCGGCAACGTCGTAGGCGATTCCGCGCACGCTGAAGCAGTCGGCGCGGTTCGGCGTGAGCTTGATCTCGATGCTGGCGTCGGGCAGGCCGAGGTAGTCGGTGAGCGGCTGGCCGATCGTTGCGTCATCGGGCAGTTCCAGCAAACCGGAGGCATCGGCATCGACGCCGAGTTCCTTGGCCGAGCAGAGCATGCCGAACGATTCGACGCCGCGCAGCTTGGCGGCCTTGATCTCCATGCCGCCGGGCAGGCTCGCACCGACCGTCGCCAGCGGCGCTTTCAGGCCCGGGCGCGCATTGGGTGCACCGCAGACGATCTGCACGGTGCCGTTGCCGGTATCGACCTGGCAGACCTGGAGGCGGTCTGCTTCGGGATGCTTTTCGGCGCTGACGATGTGGGCGACGACGACACCATCGAGCGATTCGCCCAGCACGGTGACCTCTTCGACTTCCAGGCCGATCGCGGTCAGCGTCGCGGCGAGTTCATCGCGCGTCGCGGTGGTCGGCACATGCTGTCGCAGCCAGTTTTCGGAGAATTTCATCTGATGCTATGACCCGCTGATTCTGCTTCGTCGTCCCGGCGAGCGCCGGGATCCAGTTTGCTGTCGCGCTTACGCGAACTGCTTAAGGAAGCGCACGTCGTTGTCGAAGAAGCTGCGCAGGTCGTCGACGCCGTAGCGCAGCATCGCGAAACGCTCCACGCCCAGGCCGAATGCATAACCGGTGTACTTCTCCGGATCGATGCCGACGTTGCGAAGCACGTTCGGATGGACCATGCCGCAACCGAGCACTTCCAGCCAGCGCGTCGAACCGTCCGGCTGCTGCCAGGCGATGTCGACTTCGGCCGACGGCTCGGTGAAGGGGAAGTAGCTCGGGCGGAAGCGCATCTCGAAGTCGCGCTCGAAGAACGCGCGCACGAACTCGGCCAGCGTCCCCTTGAGGTCGGCGAAGCTGGCGTGCTCGTCAACGAGCAGGCCTTCGCACTGGTGGAACATCGGCGTGTGGGTCTGGTCGCTGTCGCTGCGGTAGACCTTGCCCAGCGCGATCATGCGCAGCGGCGGACGGGTGTCCTGCATGTAGCGCACCTGCACACCGGAGGTGTGCGTGCGCAGCAGGCGGCCGTCGCCGAAGTAGAAGGTGTCGTGCATGGCCCGCGCCGGATGGTGCGGCGGGAAGTTCAGGGCCTCGAAATTGTGCCAGTCGTCCTCGATCTCCGGGCCGTTGCTGAGCTCGAAGCCCAGGCGCCCGAAGATCTCGGCGATGCGCTCCATCGTGCGGCTCACCGGATGCAGGCCGCCGCGACCGGAGTCGATGCCCGGCAGGGTGACGTCGATGCTTTCCGAGGCCAGGCGCGAATCGAGCGCGGCATCGTCGAGGACGCGCTTGCGCTCGCCCAGTGCGTCGGTCAGCGCGTCACGCGCGCGGTTGATGGCCTCGCCGGCGCTCTTGCGCTGGTCAGCGGGCAATGCGCCCAGCTGCTTGAGCTGCGCGGTGACGCTGCCCTGCTTGCCCAGCAGCGCGACGCGCAGCGCCTCGACGGCGTCGGGCGTGTCGGCGGCGGCGATATCGCCCAGCGCCTGCTGCGTCAGTGATTCGATTCCACTCATTTGCCAGCAACCCCTCGGACAAAACGAAACATGGGGAAGGACTTGCGCCCTTCCCCATGCGTGTACTTCGTTGTGCCTCGGCGACACGATCCGCGCTGCGGACCGTGTGACCGGGCGAGCAACTTACGCCGCGAGCGCGCTCTTCGCCTTCTCTGCCAGCGCCGCAAAACCCTGCGCGTCGTGCACGGCGATGTCCGCCAGCACCTTACGGTCGAGGGTGATGCCAGCCTTCAGCAGGCCGTTGATGAAACGGCTGTAGCTCATGCCGTTGATGCGGGCAGCCGCATTGATGCGGGTGATCCACAGCGAACGGAAATGACGCTTCTTCTGCTTACGACCGATGTAGGCGTACTGCAGGGCCTTCGTGACCGCCTGCTTGGCGACGCGGAAGACCTTGCGACGGGCGTGATAGTAGCCCTTGGCCTGCTTCAGGATTTTCTTGTGACGGCGGCGCGCCGTTACACCACGCTTAACTCGAGCCATTGTTCAGTCCTCCTCAAAGATACGGCAGCATGCGGTCCAGACGGCCCGCGTCCTCGGCACGAACATGGTTCGTCTGCCGCAGGTTGCGCTTCCGCTTGGTAGCCTTCTTGGTGAGGATGTGGCTCTTGTTGGCGTGGCCGCACTTGTACTTGCCGGAAGCGGTCTTCCGGAAGCGCTTGGCTGCCGCCCGATTGGTCTTGATCTTGGGCATTGCGATGTCCTTTCGGATGAATGTCACTGACCTGGGCGGTGGCTTTCGCCACACTTTCCGTCCTGCCCGTGTCGGCTTGTAAGTCGTTGATCTTGAAAGGATTCTACGACAGGTTCCTGGTACAGCACACAACAAACCCGGCGAACCGGGCCGCACATTATGCGGAAAGGTGGCCGGGCTTGCAAATGTTTTCTTTGAGAATCAGGGCTTTGGGCTGTTGAGGGCGCGCTGCGGCCCTTGCCCTCACCCCGGCCCTCTCCCGCGCGCGGGAGAGGGAAAGACTCAGGTCTTCTTCTTCGGCGCGATCATCATGACCATCTGCCGGCCTTCCAGGCGCGGACGCGACTCGATCACGATGTCCTCGCCCAGGTCGGCCTCGATCCGCGCGGCCATCTCGCGGCCGAGCTCCTGGTGACTCATTTCGCGGCCACGGAAGCGGATGTTGACCTTGACCTTGTCGCCCTCTTCCAGGAAGCGGCGCATGTTGCGCAGCTTGATCTGGTAGTCGCCTTCGTCGGTCACCGGACGGAACTTGAGTTCCTTGATCTCGACCTGCTTGGTCTTCTTCTTCGCCTCGTTGGCCTTCTTCTGCTGCTCGAAGCGGAACTTGCCGAAGTCCATGACCTTGCAGACCGGCGGATCAGCGTTGGGCTGGATTTCGACGAGATCGAGGCCTTCTTCTTCGGCAATGCGCAGCGCTTCGTCGCGCGTCAGCACGCCTAGCATCTCGCCATCACTGCCAATCACGCGCACGCGCGGTACGCGGATTTCCTGGTTCTTGCGATTCGGCTTTTCGGGGGTACTGATGTTGCAATCTCCGGTATGGATCGTGCCGGCCGCCGGGGGTGGCAGCCGGACCTGGGCAGCTTACGGGCTTATTGAATGCCCTCACTGCGCAAACGCGAGGCGAATTCGGAGACGGTCATCGTCCCGAGGTCCTCCCCTCCCCGCGTGCGCACAGAAATCTGGCCATTTTCCTTCTCGCGGTCTCCGACCACGAGCAGGTAAGGCACGCGCTGCAGGGTATGCTCGCGAATCTTATAGCCGATCTTTTCGTTGCGCAAATCGGCATCGACCCGGAATCCTTGATTTGCAAGGGTTTTCCGTACTTCGGCCACGTAATCGCCCTGGGCGTCGGTGATATTCATCACCACCGCCTGGATCGGGGCCAGCCAGGCCGGGAACTGGCCGGCGTGGTGCTCGATCAGGATGCCGATGAAGCGCTCCATCGAGCCGACGATGGCCCGGTGCAGCATCACCGGGTGGCGGCGCTGGCTGGTTTCGTCGACATATTCGGCCCCCAGGCGGCCCGGCATCATGAAATCGACCTGCATGGTGCCCAGCTGCCAGGTCCGGCCGATGGCGTCCTTGAGGTGGTATTCGATCTTGGGACCGTAGAAGGCGCCCTCGCCGGGCAGCTCCTCCCACTGCACGCCGGCCGCGCTCAGGGCCGAGCGCAGGGCGTTCTCGGCCTTGTCCCAGGTGGCGTCGCCGCCCAGGCGCTTGTCCGGGCGCAGGGCGATCTTGATCTGGATCTCACTGAAGCCGAAGACGTCGTAGACGGCCAGGGCCTGCTGGTGGAAGGCGCTGACCTCGGCCTCGATCTGGTCCTCGGTGCAGAAGATGTGGCCGTCGTCCTGGGTGAAACCGCGCACGCGCAGGATGCCGTGCAGCGCGCCGGACGGCTCGTTGCGGTGGCAGGCGCCGAACTCGCCGTAGCGGATCGGCAGGTCGCGGTAGCTGTGCAGGCCGTGGTTGAACACCTGCACGTGGCCCGGGCAGTTCATCGGCTTGAGCGCGTAGGTGCGCTTTTCCGACTCGGTGAAGAACATGTTTTCCTGGTAGTTGTCCCAGTGGCCGGACTTCTGCCACAGCGACACGTCGAGGATCTGCGGGCAGCGCACTTCCTGGTAGCCGCTGTCGCGGTAGACCTTGCGCATGTACTGCTCGACGACCTGCCAGATCGACCAGCCCTTGGGATGCCAGAAGATCAGGCCCGGGGCCTCTTCCTGCAGGTGGAACAGGTCCTGCTGCTTGGCGATCTTGCGGTGGTCGCGCTTCTCGGCCTCTTCCAGCTGGGTCAGGTAGGCCTTGAGGTCCTTGTCGTTGAGCCAGGCGGTGCCGTAGATGCGGCTGAGCATCTGGTTGTTGGAATCGCCGCGCCAGTAGGCGCCGGCGACCTTCATCAGCTTGAAGGCGCGGAGCTTGTCCGTGGACGGCACGTGCGGGCCGCGGCACAGGTCGGTGAACTCGCCCTGGCTGTACAGCGACAGATCTTCGCTGGCCGGGATCGATTCGATGATCTCGGCCTTGTAGGCCTCGCCGAGGCCGCGGAAGAAGGCCACGGCGTCATCGCGCGACTTCACGCTGCGCGAGACCGGCTGGGCTTCCTTCACGATCTTCTGCATCTCCGCCTCGATCGCCGGCAGGTCTTCCGGCGTGAACGGGCGCTCGTAGGCGAAGTCGTAGTAGAAGCCGTTGTCGATGACCGGGCCGATGGTGACCTGCGCGCCCGGGTACAGGCGCTGCACGGCCTGCGCCAGCAGGTGCGCGGTGGAGTGGCGCAGCACTTCGAGGGCGTCGGGATGCTTCTCGGTGACGATCTCGAGGGAGGCGTCGTGGTCGATGCGGAAGCCGGTGTCGACGAGCTTGCCGTCGACCTTGCCCGCCAGCGCGGCCTTGGCCAGGCCGGCGCCGATCGAGGCGGCGATCTCGGCGACGGACACGGGTTGTTCGAATTCGCGGCGGCTGCCGTCAGGAAGGGTGATTGCGATCATGAGGGGTCGTCTTGCTGGCGCGCGGGTGCGCGGCTTGGCGGTTGGAGATCATCGGAAGCGGCAACAAAGTGCGCTTCCGGAAACGAAAAACGGCGCCGCGGCGCCGTCCTGCAGGGGCGTCGTCGGCGTTCAGCGATGGTCAGTGGTAGTGCTCATGTCGCACGCTGGACCGGCGGTTTTGCCGCGGGCCACCTCTGGGTCCTGCCTCCGGCCGATTGCCGGAGCTAGGGTGAAATAGTTGGGTCTTGGCGCGGCCAAGTCAACGCCGGAGCGCTGGCTGGTCACGCTCCGGGCGTTAACCCGGTTCGCTTCCCTCGCCGGATAGTTTACCTGAACGATGCCGCTGACCCATCGATGGGCGGCGGCCGAGAGGCCAGGCTCCGGCTCCGACAGGTGAGACGGCATCGAACGCGTCCGGGTGCTCGCAAGGAGTTCAATGACCGACCTCGCAAGGTGCCGGCCCTCGACCTCCGGGCACCGAAGGGTTCCCTGGTCCAGCCATCGCAGGAGCCGCGCCAAGGGTGCAGGCAAAAGGGCCAGCGAAGGTTCGGTGAGTGAAGACTGGAGCCCGGTACGTGCACCGCGTGGTCTGAACTGGACCCAGCGCAGGCCAAGCGCCTGCCGCAGATGCCGCTGCGCCAATCGCATGAGCTCCTTGCCCTGGAAGTATCCAGTCAGGCCCGGTCGTGCACCTGGAAGATGGTTGTTATGCAGCTGCAGTCGCGATCCCGAAAGGACGTCCACGACACCATGCAGTGCCCCGGCCGCATGCAGGCGTTCAGTGAGGAAACTGGCGGCGCAAGCCGTCACCACGAATGCTTCATGGATGGCCTGCTCATCCGCTGCCGCGTCCGCCACGGCAGCGGCATTGTTGACGAGGAAAACAGGGCGACCCACGGCGACCAGGCGGTCGACGAGCCGCAGCAGGCCTTCGGCGCGGCCCAGATCCGCCTGCATCCCCTGGATGCCTGGAGAATCCAGCCCGGACGGCACCCGAGCCGTCCGGGCCACTGCAATGACATCGCAGCCGGCACGCCCCAGCGCATGCGCCGCGCCAAGGCCGATCCCACGGCTACCGCCTGTAATGCATACAACCGGGCTCAAAGGGCCACTCTGGCTTTGACCGCGCTGACCAGTTGCAGCGGATCCAGGAGGCAAAGATGCAGTTCCCACATCGGCCGTTGCGCCACGGCGACCGGCTGGTGAAGGCGCACCGTTACGTTGGGCATGCGCAGACGTGCAACTCGAAGCGCCATCGCTGCACGTCCGCCGCAAGCGCGTGCATCCTCATCCAGAGTCACCTCCGCTATGTTCCCGGTCTCCAGTCGTGTCAGGCCGTAGGCGCCGTTCGGAATGATGATGTGGTCATGGCCCAGAAGGACCTGTGTACGACGGAATACCACCAGCTCCGCGTTGAGCAGCAGGGCGACGTATGCCCCCGCCACCAGCGGCATGCACCACCAGTAGCCTTCGAACGCGACCAGGGTCAGTCCGGTCGCGCCTGCAACGATCAGCAGCAGCGACAGCGTCAGGCGGCACGTCACTTCAGGCGTATACCCGGTCTGGACGTATCCGAGCCCGGTGTATGCCGATGCATTGATGACCGGGGTTCGCCTCAGCCTGTGCCAGAGTGCGCACCAGATATTGAACTCAACCTCCATGACCGTCATCAATGGCGGAGCAAGTGGAAACCTCCGCAGGGTGTTCGCGAAGGCCTCGATCGCGCTGAGGCCGTGGACACCCTTCTGCCGCAGAAATTCCCTCACCAGACACGCTCCGGCCGCGACCTCCAGCAGCACCATGGCTGCGAACACGCCATTCTTGATGTCGTGAAGGTGCGTGGTCACGTGAAGCCGGGAGGCGTCCAGCAGCCATCGGGAAGCCCAATAGGCAATGCTGCAAAGCGCGAACCCATGGGATACCCAGGACTTCCATCCCGGCTTTCGCCCAGCGCAGACTGCAACAAGCGCCGCAAGTGCCATCACGTACACGAATGCGTCTGTCCACCCGCTCCCCACAATTCGGGGCATCAGGGCCACGGCCATCGCGAACAGCACGTACACACACTTGACTCGATGACGCACGTTTCAACCCCAGATATGGCTATCTGCAAAGCGATCATCCAGCAGACGCGTCGACATCCTGACGACATCCGAAGGGTCGCGGTCCATCCGCTCGGCCAGCTCTTCGCTCAGATCGGGATCGGCTAGCGCCAGGGCGCGGTATGCGTATAGCCGGGTAGTCGAACAGGGGTGATGGTCGGCCAGGTCACTCAGCATCGCGGAGACAGCGTCTGTCGCGAGAGCGGCAGCGAACCTCATGAACGCCGCCCGCTTGAGTTTCGTATTCCCGACGTATCCCAGGACCGTCATTGCATCAGTATCGAAGTAGAGCTGTTGTGGATTCGCGTCCGCCTGATCGACGATCAGGTTCAGGCTCACTGACAACCCGCTCGGCGGATGCTGGGTGTGTACGTCAGTTCCCGCCTCATAGAGCAAGACCCGCCCCGGTTCGAGCTGGATGACCTCTCGACTGGAGAGAGCCACGGACTCCCCGACGTAGCCGACGGGTTTGCGATCAAGTCGAAATACCGTCGTGGTGTATCCGGGCCCGATGTATCCGGCAGTCAGGAGACTGAAATCGTGGTTGTGGGCGCGCTCGTAGGAAAAGAAGTTGTCTTCGTCCAGCCGGCTGCTGAATGCGGGCGGCGCCCAGATTGCCATGCGAAGGAAACTGCGTTCGGTGACACTGCCCAGGATGTAGCTCCGGGATGAGTAGAGGTTGTCCCGCTGAAAGTTGCCGATGTCCTCCAGGCCAGACTCGATGAAGGCAGCAAGGAAGGCACGGTTGTTTGCGAGCTTCCGCATGGATGGCGCAAGGGCAAACAGCTCAGCCTCGTCACGCAGATCCACTGCGCGCGCGTGGTGGATGAATTCCGCCACGTCGATGGATTCTGCGGTATCGATGTCGACCTTCCTAACCATTTCTCTCGGCCTCCGGCTCCGCACCCATCTCGTCGCAAATGCGTCCGTACTCCTCCCTTGCTTGCGTGGCGATGTACTCGGACGGATCGGTCCTGAACGAGGAAAGAAGGCCAAGGGCGAGCTCGGTATCGTGCCCAAACAGCGACTGCAGGGCCTTCCAGCGCACGTTGTAGCTCGGATGCCTGACCAGCCTTGCCAGTATTGGCTTGGCTGACTCGGAATCGAGGTAGCCGGCGACCTGGGCCATGAAATCCCATCTGGAAGCGATTGGGTCCAACGAGACCATCGCTATGAACTCGAGCGTCGATGCGTCGTACGTTGCCGTGTGGTCGGACATGCCCAGAAGCAAGCGGGCGTAGAGCGCCGGCTCGGGCTCGCCGTTGATCCGGAACGCCTGCCCGCGGTTGATGGTGAGGCTCTCACCCTGCATCAGCGCAGCACGACGGACGAACCGCTGCACCCCAAGCGGTTCGTCGGATTCAAAGAGTTCCACTGACCGCGGCCCCTTGGTCAGCAGGGTCAACACGATCTCGCCCGGCGCTGCGTAGATCGACTCCAGCTCCCCGTGGCTGGAGTGGCACCGTATGGACAGGACTGCGCTGGAATTGGCGATGATCGGGCACTCGTTGCTCGAAATCCACAGCGGAGTGAACTCCGGTGCGCGGCTCATCAGCTCAAGGATGCGCCCCACGAATGCTTCCATCGCGTGTGACTCGACGAGCTCCTGGTATATCCGGAGCAGTGCTTCCTCCGATGCCTCGCCCCGCGCGTACCGACACATTGCGCTGTCCATCCGAACAAAACCACTCGATGCACCGGCAACCTGCGAGTGGTATTCGACGTGTGAGGCTTCCTCATGTTCGATCACTGAAGGCATATCAAGTCTCCCGGGCGGCCGTTCCTGCCAACGGGATGAGCGACCCGATGCGCGAGCCGCCCACCCTTCTTCTTACTTCTACTTCAGGAAGAATCGAATGATCCCGACGATCACACCGGCGGCTACCGGCTCACCCATTCCGCAAGGGGCTTGCTTGGCTTGCAGGTCCTTCAGCTGGATCTTCATGGTCGATTCCTTTCGGGAGTGATTGAAAAGACGCTCGTTCCACGAGCGTCGTGGGAATACTCGTCTTGGCGGCATATTCCTCGCCATCGGGAAAGAGGCAAGCGATGGCGCGGATTCGCCTGGGTTGGCGTAAGGATGTATAGCTGCGAGCCATCGTCCGGCACCGGGGACGTAACCGCGTCGCCGAAGGGCAAGCGACCAACGCAAAAAAGCCGCCCGGTTGCGCCGGACGGCGTTTCGTATTGTCTGCGTTTCACCCTAAACCGACCCGGCCGACAAGGCTCTAAGTCATTGATTTAGTGGTGGGCGGTACAGGGTTCGAACCTGTGACCCCTACCATGTCAAGGTAGTGCTCTACCGCTGAGCTAACCGCCCTTTCGTTTCGCCACAAGTGGCTCACGAGGGCGCGCAGTTTAGCCCGTCGGAACGATGGCGGCAACACCCAATTTCAACGTTCAGGCGGCGAAGCCGGCGTCCTTCAGTTGCCGCAACTGGTCGCGCACCGCCGCGGCTTCCTCGAATTCGAGGTCGCGCGCGTGCTGGTACATCTGCTGCTCCAGCGTCTTGATCCGCGCCGCGAACTGGCTGGGGCTGAGCCTGGCGTACTCGGCCAGGTCCTCGGCGACCTTGCGCGCCTTGCCCCTGCCCTTCGCGGTGTCGCCCGGTTCGGCGCGCGCGCCTTCCATGACGTCGACGACGGCCTTGGCGATCGACTTGGGCGTGATGCCGTGCTCGAGGTTGTACTCGACCTGGCGCGCGCGACGACGGTCGGTTTCGTCGATCGCCTTCCGCATCGAATTGGTGATGCGGTCGGCGTAGAGGATCGCCTTGCCGCGCAGGTTGCGCGCGGCGCGGCCGATGGTCTGGATCAGCGAGCCGGCCGAACGCAGGAAGCCTTCCTTGTCGGCGTCGAGGATCGCCACCAGCGACACCTCGGGCATGTCGAGGCCTTCGCGCAGCAGGTTGATGCCCACCAGCACGTCGAACTTGCCCAGGCGCAGGTCGCGGATGATCTCGACGCGCTCGACCGTCTCGATGTCCGAGTGCAGGTAGCGCACGCGCACACCGTGCTCGCCGAGGTACTCGGTGAGGTTTTCGGCCATGCGCTTGGTCAGCGTGGTGATCAGCACGCGGTCGCCCATGGCGACGCGCTCGCGGATCTCGCCCAGCACATCGTCGACCTGGGTGCCGACCGGGCGGATCTCGACTTCCGGATCGACCAGGCCGGTGGGGCGCACCACCAGTTCGACGATCTGGTCCTCGGATTTGCGCAGCTCGTAGGGGCCCGGCGTGGCCGAGACGTAGACGGCGCGCGGCGAGCGGCCTTCCCACTCCTCGAAACGCAGCGGCCGGTTGTCGAGCGCCGACGGCAGGCGGAAACCGAACTGCACCAGGGTCTCCTTGCGCGAACGGTCGCCCTTGTACATCGCGCCGATCTGCGGGACGGTCACGTGCGATTCGTCGACCACCAGCAGCGCGTCCGGCGGCAGGTAGTCGAACAGGCACGGCGGCGGCTCGTCGGGCATGTGCCCGGTGAGGTGCCGCGAGTAGTTTTCGATACCGTTGCAGTAGCCGACCTCGGCCAGCATCTCCAGGTCGAACTGGGTGCGCTGGGCCAGTCGCTGCGCCTCGACCAGCTTGTTCTCGGCGTAGAGCTGCTCCAGGCGCATGCGCAGCTCGTCCTTGATCGTCTCGATCGCATCGAGCACGGTGCGGCGCGTGGTGACGTAATGAGAACCCGGATAGATGGTGTAGCGCGGCACACGACGCAGGGTCTCGCCGGTGAGCGGGTCGAACACGCTGAGCTGCTCGATCTCGCCGTCGAACAACTCGATCCGCAGCGCCTCGGAGTCGCTTTCGGCCGGGTGCACGTCGACGACCTCGCCGCGCACGCGGTAGGTCGCGCGGCGCAACTCGGTGTCGTTGCGCGTGTACTGCATCTCGGTCAGGCGGCGGATCAGCTCGCGCTGGTCGATACGCTCGCCACGGACCATGTGCAGGACCATGCGGAAGTATTCGTTCGGATCGCCCAGGCCGTAGATCGCCGACACGGTGCAGACGATGATCGTGTCGCGGCGCTCCAGCAGCGCCTTGGTCGCCGACAGGCGCATCTGCTCGATGTGCTCGTTCACCGAGCTGTCCTTCTCGATGAAGGTGTCGCTCGACGGGACGTAGGCCTCGGGCTGGTAGTAGTCGTAGTAGCTGACGAAATACTCGACCGCGTTGTGCGGGAAGTACGCCTTGAACTCGCCGTAGAGCTGCGCAGCCAGGGTCTTGTTGGGCGCCATGACCAGGGTCGGCTTCTGCACCGTCTGGATGATGTTGGCGACGGTGAACGTCTTGCCCGAGCCGGTCACGCCGAGCATGGTCTGCGAAGCCAACCCGCTCTCGAAGCCGTCCACCAGGCGCGCGATCGCCTGCGGCTGGTCGCCCGCCGGTTCGTAGGGCGACACCAGCTGGAAGCCTGCGGGGTGGAGACTGTCGTTCATCGGGCGATGGCTCCGGGCTAAACCTTCAGTGTAGTCGGAGCTGGAGATGGGGGCAGCGGCGGTGGATCCCTACCCCTGCCACCCGTGGCGGCCCGATCGGGTTCAGGGTGCGCGTGGAGGATATTTGTCCGCCCTTCGTATCGATCCGGGCGGCCATGGATATCGTCCTCAGGCACCGCGGCATCACCCTGGTCGAACTGGTCTGCACCCTGGCCGTGGTGGGTGTCGCGCTGGGTTTCGCCATACCCGCGTTCAGGCACGTGGTGGCAGAGGCCAGGATCAGCGCCGCACTGCATCGCCTGACGGTGTCGTTGGCCATTGCCCGCAATTTGGCCGTGAGCCATCGCGTCCCGGTGACGGTCTGCCCCAGCCACGACGGCGTGACCTGCAGGCAGGATCCGGTCTGGGATCAGGGTTGGATCGCCTTCCCCGACCCGCGCCGGACGCGGATCGCGACGTCGCCGGATCGGATACTGCTGCACGAGCCGGCGATCGCGCGAGGAATCTCGATACGCGGCTCGACGGGTCGCCACTGGTTGCGATTCCAGGCAAGTGGGCTGGGCAGCGGCAGCAACCTCGCCCTGCAGTTGTGCACGCAACCGCGACAGCAGGAAATCGGCCGCATCTACGTCAACCAGGGCGGCAGGATCCGCTCCGAACGCAGCCGCAAGCCCGTCTCCTGCAACCCGTCCGCGGATCTGGCCGCAGAATGCTTGACCCTGTCTGCGGAGGCATTACAATGCCCGTCCCCGCCCGAATAGCTCAGCCGGTTAGAGCACTTGACTGTTAATCAGGGGGTCGTTGGTTCGAGTCCAACTTCGGGCGCCAGATATCAAAGACTTGCGATCTAGGTCGCAAGTCTTTTTTTTTGCGCGCGGATCGGCGGTAAACCGCACCGGCCGCGAGAGGCAAAAAAGGGCCCACATCGCTGTGGGCCCTTCGTCTTTTCAGACCTTCGTCTTTTCAGACATCAGTTACCAGCACTCGGCGTAACCACCCGCCGTACCGCTCTCGGTCTTCACACCGAGCTGGTTCAGCGTCAGCGTTGCGCACTTGGTGTCGCGCGCCGCCTGGCGCCCCTGCGGAACCGCCTGCACCGTATACGAGCGCGTGGCCGATGCGGAGATGCTGAAGGTATAGAAGTTCGTCAGATCCGAGCTGCAGCCGCCGGCGGGCAACGCCGCGCCGGTGTACTTGAGGTTGGTCGTGTAATAGCGCTCCATGAACTGCGCCTGCTGGACCAGGCATCCCGCCGCCGCCGAGCGCCGCGTCTTGATGACGTGGTTCTGGTAGTTCGGATAGGCGATCGCCATCAGGATGCCGATGATCATCACCACGATCATGACCTCGATCAGGGTGAAACCCGCCTGGCCTCTTGCGTCGGCACGGTTCGAGCGCGAATGGATCTGGCTCAGGTTGGTCATTGTCAGTCCTTGATGATTTCGCGCCAGGAGATACGGCCATCCTGGACCAGTCGCTTGATCTTGACGCTGCCGGTGGTGCCCTTGGAACCGCCCACCACCACCAGGTTCTCGAGAACCGTCGGATCGGTCGGCATGCCCACGCCCAGGTCGATGGAGCCGACCGGGATCTTGGTGGCGCCGGTGCCGGTGCCGGACGTCAGCATGTCGGAGAGGTTGAACTCGCCGTTGCCGTCGGCATCGAAGAACGGGTTGCTGACGGCCGAGCCGGTGAACAGATCGACCGCGTTGACGAAGCCCTTGCCCGTCACGTCGCAATCGCTGCTTTGCGGAATGATGCTCGAGGCGACCAGCACCGAACCGCCCACGACCACCTGGTTGCCGACCATGCGCTCGCCGTCGGCGACATCGTTTGGCGGCGTCAGCAGATCGATGTACCAGCCCTTCTTGCCGGACATGTCGCCGGTGGTGGCCTTCTCGAACGAGCGCACCGTGCGATCGATGCCCGTGCTCGCGTCCGTGATGACACCGGCGACGACGATGTCGCGCGCCTTGAGCTGGCTGCGACCGGTGGCGCCGCTGTCGACCATGCCGTACCAGGTCTGCACCGAGAGGTCGTCCTTGTCGCCGGCGGTGATGTAACGGCCGGTGCCGAAGAACACCCAGGGTTCGAAGGTGTACGGGTTGAACGAGACCGTGATGCCGCCGGTGACCGGCTGGGCGTTGCCGGAACCGTCCTTGGCCGAGTAGATCGGCGCAGCCGTGGTGCCATAGACACCCCAGGAACTGGAGGCGATGCCGGACAGGTCGAACTTCCAGACATTGCCGTTCAGGTCGCCCGCGTAGACGTAGTCGACGGTGCCGTTGCCATCGGTATCCACGCCGGTCGGCGCCGACAGACCGTTGTTGAGCGCGTCGCCGGTACGGAAGGTGTCGATCTTCTTGATCTGTGCACCGGTCGTCAGGTTGACGATGTAGAGGACAGAATGCTCGCTGGTGCTGTTGATGCCGTTGGGGATGATCGCGGCCATGTCGCCGTTGTTGAGCTTGGCGATCAGCGGCTTGCCAAGGACCATGCCCATGTCGTTGTCGCCGGCGAACTCCCACGCCTTGCCGGTGCTGGCGAAGGTGGACGGGTCGCTGACATCGAGCCCGTAGACGCCCTTGCCACCGCGGCCGAGCGAGCCGACCAGGTAGTTCTTGCCCGGCGTCTGGCGGCGGTTGGACACGACCACCGGACCGTCGACGAAGTAATGGTGCTCGAAGTTGGTCAGCGCGCTCAGGCCCTTCAACGTCGTCATGTTGATCAGGTTGGGCACGTAGTTGAACAGCTCGGTGCCATTGCTGGCGTTGAAGGCGTGAAGCATGCCGTCGTTGGAACCGATGTAGACCGTTTCCACCACGGTGGTGCCGACGGTCTCGCGGACGTAGGTCGGCGACGAGTTGACGATGTCGCCCAGCAGGTGCGTGCGCCGGCGGTACACCGTGCCCTCACCGGTGCGATTGCCCTTCACGTAATTGGCGATCGCGGTGGTCAGCGTCGTTTCCTGCGTGCTGGTCGGGAACGTCGTCACCAGGCCGCCGTTGGAAGAGCCCAGGGTGTAGATGTTGCTGCGCTGCGTCGTGGGCAGGTTGGTCGTCGCACGCCAGCTCAGCGTGTTCTGCACGCCGTCGGCGGTCACCGGATAGGCTTCGACCTCGCCGTACCACTCGCCGGACTTGTACTTGGCGACGAAGGCGCGGGTGTCGCTCTGCAACCCGGTGCTGGTGACGGTGACGTTCGAACCGGAATTCTCCCGGGCAATGATCTCCGACAACGCCGACTGCAGCGCCTGCGAGAACTGCTCCGGATTGTTGGCGATCGCGAAGGTGCCGTGGCCGTTGACCGCCGCGTGCAGCAGGTCGTCGATGCGTTCTTCGTCTTCGGCATCGGTCGGGTCAGGCCAGGTGAAGGAGCTGGCGCCATCGGCCAGCACCTGGGCGACGCTGGTCTGCGGCAACGTGCCCTTCTGTCCGATCGAGACGCCGAACGTAACCATGTGCTGCCAGAACGCCGGGTTGGCGGTCGAGGCGGGCACGATGTTGGACATGTTCGGCATCAGGTCCTTCTTCCAGTACTCCATCGCCACGTCGGCCAGGGTCTGGGACTTGCTGTCCTGGTACGGCGCGGACGGCGAGTAGGTCGGTGAGCCGCCGATGTTCGGGCCTGCCGTACCGTCGGAGTTGCCGACGTCGACCAGGCCATCGTTCCAGTAACCGTCGGTGGTCAGCAGCGCGTAGTTCTGACGGCAGGCCAGCTGGTTGGTGGTGGCCGGCCCGTAAGGACCCGAGGCACCCTTGGCGCCGGTGGTGGCGTCGCTGTAGTACTGGCCGATGCGGTTGAGCGCGGTCTGCAGCGGCGTGCGGCCGCTGCCGGTCGCTGCGTGCAGGCGGTTGAACCAGTCGGTGCGGTTGGTGGAAGCGGCGGTGCCGGTAACGTCCTCGAACAGACCGTTATGGGTAGCCACCGGGATGTACTTGGTCGAGCGGTTCCAGATGGTCGTGTAACCCACCCGGTACTTCGAACCGGTCAGCGCGCTGAATGCCTCGCTGGCGCCGGCCTTGGCCGCTTTCATGCGGGTGCGGTGATAGGAGTACCAGGTCGCGTAGTTGGTCTTCTCGGCGGCCTCCGAACGTCCCGTCGGGGTCACCCGGGTGCAGTTGCGCCAGCCCAGGCCACCGCTCGTGGAGCAACCGATGCCGCTGCTGCTGTTGTCGACGTAGGTGACATTGAGGGTCAAGCCGGTGAAGGCACTGCCGCCGTCGGCGTAGATGCCGACGTGGTAGACGCCGCCCGCGGTCGGCGAGGAGATCACACAGGAGTGATCGCGGCCGCTCTGCGTCTTGGAGCAGTCGGAGGTGCCCGTCGTGGGATCAGCGCCCAGCCTGATGTACAGGTCGGGGTCGCCGCCGCTGCCGCCGCTGGTGGTGAAGGTCAGGTCCTTGGACTGCGCCGGAGCCGTGACGTTGACGTAGAACCACTGGCCCGAAGACTTGCCGATGCTGCCCTGCGACAGCAGGCTGAGCGCCGGCGGTGCGGTGCCGTCGAGGTACTCGCTGCGGTAGATCGTGCCATCGGTCAGGATCTGGAAGCGGTAGAAGTCCGCAGTGGCCGTCGACGTCTCCACCGCGGCCGACTTGGGTACGTAGAACGTCTGGACGCTGTTACCCAGGTTGGTGGTGGTGCCCGATGCCAGGCTCAGATCGCTGTAGGCGGAATCGTAGGCAGTACCGCCGGTGAGCGTGGTGCCGGCAGCGTTCTTCCAGGGCGTATAGGTGATGCTGGGCTTGTACGAAAGCGTGTTGAGCGTGTACGTGGCGCTCTCGATGCGGACCGGCGAGGTGCGCGCCGGATCGTCGGGCATCGTTGTTTCCTCCATCGAACCGGAGTCATCGAGGATGAACATGATGTTCGGCGGCACCGGCGAGGCCGACTGCAGCGGGGTCGGTGGAATGACCAGCGCGGCGTGGCCGGGGAGCCCTGCCAATGTCGCCATGAAGCCAAGGCCCACGGCGTAGAAGCGGCTGCGGCTGCCACGGAGCGCCGCGCGCTTGCGATTGGTGTCGGTATGCAAGGTCATCTCCCCAGGCCTCAGTAACGGCGGTAGATGGACTGCAGGAGAACCTGCGAGCGTCCATCGGCCTTGTAACGTGCGCTGATGCGGTAACGATGGCCCATGCAACCGGGCTGCACCTCACCTGCACCGCTGGTCACCTTGTCGCAGTTGTACCAATTGGGAAATTCCCCGAGGTACTCGACCAGGTATTGCAGGTCACTCGCGGTGCCGACGGCGAGATCGTTCTGTGTTCCCGTGCCGATCTTCGCGGCCGTCACCCAGCCGTCGTCGGCGAGGGAGCGATCGGCACCGTTGACCGGCCGGCCGCAGACGCCACCGGGATTGCTGCAATCGGTGGCCGTGGGTATCGAGGTCAGGCCGGCCGCGACCGCCTCGCCCTGGCGCAGCGCGGACTCGGCGGACTGGAAGGCCAGGCTGCGGTCGAACAGGTTGCCGCTCATGCGTTCGCCGAGCAGCGTGCCGCGCAGGCTCGCCAGTCCCAGCAGCGTCATGATCAGCAGCAGGATCAACACCACCAGCAGCGCGATGCCGCGCTGCGAGGCCATGGAGGGTACGGGGCGGCGCATGCGGGAAGTCATGAGGTTCGGTTCCGGAGAGAAACGACATGGCGGATGGACCGGCGCAGGCCCTTGCCGTCGGTACCTGCCTTGATGGCATCGGAGTCGCGGTCCTGCTGGCCTTCGAACTCCAGCTCGACGCGAACGGCCTTGACCCGCTTCCAGTTGCTGGCGGCGGTCACGGCAGTGGAGGTGACGTAGGCGTTTGCGCCTTCGACCAGATAGGTAAGCTGCAGACCGCCCACGCCGGAGGCTGGCGTCGAGACGCCCTCCAGGATCTCGGACTCCTGGTCAAGCACGCTGCGGTACAGCGAATTGCCGCCGCGACCGTTGGCTTTCACGTACCAGCGCACCGCATTGAGCTTGGCGACCATCGCCGGCTTGTCGGCGGTGGCGTAGGCGTAGCCGAACGCGCCGCAGCTGGGACCGACGCCGAGGTTCTGGCTGCAATTCTTGGTGCTGTTGGCCGAGACCGTGATGTCGTTGCCCGACGGGGCGCCGATGCGGAATATCGCCGCCTGGGTGTTGTCGCAGGCCACCACCACGTCGTCGGCGACGAAATCGGTCGGGGCCCGGGTCAGCGTGAATGTGTTGGAAGCGTAGGTGTTGACCGAGATCACGTCGTCGCTGGCCGAATGCAGTTCGATCGCATCCGTGCCGGCCACGGTATTGGTCAGTCCACCGTTTTCGTAGCCCACCAGGCCATCGCCCCAGTTCTTCCACCAGGCGGTGCCGACGACGACGTTCGCCATCGGCAGCATCGGCGCCTGACCGGCGACGGCCGGCCCGGGCTGGGCGCAGGGGGTGCCGTCGGCGTCGCGGATGTCGCGGGCCATCAGCTCGAATGCCATGCGCGCGCCTTCCTGGACGCGACCCAGGCTTTCGGTGGCCGCGTAGCTCTTGCGGTTGGTCATGAAGATGCCGACCGCGCCGACCGTGACCAGCAGGCCGATCAGCATCGCGACCATCAGCTCGACGAGAGTGACGCCGCGAACGCCGCGCCGGGAGTGGCCGGTCCGGACCATGGAGTTGCTCATATCTGCACCATCGTCTTCAGCGTCTGCGCGCTGCTGCCACCGGAACCACGCGAGTCGTCCCATTCCACCGTGATCGTGTAGATACCACTGGCGAATTCGACCGTCCCGCACGCGCTGTCGCCCATCACTGCCTGCATGTCGCGGATCCAGTCCTGCTGGTCGGCATCGCGCAACAGGTCCGGCGGAGTACCGGCGGCGGTTGGCACCGTGCAGGTGCGCGCCAGCGCGTAGTTGCCAGCGCGCGCGCTGACGACGTTGGCCCGCATGGCATCGAGGATCGTGTAGCTGGCGATCACGGCCTGGTTGCGTTCCAGCGAGCTCTGGCTGTTGCGCAGCGCGGTCGCCTGCAGCGCAGCCACGCCCAGCAGGCCGATGGCCAGGACCAGCACTGCGATCAGCACCTCAAGCAGGCTCATGCCGCGCTGCGAGGCGCGGGGGGCGGATGGTTGGCGCCGTTGCGAATGATTCATGGGAGATTCCAGTAGTTCGTCTTGTCGGGCTCAGTTGCACACGCCGGCAGTGCTGTCGCGCTCGACCCGGACCCGGCCGCCGGCGCCGATGGCGACATTGCGGACGTTGTCGGCGGGCACGGTGGCGGCCATGCAGATGCGGATCTGCCCGGTCAGCAGCTGACCGCCCTTGTTGCGGGCCATGCCGTCGGAGCGGAACATCACGATGCCCTCGGTCACGGCGCTGCTGGCCTTGATGGTCAGCGGCGTCGGCACGGCGGTGGCCAGGATGATCTCCTCGCCCGAATCGACGCTGGAGTCGGCGTCGGCGTCGGCAAACACCACCCAACCCTGCGAGGTGCCCACGCCACTGCAGGTGGCGCCGTCGGCGGAGCTGCAGATCACCACCCGGCCGTTGCGGCGGATGGCTTCCATGCGCGCCGACTGCAGCGAACCCACGAGCTCGTTGGCAGCCGCACTGAGCCGGCTCGAGTTCTGGACCAGGCGAAAACCGGGAATGGCCACCGACATCAGCACCGCCAGCACCGCCAGGGTGATGGCAAGTTCGACCAAGGTGAATCCACGTTCCTGGTTCCTGGCGCTGTACTGAGAGCGCCGGGTGTGTTGACGGCTAAACGGCATTGTCCCCTCCCCGGGAAACTTGCCTGCCAACCATAGGGACCGCCCGCCGGGAGCGCCAGCGACAACCGATTAGCGGAGCGCGGGACAGAATGAGCGGCGGGCAGCGAGCTGTCAGGAATGGACGACAGGGGCAGCCACGGGCGAAGCGACAGGGCATGATGTCGCTCGGGCCCGAATCGCCAACAGGACATGACCTCACCGGCACCCAGCCATCCGCTGGACACTCTTTGGCAGGCGCCCACCATCATCTGGGCACTGGTCGCCGGCGAAGGTGTCTCGATCATCCTGGCGCTTGCGCCCGGGATCAGCCAGGACCGCTGGGTGTATTTCGGACTGACCTCGATCCTGGTGCAGTGGGTGCTGCTGCTCAGCCTGGCCATGCTGTATCTGGTGCGGCGTCCGCTGGTGCGCCTGAAACCGCAGAGCGTGGCCTATGTCGCGCTTTGCGTGCTGTTGTTGAGCACCTGGCTGGTCGGGTCACTGACCTGGCTGTTGCTGCGCGACCTGTGGACGCTGGAGCGCGACGACTGGCAATCGCTGTTCCTGCGCCTGACCGGCATGGCCCTGGCCATGGGCCTGCTCGGGCTGGCCGCATTCCAGAATCACTGGCGGGCGCGGCAGCTGGCCGTCCAGGCCAAGCAGGCTCAACTGGAAGCCCTGCAGGCACGCATCCGACCGCACTTCCTCTTCAACACACTCAACACCGGCGCGGCGCTCGTGCACCGCAAGCCGGAGGAAGTCGAGCGCCTGCTGCTCGACCTGGCCGATCTGTTCCGCGCCGCGCTGGCCGGCCCGCGCGACATCTCGCTCGAGGACGAACTGGCGCTGGCGCGTCGTTACCTGGAGATCGAGCAACTGCGTTTCGGCGAGCGGCTGCAGGTCGACTGGCAACTGCCGCGCGAGATCCCGGCAGTCACAGTGCCGGCGCTGTCGATCCAGCCGCTGGTCGAAAACGCGATCCGCCACGGCATCGAGCGTCGCCCGGACGGCGGCCAGATCGAGATCGCCGTCACCACCACGCCCGATACGGTGATCGTGCGCATCATCAATCCATTGGCGCCCACCGGTGGCCACAACCCCGGCCATCACGTCGGCCTCAATGCCTCGCAGGTGCGGATCGAGGCGCTGACCGGCGGTCGCGGCAGCGTGATCACGCAGCAGGAAGGCAAGCGGTTCATCGCGACGGTGCGCTTGCCGGTGTCGCCGGGGTAGCTGCGGCGCCCTGCCCTCGCCCCAACCCCCCTCCCGCGAGCGGGAGAGAGGCTTCAAGCGATCAGGCGACTACGCGATAGCAGGGCTTGTACTCGCCGGCGATCTTCATGCGGCGCTGCTCGACGAAGGCGCGCAGCAGCGAATCGAGCGATTGCATCATGTCGGCGTCGCCGTGGATCTCGAACGGGCCGTGCGCCTCGATCCGGCGCATGCCGTCTTCCTTGACGTTGCCGGCGACGATGCCGGAGAACGCGCGGCGCAGATCGGCGGCCAGTTCGTGCGGCTTGCGGCCGTGGTGCAGGTCGAGCGACGCCATCGCCTCGTGCGTGGGCACGAACGGGCGCTGGAACGCCAGCGGGATATCCACCGACCAGTTGAAGAAGAACGAGTCCTTCTGCGCGATGCGGTGCTCGCGGACCTTGCGGATGCCCGCCGTCATGCGCTTGGCGACCTTGTCGGGGTCGCCGACGATGATTTCGTAACGCTTGGTCGCTTCCTCGCCCAGGGTCAGGCGGATGAACTTGTCGATCTGTTCGAAGTACGGGGCCGACGCGGTCGGGCCGGTGAAGATCAGCGGGAACGGCAGGTGCGCGTTCTCTTCCCGAAGCAGGATGCCGAGCAGGTAGAGGATCTCCTCGGCCGTGCCGACGCCACCGGGGAACACGATGATGCCGTGGCCGAGACGGACGAACGCCTCAAGGCGCTTTTCGATGTCCGGCATGATCACCAGGTGGTTGACGATCGGGTTCGGCGATTCGGCGGCGATGATGCCCGGCTCGGTGATGCCGATGTAGCGCGTGCGGCTGCGGCGCTGCTTGGCGTGGGCGATGGTCGCGCCCTTCATCGGGCCCTTCATCGCCCCCGGGCCGCAGCCGGTGCAGATGTCGAGTCCGCGCAGGCCCAGCTCGTAACCTACCTGCTTGGTGTAGACGTACTCGTCGCGCGAGATCGAGTGGCCGCCCCAGCAGACCACCAGATTGGGCTCGGTGGGATGCAGGATGCGCGCGTTGCGCAGCAGGCCGAACACCGAGTCGGTGATGCCCGAGGAGGATTCCAGGTCCTGGTTGGAGTCCGGGCCCAGTTCCATCACGGTATAGGCCAGGTCACGGACTACGGCGAACAACAGCTCGGCCACGCCGCGGATGATCTCGCCGTCGACGAAGGCCATCGCCGGCGCATGGGTCAGGTCGATGCGTACGCCGCGGTCCTGCTGGTGCACCTGGATGTCGAATTCGGGGTACAGCTCGCGCGCGGCGCGCGGATCGTCGGAAGCGCTGCCGCTGGTCAGCACCGCCAGCGCGCAACGACGCAGCAGGTCGTGCATGCCGGTGGACACGTCGCGCAGGCGCGCGACCTCGTCACGCGAGAGGACGTCCAGGCCGCCTTTGGGGTAGATGCGGGCGTTGACGGTGGGGAGGGTGGTTTCAATGGTGGCGCTCATTGCTATCTCTTCTTTCGTCTTGTTTACCGGTACGACTCTAGCCTGCCCCCCCACAAAAGAAAACGGCCGGGAAACCCGGCCGTTTTCGTCAAACAGGCATTGCTGCCGATCAGAACTGGTAGCGGACGCTGACCTGGGCGGCCCAGCGCGAAACGCCCTTGTCGTCGTAGATCGTCAGGTTGTCCGGGGTGTTGAAGCGGTAGACGTACTTGCCGGTCGCCGGATCGATGCCGCCGTACTCGACCACGCCACGCATTGCCGGGAACGCAGCTTCCTCGATGCGGCCCCAATCCTTGTTGAGCAGGTTGCCAAAGTTGAGGATGTCGAACGACAGCTCGGCCTTGTGGCCCTTCATGAAGCCCGGGAATTCCTGGGCGACGTGCAGGTCGAACTGGTTGACCCACTCACCGGTGGCAGCGTTGCGCTCGGCGACCTGGCCACGGTGCGAGTTGAGGTACTCGTTGTTGTAGATGTAATCCCAGAACGCTGCTTCTTCGGCAGCCTTCGTCGCGCCGCGGCCGACGATCACGTCGCCCGGAGCGGTCGGGATGTACAGCAGGTCGTTGAGGCGACCGTCGCCGTTCACGTCATTGTCGAAGTTGTAGCTGTACGGACGACCCGAGCGGCCTTCATACACCATCGACACGATGGTGTTGTTGTCGCCGAAGAACGCGTGCTTCCAGCTGGCCGTGGCCAGGAAGCGGTCCTTGATCTCGTAGCTCGAGGTCGCGGTCACTTCCTCGTTGGCCTGGAAGACCGAGGTGTTGCCCAGCTGCGAGCTCGAGGTCGAGCTGGTCAGCGGGCTGACTTCGTTGGCGTTGGTGTAGGTGTACGACAGCGCCCAGGCCCAGTCGCCATCGTTGAACGGCTTGTTCAACGACAGGGTCAGCTGCTGGCTCTCGCCCTTGTTGGTCTGCTTGGCAATGATGGCGTCGTTGTAGCCATTCTGCGCCGCGGACCGATTACCGCGGGCGAGTGCGCCGCCGCTCGACACGCCATTGCGATCCCAGTTGAGCGGGTTGCGGCCCTGCTGGTTCCAGTAGATCGCACGACCATCCTGGCCGATCGCACCGACGTTACCCAGGTTGAGCTGCTGGTAGTAGATACCGTCCTTGACCGAGGTCAGCACCAGCTCGGTCGAAGCAACAACGCCCCACCACGGCAGCTCGGTGTCGAACGCGATGTTGGACTTCCACACCGACGGCTGCGCCAGGTCGGAATCGATGAAGTCGACCGACTGCTGGCCCGGGGTGCCACCGGCCTGGGCGATGGCCAGCTGGCCATTCGGGTCCGGCGAGAACGAGGTGGTGCCGTTGGCATCGAAGTAGTCGGTGTAGGTCACGCCGTTGTTGGCGTACGGGTTGGCCAGCCACACCGTGGCCGCTGCGCCCTTGAACAGACCAAGACCACCACGCACCTGGCTCGGGCGCTCGCTGTCGATGGTGTAGTTGAAGCCAAAGCGCGGCGACCACAGGTCGGTGCCGTCGATGGTGTTGTCGTTGCGCACGCCGAACAGCGCCGAGGCGGCGGCGTTGAACTTCGGCGCGTCATCGACGATCGAGCCGTCGTAACGCAGGCCGTAGGTCAGGGTCAGGTTGCTGTTGACCGCCCAGCTGTCCTGCACGAACACACCGACGTTGCGCTGCGTGAAGACGGCTGCCATCGCGTCCAGGTCGCCGCCCTGAGGGTAGAACAGCTGGTAGCGGCTGGACTGGTTGGCGGCGTAGGCGGCGATGCTGTTGAAGGTGTAGACACCGTTCACGCGACGGCCGAAGAGGTTGTAGACCTCGTTGGACTCGTAGTCGACGCCGAACTTGACGGTGTGGTCGCCCAGGAACAGGTTGCCGGCGAAGAACGCATTCCAGGTCTGCGTCTCGAGGACGTTGGCGTGGGTGTTCTCTTCGGTGCCGAAGTTCAGCGTGTTGCTGCCGATGCGCACGGCGATCGCCGGCAGGTCGGCCAGCGGGTTACGCACGGCCGAGTAGTCGCGGTACGACACCTTGGCTTCGGTCGAGAACACGTCGGTCCAGTCGCTGAACAGCTGCGCGCTGTAGGTCTCGAGGCTGAAGTCCTGCACGTAGTGGTACGTGTTCAGGGCCAGCGCCGAGTTGCTGAAGCCCTGCAGGAACGGCGTGCTCTGCTCGGTCTTGCCGTAGCGGAAGCTGGCGCGGTGGGCGTCGGTGATGTTCCAGTCGATCTTCAGGCCGTACTCTTCGCTCTCGGTGTCGAGCGAGGGCTTGGCCAGCGTGCCCGGATCGAAGCCCTTGGCCCGCGACAGCGCGATGACTTCATCGATCTGCGCCTGGGTGATGCCGACGATGTTGCTCTCGCCCGAGCCGACCGGACCGAAACCGGAGTTGCCGGTGAACAGGTCCTTGCCGGTGTAGTTCTCGTAGTTGGCGAAGAAGAACAGCTTGTCCTTGATCAGCGGACCACCGAAGGTCATGCCGTAGGTCTGCTCGTTGTCGAACAGCTTCGGACGGACGTCGTTCTGGTTCTTGCCCGACCAGTCGTTGTCGCGGTAGATGCCGTAGACCGAACCGTGGAACTCGTTGGTGCCGGACTTGGTGACCGCGTTGATCACGCCACCGGTGCCGCCGGAGATGGTGACGTCGTAGTTGGCGACGTCGACCGAGATCTCATCGATGGTGTCCATCGAGAACGGCTGGCGCGGGGTCGGCAGGCCGTTGCCCTGCAGGCCGAACGAGTCGGCGCCGCTGATGCCATCGACGCGGATCACGTTGTAGCGCGGGTTCTGGCCGCCGACCGTGATCTCGTTGCGGGCCTTGTCGCTCTGCACGACGCGCGGGTCGAGGCGGGCGAAGTCCTGCAGGTTGCGGTTGATGCTCGGCATCGACTCGATCTGCTCGCGGGTGATCTGCGAGCCGGCGCCCATCTTGTTGGCGCTGAAAACTTCCGAACCGCCGTACGAGATCGCCTGCACCGATTCCAGCGTGGTGACTTCGTTGTTCAGCGACAGGTCGACCTGGTTGACCTTGTCGAGGTTCAGGAACACGCCGTCCTGGCTGGTGCTGCCTGCGCCGGCCTTGTTGATGGTGACGGTGTACGGGCCGCCGACGCGCAGACCGCGGGCGTTGTAGCGACCGTCGGCACCGGTGACGGCGCGGCTGACAGTGCCCGACTCGGTGTGGGTGATGACGACTTCGGCGCCGGCGACGGGCTGGCCGTCAGCAGCGACAACGCGACCGCCGATACCGGCCGAGGTGGCCTGGGCGAACACAGTGGAAGTAGCGAGGACAGCCAGCAGGCCAAGCGTGAGCTTGGACATACGGACGCGGTTCGGATGGGTCATTGCGATGGCCTCATACATGGTTCGAATGGAAAAAACGACGCGACCAGCGCGGAACCTGTCCGCGCCTGGTCGAAATTCGGATTTGCGGCTGCCCCGGCCCCTGTGGGGTGCGGGCCCCTACCACTGTGTTAACAGTAGTTTAACAGGCTATGTGCGTCTTGTGACAGAGACGTGACGACGGTCAAGATTCGCCATGGGCGGCAAAGCCGTCCCGGGAGGCCGGTAGCCTTGGCGGTGCAGGCCCGGCGGCAGTGACCGCGGGGCAATGGGCGGGCTCCGGGGAACGATGGCCCCGGACCTGGCCGCGGCGCTTACGGCGGGGCGATCTGCAGGTAGGTGCCCAGGCCGTCCAGGAACATCTGCACCGAGATGGCCACCAGCAGCATGCCCATCAGGCGTTCGATGGCGGTCAGCGCGCGGATGCCCATCAGCTTGTAGAGCAAGGTGGCGCTGAAGAGGATCGCCGCGGTCGCGCCCCAGGCGATCAGCAGGGCCAGGCTCCACTCGCCCAGGCGGGTGGGCTCGTTGCTGCCCATCAGCATCACCGCGGCCATGCCCGAGGGGCCGGCCACCAGCGGGATGGCCATTGGCACGATGAAAGGCTCGCCGTCGGGGATCTCGCCCATCAGGCCTTCCGGCGGCGGGAAGATCATGCGGATGCCGATCAGGAACAGGACGATGCCGCCGGCAATGGACACCGACTCCTGGCGCAGGTGCATCAGTTCGAGGGCGTACTTGCCGCCCCACAGGAACATCATCAGCACCGCCAGGGCGATCAGCAGTTCGCGCGCGAGCACGATCCGCTGGCGCCTGGGCGGCAGGCCGCGCAGCAGGCTCAGGAACACCGGCACGTTGCCGAGCGGGTCCAGGATCAGGAACAGCAGCAGGGCCGCCGAGGCAATCGTCATGGGCGTGGCGTCATCGGCAGGCGTCAGTGGCCCGGCTGGCTTGGAAGGGTCGGAAGAACGGGCAGGCTCAACGCCGAAGGCGCGGGCGGATTCCAGATCTGGCCGCGATGCGCCGCCCCGGCCTCGGACAACAGGGTGACGCAGGCGGCGGCATACGCCGACGGATCGGCGGCGGAACGGTCATCGCCTTCGACATAGGCCTTCGCGCGCAACGGCGTGCGCATCGGACCCGGCTGCAGCCCGGCCACGCGCACGTTGCTGTTGGCCAGTTCGCCATGGAGCATGCCGACCAGGGCGGCAACGCCCTGCTTGGCAATGCCATAGCCGCCCCAGTACGCCTTGCTGGTGAGCGCCGGATCGTCGAGGACGAAAACCACGGCCGCATCGCGCGCCTTGCCCAGCAGCGGCAGGCAGGCCTGGGTCAGCCACCACGGCGCGGTGAGGTTGACGTGGATGGCGCGGGCGAAGACGGCCGGGTCGGTCTGCGCGAGCGGCGTGAGGCCGGCGAACTCGGCGGCGCAATGCAGCACGCCGTCGAGGTGGCCGACTTCGCTTTCCAGGCGTTGCGCCAACTCGGCGTAGTCGTCAGGCGACGCGCCTTCCAGGTCGAGCGGGTACAGCAGCGGCTCCGGCCCTGCCTGGGCCAGCGCGTCGTAAACGCGGTTCAACTTCGGCAGCTTGCGCCCGAGCAGGATGACGGTCGCCCCGGCGCGCGTGCACGCCAGCGCAGCGGCCTGGCCGAGGCCGCCATGGGCGCCGGTCACCAGAACGACACGTCCTTCGAGAGCGCGGCCTTCCAGCGCGCGGGCATCCTGCGCGGGTTCCACCGCTGCCATCACTGGCTGTGGGTCTCGCTGATCATGCGCGCCAGCTCACCGGACTCGAACAGCTCCATGGTGATGTCGCAGCCGCCGATCAGTTCGCCGTGGATGAACAGTTGCGGGAATGTCGGCCAGTTCGAGTAGCGCGGCAGGTTGGCGCGGATCTCGGGATCCTCGAGCACGTTGACGGTGTGCAGCTCGTTCGCACCTGCCGCCTTGAGCGCCTGCACCGCGCGGCTGGAGAAGCCGCACATCGGGAACTGCGCCGTCCCCTTCATGAAAAGGACGATCGGATGGCTTTCGACTTCAGCCTGGATCCGCTCCATAACGGACATGGGTGCAACTCCTGCGATGGTGCGTTGCGAACCTTTGACGGCACGGCAACGAAGCGTGGGGATAGAATGGGTAATTGTAAGCCTTCCCGAGCCGCGGACGCTCCGGCACCCCGGATCGCGCCCCCGGCCCTCCCCTTAGCCAGCCCTCTGGAGCCCGCAATGGCCATCGAACTGCCCGCCCTGCCCTACGACCGCACCGCGCTCGAACCGCACATCTCCGGCGAAACCATCGACTTCCACTACGGCAAGCATCACAAGACCTACGTCGACAACCTCAACAAGATGATCGAGGGGACCGAGTTCGCCGGCATGGCGCTCGAGGACATCATCCGCAAGTCGCAGGGCGGCATGTTCAACAACGCCGCGCAGATCTGGAACCACACCTTCTACTGGAACTGCCTGTCCCCCAACGGCGGCGGCGAGCCCGGCGGCAAGCTGGCGGAGCTCATCACCAAGGCCTTCGGCGACTTCGCCAAGTTCAAGGAAGAGTTCACCAAGGTCACGGTCGGCACGTTCGGTTCGGGCTGGGGCTGGCTGGTGCAGCGTCCGGACGGTTCGCTGGCCCTGGTCAGCACCTCCAACGCCGCCACCCCGCTGACCGGCGACGACACCCCGCTGCTGACCTGCGATGTGTGGGAGCACGCCTACTACATCGATTACCGCAACGCCCGCCCGAAGTACGTCGAGTCGTTCTGGAACCTGGTCAACTGGGACTTCGTGGCCGCGAACCTGAAGTAAGCGGACCTGAAGTAAGCGACAGAGCGCTCCAGAAACAAACGGCCGGGGAAACCCGGCCGTTTGCGTTTCGTGCCGATGGCGGCGTTACGAGCGCGCCAGCGCCGCGATCACCGGATCGACCTGCGCCTGTCGGCCCAGCCCTTCGCCTATGCGCTGCAGCGACGTCGCCAGCGCCTGCGAGGAGTCGGCTCGCACCGTCGCGTGACCGACCTTGCGACCGGCGCGCGACGACTTGCCGTAGTCGTGCCAGTGACCACCCGGCTCGGCCAGCACCGGCGTCGGCGACGGCATCTCGCCGATCCAGTTGAGCATGCAGGCCAGGCCAACCATGCGCGTGTCGCCCAGCGGCAGGCCGAGCACCGCGCGCAGATGGTTCTGGAACTGCGAGGTCTCGCTTCCCTCGATCGTCCAGTGACCGGAGTTGTGCACGCGCGGGGCGAGTTCGTTGGCCAGCAGCTTGCCGTCGCGGCAGAACAGTTCCAGTGCGAACACGCCGACGTAGTCCAGTGCCTGGGCCAGCTTTCGCGCATGTTCGTAGGCGACTTCGGCCAGCGCGGTATCGACGCGCGCCGGGGCCAGGCTGGCCGACAGCACGCCGTCGACGTGCCAGTTCTCGGTCAGTGGCCAGGTGCGGAATTCGCCGTCGCGGCCGCGTACCGCCACCACCGACAGCTCGCGCTCGAAATGGACGAAGCCTTCCAGGATCAGGCCGACCTTGCTCGCCTGCGCGCCCAGGGTGTCCCAGGCGGCATCGGCATCGGCCGGCGTCTTGATGCGGAACTGGCCCTTGCCGTCGTAGCCCAGGCGGCGGGTCTTGAGGATGCAAGGCGCGCCGATCTTCGCGATCGCGGCGTCGAGCTGTTCGCGCGTGTCGATCGCGGCGAACGGCGGCACCGGGATGCCCAGCTCCTGGAACAGGGTCTTCTCGGCCAGCCGGTCCTGCGCCGTTGCCAGCGCGCGCGGATTCGGGAACACCTGCACGCGTTCGCTCAGCCACTGCGCCGATTCGGACGGCACGTTCTCGAAATCGAACGTGGCCACGTCGACGCGCGAAGCGAATTCGGCCAGCGTGGATTCGTCGCGGTAGTCACCCACGACCATCGGCGCGAACTGCCCGGCGCAGGCGTCGGCGACGTTGTCCATCACCAGGAAGCGCAGGCCAAGCGGCGCACCGGAAAGAGCGAGCATGCGGGCCAGTTGCCCGCCGCCGAGGATGCCGACCGTGGTCATTTCCGCGGATCGTCGTTGGCGAGCACGTCGTTGGTCTGGCGCGTGCGGAAGGTGTCGAGCGCCGCGGCGATCACCGGATGCTCGGCGGCCAGCATCGCGGCAGCGAACAGCGCGGCGTTGGCGGCGCCGGCATTGCCGATGGCGAAGGTCGCGACCGGGATGCCGGCCGGCATCTGCACGATCGACAGCAGCGAGTCCATGCCGTTGAGCGCCTTGCTCTGCACCGGCACGCCCAGCACCGGCACGGCGGTCTTGGCGGCGAGCATGCCCGGCAGGTGGGCTGCGCCGCCGGCGCCGGCAATGATCGCGCGCAGTCCGCGCGACTGCGCAGTGGCGGCGTAGTCGAACAGGACGTCGGGGGTGCGGTGCGCCGAGACCACGCGGATCTCATGCGGGACGCCCAGCGCCTCGAGCTTGGCGGCGGCGTGCTGCATCGTCTCCCAGTCGGAGCGCGAGCCCATCACGATGCCGACAAGCGGCGCTACTTGGTCTACTGGCATGGTCCTGCCCTTGTGCAAAGACGTATTCTAACGCCCTGTTCCGTTCCCCCGGCACCACACCGTATGGATCGCAAGCTGCTCGACCTCCTTGTCTGCCCAACCACCCGCCAGCCCCTGCAATTGCTGGACGGCCGCGGCCTGCAGGCCCTGAACGACGCAATCCAGGCCGGTGGCATCGTCCGCGGCGACGGCAGCGCCCAGGCCGCTGCGGTGAAGGAAGCCCTGATCACCCGCGACCGCAAGATCGCCTATCGCATCGACGATGGCATCCCGGTGCTGCTGGCCGAAGAGGCCATCGCCACCGCCCAGGTCGACGCTTTCCCCGGCGCATGACCGCGCCCTTCGCCCCGCCGCCGGCCGAGGTCGTGGAGGACGACGTCGCCCGCGCACTGGCCGAGGACCTTGGCAGTGGCGACGTCACCGCCGCCCTGCTGCCCGATACCGCCGACAGCGCCTACCTGCTGTGCAAGGAAGACGCCGTGGTGTGCGGCCGTCCGTGGTTCGATGCCTGCCATCGCGCGCTCGATCCGCAGGTGCGCATCGACTGGCACGTGGCCGAAGGCGATCGCGTCGCCAAGGGCACGGTGCTGGCGATCCTGCAGGGCCGCTCGCGGGCACTGGTCAGTGCCGAGCGCACCTCGCTGAATTTCCTGCAGACGCTGTCTGGCACGGCGACCACCACCGCGGCTTATGTCGATGCCGTGCAGGGTACCGGCGCGAAAATCCTCGATACCCGCAAGACCATCCCCGGCCTGCGCCTGGCGCAGAAGTACGCCGTCCGCGTCGGTGGCGGCGTCAACCACCGCATCGGCCTGCATGACGCGGTGATGCTCAAGGAAAACCACGTGCGCGCGGCCGGTTCGCTCACCGCGGCCATCCGCGCCGCCCGGGCGATGCACCCGCAACTGCCGCTGATCGTCGAGGTGGAGACGATCGCGCAGCTGGAAGAAGCCCTGCGCGAAGGTTGCGATCGCATCCTGATCGACGACTTCGATGCCGATACCCGGCGCCAGGCCGTCCGCATCGCGTCGAACCCGCCGTTCGACCGGCGCATTCCGCTCGAGGTCTCCGGCGGCGTCGACATGCAGACGTTGCGCGCGATCGCCGAAGACGGCGTCGACTGCATTTCCATCGGCGGACTGACCAAGCACGTCCGCGCGATCGACCTGTCGCTCAAGCTGGGCCCGCCGCCGGGTTGAGGCGGCGACGCCCCGGGCGCCTGCTCAGAAAGCCGGCAGGCGCTGACCCGACAGCACGAAGGCGACAGCCGCCGCCGCGCCCACGAGCACCATAGCCAGCAGCACGATCGCCAGCAGCCGCGGCCACAGCGGCCGTCTGCCCGGCGCAGGCCGCGGCGCGGCAACGACCTGCACGGGCTCGGCCTTGGCCGTGGCCGCCAGCCGGAAGCGCACCGTGTCGAAGGCGATCTCGTCGCCAACCTTGGCCTCGCCACGCAGGACGCGCTTGCCGTTGATGAAGCTGCCGTTGCTCGAACCCAGGTCTTCGACCTGCAGTCCGCTGTCAGTGGGCATCAGCCGGGCATGGTTGCGCGACAACCCCGGCGAGTCGAAGCGAAGGGTGCTTTCGCTGCTGCGGCCCACGGTAATCACGCCCACCAGCGGTTCGCTCCGCCCCGACACTTCGGCCGAGATGCCGCGCAGGAAGAAGCGCGGCACCACCGGTCGCACCGCGGTCACGCCCGGGTCGTCGTTGGCCGGGATCAGATCCGGGCCGGCTGGCTGGGGCTGGCGACCGACCACCGGGGCCGGGCCCAGTGCGGCGAGCTTGGCCTGGACCTGGTCGAAGCCGACGCTGTCACCCGGGCGCAGCGTGATCAGCCCGGCCACGTTGCGGCCGTTGACGCTGACCGCGGTGCCGGGCGGAACATCCAGCATCACGCCCTGTGCGGTGACATGCAGCAGGCAATGCTGCGGCAGCACGCCGGGGCGGTCGATGACGATGGTGGAGTGTGGATCGGAGCCGATGCGGTTGATGCCGTGGCCCAGCAGTACCTGCGGGTGTTCGCCACCCGGAAAGACGAGTTTCATCGTGGACCTGCTCCCCTGTCAGCAATGTCCTGTACCCCTTGCGGCCGGCGCGGCGCGCCGCCACATTTAGGACCTGGATTTCCCATCATCCGCGGTCCCCAATTGCATGCCGACTTTACTGTTTCTGATGATTGCCGCTGCGATGGTGTTCGCATTCTGGAGTGCCGGCCGCGCCGCCGCCGAGCGCGCCGAAGCGGTCGGTCGTGACGCCTGCAAGGCCGCCGGGGTGCAGTGGCTGGACCAGAGCGTGCACGCCACCGGCATCCGCCTGTGCCGCCAGGACAGTGGCTGGCTGGGCTGGGAACGCACCTTCCGCTTCGACTATTCGATCGATGGCGAGGACCGGCACGTGGGCCGGATGGTGCTGCGCGGGGATCGGCTGATTGCGTTCAGCGGGCCGGTGACGCGGGCGCCGGCGCAGTTGCACTGAAAGGCCAGCGCGACGTCCTTGGATCTCCCCGCGTTCGCGGGGATGACGGCCTGCGTTACTTGACGATGCGAAGGTGCCCGCCGCGGCGCGGCGACGGCGTCGGCGATTGCGGGCCATCGTCGTCGCCTTCGGGCGACGGATTGCTGGGCACCGCGCTGAGGGTCGTGGTCACGCCCTCTTCGTTGTTTTCCATGTCGCTGTCGAGGTCGCCATCGTCGCCGGCCGCATGCACGTCGTCGGGCAGCGCCATGCCCTGCCCGGTCTCGCGCGCGTAGATTGCCAGCACCGCCTGCACCGGCACGCTCACCGGATAGCTGACGCCGCCGAAGCGGGCGCTGAAGCGGATGGCGTCGTTGCCCATCTCCAGATGGGAGACCGCGCGCTCGGCGATGTTGAGCACGATCTTGCCGTCCTTCACCGCATGCACCGGCACCTGCACGGCCGGCCGCGCGGCATCGACCAGCAGGTGCGGGGTCATGCCGTTATCGGCGATCCATTCGTACAACGCCCGCAGCAGATAGGGGCGGTGACTGGTCATCGGGGGACTTTCCTGACTCATGTGCGCAGTTTAGCGCCGTCATGTCGTGGGCAGGTGGAAACCGGAGGCCCAAATACGAAGCGGGCCCAGCAGGCCCGCCCGTCTTTTCAAAGGACCGGCCGCGGCTCAGGCCGGCATTTCGCGCAGCTTGCGTTCCTGCTCGGTCAGGCTGCGGGTGAAGCCGGGGTTGCGGAAGATGCGGTTGCCGTAGTCCTCAATCGCCTTGCCGTCCTTCGGCATCGGCACGCCCAGCGCGTCGAGCCGCCAGATGATCGGCGCCATCGCGCAGTCGGCCAGGCTCATCTCGGGATTGAGGAAGAACTTGCTCGCCTTGAACAGCGGCACCGAGGCGGTCAGCAGCTCTTTCAGGCGCTTGCGGCCGGCTTCGGCCTGGGCCTTGTTGCCCAGCTGGATGGCCTGCACCTGCGGCACCCAGTCGTGTTCCAAGCGCAGCATCGCCAGGCGCAGGCGCGCCCGCGAAAGCGGGTCGACCGGCATCAGCGGCGGGTGCGGATAGCGTTCGTCGAGGTACTCGCTGACCACGCTGGCGGCATAGAGCACCAGGTCGCGCTCGACCAGGGTCGGCACCGAGTGGTAGGGGTTGAGATCGACGAGATCTTCGGGCGGGTTCTGCGGGTCGACCGGGACCAGATCGTAGGTGACGCCTTTGGCCGCAAGCACCAGGCGCACGCGATGGCACAGCACGCAATCGGTGGAGGAAAACAGCGTCAGGGCATTACGCATACGTGGACTCGCCGCCATTATCGACCTCTCCCAGCCACCGGAATCCGCCAGTGGCAAGACGCCATCCACCCCGTGTGGACGGTCGTCACGGCCTCGATCGCGCAGCCCGCCGCATCAACCAAGGAGCCCGCGCATTGCTGGGCGGGCTCCAAGGGATACAGCAGCGATCAGTGCTTGTCCACGTCTCGCCAGTACTCGAGCTTGAGCAGGTAGGCAATGATGGTGAACATCGCCAGGAACAGGATCACCCACACGCCCATGCTCTGGCGCTTGAGGGCGGCCGGTTCGCCGGCGTACTCGAGGAAAGTGGTGATGTCGCGGACCGCCTGGTTGAAGCCCTTCTCGTCGAGCTTGCCGGGCGTGGTCACTTTCAGACCGTGCACCGGACGGTCGCCCGTCTTCTTGTCGGCTTCACCGAACTCGGCGTGCTGCAGGCCCTGCAGCTCCCACAGCGGGTTCGGCATCGAGGCGTTCGGGAACAGCTGGTTGTTCCAGCCCAGCGGACGCGCCTCGTCCAGGTAGAACGACTTCAGGTACGTGTAGATCCAGTCGGTGCCGCGCACGCGGGCGATCAGGCTCAGGTCCGGCGGCATCTTGCCGAACCACTGGCTGGCGTGCTCCGGCGTCAGGCTGACCTGGATCTGCTCACCGACCTTGGCGCCGGTGAAGTTCAGGTTGGCCATGACGTCGTCCTCGCTCAGGCCGAGGTCTTCGGCCATGCGCGAGTAACGCAGGTACTTGAGCGAGTGGCAGCCCGAGCAGTAGTTCATGTACAGCTTGGCGCCGCGCTGCAGCGACGCCTGGTCGCCCAGGTCGGTGCCCGACTGCAGCAGGTGGCCGCCTTCGGACGCGAAGGCGGTGACCGAAACCAACAGGCCGGCGGCAAAGGTGGCGAGCTTCTTCACGATGTGCGTCTTCTGGAAGGGCTGGCGGACGTCGGTCTGGTTAGTCATGCATCGTCACCCGTTCCGGCACCGGCTTGGTCTTGTCGAACTTGGTCCACAGCGGCATCGTGATGAAGAAGACGAAGTACAGGAAGGTCAGCACGCGGCCGATGATCGTCTCGACCGGGTCGGTACCCGGGCCGGCGCCGATCTTGCCCAGCCACAGGAAGCAGATGGCGAGCATGCCGAGCATGACCTTGGTCAGGATGCCGCGGTAGCGGTGCGACTTCACCGGCGACTTGTCCAGCCACGGCACCAGGAACAGCACCGCGATCGCGGCGAACATCACGATCACGCCGCTGAGCTTGTGCGGGATGACGCGCAACATCGCGTAGTACGGGGTGTAGTACCAGACCGGCTTGATGTGCTCCGGCGTCACCAGGCGGTTGGCCTCGGTGAAGTTGTCATGCTCCAGGAACCAGCCACCGAAGGCCGGCGCGAAGAAGATGACGAACGCGCAGATGATCAGGAAGAAGCCGACGCCGAACAGGTCCTTGACCGTGTAGTACGGGTGGAACGGGATGCCGTCGAGCGGCTTGGCCGAATCCCAGCGGTTGCCCTTCGGGCCCTTCTTGATGTCGACGCCGTCGGGGTTGTTGGAACCGACCTCGTGCAGCGCACCCAGGTGCAGCACGACCAGCAGCAGCAGCACCAGCGGCAGCGCGATCACGTGCAGGGCGAAGAATCGGTTGAGGGTGGCGTCGCCGGGCAGGTAGTCGCCCATGATCCACTCGGTCAGTCCGTTGCCGATCACCGGAATCGCGCCGAACAGCGAGATGATCACCTTGGCGCCCCAGAACGACATCTGGCCCCACGGCAGCACGTAGCCCATGAAGGCTTCGGCCATCAGCACCAGGTAGATCAGCATGCCCAGGATCCACACCAGCTCGCGCGGCTTCTGGTACGAGCCGTACATCAGGCCGCGGAACATGTGCAGGTACACGACGATGAAGAACATCGACGCGCCGGTGGAGTGCATGTAGCGGATCAGCCAGCCCCACTCCACGTCACGCATGATGTATTCGACCGACGAGAACGCTTCAGCCGCTGCCGGCTTGAAGTGCATCGTCAGGAAGATGCCGGTGACGATCTGGTTGACCAGCACGAGCAGTGCCAGCGACCCCATGTAGTACCAGAAGTTGAAGTTCTTCGGCGCGTAGTACTCGGTCATGTGCTTGCGGTACGCCGGCATCATGCCGGGCGCGCGCGCGTTGACCCAATCCCAGGCGCCCAGGGCGGTGCGGGTAATGATGTTCGACATGACTTACGCCGCTCCCTTGCTGCCGGACGACGGATCGACGCCGATGATGATCGTGGTGTCGCCTTCGTAGTGATGCGGCGGCACGACCAGGTTGGTCGGCGCCGGGACGCCCTGGAACACGCGGCCGGCCATGTCGAAGCGCGACTTGTGGCACGGGCAGAAGTAACCGCCCTTCCAGTCGTCATCGAACGGCTCGGGGCGGATCTCGGCCTTCATTTCCGGCGAGCAGCCCAGATGCGTGCACAGGCCGACCAGCACGGAGATCTCCGGCTTGATCGAGCGCAGCTCACCGGTGATGTAGGCCGGCTGCTGGTCCTTGTTGTCCGACTTGGGATCGCGCAGGCGCGAGTCCAGGGTCGGCAGCGCATCAAGGATGGCCTTGGAGCGCTTGACGATCCAGATCGGCTGACCGCGCCATTCCAGGATCATGCGCTGGCCTTCCTCAAGGGCGCTGATGTCCGCGGAAATCGGAGCGCCGGCGAGCTTGGCTCGGGCACTGGGATTCCAGGACTTGATGAACGGCACCGCCACAAAACCGGCCCCGACCGCACCGACCACGGCAGTGGTCGCGGTCAGGAACCGACGGCGGCCCTGGTTGACAGGATCATGGACCCCTTGGTTGGCCATCCGGCACTCCGCAAAGCTGTTCGAAGTTACACCGCGTAGCCAGCCACTGGCGACGGCTCGCGGCACAAAAGACGGGGAAGTGTAACGGAACGGTGAATGGCCCGACAATCCGCCGATGTTGCGTAAACCGCCTGCTGGGGCCCGTCAGGCGCCCGGCGGCTCTGGAATCACTGGTTTTGCGGGCCGGTCGCGGGCTGGCAGCGAGCCAGTCGTGGTCAGGCCCGTGGGCCCGGCGGCGGGTTGGCCCGCGCGATCAGCGCACGACGGTGCCCGCGCCGCGGTAGCGCTCGGCCAGCTGGGCCACGCGTACGACGTAGCGCTGGGTTTCGCTGTAGGGCGGCACGCCCTTGTACTTGTCGACGGCGCCCTCGCCGGCGTTGTAGCCGGCCGCGGCCAGGGCCAGGTTGTTGTTGAAGCGCTTGAGCAGCCAGGCCAGGTACTGCACGCCGCCCTGGATGTTCTGGCCGGCGTCGAACGCGTTGCTGACGCCGAAGCGTCGCGCCGTGGCCGGCATCAGCTGCATCAGACCCTGCGCCCCGACCCGCGACAGCGCATTGGGGTTGTAGGCCGACTCGGCATGGATGATCGCGCGCACGATCGCCTCGTCGACCCCGTGCTGGCGGGCGGCCATGGCGATTTCATTGCGGTAGGCGTCGGTGTTGAGCCGGACCGTGCCGAAGTTCACGCCCGGCCGGACGCCGCAGGCATAGCAGGTCTCGATGTAGCTGTAGCGGATGGTGCGCACGGCGCCGGCGTTGGCCACGCCTCGCGGCGCCTGGCTGGTGTAGTGGCGGACGCCATCCTGGATGTACGAGTACACCTGGCCACGCACTACCCGCGGCGCCGTGCTGGCGGCCGCTGTGCTGGCGTAGGAAGCAACGGCGGGCGGCGGACTGGCGGTGCTGGCCACCTGCAACGAGGCAGGCACCGAGACCGGCGCGGCAGGCGCCTGCGCGTGGACCGCGACGGGCGAACCGGCGACGGCGTTGACCGGGGTTGCGTTGCCGATGGCGACCGGCGCCTTGGCCGGCGCGGCGGCGGGTCGACTGCCCCCGTGCGACTGGCTGATCACGATGCAGCGCGCGTTGGGCGGCTTCTTGCTGACGTAGCTGCGACTGCCGTCGGCCAGATCGCAACGGTACAGGGCACCGGCCACGGACGGCGCCGCAGCCAGCAAACAGGCAATCCCCAGTAGCAGTGAGCCCCCCCTCATGGCCGCGAGTGTGTCCTGTCTCCCCTACCGCTACAAGTGCTTGATCGTACTGACTGAAGCGAAACGTGACCCATGCCGCGTCGCGCCCGCTGCCCCCTTTTCCCATGGCGGGCGACGCCGGAGCCCCACCCCCGGCATCGCCCGTTGGGCCCCTGTCATGGCCACGCTCAGGGCGCTGCCCTGGCGTTGCGGTAGCGGTCGGCCAGCACCGCCACCCGTTCGACGTAGCGCTGGGTTTCGCTGTAGGGCGGGACGCCCCGGTAGCGATCGACCGCACCTTCGCCGGCGTTGTAGCCGGCCGCGGCCAGCGTCAGGTTGCCGTTGAAACGCTTGAGCAACCACGCCAGGTACTGCACGCCTCCGCGGATGTTCTGCCCGATATCGAAGACGTTGGCGACGCCGAAGCGCCGCGCCGTGTCCGGCATCAACTGCATCAGCCCTTGCGCCCCGACCCGCGACAGCGCGCGCGGGTTGTAGGCCGATTCGGCATGGATGACCGCCCGCACCACCGACTCGTCGACGCCGAAATCGCGCGCGGCCGAGGCGATCTCGCGCCGGTAGGCATCGGTGTTGAGGCTGACCGTGCCGAAGTCGATGCCCGGCTGCAGGTCGCAGGCGTAGCAGGTTTCCATGTAGGTGTAGCGCACCAGGCTGACCGCGCCGATGCCCGCGCGCCTGGCCGGACGGCCGCTGCTGTAAATAACGTCGCCGCCGCTGGTGTACCGGTAGACCTCGCCTTGCGCCACCCGCATCGGCATTTCGTCAGGAGTTGCCGCCGTATCGATGCTTGCGACCTGCGGTTCCTGCAGTTCCCGCGCGACTGTGGGCAGCAGCAGCGCCGATTCTCCGACCCGGGACGGCATCGACGGCTGGCTCACCCGGCCCAGCGGGGCGGCGGTCGCGGCCCCGGGGCACGCCGGCGTGGACACGGCCGCGGAGGCGCTCGCGGCAGGGTCGCCCCCGCGCTCGCAGCGCTCGGGACCGGCGGCCACCGCCGGCGACAATGCCAGCAGGCATACGGCCCCCAGCCACCACGCACCTGCCTTCACGGACATTCCCTCGACCCCGGCGGCGCACCTCGCGCCCTGCCCTTCCCCTGATCCAACGCGATCGGCCGCCCGACCCGGCCCGCCCCTGGCGCCGGCGCGGGTAGAATGACGCCCCCTCCGGCGCGGAATAACCGCCGCCCTCCCCGGATCGAGACCATGACCGACACCGCTGCTGCCCCTGTTGCCCCCGCCGCCCCCGCTGCCGCCGCCCCGACCGGCGCCAGGAAGCTCTTCATCCAGACCCACGGTTGCCAGATGAACGAGTACGACTCGGCCAAGATGGCCGACGTGCTCGCCGCCAGCGACGGCATGGAGCTGACCGACAAGGTCGAAGAAGCCGACGTGATCCTGATCAACACCTGCTCGATCCGCGAGAAGGCGCAGGAGAAGGTCTTCAGCCAGCTCGGCCGCTGGAAGGCGCTCAAGCAGGGCGGCCGCCCGGTGGTGATCGGCGTCGGCGGCTGCGTGGCATCGCAGGAAGGCGAAGCGATCGTCAAGCGCGCGCCCTACGTCGACCTGGTGTTCGGCCCGCAGACCTTGCATCGGCTGCCGGAACTGATCGCCGCCAAGCGCGCCACCGGCCTGCCGCAGGTCGACATCAGCTTCCCCGAGATCGAGAAGTTCGACCGCCTGCCCGAACCGCGCGCCGACGGCCCGAGCGCGTTCGTGTCGATCATGGAAGGCTGCTCGAAGTACTGCTCGTTCTGCGTGGTGCCCTACACCCGCGGCGAGGAGATCAGCCGGCCGTTCGAGGACGTGCTGGTCGAAGTCGCCGACCTGGCCTCGCAGGGCGTGCGCGAGATCAACCTGCTCGGCCAGAACGTCAATGCCTACCGCGGTCCCATTGCCCCGGCCGAGGATGGCGGGGACGGCGAGGTCGCCGACCTGGGCCTGCTGATCCGCACCATCGCCGAGATCGAAGGCATCGGCCGCATCCGCTTCACCACCTCGCATCCGCTGGAGTTCTCCGACTCGCTGATCGAGGCTTACCGCGACGTGCCCAAGCTCGCCAACTACCTGCACCTGCCGGTGCAGGCCGGCAGCGACCGCATCCTGTCGGCGATGAAGCGCGGCTACACCGCGCTGGAGTTCAAGCAGAAGATCCGCAAGCTGCGCGCGGTGCGTCCGGACATCTCGGTGTCGTCGGACTTCATCGTCGGCTTCCCGGGCGAATCGGAGGCCGACTTCGACAAGACGATGAAGCTGATCGAGGACGTCGGCTTCGACCAGTCGTTCTCCTTCATCTACTCGCGCCGTCCCGGCACGCCCGCGGCCGACCTGGAGGACAACGTCTCCGGCGAGGAGAAGCACGCGCGCCTGTCGCGCCTGCAGGCGGCGATCAACGACAACGCCCGCGCGATCGGCCAGGCCATGGTCGGCAGCGTGCAGAGCGTGCTGGTGGAAGGCCCGTCGAAGAGGGATCCGAACGAGCTGACCGGCAAGACCGAGAACATGCGCTCGGTGAACTTTGCCGGCCATCCGCGCCTGGTCGGGCAGTTCGTTGACGTGCTGATCACCGAAGCGCTGAGCAATTCGCTGCGCGGGCGCGTGGCCACGGCCGGCGAGCAGGACGCGGCGTAATCGAGCGCCTCTCCCGCGGCGCGGGAGAGGGTTGGGACATCTCCCCTACTTCCCGGCCGTGTACACCGCGCGGCCGTCGACGTAGGTCGCCACGACGGTCAGCTCGCGCAGAAGAGCCGGCGCAATCGCCAGCGGGTCTTCCTTCAGCACGACGAAATCGGCGCGCTTGCCGACGACCAGGCTGCCCACTTCGTTCTCGGCGAAACCGGCATAGGCCGCGTCGAGCGTGAAACCGCGCAGCGCCTCGAATGCGGTCAGCTTCTCCTGCGGGAACCACCCACCCACCGGCAGGCCGTGGGCGTCGGCGCGGGTCGTGGCCGCATACAACCCCAAGCGCGGGTCGACCGATTCCACCGGGAAGTCCGATCCCAGCGCAAGGCGTGCGCCGCTGTCGCGCAACTGGCGCCAGGCATACGCGCCGATGATGCGCTGCGGGCCGATGCGGTCCTGCGCCCAGGGCATGTCGCTGGTGGCGTGGGTCGGCTGCATAGAGGCGATGACATGCAGCTGCGCCAGGCGCGGCAGGTCCTGCGGCGTCAGCACCTGGGCGTGCTCGATGCGCCAGCGGTGATCGCCGGCGGCGTCGGCGCCCAGTGCGCGTGCATAGGCTTCGAGTACCTCATGGTTGCCGCGGTCGCCGATGGCATGCGTCGCCACCTGCACGCCGCAGCGCTTGGCCTTGGCCACCGCCGCCGCCAGCGCCTCGGGCGATGTCAGCAGCAGGCCGCGATTGCCGTGCTCGTCGCTGTAGTCCTGCAGCATCGCCGCGCCGCGGCTGCCCAGCGCGCCGTCGGCGTAGAGCTTGACGGTGCGCATCTGCAGGCGGCCCGACGGGTGCCGGTACAGGCCGTCGCGGCACAATTCGGCCAGTGCGTCACCGTCGCCGGCCGCCATGGCGGTGATCCGCAACGGCATCTCATTGCGGTCGGCCAGGCGCCGATAGAGGTTCAATTCGGCCAGGCTCACGCCGGCGTCGTGGACGCCGGTCAGGCCGTGCTCCACGGCCGATTGCATTCCCAGTGCCAGCGCGCGCTCGGCCGTTGCTTCGTCGAGCGGCGGCCGCGCACCATCCACCAGCGGCATGGCGCCGTCGATGAAGATTCCGGTCGGCTTGCCGGCAGCGTCGCGATCGATGCGGCCGCCATCGGGCTGCCAGCTGCCAGCGAGGTCGCGCTTGACCGCGCGCATCGCCGCGCTGTTGGCCCAGCCGGCATGGCCGTCGATGCGTTCGAGCCAGACCGGGCGGTCGGGGAAGGCGGCGTCGAGGTCGGCGGCGGTCGGGAAGTGCTTTTCCGGCCAGTCGTTCTGGTCCCAGCCGCGTCCGATCAACCAGGCATCGGCCGGCAACTTCGCGGCGAACCCGCGCAGGCGCTGGATCACCTCGTCCTTGCTGGTTGAATCGACCAGGTCGGCGGTGAGCATCGTCAGGCCGAGGCCCGAGACATGCCCGTGCGCGTCGATGAGGCCGGGGATGACGGTCGACTCGCCGGCATCGACGCGCTTGGCCTTCGGGTAGCGCTTGAGCAGCGCAGCGGTGTCGCCCAGGGCAAGGATGCGCCCGGTCTCGTCGTAGGCCAGCGCCTGCACGCGCGGCTGGCCGGTGTCCATCGTGTGGATCCTGGCCGCGCTGAGTACGGTGACCTCGGCCGCGGCGGCGCTACCGGCCAGTGCGAGCAACAAGGTGGAAACAGCTATCGCGAGCTTGTGCATTGCGCCTCCCCAGGCGATTGAAGCCGGCAGTTCAAGCCGGCAATCGAAGCCAGTGGACTTTGCGCAATGGCGCGGTGGCGCGCAAGTCGTCCGTCGGGAGTACGGCCTCAGTCCAGGCGTTTGCGGAAGCGCAGGATCGCCGCCGTCATCATCACCGTGATGAAGGCCAGCAGCGCCAGCACCTCCGGCCAGAGCTCCACCAGGGTGGCGCCGCGCAGCATCACGCCGCGGATCAGGCGCAGGAAATGGGTGAGCGGCAGCACCTCGGCCAGCCACTGCACCACCCTGGGCATGCCGGCGAACGGAAACATGAAGCCCGACAGCAGGATCGACGGCAGGAACACGAAGAACGTCATCTGCATCGCCTGGAACTGCGACTGCGCCTTGGTCGAGATCAACAGGCCCAGCGTCAGGTTGGCGACGATCAGCAGCACCGCGGCGAGGTAGACGTCGAGCAGGCTGCCGCGGATCGGCACGTCGAACAGCCACATGCCCAGCACGATCACCAGCGTGGTCTGGATCAGGCCAATGCCGGCATAGGGCAGCACCTTGCCGATCATCAACTCGCTGCTGGTCAGCGGCGTGGCGATCAGCAGCTCCATGTTGCCGCGTTCGCGCTCGCGGACGATGGCCACGGCAGTGAACATCACCATGGTCATGGTCAGGATGATGCCGATCAGGCCCGGCACGATGTTCACCGCCGAGCGCCGTTCCGGGTTGTAGAAGCTGACCACGCTGATCTGGCCAGCGCCGAGCTGGCCGGTGCCCGCGCGCGCCGGTGCGAGGTTGTTGGTCGGAGTGTTGCTGAGCGGCAACTGCGCGAGCTGGATCGCAGCGCTCTGGACCACCGTGTCGCTGCCGTCCACCAGCACCTGCACCGCCTCGCGGCCCTCGTAGCGGCGACGCTCGAAGTCCGGCGGGATCACCACGCCGACGCTGATGTTGCCGCGCCGCAGTTGCTCCATCAGTTCCTGCGGCGAGGTGGCGCTGACCGACGGATCGATCACCCCGGTCGCGACCATGTCCATGACCACCGCGCGCGAGCCGGCGGTGTTGGCCTGGTCGGCCACGCCGGTTTCCAGGCCGCGCAGGTTGAGGTTGATCGCGTAGCCGAACAGCACCAGCTGCATCACCGGAATACCGACGATCATCGCCAGCGTGATGCGGTCGCGGCGCATCTGCCGCATTTCCTTCTGCACGATCGCAAGCAGGCGGCGCAGGTTCATGCGGCGCGCTCCTGCTCCGGACCGCTGCCACTGGGGTCACGGCCGCGCGTGGCGGAGACGAACACGTCCTCGAGGTTGGGCTGCGAGACCTTCACGGTGGCTTCCATCCCGGCACCGGCCAGCGCCTGCTGCAGGCGTTCGGCGGCGTCGCCATTGCTCTCGTTCAATACGCGCAGCGAATTGCCGATCTGCGCCACGCTGAGCACGCCGGGCACCTTGACCAGCAGCTGCTGCGCGCGCCGCGGCTGCGCCGCAAGCACTTCGACGGTGCGCCCGGCCAGTGCCCGCGTCAGTTCGTCCGGCGTGCCATCGGCAACGAGCACGCCGCGATCGAGGATGGCGATGCGGTGGCAGCGCTCGGCCTCGTCCATGTAGTGGGTGGACACCAGGATGGTGGTGCCGGCATCGGCCAGGTCGAAGAGCTTTTCCCAGAAGTCGCGCCGCGATTCCGGATCGACCGCGCTGGTCGGCTCGTCCAGGAACAGCAGTTCGGGCTTCTGGATCACCGCGCCGGCCAGCGCCAGGCGCTGCTTCTGGCCGCCGCTCATGGTGCCGGCCAGTTGCTTCTGGCGGTCCTCGAAGTGGTACTGCGCGACCAGTTCGTCGATGCGCCTGGCCGCCGCCGCGCGCGGGATGTCCTGCACCGCGGCGAGGAACTCGAGGTTCTCGCGCACGGTCAGGTCTTCGAACAACGAGAACTTCTGCGTCATGTAGCCGATCCGGCGGCGCAGCTCCTCGGCCTGCGCGGGGATGCGCAGGCCCAGCACCTCCACTTCGCCATCGCTCGGGGTCAGCAGCCCACACAGCATGCGGATGGTGGTGGTCTTGCCGGAACCATTGGGGCCGAGGAAGCCATAGACGTTGGCGCGCGGCACGCTCAGGTCGACATGATCGACCGCGACCAGGGCGCCAAAGCGCTTGGTCAGTCCGCGCGCGCGGATCGCCAGTTCGTCGGCGCCGGCGTTCACTTCGCGGTCGCCTCGAACTCGACCCGCACCGGCAACCCCGCTGGCAGGTTCGCGGTCTGTCCGCCAACGAGTTCGACTTCGGCCAGGTAACTCAACCGTGCCGCGTCCTTGCCGATCAGTGCGTAGTAGGGGGTGAAGCTGGCTTCGTTGCGGATCATCCGCACCTTGCCCTGCAGCGCACCGTCGCGACCGTCCACGAACACGCGCGCGGACTGGCCGACGCGGACGCCGGCGCGGATCGGCTCGGGCACGTAGACGCGTGCATACGGCGCGGGGCCGACCAGCATGATCGCCAGCGGCGCGCCGACCGGCGCCTGGTCGCCCAGGCGATACGGCAGGCTGTCGACCACGCCGGCACGCGGCGCGACCAGGTCGAGCTTTTGCAGGGTCACCTGCTGCGATGCCGCTTGCGCCTTGGCCGCGGCCAGCGCCGACTCTCCCTGCGCGATCTGTTCGACGCGTGTGCCGCGTTCGAGTTCCAGCAGCGCCGCCTGCGCGACGCCCACCTGGGCTTCGGCGTTGTGCGCGGCGGCGCGGGCGCGATCGACGTCCGATGCCGCGACCAGTTGTTGCCGACCCAGCGGTTGCAGCCGCGTGTAGTACGCGCGGGCGTCCACCGCCTCGGCCTGCGCGGCGGCCAGGCGCGCGCGTGCCTGGGCGATGTCCTCGCTGCGCGGGCCGGCCTCCAGTTCGGCCAGCACGTCACCGGCCTGGCGCGCCTGCGCCTGCAATGCGGCCAGTTCTGCCTGCGTGCGCGTGACTTCCAGCTGCACCAGGCGCGTGCCGGCTTCGACCCGCTGGCCTTCGCGCACGTCGATGCTGACGATCCGTTCCGGCGCGGTCGCCGGCAAGGCGATGCGGTCCCATTCCAGCGTGCCCAGCGCCTGCTCCGGCTCCTTGCCGCAGCCTGCCAGCAGGGCGACGCAGGCCAGGGCCAGCCAGGCCTTGTGCGTTGTCGTGGAGGTGCTCGTCGTGTCGTTCATGGCTGCGCCTTTCATCTCACACCCAGGCCGCGATCCAGCAACGCCAGCGTGTGCCGGCGCAACGCGTCGAAATCCAGGTCGTCGGCCTGGAACATGTGGCGCCAGATCGGGGCGCCGGCCGCGGGAAACAGGGTCAATCCGATCAGCGAAACCATCAGCAGGCGCGGATCGAGGTCTTCATTGATCTCGCCGCGCTGCTGCGCCTGGGCGAAGCGCGCGGCCATCATCTGCGGCATCTGCGGGCCAATCCGCTCGAACAGGACTCCCCGCAACGCGCCGCCCTCGCACAACACTTCGCGCACCCACAGCGCCGGCAGCCAAGGGTGTTCGGCGACCAGGCGGCCGATGCCCATGACGAACACCGCCACCAGTTCGGCGACATCGTCACCGGCCTGCATCAGCGGCTCGCGCAGGCGGGCGAAGGCCGGAAGGATGCGCTCGACCACCACCGCCTCCTGCAGCTGCTCCTTGTCGCCGAAGTAGTAGTGCAGCAGTGCCGGCGTCACCCCCGCCTCGGTCGCGATGGCGCGCAGCGGCGTTGCCGCGATGCCCTGCCGGGCGAAGCAGGCCAGTGCGCCGTCGAGCAGGCGCTCACGAAGGTCCGGGCTGTCGGGCCCGGGTCGGCCCGGAGCGCGACGGATCGCCCCTTTGGCGGGCCTGGACGGCGTACCGGCCTTCCCGGCCGGGGTTTGGCGCGACTGTGTCATGGGCGCTATATTTAATTCAACGATTAATTAGTTTCAACCCCAGGCCGACGAACGGTCGTGGGGCAGCGAATCCGCCCGGAGCTGCAACGGCGCGGCCGAGGCCCGTGCCCTATCGTGTCGCAGCCATTGCCCGCAGACCTTGCCGCCATGTCCGACCCGAATCCTTCCTCCACCGTGCTCCAGCGCTGCGCATTGGGCCTGTGGTTCTGCGCCATCGGCGCGCTCGGCCTACTGCGCTTTGCCATGCGCTACCTGCGCGACGGCGAGCATGCCGGCGACACGGTGATGTGGTTGTGGCTGATCGGCTCATTGCTGGTTGGCGCGGTCGGCGTGTACCTGGTCATCCGCGCCCTCAGGCCTGCAGCCACCGCGCGGCGCGACTGACGCCACGGCTGCCTGCCCGACGGCGATCGCTTTGCGAAATCGCCCGTGCAGGCGCAAGCTGTTTACCCCCCGGCGAGCTGCGCGGCCTGCTCCGCAACACGCGCTCCGCCACGCCCGTTCCGCCACGGAAGACACCTCCTCTCGATGTCCTCTCGAACCACTTCCGAATTCGCCCTCGAACCCGCGCAAGCAGAACGCCTGGCCAACCTCACCGGCCCGTTCGATGGCCACCTGCGCATGATCGAACTCCGCCTGGGCGTGGAGATCGCCAACCGCGGCAACGTCTTCCGCATCGTCGGGCCGCCGCTCGCGGTCAACAAATCCGAACGCCTGCTACGTGACCTCTGGCGCGACACCGCCGAGGAAACGCTGACCGAGCCTGCGATCCACCTGCGCCTGACCGAAATCGATGCCGACGCCGTCGCCGCCGATGACGTCGAGCCGCAGGAAGTCAGCATCCGCGTCAAGCGCGGCACGATCCGCGGCCGCGGCGCCAACCAGGCCAAATACCTGCACGCGATCGCGACCCACGACATCAACTTCGGCATCGGCCCGGCCGGCACGGGCAAGACGTTCCTCGCCGTCGCCAGCGCCGTGGAAGCGCTGAACGAGGCGCGCGTGCAGCGCCTGATCCTGGTGCGCCCGGCGGTCGAGGCCGGCGAGAAGCTCGGCTTCCTGCCCGGCGACCTCACCCAGAAAGTCGACCCCTACCTGCGCCCGCTGTACGACGCGCTCTACGAGATGCTTGGCGTGGAGAAAGTGGTCAAGCTGCTGGAGAAGAACGTCATCGAGATCGCGCCGCTGGCCTACATGCGCGGACGCACGCTTAACGATGCGTATGTGATCCTCGATGAAGCGCAGAACACATCGATCGAGCAGATGAAGATGTTCCTGACCCGCATCGGCTACGGCAGCACCGCCGTGGTCACCGGCGACCTGACCCAGATCGACTTGCCCAAGCACCAGAAGTCCGGCCTGCGCGACGCGCTCGATGTGCTGCATGACGTCAACGGGATCAGCTTCACCTTCTTCGAATCGCGCGACGTGGTGCGCCACCCGCTGGTGGCGCGCATCGTCAACGCCTACGACGCCCGCGACGCCAAGGACTCGGCGTCGGGCCCGTCCTCCTGAGCGCAGACGCCATGACCCGGGGCCCCATTCGACTCGACGTTGCCATCAACTATGCAGTTCCGCGCACCGGCATCCCGGCGGCGGTGAGTTTCCGCAAATGGGTGGCGGCCGCGCTGGAAAGCCGCATCCGTGAAGCCGACCTGGCGATCCGCATCGTCGGGACCAAGGAAGGCCGCGCACTCAACCGCCACTACCGCGGCAAGGACTACGCGACCAATGTCCTCAGCTTCCCCGCCGACCTGCCCGCCGGCCTGCCCAAGGGCGTGAAGCTGCCGCTGCTGGGCGATCTGGTGATCTGCGCGCCGGTGGTGGCGCGCGAGGCCAAGGAGCAGAAGAAACCGCTGGCCGCCCACTACGCCCACCTCACCGTCCACGGCGCGCTGCACCTGCTGGGCTGGGACCACGAGGACGAGAAGGAAGCGATCTGCATGGAGCAGCTCGAGCGCGAGATCCTGGCCGGACTCGGGATCGAGGACCCGTACCAGGACTGAGCCGGCCGCTGCCCGGACGGTCCATTCCGCGCCGCCCCAGGGGCCGGAAGCCCACCCCAGCCGCATCCGGGGTAGACTCCTCCCGTCGCCCTTCCCCCTGGGCGCCTTCAAGAACGCAATGTCCGAGGACGACAGTAGTAGCTTCCACGCGCAGGAAACCCACGAGCGACGGCACCACGAGAAGCCGCGTTCCTGGCTCGAACGCATCAGTTCGGCGCTTTCCGGCGAACCCACCACCCGCGAGGACCTGGTCGAACTGCTGCGCGATGCGCAAGCCGACGGCCTGATCGCCGCCGACACCCTGCGCATGATGGAAGGCGCCATTGCGGTGTCCGACCTGACCGTGGGCGACGTGATGATCCCGCGTTCGCAGATGGTCTCGTTGCCGGCCGACGGCAAGTTCCTGGACCTGATGCGGCAGGTGGTCGAATCCGGCCATTCGCGCTTCCCTGTGCATGGCGACGACAAGGACGAGATCCTCGGCGTGCTGCTGGCCAAGGACCTGCTGCGCGGCGTGGTTGCCGACAACGGCCCCGGCAGTGTCCATGAGCTGCTGCGCCCGGCCGTGCTGATTCCCGAATCCAAGCGCCTGAACGTGCTGCTGCGCGAGTTCCGCCAGTCGCGCAACCACATGGCGATCGTGATCGACGAGCACGGCGGCGTCGCCGGCCTGGTCACCATCGAGGACGTCCTGGAGCAGATCGTCGGCGAGATCGACGACGAGCACGACGACGCAGAAGACCCCAGTGCGCTAATCGCCGCGCAGGCCGACGGCCAGTTCGTCGTCGACGCGCTCACGCCCATCGCCGACTTCAACGAGCGCTTCAGTGCCGACTTCGACGACGACGAATACGACACCATCGGCGGCCTGGTCACGGCCGCGATCGGCCACCTGCCCGAAGCCGGCGAAGAGCTCACCCTGGGCCGCTTCGTCTTCCGCGTCTCCGGCGCCGACGCGCGCCGCGTCCACGCCTTCCACGTCGGCGTCCTGTCGGATGCGTGACGAAAGCGCCCCCTCCCCCGCTGGCGGGGGAGGGCTGGGGTGGAGGCGAACGAAGCGACTGCTCATGGCCGCGGTCCTGCTCGCCTCAAGCCTTCTGGGCACCCAGGCCTTCGCCGCCACCCCCCGCATCGGCGTAGCCACGATGCAGCCCGGCGAGATCTTCTTCGAGCGCTTCGGCCACAACGCCATTGTCGTCGTCGACCCCGACACCGGCGCCGCCATCTCCTACAACTTCGGTTTCTTCGACCCGAGCGAGCCTGACTTCCTCAGCCGCTTCGTCCGCGGCCACATGCGCTATCAGCTGGCGGCGCTGCCGTTCGAGCAGGACCTGCTGCAGTACCGCGACGAAGGCCGCGGCGTCGACGTGCAATGGCTCGACCTGAGCGACGCCCAGGCCAACGAACTTGCCGCGGCCCTGGCCGAGAACGCCAAGCCGGAGAACGCGCACTACGCCTATCAGTACTTCGACGACAACTGCAGCACGCGCGTGCGCGATTCGCTCGACCGCGTGCTCGATGGCGGCCTGCGCCGGCAGATCGAAGGCCGCTCCCACGGCAGCACCTACCGCAGCGAAGCGGTGCGGCTGGCCTCGCCGGCCTGGTGGATGTGGCTGGGCTTCGACGTCGGCCTGGGTCCGTCGGCGGACCAGCCGCTACCGGTGTGGAGCGAATCGTACGTGCCGATGCGCCTGGCCTCCGCGCTGCGCGAAGTGAAGAACAGCCAAGGCCGGCCGCTGGTGCTGTCGGAGCAGCCGATCCTGCCGCACCGGCTGCCACCGGAGCCGCAGACACCGCCGCCGCGCTGGTGGCCGTGGTGCCTGGTGGGCCTCGTGCTGGGCATTGCCGCGGCCTGGGCCGGCCCTCGTCGTCCGCGCGCAGTGGCGGCGCTGGCATTGCCGTTCTGGACGCTGTCGGGCGTGCTCGGTGCGGTGATGCTGTTCATCTGGCTCGGCACCCAGCATCGCTACGGCTGGGCCAACAACAACCTGCTGCTGTTGAACCCGCTGGCCTGGCTGCTCCTGCCCGGCGGATGGCGGCTGCTGCGCGGTCGCGAACCGGGCCCGTGGTTCCGGCGCTGGCTGACGGTGCTGGCCATTGCCGCCGTCGCTGCGTTGTTCGTGTACTGGCTGCCGGTCTACCCGCAGCGCAATGCGCATTGGGTCGCCTTGCTGCTGCCGATCCAGCTCGGGCTGTGGCTGGGGCTTCGCAAGCGCTGAACGGCCGGCCACGCGCCGGCCACGGCATTGCCGCGATGACTTGCCCTGGCTGATTCGCGGGGGCACGATCGCGCCATGAAAGATCCCACCCTGCCCCAGTGCGTCGTCAATTGCGCCGCCTACACCCGCGACGGCCAGCGCCGCGATATCACCCTCGACCAGATCAGCGACGTCCTCGCCGTCGATGACGGCACCTTCATCTGGGTCGGCCTGTACGAGCCGGCCGACGACATCCTCGACAAGTTGCAGGAAGAGTTCTGCCTGCACGACCTGGCCGTGGAGGATGCGCGCAACGCCCACCAGCGCCCGAAGATCGAGAGCTACGGCAACTCGTTGTTCATCGTCGTGCACACCGCGCAGAGCGTGGACAGCCACATCCGCTTCGGCGAAAGCCACATGTTCGTCGGTGCTCGCTACCTGGTGACCGTGCGCCATGGCGCCTCGACCAGCTACGCCCCGGCGCGGGCGCGCTTCGAGCGCGACCCGGAGGACATGGCCCACGGCCCGGCCGCGGCGCTGTACGTGGTGCTGGACCAGATCGTCGACAACTTCCTGCCGATCGTCCAGGAGTTCAGCCAGGACCTCAACGAGCTGGAACAGGACATCTTCGCCGACGAATTCCGCGCCGACACCGTCAAGAAACTCTACGAACTCAAGCGCGAACTCACGCGCCTGCGCATGGCCGTGGCGCCGCTGCAGGACATCCTTGGCCAGCTCTCGCGCATGCGCAACACCCTGGTCGACGAAGAGAGCCAGCTGTACTTCCGCGACGTGCTCGACCACGTCGTGCGCATCAACGACACCACCGACACGCTGCGCGAAATGCTGACCGCGGCGATGAGCGTGAACCTGTCGCTGGTGACGATCCGCCAGGGCGAAGTGGTCAAGCGCCTGGCCGGCTGGGCCGCGCTGCTGGCCGCCCCTACCCTGATCGCCAGCTGGTACGGCATGAACTTCCACAACATGCCCGAGCTGCAGGGCCGCCACAGCTACGGCATCCTGATCGGCGTGACCGTGGTGGTGTGCCTGATCCTCTTCGCCTTCCTTCGCCGGGCCAAGTGGCTGTAAACGCTGGGATTGTTGTCACGCTTAGACCAAAGTCGCAGGATCCATTGCGCACTGCGCATTGACCCGGCGCCACCGGCGGCGCGACCCTTCGTTGATCCTTACGGAGGGGTGTCATGAAAGCACTGTCCTGGCTTGGCTGGGTCGCGGTCGCGGTACTTGCCGTGTTCTGCATCGGCACCATCGCGCTGCACCGGGGTGAAACCATCAGCGCGATGTGGCTGGTGGTGGCATCGGTCTCGGTGTTCACCATCGCCTATCGCTTCTACGGCCTGTACATCGCGCGCAACGCGCTGATGGTCGACCCCACCCGCGCGACACCGGCCTGGCGCCGCAACGACGGCCTGGATTACGTGCCGACGCCGCGCAGCGTGCTGTTCGGCCACCACTTCGCCGCGATCGCCGGCGCCGGCCCGCTGGTCGGCCCGGTGCTCGCCGCGCAGATGGGCTACCTGCCCGGCACGTTGTGGATCCTGTTCGGCGTGGTCCTGGCCGGCGCGGTGCAGGACATGCTGGTGCTGTTCTTCTCCACCCGCCGTGACGGCCGCTCGCTCGGAGAGATGATCCGCGCCGAGATGGGACCGTCCGCCGGCGTGATCTCGATGATCGGCATCCTGATGATCATGGTGATCCTGCTGGCGGTGCTGGCGCTGGTCGTGGTCAAGGCGCTCGCCGACAGCCCGTGGGGCACCTTCACGGTGGCGATGACCATCCCCATCGCGATCATGATGGGTCTGTACCTTCGCTACTTCCGTCCCGGCCGGATCATGGAAGTCTCAGTGATCGGCTTCGTCCTGCTGATCCTGGCGATCTGGAGCGGCGGCAAGGTCGCCGCGAGCCCGGAGTGGGCGCCGATCTTCCACCTCAGCGGCACCACCCTGGCGTGGCTGATGATCGCCTACGGCTTCATCGCCGCGGTGCTGCCGGTGTGGCTGCTGCTGGCGCCGCGCGACTACCTGTCGACGTTCCTCAAGATCGGCACGATCCTGGTGCTGGCCGTCGCGATCCTCATCGCCATGCCCGACCTGCAGATGCCGGCGATGACCAAGTTCGTCGATGGCACCGGCCCGGTGTTCAGCGGCAAACTCTTCCCGTTCCTGTTCATCACCATCGCGTGCGGTTCGGTCTCGGGCTTCCATGCCCTGATCAGCTCCGGCACCACGCCGAAGATGATCTCGAACGAATCGCAGATCCCGCTGATTGGCTACGGCGGCATGCTGATGGAAGCATTCGTCGCGATCATGGCGCTGATCGCCGCCTGCGTGCTGCAGCCGGGCGTGTACTTCGCGATGAACGCACCGGCGGCGCTGATCGGCACCACCGCCGAATCGGCCGCGGCTGCGATCTCGAGCTGGGGCTTCGTGCTCACGCCTGACATCCTCACCGCCACCGCCAAGGAAATCGGCGAAACCACCATCCTCTCGCGCACCGGCGGCGCACCGACGCTCGCGGTCGGCATGGCGCAGATCCTGCACGGGCTGGTCGGCGGCGAAGGCATGATGGCGTTCTGGTACCACTACGCGATCCTGTTCGAAGCGCTCTTCATCCTGACCACGGTCGATGCCGGCACGCGCGTCGCCCGCTTCATGATCCAGGAACTGATGGGCCTGGCCTACGCACCGTTCAAGCAGACCGAAAGCTGGGCGGCCAACGTGGCCTGCACGGCATTGGCGGTGGCCCTGTGGGGCTACTTCCTCTACCAGGGCGTGGTCGATCCGCTGGGCGGCATCAACACCCTGTGGCCGCTGTTCGGCATCGCCAACCAGATGCTCGCCGGCCTGGCGCTGGTGTTCTGCAGCGTGGTGATGGTGAAGATGAAGCGCGAGAAGTTCCTGTGGATCCCGCTGATCCCGACCGCGTGGCTGCTGATCTGCACGCTGACCGCCGGCTGGCAGAAGCTGTTCCACCCGGATCCGAAGATCGGCTTCATCGCCAACGCCCGCAAGTTCGCCGATGCCGCCGCGCGCGGCGAGGTGCTGGCCCCGGCCAAGTCGATGGACGACATGACGCGGGTGATCTTCAACAACTACCTCGATGCCGGCCTGTGCGCACTGTTCGTGCTGGTGGTGCTGGCCACGGTGTTCTTCGGCCTGAAGGCTGCGTTTGCGGCACGCCGCAACAATGCCCCGACGGCCAAGGAGAGTGAGTATGTTGCGTTCGATGGCCTCGCTCGCTGATACCGGCGCCATGGCCCTGGACCTGCTCGCACGCTGGTGGCGTGCGGGCGCCCGGACCGCGCGCCTGGCGATCGGCATTCCCGACTACGACACCTACGTCGAGCACATGCGGCGCAACCATCCGGAACTACCCGCGATGAGCCGTGACGCGTTCTTCCACGAACGGATGCTGGCGCGCTACGGCAAGGGCCGCTCGCGCTGCTGCTGACCGCATGAAGCCCCTCTCCCGCTAGCGGGAGAGGGCTGGTGTGAGGGCGGCCTCAGCCCGCGGCCTGTGCCCGCACCACGTAATCCTGGTACGCCGGAATGGCGATTGCCGCGAGGATGGCCAGACCCGTCACGCCGACGATGATCACCAGCGACCAGATCGACCACTTGCGCTGCACGCGCTGGAAGTGCTCGACGCTGTCCCAGCGCTTGTTGCGCCAGGCCCACTCGCGGCCCTTGATGCCCAGGATGATCGACATCACGAAGCCGACATACGGGATGAAGCAGAGCAGGCCGATCCAGGTGCGGTTGCTCACCGCCCAGATCCAGTTCAACAGGAACGCACCCCAGCTCCAGCCGGATACGCCCGGCGGAATCGTCGCGTCCTTGCCCATGCCCGACGTGTTGTCGCCCATCGACAGCTCGGCCAGCGTCGCGGCCGGCGCCTGATACGGATTCTGCATTTCGATTTCCCCTTGGTTGACTGGTTTGCGTCTGGTCGTGCGATGCCCTCCCCAGGGCACCGCCGCAGGATAGTCGCGCGGCGTGACGGCCGCCACCGGGCAGCGACGGCCGTTGCTTCCTCCGAATCACGCCGGCCCGGCGCCGTCGAACTCCGGCAGGAACGAGATATCCAGGAAATACCGCTCGCTACGCTGCGGATCGATATAGACCACGACATGGTCGTGCCTGAGGAACACCCGGGGGTCGTTCAGCACTTTCCAGCTGCGGAATATGTGGACCTCGCCGGTGGCAGGATCCACCCATTGCGCGACGATCCGGTAGGGCGCGTGGCCGCTGACCTGGAAGAGGCCGTCGTCCTGGACATCGGTGACCCTGGCCTCGACCGCTCGCCCATGACGCATCAGTTGCATCGCCAGATTTCGCCGCCTCAGCCTGCCCAGCATGATCGACAGGCCGATGCAGGCCACCGTGACGCCGACCAGCGATTCGAGCGGTTTGGCAGACAGCAGCAGCGTCGTCGCCAGGCCGCTGCCGAAGAACAGCAGCGCGCTGGAGGCAAAGGTCGAGGCGGGGTAACGCGCGACCCGGTCGCTCATTGCGCTGGCGCCGCGAGACAGGAACCCCCCGGCGCGTTCAACGCGAATCCTTCAGGACCGCCATCGGAATGCCGCTCACGCCTCACGTCTGCTTCAGCGCGCGGATTGGCGATGGCCGCGGCGGGTGCGATGCACGGATTGTCGGTGGACATGCTCAGCCTTCCTTGACCCGGGTGAGCTCCACATCGTCCACGACCATCTTCCACTCCCCCTGCGCCTGATAGGGCGGCCGGGAAACGACGAAGGTGGTCTTGATCGGGCCGAGGCCGACGCTGAAGTCATCGCCATCGAACCCTTGCAGGGGGCCCTCGACGGACTTGCTCACGCCCGCTTCCAGGCGCTTGTAGACGACGCTTCCGTCCTGCGTGATCAGCAGCGCCATGGTCTGCGAACGCCACTCGCCGACGTAGTCGGCTTTCGCGGGCGGCACGGGTTTGGCACAGGCCGTGAGCAGCAAGGCAAGGGCCACGACAGACAGCAGCAGGTTGCGCATTCTTCCTCCCCAGGAAGGCTGACGCCGGATGGTTGAAACTTCCCCTTGCCGACTGTCTACAAAATGCGGCGGCCGGTCAACCGCGTGCCGCCACTTCAGCGGGCCCGGAACGCCAGCCAAGGAGGCGCGCAGGCAGCAGGAGAATTGCCTGCAACAGCGCGAACAAGGCGGAGAACGTGATGCCCACCAGGCGGAACGGCAGGGCGATCAGCCAGGCGATCGGCCACAGGACCAGCGCCAGCAGGGCCAGCGGCCAGCAGAGAACGAACAGGATGCACCAGGCAACAACGGCAATCAGCGCCTTCATTTCCAGTCTCCTCGCGACACGGGTCCGTTACGGCACGGCCAACACTGCGATCCGGCGGGGCCATTGGCAACCGGCGTGCGACGAACCGGCCGCCCCCCTGATGAAGCCGCGAATACGGCGACGAAGACCACCTGGAGGCCCACCGCCAGACTCGAGCCGGGCTGGCCTGGTCTTGACCGGCTTGGTCTTGAATTGACTGTCAGGCTGCCGGTGCGCAGCCGCCTGGCTTGAAAACCCGCTCCGTCGATGCCGGGTTCCTTTCCAGGGCGCCACCGACGCGAGTGGGCCGCAGGGAGAACGACCCGCCACAGTTGGGGCAGCGGCCGCCAAGCCTGGACTCGACGCAGGTCGTGCAGAACGTGCACTCGAACGAACAGATCCAGGCGTCCTCCGAATCTGGCGCCAGATCAACATTGCAGCATTCGCAGCCTGGACGCATCTGCAGCATGTCCTACTCCTATCGTGAGCGGGGAAAACCCGTCGCGGCACTGATCTGTTCCAGGCAGACTAGCTGCGCAGGCGACGGCGTACTAGCGCGACAACTGCAACCAGCGAGGCCACGAGGGCGACCAGGACAGAGTTGTAGAACACGAAAGCGAGAGCCATGAATCCGCCATCTTTATGCCAAGCGCTCAGCGCTTCGCCCGGGTCTTGCTTCAGATAGTGATCTGCGATGGAGCAGAAGGCGGCAGTGGATAGAACGACCCAGGCGGCGACCGCACCGCGCCAGACGCGACGACTCCTGACTGTGGGAAGGAGACGGCCGGCCAGCCGCACTAAAGCGAACGCTAGGAACGGCAGCAGGAGAACTAGCAGGACCATTTCTGCACCTGACGCCAAGGGCAAGCCGCTCTGCTGAGCTCATCTGCGCATGCAACAAGAATCAATGCATTTCCCAAAGCAACGAGTGCGAACAAGCCAATGTCGTTCGGTTGGAAGTACTCGGCCGTGACTGAGGCAGCATCAGGTATGCGCATAAGGTGCGTAGCGCGAAGCCCTGCAAGGCAGTTAGCCAAGTCGTCCCGGATGGCCGCCACTGGCTCGCGGCCGAGGGCAAGCGCGTACCCATAGCGATCCACCAAGGTCGACACATCTCCGGCACAGAGCAGCCGGATCGCATCGGTGCCAAAGCCAGCCAGTGCGGCTTCATTGACCTGGTCATCAGAGATCTGCATTGGCCCGGTCACGGCAGCAGTTGGATGCCAAAGTGACGGACCGCCCCAGCAAACAAGCCAAAGCACAGCACTGTAATGCCGATGCTTGCCAGCATGGTCAGCCAGAAGCCGAGGCGGGGCAGTAGCAGCGGGAATGCCAGGAACATCGGCAACGTAGGCAGCACGTACCAGAACGTGTACCAGGCATGGTTGGCGATTTTTGCTTCAGGCTGCTTCTCGACGTACAGCCAGATGAGTGCCAAGAATGTGACCAAGGGAAGGGCAGCGATGAATCCGCCCAGCTTGTCACTGCGCTTTGCAGCCTCAGACACGATGACCACGACGGCAGCAGTGAGCAGGTACTTGGTGATCAGCCAGCCCATAGAGATCTCCCAAACGAGCCTAACGCCGGAGTTGAGCCGACACCAAGCGCGTAGCGATGATGTTCGGCTTGAATGAACTGTTAGGCCCAACGCCGTGACCGGAGCCGAGAACTGCTGCCGTCCGTGCACGGGGCCCTCCCCGGCCCGAAATGTAGCAGCTTGCGGCGGCCAGTGGACCAACCCTTCAGGCCTTAAAACCCTGTGTCCCAGGACTAGCTCAGGCGGGCCGAGAAGTGCGGCGCATCCACGGCCAATGCGGGGCTACGGCGGCGCAGCTTCCACCGCCCACCCGCCGTTAACGAACAGGGAGAGCCGCGCGTGGTTGCAATCCGGGCGCGGGGCTGCGACAACGACGGACCTCCGATCGGGTCCGCCCATGTCCTACGTGCGCTGCGTTCGCGGTATCGCCTCCGGCGTCGAGTACTCCGCCGACGTTCCGATGAACCTCGATCCGGTCGACGGCCGGCCAGTCGAGATGGTGCTCGACCTCGAGCGTCTGGCGCGCGAGAAACCGGATGCGGCGTGGTATCGCCCGCAGCGTCGCGACCTGTGGCGCTTTGGCGCGTTGATGGCGCTCGATGCCGACGATCCGGTCGACGCCGCGCATCTCGTCCCGCTCGGCGAAGGCGCGACGCCGCTGCTCGATTACTCGACGCATCCGGTCGCGGCAAAGGCAGGCCTTGCGCTCCAGCTCAAGGACGAAGGCAAGGCACATCCCGGACACGGCGCGAACCCGACGCAGAGCTTCAAGGATCGCGGCATGGCGATGGTCGCCGCGCAGGCGCGACGCCTGGGTCTGACCAGGCTCGCGGTGCCGACGCAGGGCAACGCCGGCGATTCGCTAGTACGTTACGCGCTCGAAGGCGGACTGAGCGTCGTAGTCGCAATGCCGGATGACACGCCGATGCCAATTCTCGGCGGCGTCGCCGCGGCCGCCAAGCGCTATCCCGATCGGGTGATGCTCGAGCTGGTCGGCCCGACCATCCGCGAGGCCGGCGCGTTCCTCAAGGAGCGCTACATCCCAGATGGCTGGTTTTCCGTCGCAACGTTTCAGGAACCGGGGTGGCGGATCGAGGGGAAGAAGTCGCTCGGCCTGGAACTCGCTGAGCCGGTGCCGGGCGAAACACGCTGGTCGTTGCCCGACGCGGTGATCTATCCCACCGGCGGCGGCACCGGCGTGCTGGGCATGTGGAAGGCGTGGGACGAGCTCGAGGCACTCGGGATGATCGGTGGGCGACGCCCGCGCATGCTGTGCGTGCAGAGCGCACGAACTGCCCCGCTCGTGCGTGCGTTCGACGACGGCGCGGCGGACACGACAGTCGCCGCGGCGGGGCAGACCCTCGCCGTGGGTCTCAACGTGCCCGGCGGCGTCGGTCATTTCCGCGTGCTGGACATCATCCGGACGAGCGGTGGCGCGGCCGTCGCGGTCGATGAAGCCGAGATCGAAACCGAACTCGCAGCGGAGTGGCGCCGCACGCACGACTGGATCTCGCCCGAGGGCGCAGCCTGCCTCGCAGCCCTACCGCAGCTACTCGACCGCGGCCTCATCCGGCGCGATGAGCGTGTGGTAGCGGTCAACACCGGCTCCAGCGAGAAGTACTTGCCGACGCTGCGCCACCTGCTGTGACGGCGCTGAAACTGATCCGACCTGCGGTGGTCGATCCTCGTCAAGCGCCTGGAGAATGCTGATGCACAAGCTCGTGCCGCGATACGAGCCGCCCGATGCACTGCGCAACATGATGACGGCTGTCTGCGACTTGCGATTGAAATAGGCCGCGGATTCGTAACCGGCCACTTGGCCACTATGGCCGAACCCTTGCAAATCGCCACGGCGGAAGGTCTCGAACCCAATGCCATAGCCGCCGGTCAGATTTGGGTTGGAAGCAATGAGGCGGTTGAAATTCTCGTCCAACGCCTCCTTCTGCAGAACGGCCTCGGGCCCATTGCCGAGTTCGAACGACACGAATGCGGCGAGATCGTCCATCGTGGAATAGATGCCGCCATTGGGCACTTTGTAGCCACGGCCGCGGAGCTCCCGTTGCGAGGTCGTTGAATCCAACTGGCCCTCTTCAATATCGAAGCCAGTGGCAAGACGGCTCCGCATCTCTTCATTGAGTTCGAAGGCGGTGTCCTTCATGCCAAGGGGCTGGAAAATGTGCTCCTCGACGTAGCCGATATAGTCCTGGCCCGCCGCGCGCGCAAGAGCGGCCCCAAGAATCGCGTAGCCGATATTCGAGTACGAATACTGCGAGCCAGGACTATGGATATATCTGGTCTTTCCCAGAGCCCGCAGCAGGTCGTCGCGCCAGTACGCGACGGGGCCGGACGTGAATTGTTTCGCGTCGTCAGGCTCGCGGGACAACCCTGCCGTATGCGTTGCGAGTTGCACCAAAGTAATAGGGGCTGCGAACGGAATCTGGCCCTGGATCCGGTCGATCTCGGGCAAGTACTTTTCGACAGGATCGGAGAGTCGAACCTTTCCTTGCTGCACCAGTTGAAGCAGCATCAATGCGGTGAACTGTTTGGTGATGGATCCTATTCTGTAGACCGTTTTGCGGTCCGCAGGTGCGGATGCCGGCCCAATGCCAGTGACACCGTAGCTTTTGGTCCAGAACCGGTCGGTGGCCATGATGACGCCCACCGTCAGACTGCCTGCCTTGTCCTTTGCGAACTCGGCCGCTGCCATCGAGTCGATCTGCGCTAGCACGTTTGTCGACGCAGGAATCATTGCTTCCTGTGCGGTGGCAATTGTTGTAGAGAACGCGAACCCAACAACAACTGCCGCGAGTCGAAATACTCCTTTCATGCACGTTTCCTTGAATCAAGATTCCGCGAGGTTCGAGCATGCGGCCTAACGCCTGAGTTGAGCCGCGTCGCGAATTGGCTTCGGCTTGAATGAACTGTCAGGCATAAGCCCACGCCACTAGGCCGCCCAGCGGTAGCAATGCGAAAAGTGCAACTGCACCAAGACAACCAGAGCTTGCGCTACCAGCCGCCTTGACGTACGTCTCCCGCTCCAGCGGTGAACGCGACTGAAGCCATTTGGCATGACACGTCTGACAGAAGAACTTTGTCTTACCGCCCCGCCAGGCATCTGTCGTACGGTCGTTGTGTCGTGAGGCCGTGCCGCAACGGCCGCATTGGAATACCGGGGATGGTGGTTTGCGCTTTGGCAGAAACTTGGTAACAAGACCCAAGGCCGCAACGGCAGCAACCACCACGGCAATGAGCATTTCCGGCGTCACGAAGCTTCCCCTTATGCCTAGCGCCTGAACTTAGCCGCACCGCGGAGCGGTGTCGGCTTGAATGAATTGTTAGGCCGCGATATTGCGGAAGAACCCCGCTGCGATGCAAGCGGCCAACGACGCGACGAGAACTTCCTGAGTACGGCAGTGCCGTCGGATCGCGATGTGGTCTGGGTCCGATAGATCATTAGCTACGGGCATCTTCCGCAAGCGAAAGAGGTTAATGACGATTCCAAGAGGAGAGCCACCGAAGCGAAAACCCTCGAAATCCTGGCCCTTAAGCCGCCCCGCCTCTACAGCATTGCGGATCTTCCTGGCCAGGAACCAATCGTTCGCTATGCCAGCAGCGAACAGAGCAACCATCAAGTAATACAGCGTTGGCATGAACTCTCCGAGCGGCCTAGGCCGATCCGCGAAGCGGCTTCGGCTTGAATGAATTGTCAGGCGCCGACCTAGTCACGGCCAGCGCTGACGTAAACACTGAACTGTAGTTGGCGATCAGGTAGGGAGGCGATCTGTAGGGGCTCGCCGAAATCCTGATAGGGCACGACGGCCTCCAGCCGCCCCCTCGGCGGAACCTGCAGCTTCTCGCCGCAGCCACCCGGGCAATAGCGGGACATCAGTGAATTTCCGGCGCGGGAAAATGCGAGATCTCCGGACACTACGAACATCGGGTCACCGCTCGCCCGGCCTGTCTTTAAGCCGAGCCACGAAGCGGCAACGTCAACGAAACGTACGGAGGGAGGCTGCCAGGAGCGTGATACCAAGAGCCGCTTGCCTGGACACGAGTGACGTCCTTTAGCCTGCTGACAATGCATTGGTTAAGGTTGATGTTGAAGTGTGGCGATGTCAGCGCAACCCCCGTAAGCACCTTTGGGTTATCCGTCGCGCGCGAGATACGCACTTTGACGGGTCCGTAGGTGTCAGGAATTCCGGTAAGCGTGCCACCTGCACCAATTGGCAGAATGCGATCCTCATGGGCAAAGACCGTGCCTGATAGGAGCCAAAGTGCCATGACTGCCGCGATCGTTCTCATGTGGCCTAACGCCTGAGTTAAGCCGAGCCACGGAGCAGTATCGGCTTGAATGAACTATTAGGCCGCAAAACACGCTTGCAGGCCCGCAGCCTCTAGGGAGGCCCCGACAAACCAAAGCGCTACGCCCCCTAGAACAAAGAATGCCACAGCACAGCCACCCCGTACGGCCGCATCCACTCCGCGGGCTGCGACGACAGCCAGTGATCCGAAAACCAGACCAAGTAAGAGGCTGATGAAGGAAATGCCGCCCAGGCGAATGGCCTCCTGTGCGTCTCCTACTGAGCCCGTCTTAAGGTCCGCAGTGCAACCAGTCTCATATGCGAAGTATGCAAAGCAGCACAGAAGACCCACAGCAGGCATCGTCAGCACGAGTGAGAAGGGGCCTGGGTTTCGAAGAGTCATGCAGAGCGGCCTGACGCCAGAGTTAAGCCGAGCCACGAAGCGGCTTCGGCTTGAATGAATTGTTAGGTCTGCGGCCGCAGCCATTTCGGTCTACTTCCAGCGGACAAGAGGTCCGACTGACCTCTCCCGCATCTGTCGGCGCTGGTTGCGACGCCTGAGTGTGTGATTGCTTAGCCATTACCGAATCGCAGTAGCCGGCGGCACCAGGCTTTTGCTGCTTGCGCCACTGGTCTTCCACTGATTGGAGCTGTTCAATAGCTTTGCCGTAGTTCCTCGCGGCCGCAGCACGGGTCCAATAGCAGAACTGGTATGGATCAACGACGTCTGAATTGTGAAGCGCTAGCCGGCCAAGCATGAGCTGCGCATGTGGATGGCCTTGCTCTGCCGCCACAAGGTAATACTCCTTCGCCATTCCTTCATTCTTCTCGACATGTAGGCCAAGGTAGTACATCTCAGCTAGCAAAGTCTGCGAACTAGACTGGCCTGCGGCGGCGGCCGCGCTGCACCATCGGAAGGCGAGTTCAAAATTCTTCTGTCGCCCGCCTTCTCCGTAGAGAAACTGGTAGCACAGTTCATGCTGCACACTCGCGTCACCTTGCTCCGCACGCGAGATAACAGGATCGAGGCCGGTAGCGAAGGCGCCAGCTAAGGGCGCCATCAACAGCCATGCGGTCAACCATAGGGGCACAAGCCTACCGGCCAAAACTCCCGCGACTGACATTCGCTTCCGATGGCGCATACCCCTCCCCGATGGCCTAACGCCTGAGTTAAGCCGCACCGCGGAGCGGAGTCGGCTTGAATGAATTGTTAGGGCCCGCCCACTGCCCCGGTAGAGACAAGTATTGCGTGATAGCGCCGGTTGTCTATGCCGGAGGTCTGCTCAAGAGCTAGTGGATGGCCACTGGCAGAAGGGACGTGGACTGTTGGGCGGCTGGTACTGCCTTGGAACTGGACCATGACAGGCATGCCTAGGGTTTGCGAGTAGCCCGGCATTGCATTGGCAATGGCTCCTGGGACTGTTGGCTCCTCGCTCCCATCCTTGTCATAGATCGCGACGTAGCGATAAAAGTCCGTCTCCGACAGCTCTACCCACGCGCCCCAGCCGTAGTAGCCGGACTGCTCGGTGAAGGGAAGCTTGAGTACGCAACGAATGAAGAACCGGTCGCCAAGTTGGCATAGATCGCTATTGAACTTTCCCCGGCAGGATCGCTCACCCTCGGGGATGTCCCAGACCACATCGGGAAGCTTCCAGCCATGGTCGGTGGGCATGCCCTCGTGTGTATCACCGCAAGTTGGACAAACAAACGAGAAACTCATGCGCGGGCCCTAACGCCTGAGTTAAGGGGAGCCGCGAAGCGGCTTCCCCTTGAATGAATTGTTAGGTCGCAGCCAACTAATGGACAAGGTCTCCCTCCTCCGGAGTAGCTGGGTAGGTATGTATGACCATCACAACGCCGTCCAAGAGTGCTTGCTCAAAGTAGTCGACTCCTTCCGGCGTTGCATTCACGAGATCAGGTCGGGTCAGCAAGAACGTCTCATCTACAGCCTGAAGTTGCCAGCCTGCCTCAGCGACCTTGCGGGCGGCGATGGCCACCGCAGCTTGCTCCGACAATTCAGTTGTATAGACGTTAATCGTTGCCCCGCCGTACCCGGCGAAAGCCTGCGTACCCGGCTCTGGCAAGGCGTCCACCATAACGACCCGAACTGTTTCCATGCCGCCTAACGCCTGAGTTAAGCCGCACCGCGGAGCGGTGTCGGCTTGAATGAATTGTTAGGCCGCTGCCCACTTGAGGAACTCATTGATGATCTCCTCGAGCTTCTGAGGGCCGCCGGCCGCACTGAACTTGTTGTCCGCAACCTTACAGAAGATCCACTCGCTACCACTGGTTT